>JAFUTH010000026.1 GCA_017484285.1 Treponema sp. | reverse complement strand
AAGGAACAAGCCGAGTTGCAGCGACATTCAACAACGGAGAGGATTATGCGTATTTTGTTCGCCGAAACAAAGACTGGTTCCGTCCAGAATCAGACTTGGCAAATGCATATATCATTCGAGATGGAAACATCATCCCGATGGATTTGACACCGATGTTGTATGATGCCTCGTTTTATGCAAATACGGAGATTCAGGCAAACGATACGCTCATTGTTCCGTTCAGACAGTATTTTGTTTCTGTTGCTGGTGCTGTTGCGCTTCCTGGGCGCTATCCTTATATTCCCAACCGAACATGGGATTATTATATTGGTCTTGCCGGTGGTTTCGATTTTAATAAGAACTCTTTCGATTCAATAAAAATCAGAGGGGCTGATGGAAAACGGCTCTCTAAAAACGATATCATTACACCTGAAACAACAATTACAGCTAATTCAAACAGTTTCTATTTCAAATTTAATCGATATGCTCCGATAATTACAACAACGCTTACTGCAATAATCTCGGTAATTACTGTAAAAACGTATTTAGATTCAAAATGATAATCTATTCTGTCAATTGTCGCAACATCGCTTTCAATCATGGCGGTGACAGGCGCCCTCTAGTACAGTAGTGCAGGTGTAAGACAAAACCCCCGGATTTCTAAGTGCACTCTTGAAATCCGGGGGTTTTATGTTTGTAAGATTTCCGCATCTAGAATAAACTATTATTTGAAATCTTTCGGTCGTCTCTCAACGCGTTTGCATTTCTGGCATTCTGCGTAGTTCTTGAGTCTGCCATTTTCGAGCTTTGTCTTCATTTCGACTTCGCCACCACATGTGCAGTTGAATTTTTGTGTTGCAACGGTAGTACGAGAGTTCTTTGATGCACCAGCCATTTCTAGCCTCCCTATAAAAATAATCGATTATTTTGTAATTGTATCTAATGAGAATGAGCGTGTCAAGGTGGGGATTCTTCTTTCGTATTTTTTTAATAAATTCATTTGCAATACAATCAAAATGGATTATAATTTAAGAATAATTAATCTTACTTTAAGAGAGGTTTGCATGGACATCCAGGTACAGGATTTAATCGAAAAGATTAAAAAAGACGGTGTCGCTGCTGCCGAAAAATC
Organism: Treponema sp.; assembly: GCA_017484285.1. Taxonomy (GTDB): domain Bacteria; phylum Spirochaetota; class Spirochaetia; order Treponematales; family Treponemataceae; genus Treponema_D. The sequence continues at coordinate 63,260 of JAFUTH010000026.1, read as the reverse complement.
TGCTTCTGAAGTAAAAGCTCAGGCTCAAAGCGAGGCTGAGAAAATCATCGCTAATGCGAAGGAAGAAGCGGACAAAATCATCAAAGCAGCAAAAGATGAAACGGCACGCATGGAAAAGGCAAGCGAGGACGCAATTCGTCAGGCGAGCCGAAATCTCGTGCTCTCATTCAGAGACAGCATCACAAAAGAACTTTCTGCAATCATCAATGCAGAATCAGAAAAGGCTTATTCTTCTGACTTGCTCTCAAAGCTTATCCCTGAAACGGTTAAGGCTTGGACAAAAGACACAGAAGCAAGCGAAGTCTCAGTTCTTCTGAACGAAAAAGATTTGAAAGCTCTCGAATCAAATCTCAAAGCAGCGCTCAAAGCCGAAATCACAAAAGGTCTCACGCTCAAGGTTGACAACTCTATCAACTCTGGATTCCGTGTCGGCGTTAAAGACGGTGCTGCCTTCTACGACTTCTCTGCGGAAGCGGTCGCTGAACTGTTCAGCGCATACTTGAATCCACGGGTTGCCGCAATCATGAAAGAGGCTGCAAAAGACTAGCAGGGGGTGAATTATGAGTAATCAATATTACCTTGTATCGCAGCTTCCTGGTTTTACGGTGAGCGACGATAAGGCGATTCCCATTACTTATGAATACTACTACGACCTCTGTTCACGCTTTCTTAGCAAAAATGAAATGAAGATTCTTGACGGTCTTTCGCTTGAACCTCCGCTTGAAGATTCAAAGACAGGCTCTTCCTTTGTGGACACTTGGAACTACAAAGAAAAAAGCCTCCGCCTTGCACTGGCTCAGATTCGTGCGCTCCGCATGAAAAAAAAGTTCAGCGCGGGAAACGAGTCGATTGCTCCTGACGCAGTTCAGGCGGCGCGCACTGCGAGTGGTATGGACAGTCCTTTGGCTGCCGAACAGTACCTCAACCAGTATCGGCTCACTGTTATAGAAAGTATGCGTCCAACAGATGGATTTTCACTTGACGCCGTGTTCAGTTACGGTCTCAAGCTGCGCCTTGCCACACGAATGAAAAAGTTCGATGAGGCGAACGGTTTGGCTTCTTACAAGAAGATTTACACAAGGATTCTTGAAGACAAATAAATGGAGAATTAAATGACGGATACAAAAGGAAAGGTAGTCGGCGTTAATGGAAACATGGTTTCGGTCGAATTCGACGGAACGGTTTCTATGAACGAAGTTGCCTATGTTAAAGTAGAAGACAGTAGCTTGAAGAGCGAAGTTATCCGTATCCGCGGAAATGTCGCACAGCTTCAGGTCTACGAAATGACAAAAGGAATCAAGGCGGGCGATGTCGTCGAATTCACGGGCGATTTGCTTTCAGCCGAGCTTGGACCGGGCTTGCTCGGACAGGTGTACGACGGCTTGCAGAACCCGCTTCCTTTGCTCGCGGAAAAAGCGGGCTGGTTCTTGGAGAAGGGCATTTATGTTGACCCGCTCGACAAGGAAAAGCAGTGGGAATTCACCCCGACGGCAAAAGCGGGCGATGTGCTCAAAGCGGGCGAATATGTGGGAACAGTTCCAGAAGGTCCGTTCACGCACAAGATTTTCGTGCCGTTCTATCTGCTCGGTTCTTACACGGTAAAATCAATCGCCGAAAAGGGAAGCTACACGCTCAAAGACACGATTGCCACATTGACTGACGAAAAGGGAAATGATGTCAAAATCGGTCTTTCATTCAAATGGCCGGTCAAACGAGCGGTCAACTGCTATGCAGAGCGCCTTGCACCAACCGAAACAATGGTCACAAAGGTTCGCCTTATCGACACATTCTTCCCGGTTGCGCGAGGAGGCACATACTGTATTCCAGGTCCGTTCGGTGCGGGAAAAACGGTCTTGCAGCACACCACTTCAAAATACGCTGATGTTGACATCGTAATCATCGCGGCGTGTGGTGAGCGCGCGGGTGAGGTCGTCGAAACGCTTACGGAATTCCCTGAACTCAAAGACCCGAAAACAGGCAAGTCATTGATGGAGCGAACAATCATCATTTGTAACACTTCTTCAATGCCGGTCGCTTCGCGCGAAGCTTCGGTCTACACTTCGGTAACACTGGCCGAATACTACCGACAGATGGGCTTGAATGTCCTTCTTTTGGCTGACTCAACTTCACGATGGGCACAGGCTTTGCGAGAAATGTCAGGCCGCTTGGAAGAGATTCCGGGCGAAGAGGCATTCCCGGCTTACATGGAGTCTTACATCGCGGCGTTCTACGAACGAGCAGGTCAGGTTCGCCTTTCAGACGGAAGCAAAGGCTCGGTCACAATCGGCGGTACGGTTTCTCCGGCTGGCGGTAACTTTGAAGAGCCTGTCACGCAGGCAACGCTTAAAGTCGTCGGTGCGTTCCACGGTCTTTCACGCGCCCGCTCAGACGCTCGTAAATATCCGGCTATCGACCCGATTCAGTCTTGGTCAAAATACCACGGCATTATCGCCCAAGATAAAGTCGATTACTGTTTCAGCGTTCTCAAAAAGGGCGTTGATGTCAGCTCAATGATGAAGGTCGTCGGTGAGGAAGGAACTTCGCTTGACGATTATCTGGTCTATCTTAAGGAAGAAATGCTTGACGCGGTTTACTTCCAGCAGAACTCTTTCGACGCAATCGATGCGAACGCGACGGTTGAGCGACAGAAATACGATCTTGACAAACTGATTAAGATTCTCGGCTCTGATTTCACCCTCTCAGACAAGGACGAAGCACGAACTTACTTCAACCAGCTCCGCCAGAAGTTCCTCGACTGGAACTACACTGAGTTTGAAAGCGATGACTTCAAGAAGCTCGAAAAAGAAATCGACGAGCTGTACGGCTCTAAATCTGGAAAATTGACTGCGGAAGCAGAAAATCTTCTCAAAGCGTAAGGGGGACGGTGAATAGATATGAACAAGGTATACAATAAAATCGAATCTATTACAGGTTCCGTAATCACAGTAAAAGCCGAGGGCGTCAAGTACAACGAGCTTGCAGAAATCACCACCCGATTCGGAAAATCTCTCGCTGAGGTCAACAAAATCGACGGCGACACGGTTTCATTGCAGGTTTTCGCGGGCGGCCGAGGCGTTTCAACAGGCGACCAAATCCGCTTCCTCGGAAACGAAATGCGAGTCTCATTCGGCGATGACTTGATGGGGCGAATCTTCAACGGTTCTGGCGAGCCGCGCGACAACGGACCGGCTCTCACTGAGAACATGAAGCCAATCGGCGGTCCTTCGGTCAACCCTTCAAAACGAATCTTGGCTGAGCGAATGATGAGAACGAACATTCCGATGATTGATATGTTCAACACGCTCGTCGTCTCTCAGAAACTCCCGATTTTCTCTATTTCGGGCGAGCCTTACAACCAGCTTTTGGCGCGAATCGCTATGCAGGCTGAGGCTGATGTCATCGTTTTGGGCGGCATGGGCTTGAAGTACGACGACTTCCTCTATTTCAAAAAGACTTTGGAAGACGGCGGAAGTTTGAGCAAGACGGTCATGTTTATTCACACGGCAGCTGACCCGACGGTAGAATGTATCAAAATCCCAGATATGTCTTTGGCAGTCGCGGAGCAGTTCGCTTTGCAGAACAAGGATGTTTTGGTTCTTCTTACCGACATGACGAGTTACGCCGATGCGATGAAGGAAATCGCTATCACTCAGGAGCAGGTTCCTTCTAACCGAGGCTATCCTGGAGATTTGTACTCACAGCTGGCTGCCCGCTATGAAAAGGCAGTTGACTTTAAGGGAAGCGGCTCAGTAACAGTTCTTGCTGTAACTACAATGCCTGGCGACGATGTTACTCACCCGGTTCCGGATAACACAGGTTACATCACCGAAGGTCAGTATTATCTTAAGGGTGGCCGTATCGAGCCTTTCGGTTCACTTTCGCGACTCAAGCAGAATGTCAACGGCAAGACCCGAAAAGACCATCGCGCGCTCATGGACGCTATGATTCGTCTTTATTCTTCTTATAAAGACACCCTCGAAAAGAAATCGATGGGCTTCATGATGTCTAAGTGGGACGAAAAGTTGCTCAAATACGGTGAGATGTTCGAGAAAGAGATGATGGACTTGTCCGTCAACATTTCTCTTGAAGGTGCGCTCGACCTCGGCTGGAAAATCCTTGCGGATTGTTTCGACAAGGACGAGACGGGTATCAAGTCTGAATTGATTGCAGAATTCTGGCCGAACAAATAATTTTGCGGAGAAGATTGCATGGCAAAAATTAAGCTGACTAAAAATGAACAGAAAGCTCAGAAAGACGCGCTGAAAATGTATCAGCGTTATCTTCCGACGCTTACGCTCAAAAAACAGCAGCTTCAATCTGAAATCAGAACTATCGAGCAGAAGGCTGCTGAAGTCCGCGCTCAGAGAGTCGCCCTCGAAAAAGAATTCGAGGTGTGGATTTCTGTGTTCGGCGAAGAAGAGGCCTTCAAGCCGGGTATGGTAACAGTCCGCAATATAAAGAAAGGTGTCGGCAACATCGCCGGCGTAACGATTCCCGTGTATGAGGGAGCTGAATTCGGGCGCGGAGACTACGATTTGTACGAAACGCCGCTCTGGATTGACTTGGCTGCCGACCGCATGGAAAAGGCTCTTTCTTTAGATTTGGAAGCCAGCGTTCTTGATGAGCAGGTACGGCTGCTTTCTCAGGAACTGCGCACGACAAGTCAGCGTGTGAATCTTTTCGAGAAGGTTAAGATTCCTGAGGCAAAAGCAAACATCAAAAAGATTTCGGTCTATCTTGGCGACCAGCAGGTAAGCGCGGTTGTCATTTCAAAGGTCTCTAAAAAGAAAATTGACCAGCGAAATGCCGCCGCTGCCGCTCTGAAGGCGCAAGAGGAAGCCGAAGCAAAAGCAAAGGGGGCTGAAAAATGATAGTCCCAATGAAGAAAATTTCCCTTGTCGTTCTTGAAAAGGAGCGCAAGGACGCGTTGAAGGCGCTCAGAAAACTCGGTGTGCTTCATGTCGAGGAAATTCAGGGGTCGAGCGAGGAGCTTGCTTCTTACAAAGACCAGAATTCCAAGATTGAGAAGGCACTGGCGATTCTCACGGAAATCAAGCTCGGCAAAAAAGAAACGCCGAAGCAGACGCTCGTGGGAAAAGAGGCAGCTTTCGACATTGCAAAGAATATTCTTTCGCTCACTGACGAAAAGAAGTCTTGCTTTGACCGAATCACGAACGACTCGGTGGAGCTTGAACGATTCGCGAAGTGGGGCGGCGTGAATCCTGCGGATTTTTCCGAGCTTTCAGAAAAGAACATTCATCTTGCGCTCTATGAAATTCCGTCAGACAAATACGCGCTGATTGGAGAAGAAGCAAAGACGGTGGTTGTCTCAAAGGACAAATCACAGACACGGTTTGTTTTGGTGAGCGAAAAGCCTTTTGTCGTGAACGAGCGGCCAGAGGGAATCCCCGCCGAAGCCTATCAGGTCGTGCTTCCGAGAATCTCAACTGATGCCTTGAAGAAGGAAATCGCCGACTCAAAGCAGCGTATCGGTGAGATTGAGAATGAATTGAAGGCAAGCGTTCAGTACAAGAATGCGCTCAAAGATTCTGTCGGCGTTATCGCGAAGGACATTGAGCTTGAAAACCTGTACGCTGGCATGGGTATCGAAGAAAACTTGTCGTGGATTACGGGATTCGTTCCTATCGATTCTATGGCTAAGTTTGAATCGTTCGCAAAAGAACAGAAATGGGCTTTTGCCGCGAGCGACCCAAGCGACGACGATGCCGTTCCGACGAAGCTCAAGAACAACAAGTTCGTAAGCTTGATTTATCCGCTCACGGACTTCTTGGGAACTGTTCCTGGCTACCACGAATACGATATTTCGGGCTGGTTCCTTGCGTTCTTCACTATCTTCTTCGGAATGATTTTCGGAGACGGCGGCTATGGTGCGCTTGTCACGGCTGTCGCCCTCATCTGTATCTTGAAGAGCGTTGCGGGCGGCAAAAAAGTCTCTCCGATGCTTGGTCTCGTCCTTCTTTTGGGCGTGGCGACTATGGTATGGGGCGCGGTCACTTGCACTTGGTTCGGCTTGAAGCCTGAGCAGCTGCCAGACTGGATTGTCGCGCTCTCAGTGCCGCCGATTTCAAACGCCTACGAGGGTGTCGAATGGCTTCCGTTCTGGACAAGCGATGCCTCTGTCGGAACGCTGGGCACGGCTCAGAATCTTCAGATTTTCTGTTTCACGCTCGCTCTGATTCAGCTCTGCGTGGCTCATCTGAAGGGAATGGCCCGCTACATTACGGATAAGCAGCATCGGCTCAAATTCTTGGGTGAATTCGGCTCGTTCGTGCAGCTTATCGGCATGTACTGGGTTGTTCTTTCAATGGTCGTTGACGGAAATGTCTTCCCGCTCATGGGCGGCGATGTGTACGGGCTTCCGTGGGGAACGATTTCAATCGCGCTCGTCGCGGGCGGATTTGCATTGAGCTTCATCTTCGCGAACTACGAGGGAAGCGTGGGCAAGTCAATCCTTGAGAGCGTAAAGAACATCATCTCCGTGCTCTTGGGCGTGGTGAATGTGTTCTCGGACATCGTTTCGTACATCCGATTGTGGGCTGTCGGCTTGGCAGGAGCCGCAATCAGCGGAACGGTAAACACTTTCGCAGGTCCTTTGGTTGGGCATGCGGCTCTGTTCATCGTTCTTATCGTACTGCTTGTGTTCGGTCATGGCTTGAACATGATTCTGAACCTGCTTTCTGTAATTGTCCACGGCGTGCGCTTGAACACGCTTGAGTTCTCAAACCACTTGGGAATGAGTTGGGCAGGATTTAAGTATGAACCGCTCAGCGAGTAGGCTAGGGCGTTCAATATAAATAAGGAGTAAACTATGAATTTTGGAATGATTGGTGCTGGTCTTGTAATGGGTATTGCGGCTATTGGCTCTGCAATCGGAATCGGAATCGCGGGACAGGGCGCGATTGGGGCATGGAAACGCTGCTTTATGGCGAACAAGCCGGCTCCGTTCATCTTGACGGTCTTCGCGGGTGCGCCGCTTACGCAGACAATCTATGGCTTCCTTCTCATGCAGCAGATGGCAGGCTCTTCAAAAATCGCCGATAACCCGCTCTTCTTCCTCGGCTTGGGAATTGCGGCTGGTCTTGCAATGTGCTTCTCTGCTATCGCTCAGGGAAAAGCAGGTGCGGCAGGTAGCGACGCGCTCGGTGAGACGGGAAAAGGCTTTTCTAACTACATCATGGTCGTCGGTCTTTGCGAAACTGTTGCGCTTTTCGCGATGGTATTCGGAATGATCCAATGCTAAGTGGAAAATCCACAGATGCGCTAGCCGCATAAGCGGCGTGTTAATACTTTCCACTCATGCAAACGACACGAAGTGGCGTATTAGCACAGATTTTCACAGATTATTGTTAGTGCTGTGAGAAAATCCCCTGTGTCTGTACGATGCAGGGGATTTTTTTTGTATGGAGCGAGCTTTTATGGTTCTGCATCCTTTGGAGTCCTTTATCTTGCCTTAATATACGAAGTAGTTTATTATCATGAGAATAATCTTATAAAAAATGGTATAAGTATGAGAAAAATCTTTTGTAGTGTCGTTTTTCTTGCTTTCTTTTCGTGGGGACTTACTTTTGCGCAGGAAAATGAAAGTCTTGTAATCGAGGTTTCGCTTGATCAGACTTCACTTTCTTCTTTGGATTCAGATGTAAAGAATTTTACGAATGCGGCGTACAGTCAGTTTATCAAAGGTTTGACAATGGTCTCGCAGATTAGCGTTCATACTGCGGAAACTGACAATGAGCTTCGAAAAATCCAAAAACGCTCGCAAATTGAGGCAGCTTCTGGCTTGGGAAGCGAAGACGCGGCGTATGCAACGGATAAGGGCAGCAGGGCTAAGCTTGCCTTGTCATTTAAGGTTTCGCCCGTCGGGGCTAATTATCAGTTTTCTTGTATGATTTCTGACATCGAGACGCGTGACACTTTTACGTCTGCGACGAAAAAACTTCCCATCGCGGAGGTCGCATCAGATGCCGTGGTTGATCTTTTTGCCTACGATGTCCTTTTTCTTCTGCAAAAACGAAAATATATTCCGCAGATTTCCCTTGATGTCACGAATCAGCTTAAGCATCAGGAAGATTCAATCGAAAACTTCCAAAAATATGTCGATGATTACGCAAAACAGCGTGAAGAAGCTGAGCGTGCGCTTTCTGAACTTCGTTCCACGAAACTGTCCGCGGAAGACCAAATTGCCGCCGAGAACGAAGAGCGCGCTCTGCAATTAAAAATCGAGATGGCAGAAAAGAACCGTCAGATTGCGGAAGAGAATCTCCGCCGTCAGCAGGACGAGCTGCTTGTCCGTGCACAGCGTCAGAAAGATCTTGAGTCGTACTCAAAAGGGCAGCGCGATAAATTCCAAAAAGACATCGAGGCAATCGAAAAGGCACGTGCCGCAATCCGAAAAGAGGTGGTGTCTAATCTCTCGCTTAAAAAACGCATTGAGCTCATTGAAGCTGCAAAAGTCAATCTCGCGCGCCTTGAACAACAGCTCAAGGACAGTATCGCAGAAAACAAAGAATACTATGACGCACAGATGAACGAGGAAATTGACCGTAAAAATGCGGAAGAATGGCGAAAGGCTGATCTTGCGGGTGGCGTGCCGACGGAAGCCGCAAAAAATATCCGCAAGCGGCAGATTGACGAAATCCGTAGCAAATATGACGCATTGAAACAATCAGTCGAAACAGATTTGAAAGCAAGCGCACAGCCGGGGCTTTCTTCGTATCGGGAGCAGATTTCTTCAAATATCGCCGACATGGAAAAAACGACCTATGTATTCCGTTCCATAGATGTGACAGACGATTATTTACATCTTAAAGTCAACGAATACAACGGAAATCTTTCTGCATGGGAAGTCGACTCTGATTTTGATTTGAGCAGCATTCCCAAAGTCGATACCTCTGCTGTCATTCTGCCACAGTTTAAGCTTTCCTATGTGACGATGACGAAAAAATCAATACCAAAAGAGAACGACAAAAACTACGAGAAAAAATATCAGGAATATCAAGATACCGTTGATATGGCGGACTTGTACTTTAGGACGTCAGTTCCATACATCTATTCACAAATTGCGATAAAAGTCGCGTACCATTCATCTTCTGATACCTATATCGTTACACCGGTTTCATTCAGCATTTTCAGAACGTAGGACAATAAATCAGCTCTTATCACGCACAGCCAAAGTGATTTTGAAAAAGACGAAAAACAGCGTGCACAACTCGCGAAAGCAGAGCAAAAACGCCGTCAGGAAGAGGCGAATCGTGCCCGCAAAGAAGAAATGGAGCGTATGGAAGCTGAGCGGCTTCAGATGCTTGAAGAACTGAATGCGGACGAAGCACAGCAGGAGGTTTTGGATAATGAAGAAAAGAAAAAGCTCCGCCTGGCAAGCTATCACGCAAAACGAGGACTTTATTTCGATGTCGGAATGTTTGAAGGTCCGTTCTATGAGGGAAAAGACATTTGTATTAATCTTTTGTTCGGCGGAAAGTATTTCTACGGGGGATTTGATGTCGATATTGCGCTGGCAGATTTAACCGATGACTATGCCGACGGAGCGTATTTTGAGGAAGTTCCATTCGTGACGGCTGACTTCATTTTGGGATATTCAATTCAATTTGCTCGTGTTTTCCGTCCCTATATTGCGGCCGGAATCGGCGGGTATATGACGCTTTTGGAAAGCTCTGAGTCTGAGTACTACAGTTCTTTAGCTTCGGCAGGCGACGAACTAAAAGCACCTTCTGGCGTGGCTGCGGTCGGAATTGCCGGAATAGATTTGGTCTTTAAAAAATTGGTTATCGGCGGGGCATATAAGATGCGATATTTTGACGGCGCGGGCTTTGTCGATAATTATGTTGTCACACTTGGCATTAACTGGTAGGTGAGGGGGTGACCTGTATGAAAAAACAACTGAAATCTTTTGTCTTCTTACTTTGTTCCGCGGCCTTTTCTGTCCTTTTGTCGTCGTGCGCAGAGACTTTCAACGAAAAATTTCCAGAAAAAAGCGATACGCTGGCTTCGACACTGGGCATTGTCTATAACTCGACCGAAAACAAAGAAGACGGCTATAGCTACATCATGACAAGCTCAATCGACGCATACGACGGATATGACATTTGGTCTTTTTCGGCAGCGGCGGGCGTTACGTATTCTGTCGTATGGAAAAACGCTGATGACGCGCTCATGTCTGTTTCGGTAAGCACTTCGGTCACTGATTTTTCATCTTCGTCATACGCGATTACAAAAGACGAGACGGCAAGCCCGATTCGGTTCTCGTCAAAAAAGACGAGCTACGTGTATATCAAGGTCGAGCCGTCTGAGAACATTTCTACCAATACGGGCTCGTACTCGATACAGATTGCCGGTGGCTCAGACTGGATTCGTCTCTCAAAGGCAAAAACGTACGAGGGCTCATCTTCAAGCGGCTCATCAACAATAACAACGGGCTCGGCAGTACCGTCGTATGCATGGACGACCGAAAACCTTTACAGTGCGACCGAATACGACATCTTTTATTTTTACGCATCTTCTGGCACGACCTACCGAGTTTTCTGGGATGATTATTCAGACGGTGGAAATTACTATTACTCAAGCTATGGAGCAGACGTTCGCGTTACGGCAAGCACTTCGCCTGATGATTTTGATTCTTCAAATTACGTTTTTAGCTCATGTTCGCAGGCTGATACCGGCTACTCAATTGGAAAGAAAATCTCCGTTAGTTCTTCGGGATATGTGTATTTAAAAGTATACCCGTCGTCAATTACGTCTCATGCGACAGGCTCGTATCGCATTGCGGTCACGACGGAAAGCTCATACACAAGTCTGTCTTACGTCGGCCCATATTCAAATGCTGTTTCGGCGACTGACGTAGCGGAATGGACAGATGGCTCGCTTTCTTCTTCAAGTGACTACAAGACGTATCGCTTCTACGCGACTTCTGGCAACACATACACGGTTTTTTGGCAGGATTACTACGACAAATATTCGACAGCGAACGTGACAGCTGACGTCTCTGTGAGCGCAAGTTCTTCGTCATCGGTTTACTTTACCAGTAACGATTCAGGCTATTCTTCTCCGCACCCAATTGTTCCTGACTCATCAGAGTATATCTATCTGACGGTGAACTCAGCAGGCTCGTATAGCAGCAGGTCAAGCGGCTCATTCAAAATCGCTGTCATTTCAGGTGTAACAAAACTTGAGGTTATCCCCGTAACGATAACTGAATACGCTGACATGATAACAGCCGCAAATGTAACGGAATGGACGAATGGCAGCCTTTCTCTCTCAGGCGAATACTATATCTATCAATTTGACGCGACCGCCGGCTCTTCATACACCGTTTTTTGGGATGACTACTATGACGGAAGCGCTTCATACAAGTACAATAGCACATCGGCTGACATCTTGGTGAGCGCCGCATCTTCAACGGATTTTTCTTCTGAAGCGGCATGCCACTTCTATGAGGAAAACAGCGGCTACTCAACGGGAAGAGTCATTGAGGCAGAGTCCGACGGCACGATATATCTGAAAGTCCAACCGAATGCAATGTTCGGTAGTTTCAGAATCGGTGTTGTCAATGGTCTGTTGTCGAGCTCACTGACTTCTGTCGCCTTGTCTTTGGAAGAGCGGCATGAACCGGCAATTTCTTCGTCTTCGCTCTCATATTGGACAAGCGATAGCATCTCTACCACAAGCGATTATGTCATCTATCAATTTGACGCAACCGCTGACACGACGTATACGGTTTTTTGGGATGACTATACCGACGGAAGCTCGTATCTTTCTTCAAGCTATGGCGCGGATATTCTCGTAAGCGCAGGGCTCTCTTCTGAGTTCGACTCTACCGACTCACAGTTCTTTACGCAACTTGACCGTGGCTATTCTGAAGGACAGTCGTTTGAAACAACATCAGCGGGCACAGTATATCTAAAAGTTGAAGCAAACAACCGCTCTGGCTCGTACAGAATCGCTGTCGTTTCGGGTACGTCTCTTGTCTCAATGGCGAGCGTTACTGTGAGCGAGGTTTTTCACTTTGAGCCGGGCGTGACGGTCGCCGATGTTACTGAGTGGACCGAAGGAAGCATTACCGAGACTTCTGGCTATGCGCTGTATCGTTTCTATACGAATTCCTCCTACACCTACACCGTGTTCTTGGATGATTATTCTGACGGCGATGCGTATAAATCCGCATCTGACGGGGCGGATATTTTGCTCACTGCCACCAGAAACTCATCAGATTTTGAATCGTCGGAATACTGTTATTTCACTAATGTAGATGAAAGCTATTCTTCTCCCATCAAATTTACCGCTTCATCATACGGATATGTCTATCTCATGGTGGCTGCTCCACAAAGGGCGGGGAACTATAAAATTGCTGTCGTACAGGGAGAACTTTCAAAGTCGGCGAGTTCCGTGGAGCTTACCGAATATGCAGACACGATAACTGGTTCAGATGTCGAAACATGGACGTCGTATGCGCTGCCTTCAACCGACGACTACGCGATTTACCGTTTTGACGTTACTGCTGGGGAAAGGTACACCGTGCTTTGGGATGATTACTATAACGGAAGCTATTATTACAATTCTTTGAGCGCCGACATAAAAGTCAGTGCAAGCCCCGATTCAAGCAATTTTACTTCATCATCGGTCTGCTATTTTACGTCGGTAACCAATGGGTATAGCTCAGGACAAACGATTACACCAGATGAAGGCGGGACGGTATATTTAAAAGTTGAGGTGAAAGACTCGCAAAAAGGACTCTTCCGCATCGCTGTCGTTAAGGGCAGGTATGTCAAAGCCCTCACAAGCGTGCCACTGACACTGTACGAAGAATCAGACGCATCGGTTATAGCGCTCACGCCGTATTCCTCAAGCGCAACAGCTGGCTCGAGCGTTCCAGCGAGTGCCTGGGTGATAGGTTCTCTCAGCGAATTGACGACAGCGCGGGAATTCTCATTTGCGGCTACGGCTGGAAAGACATACAAAATTTTCTGGGCGGACTCAAAGGCTCAGGGCTCAAACGATTTGTATTCTGCTGACGTACAAGTTTCGGGAAACTCGTCGCTCGATAGCATGCGTGCGGCAGCAGTCCGTATCACAGGTGTTTTTACTGATGTCGATTCTGGCTACACAACGTATAAGTCGATGTCACGCACAGGCAGTGATGGAACTTTTTATCTACGGGTTGAGCCCTATTCTAGTTCTGCGAATACGGGAACGTTTGCCATTGCCGTTCTTGAATCGGAGTGATAGGAATGTGTATGAACAAATATAGTGTTGTGGGAATCATTTTTGCTTTGAATTCTTTGATTATCGGCTGTGCCTCAAACAGCGCAGTTCCGCTCGAAAAGCCGTTGTGGGCAAGTTATGACACCATCGAGCGCGCGTATCCGAATGAATCCTACATTGCGCGAATCGGCTTTGCTTCTTCCGCTGATGCCGCTGGCGCACTTGCGGAGGGGGAGCTTGCCGCGTATTTTTCTCATACGGTGCAGACATCATCGACGGCAACGGAAAACATGGTGTCAAAAGACGGAAAAACGAGCATAGAATCACGCTCTATTGCGCGGACTGTCAAAGTCGACGCGCTCAGAGATTTGTTTGCCGTTCATCGGACGGAAGCGTGGGCTGACAAAAAACAAAAGCGCACGGTTGTCTGCGCCTATATCGACCGTGCGGAAGCATGGACGCTCTATGAGGGGCACGTGATTTCTGCCCAAAAACGCTTTCATTCGGCGTATGACGCGGCGATTCGGGAGTCTGACCCGCTCAAGCGGATTGTCCTTCTTACACAATGCGCAGCTCCGGGCGAGGAATATATCGAAGTGCTCGATTATGCGCGGCTTTTGTCGCCCCGTGCGGAAGGTGCGTACGCAAAAGAACGTGAAGCCGTCGCGGGAGTCGAGAATCGCATTGCGCTCGCAAAGCAGGAAGCGGTCATGCGCATCGTTGCAAAAAATGATGATACCGGGCGCCTCTCCCGCATGGTCGAGACCTTGTTCTCTCAAGAGGGATTTTTGTTCACGACGAAAGCGAATCAGACGGTCTATGAAGTGCTTGTCTCGCTCGAAGCGCACAAACAAACGCATGGCGACATGCTGACGTGCGAGCCTGAAATCACGGTCTCTGTCAAAAACAGCGCGGAAATCATATTCTCGTATGCAAAGACGCTCCCGCGAATCAACGGATTTGCTGAGGCGGCGGCGCTCGTCGACAAAAAACTGTATGCATCCGTCGAGCAGGAGTTGAACCAGTCGCTGATTTCGGAATTCAATTCGGTTATAAAATAGTGCGCCGTGCTTTTGTTGACAAATGCATAGCGACTCACTATTCTTAATACAATATGAAAATGCTTATGGAGGGCATTATGAAAAAACGTATCGCTGGAATTTGTGCAGCACTCGCTTTGACGGCTTTCGTCGGTTGTGGCACAACGTCAACCGTAAAAGGCTCTGGTTTGAAAGGTAAGGCACCAAAAATGAATCCTGGAAAAACAGTCATCATCGACTATCAGGGCTCAGAATTGGGCGGAGAAATCCCGCAGTGGGTTATTGAACTTGCAAACGGTAACTATGGCGAGACAGCGCTTGCACGCGTTATGCCGGACATCAAAGGCAAAAAAACATTCGTCACCATCGGCTATGGCGACAACCTCGATTTCGTCCGCCAGTGGACTGACTTGGTTGATGTCGAGACCGAAGTCGCAAGCACATTGTCACGCGTTGCTGCAAAAGCAGTTCAGGCAAGCATGACAGGAAGTGGCGCAAAAGAAGGCAACGCTCGCGCTGACGCAACAAAAACAGAGCAGACGATGGACATGTACCGCACGTCTCTCACAAGCGTCCGATTCAGCGGCTTGGAAAAAACAGCGCAGTACTGGACATTGTCTCAGGTTACGCGCGGAAAGGAAACATCTGACCCGCAGTATGCATACTATGCAGTTTGGACAATCGACAAGGATTTGTTCGACAAACAGCTTGAAGCTGCTATGAAGAACGTTGACGAAACATCAACCGAAGAAAAAGCATTGAAAGACATGGTTCGCCAGAAGCTCGCTTCAGAACTTTCTGTCGCTTCAAACGACAGCACTGTTGCTGACGCAGCAGACGAGTATATCGTTTACGCTGAGTAAGCATCTCTCTCATGGCAAACTCATTCTACACGCCGCGCTGTGTCACGGTTGGTGGATTTGACAATGTCGACAAAATAATCGTTGGCGGGAGCAATCCCGTCACGATTCAGACGATGTGGAAAGAGGGGATTGTCGGCGTAAAAGACGATTCCGCTCGCCTCGAGGCAATTCGCAATAAGATTGCTTCTCTCAAAATGCTCGGCTGCGACATTATCCGATTCGCCGTTCCAGACATGGAAAGCGCGGAAAGTTTCATCGAAATCTGCAAATCAACCTCAATGCCGCTCGTTGCGGACATCCACTTTGACTATCGGCTCGCATTAAAATGCCTTGAAGGACCGGTAGCGGCAATCAGAATCAATCCTGGCAATATCGGCGCCCGTGACCGTGTTGAAGCGGTCGTAAACGGCTGCAAGCAAAAGGGCGTTGCCATCCGAATCGGCGTAAACTCAGGCTCTCTTCCGCATGATTTGCGCGAAAAAGTCGAAAAGGGCGATATGACGCGTGCCGTCGCTCTGAGCGAAACCGCCGCGCGTGAATGCGCCGTCTTCGATGAGCTCAACTTCGACCAGTTCGTCGTGAGCATGAAGGCAAGTTCTGTCGCCGAAACAATCGAAGCCAATGAAGATTTCGCCTCAAAATACGACATTCCGCTCCATGTGGGCGTTACGGAAGCCGGTCCTTTGATTACGGGAGTCGTCAAATCAACGCTCGCGTTCAGCCATCTTTTGCGCGAGGGAATCGGCTCGACTATTCGCGTGTCGCTGTCTTCAACGCCCGAAAACGAAGTCATCACGGGGCTTGAGATTTTGCGAGAGTGCGGAAAGCGGCAGGGCGGAGTTACGCTCGTAAGCTGTCCGCGCTGTGGCAGACAGGGATTTGACGTGCACGCGTTCATGGATCGATGGCAGAACAAACTCCTTTCCATGAAGAAAGACATCACCGTCGCCGTCATGGGCTGCGTCGTAAACGGACCGGGCGAGGGCAAGCACGCCGACATTGGCATTGCGGGCGCGGGCGGAAAGGCAATTATCTTCAAAAAAGGTGAAATTGTACGCACGATTGATGAAAAAGATGCCGATACTGTATTTGAGGAAATGTTGCAAACGCTCTAATCGCGCGTTTTCCCTCAAGGAATCAGCATCTTTATGAAAAAATTTGTTCTGTCAGCATGGTTGCTTTTGGCTTTTTCTTCTCTTTTTGCGCAAGGCGTTCCTAAAAAGCCTGAGTCGAGCGAGTATTCGTGGCGCATTTTGCAAGACGCGCAATTTGCCTTTGATAAGGGCGAATTCTCAAAAGCGATGAATCTCGCCACAAAAGCAAAAGCGAACCGTGTGGCAGAAAGCGACTATGAGGTCTACATCTTCGACGTCGCGCTCTCTCCGCTTGCCGTGCGCCGTGCCGGTGAGGATTTTGACGCCGTTCTTGAGGTCTTAAAAGAGCGCGACCAAACCGAAGCAATCTCTCTCATCAACAAATACCTTGAGCGCTATGGAGCCGCCTATTTCCAGTATTCGGTGCACAAAATGGAAGACTGGGCGCGCGAAAAGCGCGTGTATCCCGAAGCTGATTTTCTCATCGGAAAAATCTATCGGCTCGAGGGCGAGTTCAAGACGGCGATTGATTTTTACGAAAAAGCCCGCATGGAAAGCACGTTCCTCGATATTCCCGACCAGCTCTATGAGATTCTCTATGAAATGGCGGATTTGATGTACCACCAAAACGAGACTGAAAAATACAAGCAGGCGCTTCTTTTGATTCTCAATAACGACAAAAACTATCAGGACGACGTGCTCAGGCGCGCAATGCTCAGAATTATCGACGCAAACAAGGCTGAGAACGTCGACCGTTTCTTTGATTTGTTCCGCGTGTCGTCTCCCAAAACGCTCGGCGCGCTCTATAACATCAGCGTGATTTTTGAAAAAGAGGGCGAGGCGGAAAATTCGCTCTTTTCTTCGGCACTCGGCACGGTCGAGTCGTTCAGCCACATTCTCACGTCAATCTCGGGCAGAGACGCAAGCTATGAATACACGACGCTCGCGCTCTTCTTGCAGAAAATCGGCGAATACGAGGACATTACCGAGTGGTGCGAGGGAAATCATTTTTGGAACTATCTGATTGATTTTTGCAAAAAGACAGCCGCGCGCGGAAATGTGCTCTATGCGAATGCGATGCTCACCATTATCGCAGAACATGCACCGGACTCATACTGCCGCGCCGCCGCAAAGATGAGCATCATTCGCTAGCCTTTGAATCAGCTAGTAGTGCAAGCCGATTCCCGCATAAATCTCATATTTTTTGACATGCTCGCGCCAGGAGAGGTCGATTTTTTCAGGCGCTTTCTTTGCGATGAGCGCTCTTCCGAGGTCTAGCCCCACACTTGCCCGCATGACGATACCTTTCCATCGCTCGGGGAAGACCAAAATCTCAAGCCCGCCCGTGTACCAGCCGTCTTTTGACGAAAAAAGCCGCCCGGTGATTTCGTTTTTGGTGAGCGCAATGTCGACAAAGGGCGACGCCTGCATCTCGAAATTAAATTTCCCCGTCCATGAAAACGTGCGCGAAAACCATGAGTCTTCACCGAAGAGCGTGTCGAGCCACAAATTCCAGTCAGTCGTTACGAGATGAATCGGCAGGTCGAGGTTCAAAACGAGCGCAGACGGCGTTTTGAGCGATTTGTGCGTCGAATTGAGATAGAGCTGTTCGTCAAGCACGCCGCGAATCAGCTCACCGACTTCGCCACGGTTCGATTTTGTGAGAAACGCCGTAAAGCGCGCGTTGATGCCAGCGTAGGCGAATGCTTTAAAGAGCTGTAGTTCTCCGTATACACGCGGCTCAATTTCGTCCTGCATAAAATCATAGCCGACTGAATGCCCCAGTTTTGCCGACACGCCTGAGCGGAAATTCCCGTGCCAGTTGATTCGTGCCGTTGAGAGCGACTGTCCTGCTGAAATGACTGGGCTTGCAAGGTCGTCGTTTTGTGCGCTGATTCCGTCTTTGTCGTAGCTGATTTTTCCGTCAATGAACGGCGTCCAGAGCACGTAGCCCCAGTTTTCAATGTCAAAGAGTTTTACGGGAACGGAGAGCATGACACCGCTCGTAAAATACTGCGTGTCGCCGTACTCATCATACTCCAAATCCCGGTTTGCCTGCTCGCTGATGTCGAGCACAAACGAAACGCGAGAGAACGGAAGCTCGAACGTAAAGCCCGTGCCAGTCCAAAACTCGAGAACGTCGATCCCGCGCGTGTAGTCGAACTCAAAGCTGTTGTTCCATGAGCAGATGAACGGACCTGCTTGAAACGGATAGCGGTAGTCGAATTCTGCGCCAAACGTAAGATTTTGGTCGCCCGTCTCGATGTCCTCTTTCAGCCCGGCAAAAACGCCGAAATTGAGCGTGTTAATCGTGCCCAAAAAGTTGACGTCCTTGAGCTTGATTTTAAAAATCAGCCCGGAATTTGAGTCATACTTCGGGTAGGGCAGAATGAGAAGTGATTTTGTGTCCTGTGCGCTGATGTGAAGCGAAATCTGCGTGATTTCGTTTTCATCTGTGTCATCTGAGATTTCAATTTCCACTGTGTCAAACGCTCGCGTGTTCATGAGCCGCTGTTGTAAATCGGCGAGATACGAGTCTAAGTCTTCCTTGCTTTCAAAGATTTTATCAGTATTGATGGGAACAACGCGTTTTAAATCCTGCTCACGAGTCTTTTCGAGCGTATACGTGACATCGGAAATCTGATAGCGTTCGGAAAAAAGAGGGAATGAGAGAAGAAAAAAGACAATTGCGACCTTAGTACGCACCTTTTCCCCTGATGACGACATAGACGGTCTTGATGATAATCCAAATGTCGAGCCAGACAGACCAGTTCTGAATGTAGTAGGAATCGAGCGTGACGCGCTCTTCGTAGCCGGTGTCGCTGCGGCCGGAAATCTGCCACATGCCGCTTAATCCTGGCTGAACCGAGAGAATGAATTCTGCCTTTGTGCCGTATTTTTTGAGCTCAGGCTCGGTAACGGGGCGCGGACCGATAAAGCTCATCTCGCCCGTGAGAATATTGAAGAACTGCGGAATCTCGTCGATGCTCGTTTTGCGCAGGATTTTGCCGATTTTGGTGACGCGCGGGTCATTCGTGAATTTGCGGTCTTTTTCCCATTCGGCGCGCATTTGGGGATTTTCGGCGAGGATTTTTTCGAGCTGCTTGTCGGCATCGATTACCATTGAGCGGAATTTCCAGCATTTGAACTCTTTGCCGTTCTTTCCCGTGCGCTTGTGCCCGTAAAAGACGGGACCGGGGCTTGTTGCCTTGACGATAATTGCGACGACAATCGTAAGCGGAATCGTAAGCGGCGAAGAAATGAGGAGCAAAAAAAGGTCGATGAAGCGCTTCCAAAAGAGACTTACGCGCTTGGTGAGGTTGTGCGTTGACGAAAAGCCCAAGATACCGCCGAAATCGCGCACATTCGTGGAAATAGTGGAGACATCATTGATGCGCGGCACTTGAATCGTGTAGCGGTAATAGGAATTGATGTACGTGGTGTCGCGCGCGTAATCGCAGAGAATCGCGACTTTGATGCCGAATGACTTAACGAGGTCGAATGTTTCTTTTGAGGGCGGATAAACCGGAATTCCGAATTTTTCGCTCGGAATGAGCGCGTTGCTGTCGACAATCATGCCTGGCTTGTAGCCCAAATCAGGGCGTTTTAAAAGACGCTCGATGATGACATCACCCGACGCACCCGTGACATAGATGACCGCCGGAACGCCGAACCACTTTCGTTTTGAAAAAATAGCGCGGGCAAATTCACGCGCGGTCGGAAGCAAAATGAGCGCGAACGGCGTTGCCAAAATGAGCGCGACCATGATAGGAATCTTGTCGTCAGCGTCCTCGACCGTGATTGAGAGCGCGATGCCCGCAAACGCAAAGAACGAGCAGATTGCGAATTTTTTGACCTCATCAGCCGGCGGATAGACGAGACCTGGATACAAGCCCGCCGCGTAAAACACAGCCAGCATGGGCGGAAGATACACCCAGTAGGTGACGAACGAGCGGAAATTTATCCAGTGATGGTTGATAAGATTGATGATGAAAAACGAAATTCCGATGCAGAGCATGACGACAATTGCATCGACAACCATGAGAGCCGCGCCTGAAGTGAATGAACTGGTTCGCCAGAAATTTTTCTTAAAAAACTTTTTATATTCGTCGTTCGTCATAAGATGTTTTATTTTACTCTCTTTTGCCCATTACTTCAATGATTTTCTCCGCCGACTTTTGGTACGAGTATGTGTTGTGAATGATTGAGCGCTCCTCTTCGGTGAAAGGCGCGTCGTTGATTGAAAGCAATTTTTCTGCCAAATCAGCAGCGTCGCCTGTTTTAAAGAACGTGACGGGAAAACGTGCATAGATTTCTTTGAAGACGGGAATGTCGGAGATGAGCGCGCGCGTGCCGACCGTCATCGCCTCAAGCGGGGGAATGCCGAATCCCTCGTACAGCGATGGCTGCACCAACAGGCGCGACTCGGCATAGAGATACTTGAGCTCGTCGTTTGAGATGCGCCCCGTGAACTCGACGGAGCCTTCTTGTGCGGACAGTTCCTGCAAGCGGCGCACCGTTTCTTCATCTCCCGTGCGGAAATTGTCGGCATTTCCGACAATCACGAGCTTTGAGAGAAATGAATCGCTCTTTTTGCGCGCAGTGTCATATGCGTCGAGCAGAATTTGTAAGCCCTTGTGTTTTTTGATGTTCCCGACGAAGAGAATCTGGTCTTTCTTTTTGGGAAGCTCGCCCTCAAATGAAGCCGAGAGATATTTGGGAGCCGTGTTGTAGACAACTTCGACCGGCTTTTTGGGGTGAAGATGATGCAAAATCCGCTCTTTAGAAAACTCAGAGACCGTAAAAATGGCGTCGGAATAATTGACAGCCCGTTTGTAAAAAAGCTTTCGCGCAATCTTTCCGAAAACGCCGGTGAGCCCTTTGACGTCGAGAAAGACGACATCGTGAATCGTCGAAAAAATCGGAATGTCAATGCCGCCCGGAATATTGCAGTACGGCGTAAAATAGTAGTCATACTGGGCGATTTTCTCGAGCACATCAAACGGAAAGGCAAAAAGCTCGGTAACACTGAACGGCTTGACATCACAATAGCAGAATTCGACGTTCTGCATGCGCACGAAATCAGTGCATTGCTCGTGCGTACCGATGACAAGACATTCGTTTTCTTCGAGAAAGCAGGGAACAAGCTCCGAGATGAACGAGCCGATTCCGCCCGAGCCAATCATGCGGCAGTCAATCGCGATTCTCATTTGTTGCTCGTTTCCTCATCGAGTTTGATAAGCGTGTTGTCGATTGCTTCTTTTATTTCGCGGCTGAATCGTTCCTGAGAGAAACGCTTTGCGTGCTGAGAGATGAAATTTGCATCGAACGCGCCCTGCGACTCAAGCTCCTCAAAGCGATTGATTGCGCGCTCCACGGAGTCAGGAGTTGCGTGGGCGAAGAATGTGCCCGTTTTTCCGTTGATGACCGTCTCAAGCGCGCCGCCTTTTCCGAACGCAATCACGGGCCGACCGCAGCACTGCGCCTCAACGGGAATGATGCCGAAATCCTCTTCGGCGCAAAAAATGAGCGCACGGCACCGCTGGAGATAATCGCGCACCTCATCGTCGCGAATCCGCCCCGTGAACGTGATGTTGACATCTTTGTACTTTGAGGCGAGTTTTTTGAGCTCTTTTTTTTGAGAGCCCGAACCGATGACGACGAGATTTTTTTTGAGGTTTCCGCAGGCTTGAATCGCCAAGTCAATGCGCTTGTACGGCACAAAACGGCTGAACACGACGAAAAAGTCTTCGGGCGGTTTTCCGTTCGGCTGCAAGTCTCGGACATTTACCGGCGGATAAATCACTTGCGAGTCACGATTCCAGTATTTTTTGATGCGGCGCGAAATATATGCGGAGTTTGCGATTAAGGTGTCGACGCGCTGGCTTGAGACGTAATCCCACAGACGGATTTTCGGCATCCAGCGGTTCATGAAGAATTTCGTGAGACGCCCGCTCTGATTTCGGTAGTCGAAGTATTTGTCCCATGCGTATCTCATGGGCGTGTGAATGTAGGCGACGTGCGGCACGAGCGGGGGAGTGATGACGCCTTTTGCGCAGCTTGAAGACGAGCAGATGACGAGCTTGTAGTTTGAAAAATCAAACGACTCAAAGGCTTTCGGCATAAACGCGAGCAGTTTTGTGTATAATTTCGTCGCGAACGGAAGTTTTTGTAAAAAGGAAGTGTGCACGCGCTCGGGCGGGAAAATCTTTCCCATCTTTTTTTTGTCGTAAACGAGCGTGAAAATATCTGCCTCGGGGTAGATTTTGAGCAGTTCTTCGACAACGCGCTCAGCACCGCCGTAATTGACGAGCCAGTCATGGACAATTGCAACTCTTTTCATACGCCAGCCTCCTTCAACTCATTATACAGCATGTTTGCAGAATTTTGGTAGGTAAATTTGCTTAAAACACACGCAATTTCTTCTTGTGAAACCGATTTTTCTGCAAGCTCCGAAAGATTGCAGTCCGTGTTGCTAGAATCGATGTACTGGGCGGCGTTTCCGTAGATTTCTGGAAGACTTGCCGACTGGGCGACGATGATTTTTGCACCTACTGTGAGTGCTTCAAGCGGTGGAATTCCGAATCCTTCGTAGTATGAGGGGAACACGAATGCACGGCAGTGCTTCATGAGCGATTTGACTTCGCCGTCCGAAACATAGCCGAGAAGAACGACATTTTGAAGCGTGGAAAGCTCATCGAGTTCCTGTGTGTGCATGCCGCCGATGACTTTTCCTGAGATGGCGAAAGTTTCATCTGCGTGTTTTTTGGCGTATTCCAGAATCCATTTGAGATTTTTTCGTTTTTGAAGGCTTCCGAGCGTAAAGAAAAAGGGCTTTTCGGCGAGCATCGGGAATTTTTTGAAAATCTCATCGTCTTCTTGAATCGTTTTGAAATGATCCCAACCGTTCGGAATCACAGAAATGCGATTTTTTTCAACTCCGTACGCTTTTTGAATCTGATTCTTGCTGAATCCTGAGACCGTAAAGATTTTTTTTGCGTGACGGGCGATGTTTTTGTAGTGAAAGCAGCTGTAAAAACGAATCAGCCTGTCTTTAAAAGAAGTGAAATCGTCGGGGAAATCGTGCGCGTAGATGTCGTGCAGGAAGGCAAAGCCCGTGTTAAAAAAGAGCGGGGCGGTGTTTGAGAAATTGAGCGGAATTGCTTTTTGCTTTCTGCACATTTTCGGGAAGTAGAACATATCCCATTTTGGGAAACTTGTGAGATAATTCGCTGGAATCACTTGAATTTTTTTGTATTCGGGAAAGACCGTTGCATTTGATGGCGCAAGGAGCGAGATTTTAAGCGAAGAATCGTTCTTTTCTGCCAAAATCTCGTCCAAGCACGCGCAGATTTCAAACGCGAATCGCTCGATTCCAGTGAGATTTCTGCACAAAAAGTTTCCGTTGATGAGAATGTGGGGCATACCTGTGTTTTTAGCATACCCCAATTGAATGCATGTAATCCCGCAGCACGCACACAAAATGCGTCATCTCTTCGGGACGAATGTCGCCCATGTTTGCGATGCGGAATGTGTCGATGTTGCCAAGCTTTCCGGGATAAATCGTAAAGCCGAAACTTCGCGCGTAGTCGTGCAGTTCCGTGAAGTTGTACTTGGGCGTTTCTGGAATCAAAATCGCCGTGATAAAGTGGCTCTGGAATTCCTCTTTGACGAGCATTTTTAAGCCGATGTCCTTCAAGCCCTTTACGAGAATTTCCCAGCAGGCGGTGAAGCGCTCAAACCGCTTTTCAACCGTTTCCTGTTTTGTCTCGATGATTGCTTGTCGGAGCGCGTAGAATGTCTGGACGGGCGGGGTAAAGCGCGTTTGCTTTGTTTCGAGGAAATACTTGTACTGGTCGTAGAGGTTCAGATAGTAGTTCCGCATCGGCCAGTCTTTTTGCTTTAGAAGTTCGCTCTTTTTGCAGACAACGAAGCCGACTCCCGCCATGCCGCCGATGTGCTTGTTTGATGTGCTGGTGGCAAAGTCGATTCCGAGCGAGCCTAAGTCAATAGGCATACCGCCGTAGGCAGAAACGATGTCGCAGATGGTCGTCATGCCGTATTTTTTTGCCATCGGGCAGATTTTTTCAAGCGGATTCAAAAGTCCTGTCGTCGTTTCGTGGTAGACGATGGCGAACGTGGTGTATTTTTTTGCCTGCATCTGTTTTTCAAGCGCGGCAAGGTCAATCGGCTCGTAGGTGGAAGACTTGAACACATCCATGTCGATTCCGTACACGCTCGCAATTTTTGCGAGCCGCGCACCGTAAGAGCCGTTATCCACGACGAGCAGTTTTCCGTCGGGCGGAACACAGCTTGAAACCATAGCCTCGTCCGCGCCTGTGCCAGAGCAGCCGAACATGACGGACACATACTCGTTTTTATCCGCGCAGACTTCGGTTAAGCCTTCCGCTACTTCTTCCATGAGGTTTCCGAATTCAAGTTCCCGTGGGCAGATGTCGGCAACGACCTGCGCGTATTTTACGCTGTCGGTCGTGGTGGAAGGACCCGGATTCAAAAGCACTTCGCGGCGGACAGCCCTAAGCGATTCATTTTCCTTTACGCGCGGGTAGATTTCTTTGTTTGCGCGGTCAAGCATTGCCTCGTCGTCGATTTCTGTCCATGCGTAGTATTCGATTTTGCGCACGAAAATCGGCTCGCCATTGTCTTTGTCCTGTGCGATTTTGCAGAATACAGTTTCGTAGTCGATTTTCGCGTTTTCTTCTCGCGTTTTGTCGTAGAATGCGACCATTTTATCAAGAAATGATTTGGTCACTTTTGAAATGCCGACGAGTTCCCCCGCAAGCTGTTTGATTGACTCTTTGTTTTTGCTCACGAGCGAAAGCACGCCGTTTTCGTCTGTTTCGAGGTAGACTTCATCGTGGCTGTTCGTTTTGCCAGAGGCGAGAATCACATTGTCATGCTCGTCGTTCTGAAGCACGAAAAGTCCGATTGCGTCGTAGAGCAAATCGCTTTCAAGGAGAAGTGCGCTTTCCTTTACGAGCGGGGCACAGACTTCAAGCGTTCCCATGCTGCTCGTGGCAGCGTAGTTGTCGTTTCGCACGGTTTTGATGCACGGATATTTTTTTGCAAGCTCGTCATAGTATTCTGAGCAATGTCCTGTTCCGATGATGATTTCTTCGATGCCTGCGGCAATGAGCTTTTGCACCGAGCGTTCTACCATCGCCACACCGTCAATTTCAATAAATCCTTTAGGCATTTCCTTAGTTCGTCCGCCAAAGCGTGAGCCAAGCCCGCCCGCCATAATCACAGCCTGTTTAATCATTTTTCAAAAACTCCATCAATGCTTTTTTGTTTTCCTGTGGCGTACTCTTCGGTCTGCCCAAATCTTTTCTTGCGCCTTTGCTGACTTTGACTTCAACGAAGGTGAGCGCATTTTTTCCGCCCTCGAATGCCGACTTGATTTCAGACAATGCAGAATCCAAGTCCTTTGCCGTGGCGACTGAATAGATTTTTTCGTAGCCGCAGGCATGGGCGATTGCGGGAATGTCAATCTGTAAGCCCACGGTCGGCTGTCCGCCAACGCTGTCATGCGCGCCGTTATTCATCACAAAATGCACGAGGTTCTTCGGCTTTCGCGTTCCTACGGTCGCCATGCCGCCCATCTGCATAATCGTAGCTCCGTCTCCGTCTATGCAGAAAATCGGGCGAGCGGGCTTTTGCATGGCGACGGCGAGCGCAATCTGGCTTGCGTGTCCCATGCTTCCCACGGTGAGGAAGTCTTTTTCGTGACCCATGCCGTGCTTTTCACGCAGCTCGTAGAGCTCGCGGCTTGCCATGCCTGTGGTGGAGATGAACGCCGTTTTTTCGCTTGCCGAGAGCATGATTTTTTCGATTGCTTCCTCGCGCTTCATTTCAGCGTTTACAGGGATATTGTTCTGCAGGGTGTAGTCAGCAAATGTGCCTTTGCGGATAACGAGCGCGTAGGGTGCAGAATTCGCCTTGATATACGAATACGCCTTTTCAAGCTGGGCGGGAAGGGCAGCCTCGTCTTCGGTAAGCACCTCATACGGCACTTTCATTGCGTCAAGCAAATCACAGGTGACTTTGCCCTGCTTGACATGCTGCGGTTCGTCATGCACACCTGGCTCTCCGCGCCAGCCAATCAGAATCAAAAGCGGCACTGAGTATACATCACTGTCTACGAGCGAAAGAAGCGGGTTAATCATGTTTCCTTCGCCAGAGTTCTGCATGTAGATGAGCGGGATTTTCCCCGTGGCAAAGTGATAGCCTGAGGCGAGGGCCGTCGCGCTTCCTTCGTTTGCGGAAATGATGTGTTTTTCTGAGGGTGCGTTGTCCGTCACATACGCGCAGAAATTTTTAAGAAGGGAGTCAGGCACGCCAGCAAAAAAATCCGTGCCGTGCTGTAGCAATAAATCATAAAAGGTGGATGGTTGAATCATAGTTTCCTCGTTATTTCGTTCCAGGAATGAGTTCCAAGATTTCTTTAATCGGCATACACATATCGTTTACTTCAAGCGAGCGTTCCGCTTCGAGAATCTTTTCGGCGCACTTGTGCATTGCAGGGTATGAAGAGCGGAGCATGTGGTTCGCGTAGATGATGATGTTCGCGCCCCAGCTAGCGAGTTCCTTTTCGGTGAACTGGTTGTAGGTGGTCGGAACAAGGACAATCGGGATATTCTTGTATTCCGCGCGGAATTTCTCGCAGAATTCTTTGATGTCCATGCCGCTTTTATCCTTTGAGTGAATCATGATGCCGTCCGCGCCCGCTTTGACCGCCGCGAATGCCTTTGTAATCGCCTCGTCAACGCTGTAGCCTGCGATAATTTCTTCGATTCGCGCGATAATCATAAAGTCTTTTGTGACCTGTGCCTTTTTGCCCGCGCTGATTTTCTCACAGAATTCTTCTTCGGTGGCGAGCACTTGTTTTGCTTCCGTGCCGAAGAGCGAATTCTTTTTGAGTCCTTTTTTGTCCTCGATGATGACTGCGCTCACGCCGTTTCGTTCAAGCGTTCGCACGGTAAAGACGAAGTGCTCTGGGATTCCGCCTGTGTCGCCATCGTAGATAATCGGCTTGGTGGTGCATTCAAGAATGTCGGTGAGGCTTTGCATTCTCGTGGTCAAATCGACCGCCTCGATGTCAGGCTTTCCTTTTGAAGTGGAATCGGTGAGCGAAGAAGACCACATGCCGTCAAACTGATGCACGCCGTCGTCTTTTGTGACCTGTGCGTGTTCTGCGATAAGACCTGAGATGCCCGAATGCACTTCAAGAATGCGAACGACGGGCTTTGCCGCAAGAAGTCGGCGCAATGTCGCACGGCGGATGTCTGGCGTTGTGCCGATTGTGCTTGCGTTCTCATTGAGGGCTGTTGAGTTGATTCCCTTTGTGTACGGGATTTCCACGATTTCGCCGCCCCATTCCTTGACGGTTTCAAAGCATTCTTCGCGGATTTTTGAAAGATAGTTCGTCTTCCAGTCGTCGCCGTGAATCATAATGTCGGGCTTGTATGTTTTGAGGTTCGGGACATAGCTCCAGTCTTCCTGTGGAACGACCTTCGAGACGCCCTTGATATTTTCGACGACCTGTTTTCGCTGCTCGTAGGTGAGGTAGGGAAGCCGTTTGTGACTTACGATTGCACTGTCGGTAAGCAAGCCAACGGTGAGTTCGCCGAGTTTTGCTCCTTCCGTGATGATGTTGATGATTCCGGGGTGAATGATGTCGCCCGTGATTCCGAGATAGACTGTCTTACTCATGCAGATTTCTCCTCTGTGTTCGTGTTTTCATTTTGTTTTGCGACGGTTTCAATCATGTAGTCCGCGATTCGCTTTCCTGCCTCGCCCTCATGCATCCATGCTTCCGCTTTTGCCGCATGGCGGGCTGCTTCAAGCTCTTTTGAATCGCTCATTGATTGAATCACTTCTTTTATGTTCTGGAATTGCTCTTCTTTGAGTTCCGTGCCGAATTTTTTGAGCACTGCGTACTGCCACAATTCCTTATCGCCCAAATCGTAGGCATCGTAGGGGCGCAAATCCATGTCAGCTTTTACATACATGACAGGCTTGTCGCACAAGAAGGTGTAGTCAAAAATGATGCCCGAAAAGTCTGAAATCATGATGTCCGCTTTTTTGAGCGAAAAAATGTTCTGCCGCTCGTAATCCCAGACAATGTTCGGATTGTCCTTGTAGCGGGCGGTGAGACGGTCGAGCATATCCGCCTCGCTCTTTTTTGACTGCGGATGCGGGCGCACGATGATTCGCCAGCCTGTTTTTGAAAGCGGATCGAGCAGTTTTTCGCCGTACTTTTTGAGGATGCCGACTTCGCCCCAGCTCGGAGAGACAAGCACCGTGAACGGATGATTTTCTTCGGCAGGGATAGACGCGATATTTTCTTTGTAGACATCGAGATACGGACAACCGACCGTAACCAAGTCCTTTTGCGGAATGCCGCGCTGATTTTCAAGGAAACGCAAATCCGCCTTCTGGTGGTCGCCTGTGAGCAAAACCGAGTCAAAAAAATCGAGCCCAAAGAGACGGTAAGTGGTGGCATCGTTCGGCATGTGAACGACATGACTGTAATGCTTTACTCGTTTGCTCCTCTTTAACTGATAGACTTGCAAGCCAGGAGTCGTCATGAGAACGAAGCCCGCTGAGAGCATATTGAGCTTTGCGAACGCCGCGTTTCCTTCGCCGATGAATTCCGCCTTTACGAATTCATAGTTCTGCTCAAAAACAGGATCGGTCTTAGAGGAAGTGTAGTAGGTGAGCGGAATTTTTCGCTCCTCAAAGGAATCGCAGACTGGCTTGAAAGTGTTCCAATATTGGTTTCCTTCGTTGTAAATGACATAGGGCTTGTATGAAGAATCAAGTTGTGCGCCACCGTCTTTTTTGCCCGAAAAGAAAACTTTGAGCTTTAAAAGCGCCGCCTTTCCCAAGAAAAAGAGCGTTGCCGCCGCGCCAATGAGAATCGAAAAGAGCATTGAACCCGTGCCCGGGTCGATGTACAGAAAAAATAGTGTCATTGTAACTCCTTATTTTATATATGAATGTGTTTCTTGCGTCCAGTTAGAAGAATCAAAAATATTGTCTTTTACACGCCACCAATCATTATCATCTGTTGTAAATATATATTTACTTTTTGTGTGATACGGCATGAAAATATTACTTGTACAGACTAAAGCTCCTTTTTCTTTTTCTTTAGAGCTTTCTTCTTTATTTATCGCATTTCCTGTAAATGGATTTATCGCATTATCAGCAATACCGTTCAATAAAAGTGTTGGGACATCTGCATTTGTCATGAAATCGGTATTTATCGATAATTTTCCTGAACTTCCAAAATCTTTGTACAATAAGAGAGGATGGTAATGTCCAGGTCCGATTTTTTTAAATTTATCGTCCCATTTATAATCGTCTTCTTTATTTGTACGTCCGTGATCTGCCACCAAAATAATTCTAGTGTTGTCATAGACACCATTTTCTTTTAGGATAGCAAACCATTCTCCAATTCTCTTTAAAGCAGCTGCATTGCTATGATATCCCCCATCGTTTGCATATTTTCCATTTCCTTTATTTGTTACCTTTGAGACTGGAATATAGTCTGGATATTGCAAAATTATATTCTCATGCGTTTGATTGCTTACAATATTTATATAGCTACCTTTTTCGTTCTCAGAAAAATCAGAAAGTAGAGGAAGATATTCCATAACGGAATATGATACAAGAAAATCATTGATATCATCAGTATTTGTATCAGCAGACCAATATTTTCCGTCATTATAAAATGCCGGACGCAAAAAGAGGGGGGATGTCCTGAAAAAGCCAAACCATAATATATTTCTTTTTAGCTTCTCACTTGTAATTGTGAAATTTGCTGTTTCTTTGTGTTCCCGATACCATTGATCAAGATAGGTCTTTTCAGTTGCATATGCATTTATCTGTGGATATGGCTCATATATGCTGAAATCAGGTACCCAACTGTAATTTGCCCATGATGGATCTGTCACTGTTGCAGAAAAACCTGCTTGTTCTGAGAAAATTCGCGGCAAGAGTAAAAGGGCTTCATTTTGTTTGTCCGAGAGTAACTGATTGCTTTTTATGTTAAATTGTTCGGGTGTATATTCATATCCGCCGTAACAAACAGGCGCGCCTAGCAACGTATGACCATTGAATGAAACCGTATTCTTGAAAAGTGTAAAACCGTCATATTGTGCATATAATTCTGGTGACTCGGCAAAAATCGGTTCGACAAAACGATTTTCTGCACGGTCAAGATAAATGAAGAGTACATTTTTTGCGTTTTTTGAGAAATGAAAAATTGGTTTGATTGTCTTTGCGGATTCATTGTTTTTTGTTACTTCAAGATATTCTGCATATCCTCTTTTTATAGTTACGATATTTGTGACCGAGACGCCGACAAGGGCAATGACAATAAAAGCAGTAACTGTAGAAATTATCTTAGCCTTTTTTATTCTGAAAATCAGGAGAAGCACAATGGCAAAAACGGACAGTACAATAAGATTAACTATAATTGCGGACAAAGATGAATCGACACTTGGAACTGTATTAAAAACGAGAAGTTTTGAAAGTGTACCGTAATCGCCCTGAAAAATAAATGTATTGCACAAACTGAAGAATAGAAGCCCTGAAAAAACAAAAGCAAGCAACGCCTGAATTCGTTCTTTGTATAGAAAGTAAATTAAAAAAGGCCATACAATACAAAAACCAAGAGCTTGCAAAAATGTATTCCAGACGAAAAACATCGGGCTTGAATATGAATCAATGCCAGAAAACTCCATTGGAGAAGAGGAAATTAAGAGAGTTGGTATTAGAAGCCCCAGTAAAATCGTAAGACCGACTGTGCTGATAGAAAACAAAGCGAAACGTTTATTTTTATCAGCGACTAATTCTGAAAGGACATGTTTGATTAAAAAATTAAAAAAAGCGACATAAAGCGGAGCAAAATAAACGAGCGCAAACACTGCGCTCACAAGTAATGCTCTTTTTGCGGAAAGGATATTTCCGATGAAAAGCCACAAAATCAGCACTGTGACTGCCGAGCACAGTATGTAATATAATGTTTTAACAGGATGCCGGAGCTTATAGAATATATTTTTAACAAGTGAAAAAACATTGTTCATTGTCCAGTAAAGAACAAGCCCAGCGGGTGAATTATAAAGTATGACGACGAAAAGCAGTGCGAGCCCGTAGACTTGCAGTTTGTCACGCAGGGCAAGCCCTTTCGTATATATTGCTCCGGCAATACAGTTTATTGCTGTCATCGCTATCGGAAGGACATTTATATTAAAACTTCCAATAGTGAATAAAGCGTCTGGTCCCCCCATGTCTCTTATGAACAGAAAATGCTCGCCTTGCAAAGCTGTGAGATTTGAAAGACATGTGTACGCAGCTGTAAAAAACGGTATTTGGATGAGAAGCCCAAAAGCTGACCTGAGCGACATGATTGGATGATAGTGTTTTTCTGCATAAAATGTAGAAAGAATCATATACTGCTCATTTCCCTTAAAAACAGCTTTGATTCGGTCAACGGAAGGCTTCATTTTTATTTGGGTATCACGTTCAACTTGCTGCCAATGTTCAGAAACAATATAAAGGGGAAGAGTAAGCATACTTACAGCAAAACTTACACCAAGAATGGCGATTCCTGTATTATCAAATAGTTTATCACAAAAACGAAATACGAGTTCAATTATTTGTGTAAGCGGGTAAATGACAAGCGTGAAAAAAATATTTCCCATATAAAAGCTCCAAAGTCACTTTGTATTGTAAGTGTAACGTAAAAAACTTTATTTTACAATTATCTTTTTATTTGAGACCAATTTTCATTTTCAAAAATACAGTCATGGACTGTATACCATTTGCATTCGGAATTAAATTTTTTGTAGCAAGCATTCCCGTATCTGCATTCGTCATGAATGTCATATCCTCTCTGAGATGGATTCCGTCAGTGCCGTGAGAGTTGAAATCTTTAAAAAGCATAAGAGCAAGAATAGATTCTTTTTTAAATGGCGGAATGCCAGTCGTGTTGTCAAAGTCTCCAGTCTCAATATCAGCCCCGTGATCTGATACGATGATGCTCCTCGTGTTGTCATATACTCCGTTCTCCTTAAGATAATCAAAAAAACGTGCGTAGCATCGGAATATTCCAGCTTGAACATGATATTGTTTATCATGTGACAAAAGACTTGTTCCATAATTTGTGACTTCATTGACTGGAACATAGTCTGGAGCTTGTAAAAACATCGGTTCATGGGCTGCTTCAAATAGTTTTCATACGGCATATCTGCGACTGTTGCTGTGTATCCGTTTTCTGAAAATAAAAGTGGTAGCGAAAGTAGAGATTCATTATGCTTTTGCCGGAGTGTTTTGCTTGTGTCTTTGTTTATTTCGTATGGTGTGTAGCTATAACCACCAAAAATTCCGGGAGTTCCGAGCATTGTGAATTGTCCCATTGAAATAGTGTTCTTGTAAAATACAAATCCGTCAAAATGTTCTGCAAGACTTGGTTCTTCAGTAAATACGGCTTGTGTATATGGTGAAAATCCCCGGTCTTGCATGAATACAAGAACATTTTTGCCTGTCTTGGAAAGGTGAAAAACAGGTTCTGGAACTTTCGAATAATCAGGTTTCTCCATTTTTAAGAATTGCCGGGTGATGGACAAAGTATTTTTCGCAGACAGTCCTATAAGCCCTGTATGAGCGTCATTGCTATTGGTAAAACATTTATTGTGAATATACCAATCTGAAATGTATTGTCAGGCGTTCCCAAATCTTTTATAAAGAAAAAGTCATTTCCTTTGAGACTTGTCAAATTTGAAAGATATGAATATGCCGCCATAAAAAAAGGAATTTGAATTATAAGTCCGAGCGATGAGCGAAGTGCCATAATGGGATGGTAGTTATGTTCTGTATAGAACGTTGATAGCATCATATATTGCAGTTCAGAAAAATCTAAAAGATTTTGAAAAATTAAAAAATGCTTATGAATTACTTATGACAGAATTCGGGATAAAATATATAGATACATATAATGAAGACTATTTTCCTGCCATCTCAAGCAATTCCAACTTCCACGATTGCAACGGGCATTTCATTGTTTCTGCAAAACAGGAATATACAAAGAATGTAGTTAAGTTTTTGCAGGAAAACAAAAACTAAGTCAATTTTGTAAGCCAGTTTCAAAAAGTAATCGACTCTTAAAACTCCCACTTTGCGTCAAATCCCAGAATCCGCTCGCACTGCACATTTTTTATCATGTTCATCTGTGCGAGCCTCTTTTCGCTGAATTTCTCATCGCACGGCACGGTAAGCGGTGTTTCCCTGATTTCTTCCACGCATTTTTTGATTTCGGGGGTGAGAATCGCACGGGCAGGGGCAACATAATCGCTTCCGATGACGGGCGGCCTGTCCGAGAGATACTTGTCGAAGTCGAGCACGCTTCCATCTGCGGACTTTCCAAAGTCAAAGCCTTCTTCGGCAAAGGGCACGAACGCCATGTTGAAGTCGAAGCAAGGATTTAAAATAGTTCGCTCGAATGTCTCGTTGTTCACCAAAAATCCGAAATTCCCGAAATGGCGGTCAGAATTGAGCGTGATGCAGTCGGCGACAATCATTCTGCGGAAGGCATCCTCGCAATTGAAGTCACGGTAGATTTCCATCGTTTCGGGGAGTCCGTATTTTACACCTTGCTTTAAGAACATGCTGATTGGTTTGTATCCGAATTCTTGATTCGTAAAAAGTTTGCAATCAGAAACGACTTTTCCGTCAAATCTTCTGAGCGTGTATGTGACCGAATCGCAAATCTTTTCAAAAACTTGGCTTGCAAGCACTTCTCCGTACGGTTCAAGCCCCGTGTTCCTTGCTCCCTCGCTTCCTGTTTTGATCAGGTGAATGCCGTCCTTTTCGTTGAGCCAGCATTTGTCATAAGCTCCGTCTGTCGTGAGTTCTGGAGAGGTCGTTGACATTTGAATTCCGAACAGCCCATTTCCATCGAAACTGAGTTTAGAAATCACTTCGTCAAAATTATTTTCGTAGAGATTTACATCGCTCCAAGTTACGCTTTCGCGGTTGCTTTTGACCCAGAGTGTGTCGGTGAGCGAAAGACAGTGGGTGAGCGCGATAAATCCGCTTTTTGTCTTTCCGCCGCACATTTCAAGGATTTTGTTCACATGGCTTCGATGCTTTGCGGCACTTCTGTTGGCTACCCAAGCGGAAAGGGGGGTGCACCAAAAGGGAAGCGGCTTGTATTCCTTTACGATTTTGCACAGTTCAAGCTCGCCTTCGCCTTCGATGATGAAGTCGCAGAGAGGAGTTTCCTTGTTTATGAGCGTGTAGGTGATTTCTGCCATAGTGGTATTATAGCATGTGCTGATTAATTAGAAAACTTATTTTTTCCCTTTGAGTTTTTTCGCAAGTCCCCGAATGCCACCGCATATCGCTTCCATACAATTGAAGAGCGGCGGACAATGCGCCTTGATGTCGGCGAGCGTGAAGGTGAGCGGCGACTGCATGATGCTCACAATCCGCGCGTCGTTGATTAAATGCACCGAGTTGAACTGGAATTTTGGCTCGTCAATCATCGCCTTGATGTCGCCGGGGATGTCGCCCGCTTCCTTGATTCTGTTTTGCACAGCTTTGTCGGCGAGTTTGTAGTACGGAATGTAGTTTTTCCCGCTGAATTCGCTTGAATAGTAGTGGATGATTTTCGCGTCTTTGAGGAAGGCAAGCCCGCCGTGGCTCGGCTGACAGTTCCATTTCCCGTCCAAAAATTTCATTTTTAAGCCCGTGCGGTAATTCGCCTCGTTCAGCGCGCTCTGGTCGTGCTTGTCGTGCTTTTGGTAGGCGGAATACTTCCAGATTTCGTTCCATTGCTTGAAAAGTTCTGTGGTTTCGGCTTTTTGCTCCTCGGTTTCGGCCTTTGCGAGAACTAAGCCGCCGTTAATATTCGCACCGAGCTTTTTTGTGCCTGAGAAGCCCAGTTTTTTGTCGCGGGCAAGGAAGTATTTCTTGTGAATATGCTCGTCAAGGTTGCAGTGACCGTCAAGAACGCCGCCCGTGGTCGCTTCTTCCTTTTCGATGTCGCTTAAATCGTCGCAAATAATCGTGTCGCAGTCGATGTAGAGAAAACTTCCGTTTACATAGTTGGGAATCGCCGTCTTGATAAGGCGCGAGCGGTCAACATTCGGCACATCGTCGGCAAAATCAACGCTGATAATCTGGCTTGCGTATTTTTTGAGGGCGATTCGCTTGTTTTCTTCGGTAAAAGAAGCGTTCGTCTTGTTGTCAACGAGCACGATAATCTGCGCCAACGGATTATGCTTTCTGAGCGAATACGCGGACATAAGAGCCTGCTCGTAATACAAATCCTTCGGAGTGGAAGTGAGCACATACACATATTTCATAGAATTTTCCTAGTCCCGGCTGAACAAGTCGCGCGTGAAGATTTTTTCTTTCACATCGGAAAGGTCTTCTGAGTAGCGGTTTGCGATAATCACATCGCATTCCTTTTTGAATTCAGCCAAATCCTTCGTGACCTTTGAATTGAAAAAATCCTCTCCTTTGTAGGTCGGCTCGTAGACGATGACGGGAATTCCCTTCGCCTTGATTCGCTTCATCACGCCCTGAATGCTTGACTGGCGGAAATTGTCACTGTTCGCCTTCATCGTGAGGCGGTACACGCCAACGGCTTTCGGGTGTTTTGAGATAATCTGGTCGGCGATAAAATCCTTTCGCGTGGTGTTCGACTCGACGATTGCTTGAATGAGATTCTGCGGAACATCGCGGTAGTTTGCGAGCAGCTGCTTTGTGTCCTTTGGAAGACAGTAACCGCCGTAGCCGAAACTCGGATTGTTGTAGAAGTCACCGATTCGCGGGTCAAGGCAGATTCCCTGAATGATTGATTTTGTGGAAAGCCCGCGCACTTCGGCATAGGTGTCAAGTTCGTTGAAGAAGGCGACGCGGAGCGCGAGATAGGTGTTCGCGAAGAGCTTGATTGCCTCGGCTTCGGTGCAGTTCGGGAAGAGCGTTTCGATGTCTGTTTTGATTGCGCCTTCCTTTAAGAGCGCGGCGAATTCTTCTGCCTTTGATTTGAGCGCGGGCGCGTCTTTCGGATAGCTCACGACGATTCGGCTCGGATAGAGGTTGTCGTAGAGCGCGTGGCCTTCTCGCAAGAATTCGGGGGAGAAGAGCATATTTTGGTAGCCCGACTCGGCGCGGAGTTTTTCGGTGTAGCCGACGGGAACGGTTGATTTTACGATGACCGTTGCGTGGCTTCCTGATTTTTTGACGAGTTCAACGACCGCCTCAACGCTTGAAGTATCGAAATAGTTTTTTTCTGGGTCGTAGTTTGTGGGCGTGGAGATGATGATAAAATCCGCGTTCTTGTAGGCTTTTTCTGCCTCGGTGGTTGCCGTGAGGTTCAGTTTTTTTGTGGCAAGATATTCTTCGATTTCCTTGTCAACGATGGGGGATTTTTTGCTGTTGATTAAATCAACTTTTTCTTGAACGATGTCTACTGCGTAGACTTCATTGTGCTGTGCCAAAAGAATGGCGTTTGAAAGACCGACATACCCGGTTCCTGCGACTGCAATTTTCATATATTCCTCTAAAAATGATAATCTATTTTACTCGTAATTTATGTAATTCACAAGATGTAAATTGAAAACTGAAAATGGAAAGTTTGTTTTTTGTGGAAAAAACTGATTTTTGTGATATACTATTTTTTATGAGTAATATTGATATTGAGAACAAAACCGTGCTCGTCACCGGTGCGGCTGGCTTTATTGGAAGCTACCTTTCTAAGCGGATTCTTGAAGAAACGAAAACGACGCGCGTTATCGGCGTTGACTGCATCACTGACTATTACGATGTCTCGCTCAAAGACGAGCGGCTCAAAATGCTTTCTGCCTTTGGCGAACGATTTGTGTTCATAAAGGCTGACATTGCCGACCGCACTGCAATGGAAAAAATCTTTGCCGAAGAAAAGCCTTCCGTGGTGGTAAATCTTGCCGCCCAAGCGGGCGTTCGCTACTCAATCGACAATCCCGATGCCTACATTCACTCAAACATGCTCGGCTTTTACACGATTCTGGAACTCTGCCGCCACTATCCCGTGGAGCATTTGGTCTATGCTTCATCTTCGAGCGTGTACGGCACGAACAAAAAAGTTCCGTATTCAACAGATGACAAAGTTGACAATCCCGTCTCGCTCTATGCGGCGACCAAAAAATCAAACGAGCTGTTCGCCCATGCCTACGCAAAATTGTATAAAATTCCCTGCACGGGCTTGCGCTTTTTTACGGTGTACGGACCGATGGGGCGGCCTGACATGGCATACTTCAAATTCACGAACAAACTGGTGAAGGGCGAGCCGATTCAGATTTACAACATGGGCGACATGAAGCGCGATTTTACCTACATCGACGACATCGTAACGGGAATCGTGAATGTAATGAAAAAATCCCCTGGCGAAACTGAGGACGGAGCGCCCTACAAAGTCTACAACATCGGGAACAATCAGCCCGAAAGCCTCATGTACTTCGTTGAAACACTCGAAAAATGCCTTTTGAATGAAGGAATCATTACCGAGCCTGCCAAAAAAGAACTGCTTCCCATGCAGGCGGGCGATGTGTACCAGACTTTCGCCGATGTCACCGACTTGCAGAAGGACTTCGGCTTTAAGCCCGCCACGCCGCTTTCGGAAGGACTCGCGAAATTTGCTGCCTGGTACAAGGGGTATTATAAAAAATAAATCTAATGATGTTATTGCACACACTTTTCTTAAAAATTATGGTGAAAAGTGTGTGTTGTTTTAAATAATTACAACTACATATGTTGCAAAATCATGAACAGAATTTTATATAATCCAATTTTGGCAAGAACGTAGCGTACTTTATTTTTCAAAGTTGGATTTGCATTTTTTATATATGTCATTTCTGTTAGTGGCTCTTTTCCGCACAGACAAGAAAATGCTGACATCTTTTTGAAAAAACTTTCTGTAATGTGCTTGTCAGAAAAAATCTTGTCTTTGTATTTTGAAAAAAGTAGTTCCATGCCAGCTAATCCCTTTTGTGGATTTTTTGTTATGCTGTCTTTTTGCTGGTAGGTGTCTACAAGAATTTCGTTCTGGAATACAACCTTGAACTTTTCTGAAAGTCTGAGGCATTCTTCCCAGTCCTGAAAACGCGGCATATCTTTGTCGAATTGCACGGTTTTAAAGCATTCTGCTTTTCCAAAAAGAAGCTGCGTGCTTGTTGCGTTGTATTTTAAAAGCCCTTCTGTTGTGAGTTCTGTATCTGAGCCAAGATTTGGAAAAGAATACATGAAGTTTTTGCTTTCATCATAGACATCCATTTTGCAGGTAACTACATCTGCATTTTTTTTTAGGAGAAAATCGATTTGCTTTTCAAGCTTATTCTCATGCCAGATGTCATCACTGTCATTAAAAGCGATGTATTCACCGTTCGCAAGCTCTATTCCCTTGTTGCGTGCAGTACAAGCGCCAGAATTCTTTAAAAGCTTGTGGTATATTATTCGATTGTCCCCAGCATTCCGTATGATTTCCTCTGTGTTGTCTGTGGAGCAGTCATCAACGATTATTATTTCAAGATTTTTGTAGGTCTGCCTAATCACAGAATTTAAGGAATCCAGTATGAGAGAGCCTCTGTTGTATGTTGGAATTATTACGGAAATTAGACTGTTAGAATTCATATTGCTATACAATCCCAAACTTTTGTCTGATTAACTTGAACGTCTCAGAGTCAATTGAGCCATTTGCATAGAACGCTTTTATGGAGGGGACGCTGTTCTCTATGGTAATGCCAAAATTAAACCAATCATCGTTGTCATAGAATTGCTCCAATGCAGAAAAATCTTCCTGCAACATCTGAGGCAGTCGTATCGTGTCCAAGTGGATTGATTTATCAACAAACATCAATAATTAATATAACACCTAAAAATAAATTCTTCAATAAAAGTATTAAAAATCTTCTTACTACATCAAAACAAAACGGCTTTTTATTTTTCTCAACAGTTTTTTCAGCCAATTTTCTGAGAGCGTATTGCGAAATGGGAGATTCATATATGTTTCTAATCTTCCGTCATCGAAAACCATATCAGCTCGCTTTTTCAGCAATTCCTGCCACTTCTGCTCTTTTACATGTCGAAAAGCAAGACCATTTTTTTTCATTTCAGTGGCATTTCGTACATCCAAACGCTTTTGCATTTGCTGAGGTGAGCGGAACTGATAGTGCTTAACAAGAATTGTCTGATTTGATAACTTCCCGCAGTTTGAAGGGTAGTGGGCATTTGGTTCTGAAACCCATTTTATGTTTTTCTTTTCTTTAAAAAAACGAGGTTCTGACCAACAGGTGCTTTTAAGGTATTTTATATGGTTTTTGTCCTGCTCAAAATTTCCAGAAAAATTGTACTCGTGAATATCCTCTTCTGTCAGATAGTAGTCAAGTGATTTTTTTGCCACAAGCCCTGTGGATTTTCTCTGTTTTTCAAGAAAAGTTCTTGGGTTTTCTGCATAAAACTCATCTGCATCTAGTTTAAAGCACCACCAGTCGCCGGGCTTTGAAAGATGCTTGAATTCATTGTATACATCTGCGCGAAGTCCATTGTGGTATGGACCGAAATATTGCTTCCACGGAATGATTTTGTCGTCTGCAAGCGATTGTATTATTTCCCAAGTGCCGTCTGTGCTTCCGTTATCAAGCACAAAGATTTTATCTGCCCACGTTTCAGCGTCTTTTAAAACGGAAGCCACAATGTCGGCTTCATCTTTAACAAGCATGATTGCGAAAATGTTCATTATGCGGCCTCTTTATAAACAATATTTTAGCACAGAACTACCAGAGAATTAAGCGTATTCAGCCTGTCAAGTTCACGTTGCTGTCTTGATTTTGTGATTTTTATTTTTCTGTCTTCTTTTACGAGAGATACGGCTTCTGATATTCTTGCTTCAAGAGTTTTGCATAATGCAATGCGTCTTTCTGATGGTATGAGTTCATTGAGCTCTAAAATTGATGAAAATAGCGGTACTGTGTCCGATGCTTTTTCTAGCGGTAAATTAGTAAGATATTCTTTCTTCAATAGATTAAATTGCTCGGCTTGGTTGTCTTTAAATGGTTTAGCTTCAATGTTTATGGCTTCATAGTCTTGCTTAGGCATCATTTTTGTAAGAAACATGGAACGCTCGGTATCAAAAACAGGTGCAAGACCTATCCATTCAAGTGTATCTGTTTTGCGGATAAGCCCGAAGTTTCTATAATGTCGGTCTGTGTTTGCCATTATAAAGTCTGCAAAAAGCATTCTGGTTAAATCAGGTTCTATATTTTTTGCTCCAAGTGCATCGCAACATCTTAGAAAATGCTGATAGTCTGATTCGTTGTTTGTTTTCTTTACTGTTTCTTTTATAAAATAAGCTGGAACAAACTCCGTGTTTTCTGTAACAAAGTTCTCGCATTTTGAGAGGTATTCTGTTTCGCCCTCATTGTTTTTTGTCTGCAAAACCTGATATGAAACATTATGTATTCCGAGAGTTGTGCATAAAATATGGGCGAGATATTCATTGAACGGCTCCTGCATGAACGCAGATTCTGTTCCTTTTATTAGATATCGTTTTCCACCTTCGATTATCCATCTTTTTGGCAATGCTCCGTCCGTCGTAAAATCCGGATTGTTATAGCTTTTTTCGGAAAAGTTCTTTTCTCTATTCAGAAGTAATACAAGACCTACAGAATCATCAAACTCATTTGTGAAGAAATTTATATCGCTCCATGTTGAATTATCTTCTGTCTGTTTTGTCCAGTACTGGTCATTAAGGCTTGCACAATGCGTTTTAGATACAAGCTCATCAACAGAAGCAAGGCGTAACAATTCAAGTGCTTTTTTCAGATATTTTCTGTCCGAAGGTATAAAGCGGGACTTCCACCATACCTTGAATTTATGAAAATCTGTTTCTGCAGAAATCGTCTGATATTCAGATTTAAAAGTACCTGTAGGCATTCTGTTTGAATCAAACACTTGCGTTATGCTGAGAATTTCATAGTTTTCATTAAGACACAAAGTACAGACTTTATTGTCTTTTTGGTAAAGTTCTAATTCCATATAAAAGTTACTGTTCAGCAAGCGATTGTATAACGGATGCCACAATGTCGGCTTCATCTTTAACAAGCATGATTGCGAAAATGTTCATTATGCGTTTTATTCTAATATGGCATTGTTTTTTTATCAATTGCCCCAGTGTCCTGTTTTCTTTGAAATCAGTGTTTGTCTACTATTTCCTTGTAATATTCCCACTGCTTTGTATAAAATGCTTCTAAGCTCCAGTTTTTAATGGCATAGTTTTTTAAAGCTTCGCCTGCATTGTTTTCGCTCAGTTTTAAGGCTTCTGAAATTGCTTTTATCAAAGAATTTCTATCTTTTGCATCAAAACTCGGCATTCCTGTCTTTTTGCAAATCACACCAACGTTTCCTTCATCAGGGGCTACGAATATTTTTCCAAAAAGTGAATATAAGAAAACATTTCCCGAGTTGAGTATATGAATGCGTTGTATCAACCCAATATCGCAGGCTTGCGCATAAAGGGGAACGTCATTTTCTGGTACTCTGCTGTTAGAAAAAATGATATGCGGAAACTTTTTCTTTAAACTACGGAATTTTAACAAATTGTAAAGGTATGCAATTTTATTGCGTGTCTTTTTTACCCTAAAGAACGACGGTGCCAGTACATACAAGTCATTTTTTACAAGCCAATCGTAAATGCCCAATATGAGTAGCCGCTCTTCATTGTCGCGAAAAGCTCCGAAGCAGAGTATATACTTTTTATCTCTGTCAAGCCCGAGTTTTTCTTTTGCCTCATTACGGCTCGGAAGCGATGAAGTCATATATGCGTTCGTATAGATAGGGTGATAAAGTAATTTTTGAGGAATGTCAGGATATTTTTTCTCAAATACTGTCTTACTGTATTCCTCAAGGTGATAAATCTCATCGCTGTATTTATATACAAGCTCATAGGCTTGAGTCTGTTTTTTTTGTTTTTTATAATGAGGCACAAAATTGTGGCATGTTGAGACTATAATCTTTCCATTACTTTTAAGAAAATTTAGTCTCTGCTCCAAATCCTTTGAAGAATGTCGTCGACCCATTACAAGAAAGTGGGGAAACATAATGTGGATTATGTCATAGTCAAGGCATTTATCATTCCAAAAGTCAGAAAGCCCCCAATAAAATTCTACATTCGCATCCAAATTTGGTATGTTTTGTGTGAGTGATCTTACGTAAGGCGTATCAACTTTTTCAGGATTATCATATGGGTAATATATTTTCATTTGT
Organism: Treponema sp.; assembly: GCA_017484285.1. GTDB lineage: Bacteria > Spirochaetota > Spirochaetia > Treponematales > Treponemataceae > Treponema_D. Next base: position 20,696 of record JAFUTH010000026.1, on the reverse strand, counting down.
TTTCCTCGTTAGAAAAGGTTAAAATTTTCTGGATTAGAGAGCCCAAATTGTTATTGCTTGAAAGTAAAAATGATTTTTTACATCCAGCATCATTTCCCGCCTTTACATCATTCTCACCGTCGCCAATCATATAGCTTTGGGAAAGGTCGATATTGAAATCTTTTGCAGCCTGTACGAAAAGTCCTGCTTTTGGCTTACGGCAGCCGCAGTCGCATTTATATTCCGGACGTTCTCCTGGAAATCCCTTGTCTGTATGATGAGGGCAGAAATACAAACCGTCAATAAATGCGCCTTCTTTTCCAAGCTCAGTTTCCATTTTTGCATGGATAAGTGAAAGCTCCTCAAAAGTGCAGTCGCCGCGTGCGATTACAGGCTGGTTTGTTACGACAATCGCAAGGTAGCCGGACTTATTAATTTTCTTGATTGCCTCTGCCGCCCCTGTGATAAGCTCAAACTGTTCTGGCTCTGTTACGAATCCGACGTTTTTGTTTATCGTTCCGTCGCGGTCTAGGAAGACAGCCTTCTGTTTCTGGCTTAGGTTACGTGCATGAACCTTTCCGCTTTTGATGTCGGCTTCGGTTTCATAATAGCGGTCCGGAGTTCCCATGTCCTTGATGTATTCGGGGGTCTCATAGGCAAAAATCTTTCCGCTTTTGATGTTCGGCTTTAGCACGTCGCGGTCAAGGTCGATTTTGTCTGGAGTTTCGGGGTGGCGCGGTACGAAGTTTTTCATTGCTTCGCGCAAAAGCTCCGGCGAGATTATCTGAAGTCCTGCGTTCACAAGGTTTTTGTAGTAAAGTCGCTCGTCTTCTTTTGCCATCCATTTGATAACGCGGTGAGTATTTACGGGAAGCCCGCCTTTTTCCTCTGGCGGAAGAGTTTCCGTTACTAAAAGAGATGAGTCATACGGATGGCCGTTGGGGTGAGCCATAAGGCTTGCCCATGCTTTGTGCTCGCGGTGGAAAGCAATAAAACGGTTGAAGTCGATGTCAAAAATTACGTCGCCGCACAAGAGAAGAAAGTCATCATCAATTACTGTTTTTGTCTGAATCTCATCGCAGGCTTTTCCGTCAAGCATCTTGAAAAGTGCCCCTGCAGTACCAAGCGGTCTGTCCTCGGTAAAATAAGAAATATTTACGCCGAAGTTAGAGCCGTTTCCAAAGTATTCCTTGATTACGTGTCCCAGATGTCCGACACCTATTGTGATGTCTGTAAGACCGCAGGCTTTGAGGTTTTCAATCTGATACGCGAGGATTGGTTTTCCGCAGATTTCTATCATCGGCTTTGGAACATCGGCACGAACGCTCTGAATGCGCGTTCCCATGCCTCCAGCCATTATTATTACTTTCATATCTTTTCCTAAAATTATTCAGCCCAGAATGCTTCTTCAATTTCAAGACAGAGGGCATGGTAAACAGGAAGGTGGAGTTCCTGAATCATAAAGGTTTCGTTCTGTGGAACTACAATGCAGATGTCTGCAAGTCCTTTTAGCTTACCGCCGTTCTTTCCTGTGAGTGCGATAGTCTTAAGTCCTTTTGCCTTTGCAACAACTGTAGGGTAAACTATGTCTTTGGAGTTTCCTGATGTAGAGATTCCTAAGAATACGTCGCCTTTTACGCCGTAGCCGTTTACCTGCTGGGCGAACATAACGTTTCCGTCTACGTCGTTCAAGCTTGCTGTCATAAGGGCAGTATTGTTTGTAAGGGCGATTGCAGGAAGTGAGCCTTGAAGCTTGTCTGCAAGGTAAGCTCCAGTATCTGCATCGATTGCTTTAATCTGATTGATGAAATCTTCTGACGGAGTGCGCTTTTTGCAGAAAGATTTCAGAAGTTCCCCTGTGATATGGTCGCTGTCCGCGCATGATCCGCCGTTTCCTGCGACTAAAAGCTTTCCGCCGCTCTTGAAAGATTCAATCAATGCCTTTGCGGCATCCTCAATATCTTTTTTGCAAACGCTAAGGCTTGGGTAGCGTTCAATCAACTGGTCTATGTATTTCATAATATCCTCGCTTTGTTATTGTCGGGGCAAGCCAGACAATCTTTTATTTTGTGTATTCTTCTGGCCCGTAATAGATGATTTTTGTTCCTTCGTTCTCAAACTTGAACGGAACATACATCTGGCCTTCAAGTGCCTTTTTAACTGCGTCCTGTTTTTCTGTAGGAACGTAGAACAAAAGGAATCCCCCGCCACCTGCTCCGAGCAGCTTTCCGCCGAGCGCTCCGGTCTTCATTGCCTTGTCGTACTGCTCGTCGATTGAGCCTGTAGAAATACCGGAAGAAATGCCTCGTTTGAGCTTCCATGTGTAATCCAGAAGTTTTCCGAATTCGTCAAGCGGCGTATTCTTGTCTGTAAGGATTTTCTCTGCATCGTCAACAAGGTGATACATCTCAATAAGCTGCTGAGTCTTATCTTTCATTGATTTTTCAGTTCCCTTCTGAATGTCCGAGCTGAATCTTGAAAAGCCTGTAAAGAACAGCATGAGGTGGTCGTTCAGCTCCTTTTTGCGCTCCGGCGAAATAATCACAGGATTTACGCTGTAGCCGTCGCGTGAAAAGTTGATTCTGTTGAACCCGCCGAAAGAGGCCGCAATCTGATCCTGGATGCCGCCGGCTTCCTTGCAAAGCTCTCGTTCAAGGTAAATCGCATCGTCGGCAAGCTTCCGCTTGTCGGCATACTGTCCTTTAAGCGCGTAAAACGCAGAAAGCATACCTACGGCAAAAGAAGAAGAAGTTCCGAGTCCTGAGCGGGCAGGAAGATCTGCCTCGTAGGTCATACGGATTTCGTGCATGTCAAGCCATTCCATCGCGTTGTGTATTGCCGGATGCACGATTTCTGAATTGGAATTAACCTTTTCTTCCTTAGAGTAAGTAAGGTGTGTTTTGTAATCAAAGAAAGGCGGCAGATGGCGCACTGTTACGTAAGCATATTTGTCGAATGTGGTGCTGAGTACAGCTCCGCCATGCTCATTAAAAAAGCCGTTAAAGTCTGTTCCGCCGCCAAAAAAGCTCATGCGGAACGGGGTTTGGGTGATTATCATATAAACAAGTCTCTTATAGCGTAGTAAAAAAAACGTTCGTTTTTTTTTACTACGCTATTGAAAAAAAAATAATAACCTAAGATTTGTAAAAAGACAATCTCAAAGAATATTGTTTTTGCGCATAAAAGAATCTAATGTTTTCCAAGAAACTTTAAGCTCTTTAGAAATCATAGACTTGCTTTTTCCAAGTTTTCGCTCTTGTTCAATAAAATCGGATTTGTCTGTTAATTTATAATAATTGGATTTACGTCCCTTTGGTCTGCCAAGTTTTTTTTCTTCAATTCCTCTATCACTAAAGAAAGGCTAAAAAAATCTGATAAAAAAATAAAGGTCGTTTTTATCGTATATTTTCCGTCTAGCTGGAATTCTTTAAAATCGGTCTTTGAATATATGCAAAAAAACGGGAACTATTCCGCGTATATCCTCGCTCAACCGCATATAACTGATGGTGCATGCTCTGAGTGCGAGAATCCATCCTACTCATATCTTTTTGATTTATATGGCGAGGCTGTAATAAATGCATTTTGTAATAACGCGTGGTTTGATTTAAAAGCGTTCCAGCCCGATTACGTCTTTTACACAAGACCGTATAATTATGAGTATTATCAAGATTAGTTCAAAATAAGTATGCATTCTTTCTCATCACGCTTTTTATAACGCTGTTCATTGCATTCCTTTATGATACGGTTTTCAATCAGTCAAAGAAAATCTTAGTGAAGGCTTGAGAACTTGCTTCTGATTTTTTGAGGAAGAATAAGGGCAAGGTGTTTTTGCTGTCTGAGCATGAGAAGCAGAATAAAATAGACAAGCCCCATAATAATTCCCTTTACAAAAAACGCAAGAATTAGATTTTCTATAGGAATCAGTTTGTTTATAAAAAAAGAAAGCACGAATAATATCGCCATTATGAAAACATCGGGCAATAACGCTTTGATAAACAAAGAAAAGGATTGATTCATGCTTTGTTTTATGAGCGGTATGAATGAAATAAAAAAATGTATTATCAAGGCAATAGAGTTATAGATTGAGACTCTTACAATATCTTTCTGATAGATACCGATTGCGATGGCGATTATGGAAAGCGCGGTGTTTATGATTGAAATGTAGAAATGCCGCTTTGTATCGCCAAGTGCAGCAAACAGTGCGCCGCTCGTTCCTCCAATCATCTGAACCCAGATGGCAAGACTCATATATTTAAAACAATCGACTGCAATTTCCCATTGTCGTCCATAAAGCAAGAGGATTATTTCTCTGGATGCGCAGAAGCAGAAAGCTGTTACAAAAACTCCTATAAGCGAAAGCAGTTTTACGACCTTCATGTATCGTTCGTAAATATAGGCTTTGTCGTCCTGGTAGTCAGAAAGAATGGGGTGGAGCACGGGTGAAATTATGTTCGTGAGATTCTGAACAGGGTAGAGCATAAAATGATATGCCTTGTTGTACTGCGCAAGTTCTTCGTTTCCGAGAACTTTTCCAATGAGCATTTTATCGAGGTTTCTTGAAAAATAGTTTACAAAGTTGAATAGAAAATTATAGCCGCTGTAGCCTTTGATTTTCTTTATTACGTTCCAGTCGATTTTTTTTACAAATCCAACCTTTACATTCTTTAAATTCCAAAGAAAAATCAGAAGGCTGCTTACAACCGACTGAAATACCAGCGCATAGAATTTGAAGTTGAGGAGAGCAAGGATAATCGTTACTCCGTATGTCAAGAATGAGACTATTATGAGGCGCAGGGCTATGAGGACAAATTTTTTGTCTTTGCGTAAAAGTCCGTCCGGTACGGCATTTATCGTGTTAAAAAAAACTGAGATTGACAAAATAAGGCATATCGGAATATAAACGCTGTCGCCATAAAATCTGCTTATCCAAATTGAAGAAAGAGAGAATAAACCGGCAAGTATAAGACCAAAATAAAGGGAAAATGTGAAAAGGGTATTGATATCCTTTTGCTCAAAGTCCTTGTTCTGAATGACCGCAAGCTGCAAACCGCAATTGGAAAGGACGGTAAAAAAAGTTGTGAACACCGTTACGATTGCAACGATGCCGTAATCATTTGGGGTGAGAATTCTGGCTAAAATGGCAGAGAATAAAATGCCAAGAAAAATGTTCACATATTTTGAGCCAGCGTTTATGAGTGACGCTTTTTTTATTGAAGTCTCAGCTTTGTTTATGTCCATGATAGTATTAATTCCTTGCACGTTTTATATTCGATAATTCTGTTCTCAGAAATATGAAATTCATTTATGTCAGGCTTGTTGAATTCCTCGGTAAGCTCGTCTTTTGCCATTAAACATGGGTGGAACAGAACTTCAAGACCGCGTTTTTGATTCTGTGCGTTTTTTATAAAGACTGGAAGAACTTTTTCAAGCCGCTCTGCGTTCATCTTTCCGCTGAAAAAAACACCACAGAGCAGGGAAGGCGATATGCTCATTTTTTTTAGGGATGAGCGAATTTTTACACATGAATAAAAATTAAGGATCATGCATTTTACTGCATTTATAGGACTGTACGTTTTGTACAATGAAAAAAATCCTGCATAATAGGACAAAGGATCCTGCGTATTTCTAATGAAAGATACCTTGTACTGATTCGTTTTTACAGAATCCTTCAGAGCATCAAAAACAAGGGGAATCATGTGCGTGTGCATGTGGCTGTCAAACCGGAGCGCATTTTTGTCTGCAATGCCGCTTGCAACAAGGCGTTCAGTCTGTGCGGTGATTTCTGCAGAAAGCTGCTTTCTGATTTTGTTTCGCATTAACGGATTATAGTTCCATAAAAACAGCTTTTCCCAAGTAACTGTAAAATATCCGTTTTTATCAATTAAGTCAGGCACGCATTCTACGGGAGCGGCACAATGCCCTTCAACAAAATTCAGGTGAACAGAAACCAATGCCGGAGAACTTCGCTTTTGCTGAACGGTTTGAAAATCCTTTACTGCATTTTCAAATCGCGAAAGATTCGTCATAAAGCTGATGCTAGTGAGCTTGTTGGCTTCTAAGAGCTCAAGGATTGTTTTGTCGGAAGCCGCTGAAAGCCCGTAATCGTCTGCATGAATGTCAATCAAATCTGTCATAGTTTTTTACCAACAATGTACTGAGGTCGCCCTTTTATCTCATCGTAAATCTGACCAATGTATATACCGATTATGCCTAAACTTATCATGATGCCGCCGATTCCAAGAATCAAAAGAAATGTGAGGGTAGGGAATCCGCTTGCCGCAGTTCCGCGTATAAAAGAAATGATTGCATCTACAGCAACCCCCAGTGCAATAAGAACAAAAGCAATGCCAACTCCTGTTATGATATTGAGCGGAGTATTGCTGAAGCATATTACGTTATTGATGGCATAGCGTATCAAGGATTTCGTAGACCATTTTGAAACACCAGATTGCCTGTTCTGAACCTCATAATAGACGGTTGTTTTTTTGAAGCCCACCCAAAACGATAAAGCCCTGAAGAATGTGTTCCGCTCTTTTAGGGCAGCAAGCTCTGCGATTACTTTTTTGTCGAGCAACTTGTAGTCGCTTGAATTTGCCATATCCATTCCTACGGCACGGCTAATCATTCCGTAAAAAATCTTGGTGAACAGCTTATGAACAAGAGATTCCTTTCCTCTGTCGGTTTTTATGCCTTCGATTACCTCATAGCCTTCCTCTGCCCATTTTTTGTACATCTCTGCAATTACTGCCGGAGGATGCTGCAAGTCTGCATCCAAAATTACGGCACAGTCGCCTGTTACTGAACGGATTCCGCTGAAAAGCGCTGCCTCCTTTCCAAAATTACGGCTGAAGGAAATACAGCGCACACGGCTGTCTTTTGCGTTTAATTTTTGAATTTCTTGGAACGTGTTGTCTTTTGAGCCGTCATCAACAAAAACAATCTCAAAGTCCGCTCCTTCTATGTTCTGCATGACACGCACTATTTCCTCATAAAATGGAACGACGTTAGTCTCTTCGTTGTAGCACGGTACGATAAGAGAAATTATTTTTTTATTTTCCATTTTCTGAAATCTCCTCGGATGATTTTTTCTGCCTGAAAATCACCAAAAAACTGAAGACGAAATTAAATCCGCTTACAAGAAGCTCATCAATTATTTTAGAAAGAATTTCGTTCCATTTCAGAATGTTTACCATAAGAACCATCAAGGCAACGTCCATAAGCCCGGAAAACAGCCTTGAGCCATAGAACAAAATGACTTCCCTGACAATCTGCTGCTTTGTGTAATCAGTCGCTTTGAATACATACCGCTTATTAGTTACGAAAGCGAATAGAACGCATAGAAACCATGCAAGAATCGTAGAAACTGAGACAGGAATTTTTATATAGCGGAAAATATAATAGAGCGCAACATTCAAGGCTGTTGTAAGAATGCCCCAGAATGTGAATTTTATGATTTTAAGTAAAAATTCACTATCATTAAATGCTTTCATAGGTTTTGATTATTTTATCATGAGTTTTCACGTAATTGCAATATTTCGCTTTTTTCTATAGATTTAATTCCATGTCAGGCAATACAATTCGCAAAAAAACACTTTTTGAGCTTTTTCTTTTTAAATACACAATTTTGTTTTTTGTTTGTGTATTCGTTTGTTTTCTTGACTTTTTTCTCCAAAATAAAGCTTTCCTGCGTACTGACGGTCTTATTCAGCATCTGACTGCGCTTGCGTATATTGGCAAGTATATCCGTGAAATCATAAAGACAGTATGTACGACAGGAAAATTCATTATTCCGCAATGGGATTTTTCCTTAGGCTTGGGAGCTGATGTAATAACCACTTTGCATTATTACGGTCTCGGTGATGTATTGAATTTATTTTCTGTCTTCGTTCCTGTAAGGCATACGGAGATTTTATATAACGTTCTCATTTTTTTACGCTTATATGTAAGCGGCATTACTTTTATCGTATATTGTCGGCATCACCAATTCTCTTCGTATTCTATTCTTTGCGGTGTTGTTGTGTATGTTTTCTGTGGCTTTTCATTTTATTGTGCTCCTCGGCATCCTTTTTTCATAAATCCCATGATTTATCTTCCGCTTATGTGTCTGGGAATTGATTTTATTTTTGAGCGAAAAAGCCCTGTCTGCTTCATTCTTTCGTCATTTTTTGCATGTTGCGCCAGTTTTTATTTCTTTTATGTCCTCACTATCCTTGTTTTTATTTACGCACTGATACGATATTTTTTTATTACAAAAGAAAAATCGCTTCTTTCTTTTTCCAGACTTTTTTTCTCGACAGCTGCATGCTACATTCTTGCGATTTGCATGTCTGCGCTGATATTTTTTCCAAATGTCGCAGGATTTTTGACATCTTCTCGAAATTCATTTTCTGAACCAGTTCCGGTATTTTATAAACCATTTGTATATATAAAACTTTTTCTTTCGCTTGTTACGCCTATGCAGGCATTTTCATATACAGAGCTAGGGTTTGCTGCACCGGTATTTTTGTCGCTAATTATGCTTTCGTTTTGGCAACATAAAAAAACTCGTGAAATAAAAATATTTCTTCTCATCTGTGCGCTCTTCATTTCATTCCCTTTTTTCGGGCACATGATGAATGGCTTCAACTATGTCACAAACAGATGGTGTTTTGCGATTTCATTTGTCATTTCAATCAGTTTTGTCTGTGTGCTTGAGAACATTGAAGTTGTTCCTAAACGAGCGTTATTGATTTCTTTTATAACAGGCATTTCGATTTCCAGTGTTTTTGTTGTTCTTGGTTTTGTTTTTGAAAAGATTCGAAGCCACTTTTTGGCAAGTTATGGCATGCTGTTCATTTCTTCTCTTGTTTTCTATGTGTTTTATCGTTATAAAAGAAATTTACTGAGATTAACCGTGCTTCCCTTATGTGTTTTTTCTGTCGCTATAAATAGTTTTGTAAAGTATTCTTCCTACACACTTGATTATTTAGATGATTTTTATCCGATTCATGAAGGCACGCGAATGCTTGAAAATTCTACTGATAAGATGATTTCAAAACTCACGAATACAAGTGATTTTTATCGGTACGAAGAAGAGGAAAAACTGTATCTTAATTTACCTTCCGTTTATGGTATGCATGGAACATCGTACTATTGGTCGCAGAATTCAGGATATTTGTCAGAGTCCTATAATGATTTTGAACTGTGTACGGGAACACCACTCTTATTGGACGGCTTTAATCGGCGAACTTATTTACAAGATTTATTTTGTGAAAAGTATATCATACTGCCTGATTCAGAAACTAGTTATACTCCTTACGATACGATTTTTTTAGGGAAAAAAAACGTGGGGAAGAATTTATATAACGTATATGAGCGGGAAAAAACGTTACCGTTTGGATATACGTATAAAACAGTGATAGACGGTTCTGCTTTTTCTGAGTTTTCTGCGCTTGAAAAACAAGTCGCTCTTATGCATGCCGCTGTAGTACAAGACAACGGCATGCAGACACCAGTTGAAAAACAGAATACGCTTGATTTTAGTAGCATTAAAAATCTAAACTTTGAAATCGAGACAGCAGAGGGAATAGAATTCTCTGATAAAAAAATTACTGTCTCGAAAGAAGGTGCGGTTGCAAGGATACATTTTAATTCTCAGAAGGATTCTGAAGTGTACCTTGAGTTTACCGATTTGTTTTTTTTAACCGATCCCTCTGAAAAAGTGACAGTACAATACAAAACAAAGAATAGTTCGGAAAAAGCTTTTGAAATTAAATCGATGTATAAACATGTCGGACATGATTTTTTACTTTGCTCTGGCTATTCAGAAAATGAAATCAATAGCTTTACGTTGTCTTTTCCTCAAAAAGGAACGTATAAATTTTCAGATATAAATGTCTATGCACTTTCTCTGTCTGAGCGTGATAATCTTATAGCTGATTTGACCGAAACTCAGTTGGATACTATTCATTTTGACAAAAATCATGTAACGGCATCTGCTAAACTGACAGAACCAAGACTTCTGTGCCTTTCGATTCCGTATTCAGATGGTTGGACAGCTTTTGTAGATGGTAAAAAAACTCCACTTTACAGGACAAATGTTTTTTTGACCGGAATGTATTTAGATGAAGGAGAGCATACCATAGTCCTAGAATATCATACACCACTTTTTCTCGCCGGAAGCTTGATAACGTTCATCGCATGGATACTTTTTGTTGCTGTGCGGTTATGTTTTCTTCGTAAGTTCACGCATTAAATCGATTATCAATTTCAATGGTATATAAATTTTTTAGTCTTTCGATATACATATTGTTTTTAAACTTTCCTACGTTTTCTAGGTATAATGGTGTTGATTTTGAATTTTGTATTGTATAAGGCTCTGGGCAAGAATTCTTTGCCCAAACAACTTTCGTTCCATGAAGAGTTTCCATGAATTTAAGCCAAATATCATCAGCTGTAAGACAAAACTGTATAATCTTTTCCTTATCAAACGCCCTCTCATCGAGACAGTGAGGAGGATACAAAACACCGCCACACCCTGTTGCAATCAAATTATATGATGGCTGAGTCGCTCCCATGTAATTGTTTAACCAATCATTATATGAATGTAATGAACCATCAAGTTTTCGCATTATTTTGTGAACACGATTTGCAACAACACAATCAGCATTTTTTTCATGAGCGTTTAGAAGATTTTCAACCAAATTAGCTGGATAAATGGAATCATCATCAACAGTAATTATAATGTCATTGGGATATTCTTGCATTGCGTAAAAATATTTCTTATGTGACTTTAAGTCTTCATCTTTAATTACAATATCTATTCCGTATTGTTTAAAAAATTCTAATTCCGTAAGCGGAGAATTTTTACAATCATCACCGAGGTATATAATAATTTTGTTTGGTTTAACCGTTTGAAGCAACAGGCTTTTTAAGCAAAGCCTCAATGTATCAAAACGAGCCGGATATGTCGTTAAAGAGATGATGATTTTTTTTTCGCGCGGCTCATTACAAATTCCATACTGAAAATCAGATTCTTCTACAAAGCGCACGGTTTCATTCTTAAATTTCTCATAGCGAATTTTTTTAAAAAAGCGAGAATAACGATTTAAATGAATATATGTATAGTCTAGTATTCTTCCCAAAAACATAAGTCTCTCATGACTCGTATATTATAAATAAAAATTCTTATTACGTCAGCATTAAAAACGATAACACAAGCCGAAAGAAACACAAACATTATAGCGAATATCTGAATTTCCATCATCGGAAACGTTTAAAGGATTGTGCTCGCCTTCCAAAACGATTCCAGAATCCAAGCGGAAATCGTTTGTGAGAAAAAAATTACTCCTTAATCCTGCAGCTAGTACTGCTCGTATGTTTTTTTGTGCATCAGAAGTTCCATTTTCTGAGTCCCGTTTTGCATCAATATACATGGTATAATCTAAATCGGGATTTCTGCGCTGCGTGAATAGTGTCACCGAACCTTTTTTATGATACACGCTAAAGCCAAGATATTGACTGTTTCCACCTGTGCCAATTCCCGCTCCAAGCCATTGTCCACCATTTGTATAGCCTTGTGTGATATAATGGTGCGCATAAAATGTTGTGTACCACGGGATAAGACGATCATAATCAGCGCTACACTCAAGAAATGTCAGTTCTAGTTGTAAAATACCTTTTAATCCACCTGGCAACGAGAGCGCTTTTCGAGAACCGAACGTCCAACCTTCTGTATGAAACGGATAGCGAATGTAATAATTTATATTTGGACTGTAATCATTTCGTGCCCACTCTAAATACACCTCAAATCCGACTTTGGGCAGTTTATAATCGAAAGTGAAAGAAATACGCTGGTCGCTGGTATCTTTTCCCCCAGAGTTCCCTGACGACAGGCGAGGATTATATATTTTAAACAGCGTATATGAGTTCTTATCATCCCACTTACTGAGCATCGTTCTGTTCAGCCCGATTGTAAATTCTTTAAAAAATGGCAGCTGATAGTACACGCCAAGCCCTGTAATCAGATTGGCGTCGTTTGAATCATCGTTGTCAAACCAATCGCTTTCAGTGAGTTTGCCCCACCATGCACGTGCCTCTATGTAACCAAGATTCCAGCCAAAATAAGGCATAGTCAGCTGCGTTTTCCGAAGCCCGAGGTCAAATTTGGGATAGCTTGCGGCGTTGTTTGAGTGAATAATCGGATTGAGCTGGGCAGGTCCAAGCCAGATTGACTGTGTGCCAAAACCAACCGTGAATGTGTGCCATGACCAGCGCGCTTCCGTGTCGCCCCAGTCGTATGTCCAGAATGGAGAATCTCCGAACCGTTGCGGGGCATCGATACCCGCAACTCCATAATAGCCGTACGTATCTGCCTTGCCCGCATAGGCCTCGCCGCTGTAATTTGGCTGTATGTAGGCAAAACTCTTATTCTGTGAAAAACTCAAGCTGGGCTTTACCGTAAGCTCGAATCCGTATGCCTCAAGCCGCGCGCCTGCCGTGAGGCTCGTGTTGTAGCCTTTGCCTTGCCAGAGCGCGCCGTCGTTCTGACCGTAGGGGGCGGCGGTGTTGTATGAGTTGTACCATTCGGGACCGTAGAGCTTGTAGCGGACGCTTCGGGAAAGTCCGCGCGTAAAACAGTTCGTCGCTTCGTCTTGAGAATCGTATATTGTTTTTTTTGTGCCGAGGTTGTTGTTCTGCCAGATGTTGCCCTCTGAGTCGGCGAGTGAATTTCCATCCGCATCTGTCGCGAACTGCCATTCTGAGTCGCTCAACGTGCGGTAGCCGAGGGTGGGGCGGAGCGTGATGCCTTGAAGCGAGAGAAAATCGTAGTATTCTTCTTCGGTGGATTTGAGCGCTTCCTGTGAAAACAGGAGCGGAAGAGAAGAAAACAGGCATATCACAATCAGTGGCTTTGTGCTCATCAGTTCAGAATACTATCAGATTTCGTGTTCTTTGTCAGTTCATCGCGTTCCTTATTAAAACGCAAGATTGCTAAGGTCTTCTTTTTAAGATATAATCGTTTCATGCTGTTGTACCTCGCGTTCAAGAATATCATCTCCAAAAAGAGCTCGTTCGTCATCATTCTGTTCATCGCGTTTGCGGTCATGCTGCTTGTCGTCACCAATTCCGTTTTTGACAGCACGGAAAAGGGCGTTCAGGAAACGTTCATATCAAGTTTTACCGGCGATATCGTTATCCGCCCGCAGAACAAATATCCGCTCTCGCTTTTCGGTGACGAAACGCCGGTCACGGGAAAGCTCACCGAGCTTCCGAATCTCGTTCCGTACGACGCGATTTATTCGTATCTTTCATCAAATCCGTCGGTCGCGCGCATTGTGCCGCAGGTAACGGGCTTGGCGCTCCTTTCAAGCGACGCAAAAGACAGCAAATCGTGTATGTTCGGCGTTCCGGCAAGGGAGTATCTTTCGCTCATGGACTCAATCACGATTCTTGAGGGTGAAGCATGGCGTGACGGCGAAAAAGGCATCATGCTCTCCCGAAAATACGCAGAAAAAATGCAGGCGCACGTGGGCGACACGCTCCAGTTTACGATAAGCGAGGGCTTTTCCTCACGCATCCGTGCTGTTCCGCTTACGGCTATTTACGACTACTCAAACGAAAATCCGGTCCTCGACAAAATCGTGCTCACGAATCCCGAGACGGTTCGCGCAATCATGGACATGTCGGATTTGTCTTCGAGCGACCAGATTCAGCTCTCCGAGTCAACCGAAAGCCTTTTGAGCGATGATTTGGATTCGCTGTTTGCCGATGCCGAGGATTTTTCTGAGGGCGTCTTGAGCGAAGAAATCTCATTCTCTGAGGAAGAAGCGCAGGCATTGCAGGAGTCGGCGAGCGCAAGCTCTTCATGGAATTTCCTCATCTGCCGGCTCGACGACTCAAAAAAGGCAGCGCGCGTCATCAAATCGCTGAACAAATACTTCCGCGCGAATGACTGGCCGGTCGAGGCGGTCAACTGGCGGAGTTCTGCGGGAAGCACGGCGTTCTATCTCTACGTGCTCCGGCTCATTCTCAACATCGGCATCATCATCATTCTCGGCTCGGGCTTCATTGTCGTGAACAATACGCTCGTCATCAACGTGCTCGACCGTATCCGTGAAATCGGCACGATGCGCGCAATCGGCGCGAACAAACGCTACATCACGAAGGAATGTGCCGCGGAAACGCTCATCATGGCATTCATCGCGGGCATTCTGGGCTGCGTGCTCGGCGTGATTGCCTCGCTCGTTGTCTCGCAGGCGCACGTCACGTTCTCGAACAGCTTTTTGATTCAGCTCTTCGGCGGAAAGGTACTGCACACGTCGGTCAAATGCTCGAATCTCGCCGGCTCGTTCTTGCTTGCGATTCTGCTCGGGCTTGTCGCATGGATTTATCCGGTCATAAACGCATTGCGCGTCAATCCGGTGCAGGCTATGCAGGGGGCAAAATAATGTATCAGTGGAAAATCGCGCTTCGCTCGCTCTTGTATCGAAAATCTCAGTATGTCTCGCTCTTTTTGGTCTGCCTGTTCGGTGTGGCAATCTCGCTCGGCGCGATTGCGGTGAGCACGGGCATGATTTTCTCGCTCAACCAAAAGGCGCGCATCTACTACGGCGGCGAAATCGCGCTCATGTGCTCGGAAGGGCACGGTCTTGCAATAAACAACTACCAAGAAAAATACGAGATTGTCAAATCCTTTTTCGATGATGATGCGGTCGTCGTGCCCCGGCTCGACTTTGACGCGCGTCATTCTTCGTTCTATTTTGAGGGCGTTCAGGCGTTGCAGCAGACGATAAAGGGCGTGAATTTTGAAGCTGAGCGCGCGCTTTTGAGTACGTTCAACTTCGTCGAGGGCGGGCTTGACGCCGTTACCGAAAAAAACGCGGTCTTCATTTCCGCGCCGATTGCAAAGATGCTCGGCTGTGTGCTCGGAGACGAAATTACGTTCCAGTTGCAGACCGTCGAAGGTTACCTAAACACGGTGCCGGTCATCGTGCGCGGCATCTTTCAGGACTCAAGCGTGTTCGGTATGTACACGTCGTACATGGATTTTGAATTCCTCAAGGAAGCCTACGGAAGACCGGCTCACTTTGCGAACCGAATCTGCATTCACTTTCCCAAGCACAGCACGCTCACTGACGCGGAATACCACAAAATCTACGACAAGCTCGCCACAAAACTGAACATGTACCCGTACGTCACCAACAAAGACGACTACATCGACGCGGATGACACATTCACCACGGAAACATGGGGCTTCATTCCGCTTCCGGCGAACCTCAACGACGTAAAAATCATGGAAGTCGCGATGACGGCGGTCATTTCGTTCATCATCGTCATGCTCACGCTGATTATCATCGCGGGCATCGGAAGCACGTACCGTGTCCTCATCATGAAGCGCATCAATGAAATCGGCGTGTATATGGCGCTCGGCATGAAAAAACGCGCGATTATTGCGACGCTGCTCTCAGAGTCGTTCGTGCTGCTTGTGTTCGGCTGTCTTGCGGGAATCATTCTGTCGGTGCTTCTCTGCGGCGCGATTTCAACCGTCAACTTCTCGTTCATTCCGTCTTTCGATTTATTCCTGTTCAAGGGTAACTTAGTTCCCCGCGTCGATGTTATAAAAAGTGTTCTGGTAATCGTGAGCGTCATCGTGGTTACCTTGCTTGCGGTGTTGTATTCAACGCTCAAGTCCATTAAAATCATGCCGGTCGCCGCGCTCGCAACAACCGAGTAGGCGGTCGCTTTTCAAGGAGAATCTTATGAAACTGTCTGCAATAAAAAAACTGAGCGTTTGTGCGCTCGCCGCGCTTTTTGTTCCGTTCGCCTCGTTCGCAATTCCCGCAAATGTGGCTTCTTCACTCTTGCAAAAGGCAGAGGACGCAACGGCATTCTACGGCACTGACTTTACGGCGAGCTACGAAGTCGTTCTTGAAAAACCGGGCGAGGGCAGGAGCAAAACGAATGCCACTATCTATCGCCGCGACAACGAGTCTAAATGGACGATTCTGATTACCGCGCCGCTCAAAGACAAGGGCAAGGGCTATCTCCAGACTGACTCGAACATCTGGTTCTACGACCCCGCAGACCGCCGCTTCACGTTCTCAAGCTCAAAGGACAAATTTCAAGGCACGAACGCGAACACGTCTGACTTCGCCCCGCAGCATTACGTGCGCGACTACGACATTGACGCCATCGAGGAAGTAAAGCTCGGCTCGTTCGAGTGCGTTTTGTTCACGCTCAAGGCAAAAGCAAAGAACGTCGACTATCCGCAGATTAAGCTCTGGGTCACCAAAAACGACGGGCTTACGCGCAAAAAGGAAGACTACTCGCTCTCTGGGCAAAAGCTCCGCACGACGGCGATTCCGTCGTATCAAAAGGTCGACGGAAACGGCAAAAGCTATCAGATTCCCGTCAGCATGGTGATTCAGGACAACCTCAAGGGCAAAAAAATCAACGGAAAGATGGACTACGAAAAGACGGTCATCTCTATCTCGAACGCAACGCTCGTAAAGCAGGACGATGCGGTCTACACAAAGCCGTATCTTGAGCTGATGAGCGGAAAATAAGGCAGAGCCACGTCGTGAAGCACTCCCGCCGCGCCTTTTTAATCGCGCTTTTCTCAGCCTGCCTCTTTTCGTTTTCACCGCTCGCCGCGCAAGAATCCCAAGACGAGAACGCGTCTGCCGATGATTTTGACTCACTGTTCGAAAACGCGGAGGATGTGGAGGAAGCGGTCGTCACCGAGGAAGTGAAGGCGGGCACAGACTATGACTTAAAACTCGGCTCCCTCAAGCTCCCGATTGAAGTGTCGGGTGCGCTGGACTCTGAATTCGGCGGCGCGTTCGTGCGTGAGGACGGCGACAACGATGCCACCCTCTATTTCGACTTCAAAAACTACATCTATTTCACGACCCGACCAGACAAATACCTCGCGCTCAAGGGCGTGCTCAAGACGAGTATGCCGAAAGACGACGATGACTCCGAGAGCAACCATCTGCTCTATCTCTACGAAATGTATTTTGAGTACCTCATGCTGAACCGCATCTACATTACGGCGGGAAAGAAAAAATCAGTGTGGGGCAACATCCGCCTTTTTTCAAACGGCGACGACTATGAGGGCGACAGCGATGCCTTGTACACAAACATTTTGTATGACTCGCGAGACTACATTTCCGGCATCATGAAGATTCCGTTCGGAAACCATACGCTCAGCGGTGTCGCCATGTACAACGAGGAAACGTCAAACGATTCGCCAGGAACGAAGGACATGTCTTTTGCCCTCAGCGCGGAATTCATCTTCTTCAATACGTCAATCAACTTTTTCGGCAGACGCTTTCCGCTTTCCTACAGCGAAGATTCCGAGAACTTCCAGAACCCCATCGCCGGCATTGAGCTCAAGCGCACGATTCTCGGCACGGACTTATACGGGCAGGTACTGGGCAGGGTTTCTGACAGCACCCGCATAAAAGAGATTTTCACATCGAAGTTCAGCGACCTTTCGACCTTCGAGCGAATTATCTCGACGGTCGGCTGCTACCATTTGTGGACGGACAATGCGCCCTACGTCGGCTTTAACGTCGAATTCCAGAACATTTACATTCCGAATCCAAGTACAGAACAAAACTACTTTACGAACCGATTCGCGTTTGATTTCGGCATGGCACGGCTCGGTCCTCAGAAAGACATCAAAGTGGGCGTGCAGTGGAATCACGACATCACGAACAAGGCGGGCTTTATCAAGCCGGGCATCATCTTCTCGCGGATTATGCCACATTGTGACTGGCGCACGGGCGTAAAATACGAATACGGGAAGACAAGCCTCGAGTCGGCGAACAAGTACACGAAACTCACCATCGGTACTTATCTTACGATTTCACTCGACTACTAGAAAAACTGATTTTATCATCTGAACGCGCGCCATGCGTTCAGAATTAGGAAGGCGCGTTTATCCGATGATTTTTCCGTCGCGGATTTTTATTACGTGGTCGCTCAATGAGACGATTTTTGCGTCGTGTGTTGAGAAGACAAAGGTGGTCTTAAGCTCCTGATTGAGATTTTTCATAAGCTCAAGAATCTGGTCGCCGTTTTTTGAGTCGAGGTTTGCCGTCGGCTCGTCGGCAAGGATGACCGGAGCCTTTGTGACGAGGGCACGCGCAATCGCGACGCGCTGACGCTGACCGCCGGAAAGCTCGGACGGCTTGTGATTCTTCCAGTCGGAAAGCCCGACCGTCTCAAGCAAAAACGCAACCCAGTCTTTTTTTTCGCTCGCAGAAAGCGTCTTGCTCGCGACCGATGCGCCGAGCGTGAGCGGGAATTCGACGTTCTCCCATACGTTGAGCACGGGAATGAGATTGAACGTTTGAAAAATGAAGCCGAGATGGCTTCGGCGGAGCTCAGTGAGCTTTGAATCGATTTTGAACGGAACCTTCGTTGATTTCTCGAGGTTGATGCCTGCGTAGACATCAGTGCCTTCGAGGATGATTGAACCGGAAGAGGGCAAGTCAATCAGACCTATCATGTTGAGCAGGGTGGATTTTCCAGAGCCTGACGGTCCTGAGAGAGCCGCGAATTCGCCTTTCTCGATTTTGAAGGAGGCGTTGTCAACGGCTTTGACCTTGACTTTCTCCATCTGATAGATTTTGCTTACATTCTTGAGTTCAATTACTGCCATGACGTGATTATATCCTCTTTTGCATTTTGAAACAATGACGCGCTAAAACTGGTATTTGACACACCAGCTGAAGCAGAAGTTGTTCATCCAGTTGTATTCACGGTTGTAATCCCAGCCCGCGACCGTGTGATAGGTGAGCCCGGGATTGTACTTCGGATTGATGATTTTGTTGTAGGTAAAGCCGAGCCTGAGCGAGAGATTCGGCAGAATGTACCACAGCTCCTCAAATCCAACATTGAAATTCGCCTTGAATGCGGTGAAATACTCGCTTCCGAGCGCCTTTGTCGTATCGGCATCCGCGCTGACGCACTTTGCATACAGATAGTTGTTGTCGGGGTTGTTGCGCTGGATGAAAATCTTTTCGTAGCCGTGGTGGCTGAACAGCGTAAAACTCAAAATCTGGTTGTTTCCGCCATAGCCGTAGCCGCTTCCAATCCACTGACCGCCGTTCGTGTAGCCCTGCGTAATCTGACCGTGCGTGCCAAAGTTGTACGCGCTGCCGTACCACATCTGATAATCCTGCGATGCCTCTGAATTGTTCCACTCAAAGGCAAGAAGTCCCCGGAGATGGTATTTTTGCGAAATGTCGAGGCTCTTTTTGAGACCAATCGTGTAGGCGACCGCATGGAACGGATACCGCTCGTATTCGTAGAGTTTGAAGCCTTTCGAAGTGAAATCGTCGAACGAAAGCTCGCCGTACATCTCAAATCCGACCTTCTCGAAGAGCCAGTCCGCGACGAGAGATGCCTTCATGTCCTCGCCCTCGGAAGTGGAGTTGCCGTTCAGCGTGTTTCCGTACCATCCCGGCCATGCGTAGCGCATGAAATTTCCCTTGAAGACGCCGTCCCACTTGCTTACGGTGATTTTCGTGACACCGAGCGTGAGCCCCTTTAGGAATGACGGCGAATAGGAAAAGGTGAAGCCAGAGAACTGATTGTGGTCGTTCGAGTCGTCGTTGTCGAAATAGTCGGACTCGGTGAGTTTGCCGACCCACAATCTCGTCTCGATGTCGCCGATATACCAACCGAAGTAGGGAACGTAGAGCGACGTGCGGCGTAAGCCGATGTCGAACTTGGGGTAGGTGGGCGCATTGTTTGAGGAAAGCATCGGCGAATAAAACGTCGGACCTATCCAGACTGCTTCCGTGCCGAATCCGAGCGTGAACGAATGCCAGCTCCAACGCAATTCAGTGTCACCCCAATCGTAGTTCCAAAAAGAATCCTCGCCATACCGCTGCACCATGTCAACGCGCGTCCACCAGTAGCCGTAATCAGCCGCCTTGCCCGCATAGGTCGCGCTCTGCATTGACGATGAGGTGAGATAGTCATAGTCCTTGTTTTGGGAAAAACTGAGCTGCGGCTTTACGGTGAGCTCAAAGCCAAATCCCTCGAGCCTCGCTCCGGCGGTCATGCTCGTGTTGTAGCCCTTTCCCTGCCAGAGCGCGCCGTCGTTCACGCCATAGGGAGCGGCAGTGTTGTAGCTTGAGTACCACTCAGGACCGTAGACCTTGTAGGTAAGCGAGCGGTTGAATCCACGGGTAAAGAAATTCGAGCCGTTTTCCTTTGCGTATGACTCATCATCACCAAAGATAACGCGTGTCTTTCCGAGATTATTTTTTGCCCAGACATCTTTTTCTTCGCCGTCAGTCTCCTCGACGAGCCAAGAACTGTCGCTCAGCGTGCGGTACGTGAGATAATTGCGCTTCGTTGTACCGGTAAGCGAAAGAAAATCGTAATACTGCTCTTCGATTGAGGTGAGTGCTTCCTGTGAAAAAAGGAGAGCGAATGACTGCATCAGTATGAGCATGAGCGGGGCACGTAGTTTTTTCATATGCTCAGTATAGCTGATTCTTATCGAAAGAAAAAGTGAAATATAAAAAAAGTTTTCAGATTATCTTGAAACAGGGCATTTTTTGAAATAGAATAGCGGATATAACGAATTATTATAAGCGTTGCCTTTGCAAGCACTGTTTTTTTCAGTCGCTTAATTCGTTATAATACAACAAAATGGAGCCCCCCCCCCCCATATGCTAATTTTTTCATCGTTGGCGTTTCTTCTTTCTCTG
>JAFUTH010000005.1 GCA_017484285.1 Treponema sp. | reverse complement strand
AAAGTGACGGTCTGGCTTTTACGTGCGCCTGTGCCGTTGTTCGCGCTGAATGTGATGGTGTAGCTGTTTGCTTTCCATTTTGCATACAGCGTGATGTCGCCCGACTTTTCGCCAGCGCCCCAGCCCGTGATTTTCGTTCCCGTGCCGTTTCCGTCTGCATCTGCTTCTGAATACCAGCCTTCAAATGTGTAGCCGGTGAGAGACAAATCAGAAAGCGTTGCGCCTTCTGTTTCTCGGTATGAGGTCGGGTTTGAGTTTGTAGCCCCGCGCGTGTTCGCGTAAGAAATGATATATCGGTCGTTTTCTACCCACTGTGCGTACAGCGTGATGTTCTTCTCCTCGCTTACCGTAAAATCTCCGCTGTCAGAGTACGAATTTCCCGTACCGTCCGCTTTCGTGTTCCAACTGGCGAAGCGATAGCCTGCATAAGTGAATGTATTTGAACTCAGTGTTGCCGTCGTTCCGAATGTGACCGTTTGCGTTGTGTCATCGCCTGTTCCGCCGTTCGCCCTGAAGGTAAGAGTGTATTCGTTCGGTTTCCATAGCGCGTAGAGCGTGGTGTTTTGTTCGGGCGTAGTGAATTCCGCCTTATCTGCGTATTCGATTTGCTCTGCGTTCGCCGTTTTTGCCCAGCCTAAGAAAGTGTAGCCCGTACGCGTGAATGTGTTTGCAGTGAGCGTTGCCGTCGTTCCGAATGTGACGGTTTGCGTTGTGTCACCGCCCGTTCCGCCGTTCGCCTTGAAGGTGACGGTGTATGTCGTTACCGTTGGCGTACTTGGATTATCAGGAGAATCAGGATTTTCAGGTGTATCGGGATTCTGCGGTGTTTCAGGCGTAGTTTTGTTTTCCGTCCACTGTGCCGTCAGCGTGATGTTTGACTTAATCGGCGTAGAAAAATCAAATTCACTTGTGCCGTTGTACCAGCCTCTGAAAGAGTAGCCCTCTTTTATCGGATTGCTTGGTTTTGTTGCCGTCTTGCCACTTTCGACTTTCTGTGCCGAAACCGAACTTCCGCCGTTGCTGTTGAATGACACGGTGTAATAAGTCGTCTGCACCTGTACTTGCGGCTGCGTTTCCGTGCTGTCACCACTATCTGCCGCGCACGAAACAAATCCAAACGCAAGCGAAACAAGCCCCACAAAGAAAATTGATTTCAACCACTGTTTCATACCACGCTCCTATCGAACAAATGTCACATAGAATGAATTATGAATTTTTGGGAAGTTGTTGTTGACGAGCTTGCATATCAGGGAAGAACTCGAAAATGGCTTGCAGCCGAAGCAAAATTTGATGCCTCAACGATTGGAACGGGCTTACGCCGCAACAGTATGCCGCAAGTTGATTTGGCTCTGCGCATTGCCGCCGCGCTTGATGTTCCCGTGGAATACCTTGTGACAGGCAAAAATCCGCCCTCAAAAAAAGACCCCGCCCCCGAAGATTTGCACACCTACCACAAATACGCAAAAACCATTGCCCACCTAGACGCCCTCCCCGACCGCGAGCGCATCCCCATTATGAAGATGATTGAGGAAATGCAGGGAATGGAGTAGAAAGGAACAAGATTTTTCCTCTAAATGTTGCAGAAAAAGCAGTGATTTAGAGGGAAAATAAATCATCCATATTTCCTTGCTTATTCTGATAAAATTATGATAAAATATCGACAATAAACTATCAGAATAGGTGGTGCGATATGGTGCAGATTCGTCCTGTTTCCGATTTGCGGAACAAATACGCAGAAATTGAAAATCTCGTCACAAAGTCACGGAAACCCGTTTTTCTTACAAAAAATGGCTACGGCTCGATGGTCGTTATGAGCCTTCAAATGTACGAAAGCCTCACCGATGACATTGAACTCCGCCTTGACGAAGCCGACTCACAGGCGCGAAACACGAATGAACGGCTTTCGCATGAGGATGTTTTTTCTGCCGCCCGTTCTAGAATCAAAGCGTAACTGCCAATGAAAGAATACACGCTCCGCTATCTTCCGCTGGCACAGGAAGATTTATTTGAAATTGTCGATTACATTCAGAACAGTCTCCAAAATCCGATTGCGGCTCAAAACACGCTCGACAAGATTGAATCCGCGATTTTAGAACGGCTGAAATCACCTGAATCCTATGCGATTTGGAATTCAAAAAAGAAACGCGATTATCCGTACCGAAGAATCAATGTCGGAAATTACACCGTTTGGTATGTAGTCATCGGTGATGTAATGGAAGTTCGGCGGATTTTGTATTCCCGAAGGAATGAAGAAGCGTTGATTTAGTTTTCAAATACACACTCACCGACATTCACGGCTTCATCGAAAGTTCTATATAGCGACTTCTCCTTTTTTCCGCTACAATCTTCCGCATGGATTCAGAGCAAATTCAGGCGAATCGCGAGGCGCACATTCACTATTTCGTCGCGTTTATCGGCGGATTTTTGGGCATTTTCCCGATTGTAAACGCGGTGCATTTTTTAGGCTCGGCGCAGACTTCAAATCTTATCGATATTGTGCTTACGGCGCTTCGCGGTGAATGGCGGTCGCTTGGCTTTCATGCGCTTGGTGCGTTCCTTTATTGCTTTGCGGTCTTTCTCGTCACATTTTTGCCAAAACACACTCGCCTGAATGTAAAAATCTGCGCAATGATAGTTGATGCCGCGTGTGCCGTTGTGATGTGGCTCTTTCCGACTCAGAAAAATCTTCCGCTTACGGTGTATCTCTACCCGACTTTTTTTGCGATGGCATTCCAGTGGTGTGCGTTTAAAGGTGCGTACGGCTTTACGAGTTCCACGATTTTTTCAACGAACAATTTGCGCCAGTTCATTTCTTCACTCACCGAGATTTTCTGCAACGGCGACAAATCGTTTTCTCTCAAAGCGAAGTTTTTCGGCTTCACGCTCTTAGGTTTTCATCTCGGGGTGGCGGCGAGCGGCATACTCTGGCATTTTTTCGGCAACGCGGGATTTTTGTTTGCGCTCGTGCCGATTGGGGTGACGCTTGTTTTGCTTTTGCGGAAACCTGTGATAAAATAGCGGAATATGTCACAATTGCTTTCAGAATCCGAAATCACCGAAGTCTTCACGCGCTTTAAGGCTCGCAACGAAAATCCCAAGTCTGAGTTGCACTGGTCGTCGCCGTTTACGCTTTTGGTGGCGGTGGTGCTTTCGGCGCAGGCAACGGACAAGAGCGTGAATCTTGCGACACAGGAATTGTACAAGGTTGCGGACACGCCCGAAAAAATCCTGCGCTTAGGCGAGGCGGGGCTGATTCCGTACATTAAATCGATTGGGTTGTACAAGTCGAAGGCAAAGCATGTGATTGGCTTGTGCGAGAAGCTGATTTCGGATTTTGGGGGCGAAGTTCCGCGAAGCCGCGAGGAATTAATGAGTCTCCCTGGTGTGGGGCGAAAGACGGCGAATGTAGTTTTGAATGTGGTGTGGGGTGAACACACAATGCCCGTGGACACGCACTTGCTCAGAATCTGCCCAAAAATCGGCTTGGCTGAGGGCACGACTCCCGAAACGGTCGAAAAGTCCCTGATTGAGCGCGTTCCCGACGAGGTCATGGAGCACGCTCATCACTGGCTCATTCTGCACGGTCGCTACATCTGCACGGCGCGGAATCCCAAGTGCGCTGAGTGCTTTTTGAACGATGTGTGCAAACATAATGAAGTGTGATACGCTCACAAAAAGGAGTTTTTATGGAAGAAGCGAATATTGAGAACGCGGCTGAGGTTGCAAAGACGGTCGGTGTCGGTGCGGTTGAGGAAATCAAGCACTTTATTCATGTCGACGAGCTTGCGAATTATCTTACCTGGGGGAACGTGGCAAAGGTGGTGACGAGTGTCATCGCGATTCTGATTTTCTGGATTGTGTACCGCCTGATTCGTATGTTCATCAAAAAGGCGGCGGCAAAAAAATTCGAGCAAAAGACGGTCATTTCGCTCACAAAGGCGGTCAGTTACTGTTTTTACGTGCTGATTATCATGTATGTGCTCGGCCTGTTCGGAATCAAACTCACGGCGATTTGGGGCGCGGCGGGTATCGCGGGCGTTGCTATCGGCTTTGCGGCTCAGACGACGGTGAGCAACTTTATTTCGGGAATTTTCGTCGTCACTGAAAAAACGATGAAAATCGGCGACTTTATCGAGGTTGACGGCATTTCGGGCACGGTCGATACGATTGGCTTGCTTTCGGTCAAAATTCACACGGCTGACAATCAGCTCATCCGAATTCCGAGTTCTGCAATCATCAATACGAAGCTCAAGAATTATTCGACGTATGACTTCCGCCGTTATGTGTTCGAGGTGAGTGTTGATTACGCGACTGATTTGGAAAAGGCGGTCGAAGTGCTCGGCTCTGTGCCCGCTCTGTGTCCGACGGTCATTACGGATAACGAAGCCTATGCGCCGAAAGTGCTCTTGACGACACCGGGCGCGAGCGGAATCGGCATGAACCTTATCGTGTGGTGCAAGCGCGCGGATTTCTTTGACACGAAGCATGATGTCTGCAAAAACACGATAAAAGCATTCGCCGAGAACGGAATCAACATTCCGTACAACCGCGTGGACGTTTCTGTTCTCACCGATAAGACGATTCCGTCGCTTTCATTCAAGGCATAAAATGCACAAAAATCGGGAAAAAAGTCAAAATCTGTACAGATTTTTTGATTCCTGCTCGCTATACTGATTTCAAAATATGACAGAACAACTTTTTTCCCGAAAAGACTTAAAACGGCTCATCTTTCCGCTCGTGGCGGAGCAATTCCTTGCGATGACGATTGGCGCGTGCGATACGGTGATGGTCTCGTCTGTGGGCGAGGCGGGCGTGTCGGGCGTGTCGCTCATTGACCAGCTCACGCAGCTTTTTATCCAATTGTTTGCGGCGTTCGCTACGGGCGGCGCGGTGGTTTCAAGCCAGTATCTCGGGCACAAATCTGATGGCGAGGCTCGCTCGGCGGCGCGGCAGCTTCTCTACATTTCTACATTCGTTGCGCTCGTGATTATCGCGCTCTGTTTGCCGCTCCGTCATTTTATTCTCAATCTCATTTACGGAAAAATCGACGAAAGCGTCATGCAGAACGCGCTCATCTATTTTGTGTGGGTGCTGCTTTCGTTTCCGTTTTTGGCGGTGTACAATTCCTGTGCCGCGCTCTTCCGCTCAATGGGGAACAGCAAAATCTCGCTCAAAGTAAGTCTCATGATGAACCTTACGAACATTGCGGGGAACGCGATTTTGATTTACGGGGCGAAAATCGGCGTGGCGGGCGCGGGAATTGCAACGCTTGCAAGCAGAATCGTGGCGGCGTTTGTGATGGTGTATCTTCTCGTCAGGCCGAGCGCAAAACAGAACAGCCGAATCTATCTTGAAAAACTTTGGAAAATCGAAATCCGCTTCGGCATGATTAAAAAAATCCTCAAAGTCGCAATCCCGAGCGGAATCGAGAATTCGGTCTTCCATATCGGAAAAATCCTCGTGTACTCGTTCATGTCTGGCTTCGGCTTGGCGGCAATCGCGGCGAACGCAATCACAAACACAATCGCAAGTTTCTCGAACATTCCGGCGCAGGCAATCGGGCTTTCAAGCGTCACGGTAATCGGGCAGTGCATTGGCGCGGGCGAAAAGGAGCAGGCAAAGTCGTACGGGCGCAAATTGATGAAAGAAGCGTACATCGGCATGTTCACGGTGGCGACGGCGATTTTCTTGCTTGCGCCGATTCTGGTGCGTGCGTTCAATCTTTCGGACGAGGCGCGTGCGTTGGCTACGGGCGTTATCCGCACTTGTATGGTCGCGAACATTTTCTTTTGGCCGATGTCGTTCACTATGCCGAACATCTTGCGCGCTTCGGGAGACGCAAAATTCACGATGGTCGTCTCGAATATCAGCATGTGGCTCTTCCGCGTTCTGTTCAGTTTCCTCATTTCAAAATACTTGCTCTTCAAATTCCCCGAGAATACGCATCTCGCGCTCTACGGCATTTGGTTCGGCATGTACATCGACTGGATTTTCCGCGGATTGTGTTTCGGAATCCGCTTCCACAGAAACCGCTGGCTTGACAAAAAAGTTATTTAAATTCTCTTAATTTTGTTTTATAGTGAGTGAAGAATATTTTCTCGATAGATAAGGAGTTCACTATGAAGAAAATTGCTTTGGTTTTGGGCGCGGCTCTTGCGGCGTTCTCATTGGTTTCTTGTGGAAGTACAAAGGTCGACCGCTATGAGTCTGGTAGCGACGTAAAAGACCTTTCTGGCTACTGGAACGAAAATGACATCAAGCAGGTGTGCGAAGAGTTGATTTCTGGTTGTATCGCTTCACCACGCGTTACGGGCTTTAAGGCGGCGAACGGTCGCGACCCGGTTGCGGTTGTCGGCAAAATCTCAAATAAGAGCAGTGAGCACATTGATACGGCTCTTGTCGCAAAACGCTTCCAGACGGCGATTATCAACAGCGGCGTCATGGAATTCGTCGCAGACAGCGAGCAGCGTCAGGAACTTCGCTCAGAAAAACTCGATCAGGCAGAAAACGCGTACGATACTGCAAAATCAATCGGAAACGAAACAGCCGCTGACTTTATGATTCAGGGCACGGTTCTCTCACATGTTGACGAAGAAGGCCGTGAATCAGTCCGCACGTATCAGGTTGACGCGCAGCTCATCGACATCGAGACAAACAAGATTTTGTGGCAGGGCGAAAAAACAATTCGCAAGTACATCAAAAAAGCTGCAAAAAAAGTCTAAGTTGTGCATATGAAACGGATTGCCCATCTCATCGTCCTGAGCCTTATTACGTTCCTCTTCCTGTCCTGCGGGTCTACCAAAATGACGGACGCGCAATATCTGGCGTACATGGACGAGGGCAATTACAAGCCGTGCATTTCGTATCTCGAAGCGAAAAATGCACAAAAATCAAACAGCGACAGAATCCGAGACAATTTTGACATCGCGATGATGAAGCACTATCAAAAAGACTATACTTCTTCTCGCGATATTTTAAACACGACTGACCGCTTGATGGACGATGCGGTCACGGAGAGTATTACAAAGGGAATCGCGGCGGTGTTTGCGAACGACAATGCCGCCGAATACAAAGGCACTCCCTATGAGTACGTGTACCTCAACGTCTTCAACGCGCTCAATTATTACAATGCGGGCGATGTCGAAGAGGCGGCGGTTGAAGTGCGCCGTCTCAACGAAAAGCAGCGCAAATATCTGAACCAATACGGCGAGTGGATTAAAAACGACGCCGACAATTCAAAACTCGAGATTTCAGACACGTACAAAACGCTCAAACTCGACCCGAACAAAGTGGTCTCGCAGACGCCGCGAAAGCCGACTGATGCCGACATTTTCCGAGACTCTGCAACGGCGCGCTATTTGAGCATCGTCTTCGCGATGATGGACGACAGCGTAAACAACAGCTGGAACGTTTCGGCGGACGCGCGCACGCTCAAGGCACTGAATCCGAGTTTTAACGCAGACGCCGAATACACCATTGCAAGCGGCAAAGGACGGCTCGACATTCTCGCGTTCTCGGGGCTGATTGGGCGCAGGGGCGAGCGACGGTTGATTATCGGTCCGTTCCCCGGCATTCAGTTTCCGACGGGGAAAAAGTTCGTGTATATTCCGGGCTTTGATTTGGAGTTTGTCTATCCGGAATTCCCCGCGCCGCAGACTGTGCTTACGCCGACGGTTATTCCTACATTCGGTTGGGGACCGTCATTCACGATTTATCCGGGCAAAAACGAAATCACGAAGATGCCGAACAATCAAATCGCTTCGGTGCGCGTTCTCATCGACGGCTCTGACGGAGCTGTTTCGCTCTCTCTGCTCGAAGATTTCAATTACGCCGTTCAGCAAGATGTCAACACAAAGGCGCGCAGTGCCTACTCGCGCAGCGTAAAGCGAAGCATGGTCAAAAAGTTCACGGCAGTTGCGGGCGCGACGGCAACCTTGCTCGTGGTTGAAGAAGGTGTCCGCAAAGAAGAAAATATCCTCACGATTGGCGCGTATGCCGCAACCTATCTGAGTTCTGCAAAAGCGATTGACCAAATCGACAAGACCGAAACGGCTGACATTCGGCAAGTGTACGCGCTTCCGGCGTATGCGTATGCGGGCGGCGTAGAGCTTCCTGCGGGAACGTATTCGGGCACTATTCAGTATCTTTCAAAATCGGGAACAGTAATCGCCGAAGAGCGATTTGCAAATATCGAAGTCAAGAACGGAAAAACCGTTTTAGTGGAGTCATCATGTCAAAAATAAAATTCTGTGCGCGTGGCGCACTGGTGCTCGCGCTTTCATGCGTGTTATTTGGCTGCGGAACGACGAATTCCGCGGGCAAGAATCAGAAAATGCCTGACTGGGTAACGGGGTCGTCCGCTGCCTATCCAAAAGCGGCGTATGTGACGGGAACGGGCAATGCGGTGGACAAACGAGCCGCTGAGCTTGATGCGATTTCCGAGCTTGTGGCTGTATTCGGGCAAAAAATCACAGCGGCTTCTCTTGCGTCTCGGCGCATGGAGCATGCGCAGGCGGCGGGCGTTGTTGCGACGGCAACGGCTTCATCGCTCGACCAGAGCGTTTTGCGCGAAGTGAGCCAAGATGACATCATCGCGGTCGAAATTCCCGAATTCTTTGAGTCTAAGCAGGAAGGAAAATGGTACGCGCTTGCCGTCATGAACAAAGAAACGGCGGCGAATATGTACATCTCGATGATTCAAAAAAACGAGACTGAAATTAACGCGATTTTAAATCAGTACCGCGCCGACAAAGACCCGAACACCTTGCTCAATTATGCGCGCTTGGATTTTGCCGAAGAAGTCGCGCGCACCAACGAAAAATACCTCAAGCGGCTCGTGATTCTCAATTCTGAGGCGGCAAAGCAGTTTGAGTCGATTGCGACACCCGTTCAGATTCACAAAATACGCATGGAAATGGCGGCAAAAATCCCGGTCTGCGTGAACGTCGATGACGATTCTGACGGGCGGATTGCAAAATCGTTCCAGGAAGTCATGGCGAGCGCAGGATTCAACACGACGATTGGTTCAAACGAGCGGTACGTCATTCAGTGCTTTGTGCATTTGAACGATGGCAAAAGCACTGACGGCAAAACGCAGTTCTGCGAGTACGTTGTCGAAGCGGGCTTGAATGACACGTTCATGGGCGAAACGCTCATTCCGCTCTCACTTACGGGGCGAGAGGGCGCACCGAGCACAGAGGCTGCACAGTCACGCGCAAAACAAAAAATCAGCGCGAAAGTCAAAACCGAATTTGCCGACCGATTCCAAAAATATCTCGGGGATTTTACCGCGTTCTAATCCGCGCATGAAGCGTGTCTAAAAGCAAAAAATATTTTTGCGTGATTGCTACTTATCGGTTACAATAGGAATCATGCAAAAATTATACAAAGAAACGCAAAAGCTCGACGCTTCATGCCGAGTCTCTTACGGATTGACAGAAGAAATCATGATGGAAAACGCGGCGATGGCTCTTGAAACCGCCGTGCGAAATCCATACCCGATTAGCAAAGACCGCCGCCAGCCGCAAAAAATTCTCATCATCTGCGGTGGCGGAAACAACGGTGCTGACGGCTACACACTCTCCCGCAAGCTGCGTTTTGATTATGATGTAAGCATCATTCAATTTTTCCAACCAAAAAGCGATTTATGCAAAATTCAGGCGGAACGTGCCGAAAAATGCGGCGTGCGTTTCGTCAAGCGCGAGGATTTGTCTTTCTATGACTTGCGCTACACGGATATCATTGTCGATTGTGTGTTCGGGAGTGGCTTTCATGACGATTTGGACGACAAAACGCGCGAAACGATGAACGACATGAATTCGTGCGAGTGCTTTAAGATTGCGTGCGACGTTCCGACAGGCTTGCGTGATGACGGCACGGTCGCCGAAGGTGCATTCATCGCCAATCTGACGGTCACGATGGGTGCTCTCAAAACGTGTCTGTACAGCGATTGCGCAAAAGATATTGTCGGCGAGATTCGTTGCGCTGAGTTGGGCGTAAACCGCCGTCTCTACGAAAATTCAAGCAATTCAAATTTAGTCGTCGGAATGCTCTTGGACGCGAGCGATATGATTTTGCCGCACCGCACTGCATACAATGTAAACAAAGGCACGTTCGGTCATGTGGCGATTGCGTCGGGCGAAAAGCAGGGCGCGGCGGCGATTGCAGGGAGCGCGGCGCTTCGGTTTGGGGCGGGCTTGGTTACGCTCGTGCACAAACACACGTCCAAAAAAGGATTGGACATCTTCCCGGAGCTGATGGTCTCGGGCGACATTCCCGAAAAAACGACGGCGATTGCGTTCGGCATGGGCTTGGGGCAGAGCGACGAGGTGATTCAGCCGTATTTTGATTACGTGCTTGAGCATCAAAAAATCAAATGCGTCATCGATGCAGACGCGTGCTATGCGTCGGGCTTAAAGTCATTCCTCGAAAAAAAAGAAAAAGGTGTCGTTCTTACGCCGCACCCCAAAGAATTTCAGGCGATTCTCAAAAATTGCGATTTAGGTGATTTTTCACTCGAAGAAGTCATTGTCAATCGCATGGAATTGCTCGAGAAATTCTGCCGCAAATTTCCCAAAAAGACGCTCATCTTAAAAGGCGCAAATCCGCTCATTGGTCATTTTGACGGCTTCAAATACAAGCTTTTTGTAAATCCGTTCGGGCGACCGTGCCTTGCAAAGGCGGGAAGTGGCGATGTTTTAAGTGGCATGGTCGCGGCATTGCTCGCTCAGCACCGAAAAACAATCGATGCGGCGATTACGGCTTCTTTGGCGCACGCGCTCGCTTCTCAAAAGGTAAAGAGCGATTTCGCGATGACGCCGTATGATTTGATGCTTGCCGTCGCGGAACTTTAGGCGTTCGTGCTGTCTCGCGCTCAGCGTAAGCGTCGCCCTTTTCCACATACGCCTTCCATGCGGCAGGCTCGGGCACTTCAAAGCGCATGTTTTGCCCAGTGAACGGGTGCGTGAACTCAAGCGTGCGTGCGTGCAGGCACAGGCGCGAAAAATAGTCGGTGCGCGCGCGGTAATTGTGGTCTCCGGCGAGCGGATAGCCCTTTGAGGCAAGGTGCGCGCGAATCTGGTTTTTTTTGCCCGTATCGAGCGAAAGTTCAAAGAGCGTGTGCGTTTTTCCGCGTAAAATCGTCGTAAAGTGCGTGCGTGCGGGAACAGTCCGTGTGTTCTCGCCTTTTTTGGGCACGAATCCCACGTTATAGGCATTGAACGCCAAATCATCGTCGATTAAGCCTGATTCCGGCAAGAATTTGTGCGGATTTTTGGGATTTTCTGCCACCGCGCGGTACAATCGCTCGCTCACCATTGTGTGCCATGAATCCATGATTTTTTTCTGCGCGAATTCCGTGAGTGCGAACATCATCACGCCGCTCGTGTCGCGGTCGAGTCGGTGCACGGCGAACGGTCGGTGCTTTGACGAATACGAGCCGTTGTTGCGCATGATTTTTTCAAGAATGTCGAGCGCGGATTTTCCTCTGCCGTTTGCGGGAACGCTCAAAAGCCCCGTCGGTTTGTTGATGACGCAGATGTATTCGTCTTCAAAGAGAATGTCGATTCTCTCGTGCGTGCCGTGTGATTCGCGATTTTTCATGGAGACGATGATACTAGAAAAAACGAGTTTTAACCACTAAAATCACGATATGACACCGCTTGAAAAATATTACAACAAATTCAAGGAAGACCACCGGCTCACCACGCGGCACGGAATCGTGGAATTCACCGTCTCGATGAAGCATATTCACGATTGCGTGGATGTTTTGCGTGCGGGCTGTGCGGGCAACGCTTTACAGGGCGAGCAAAATCCGAATGCAAACATCAAAATCCTCGATGTGGGGGCGGGTACGGGGCGGTATTCGGTCGCGCTGAGCCGAGAGGGATTTGATGTGACGGCGGTGGAACTCGTGAAGCACAATCTGGAGATTTTGCAGTCCAAGCACGAAAATGTAAAGGCATGGCAGGGCGACGCGCGGAATCTGCACTTTCTCGCCGACGAGACTTTTGACATTACGCTCCTTTTCGGTCCGATGTACCACTTGCATTCCGATGAAGACCGACTTGCCGCACTGAACGAAGCGAAGCGCGTCACCAAAAAGGGCGGATTTATGCTCGTTGCCTATGTGATGAATGAATACGCGGTGCTGAGCTATTGCTTCCGCGAGGGAAAAATCAAAGAAGTGCTCGAAAAAGGCACGCTCACTACAGATTTTCACACGATTACGAACGAAAACGACGATTTGTACAGCTACACGCGCCTCGAAGATATGAGCCGCCTGAACGAAAAAGCGGGCTTGGAGCGCGTAAAGACTTTCGCCCCCGACGGCGCGGCAGACTACATGCGCCGTGAACTCAATGCCTTAGACGAAGAAAGTTTCCAGCATTTCATCGACTACCAAATGAGCATCTGCGAGCGCAAAGACCTTCTCGGCGCAAGCTCCCACACGGTTGATGTGTTGAGGAAAAACTAAAGAATTTTCTGCAATCACAGGATGTCCAACATCTCGCGAAAAAAGTGATTTTCAATCCGCGCCTCGTTCATGAATTCTCCGAACGAGGCGTATTTTTTCCCTTGAAAGCGTTCGCCGAAAACGATTAAGTCGTTCCCGTTGTCATCGCGGTCGTAGGTGAGATTGTAGTTCTTTCCGTGATACGAGAATTCAAATTCCTGCTTCGTGTTAATCATAAAAATCAAATCGTCTTTCGTCATAAAATCCTCTTTGTAGCCGATGCGCTAGGGTATGGAGCCCCGAAGTAGCCGTAGGCTATGAGCGTGAGCGAAGGGCGGAACACCCGACCGTGCGAAGCACGGGAGCGCCAACTTCTAACTCCTCACTCCTAACTTCTCACTTATCTTCCCCGCAACTTTTTCTCCGTCCATTGCCGAAGAGCCGATGCCGCCTGAGTAGCCCGAACCTTCGCCTGAGGGGTAGAGGTTTGCGATTCCCGTGCATTCGAGCGTTTCTTTGTCGCGCAAAATGCGGACGGGGGTGCTGGTGCGGCTTTCGGTCGCGATAAGGAGCGCGTCGTCACACACGAAGCCGTGCATGTTTTTGTCGAAGTCGCGGAACGCTTTTTGAAGCCGCTCGGAAATTTCTGCGGGAAGCCAATCGTCGAGGCGGCTTGCGACCACTCCGGGCTTGTAGCTCGTTTCTGGAAGTTCCGTTGAATCTTTGTGACTCAAAAAATCGGTGAGCTTTTGCGCGGGCGCGAACTGACCCTTTCCGTGGCGGAAGGTCTCTTCTTCGAGTGCCGTTCGCCAGTACAATCCCGCGAGGGCAGGGCAACCGT
The DNA here is from genome assembly GCA_017484285.1 of Treponema sp. GTDB lineage: Bacteria > Spirochaetota > Spirochaetia > Treponematales > Treponemataceae > Treponema_D. Next base: position 270,033 of record JAFUTH010000005.1, on the reverse strand, counting down.
CGGCAGCCGCTTTTTCGGCAGATTCTCTGGGAATGTCTTCGGGGCGGCGTTCAACGACAATCGCCGAATCGCTCCATTTGCTGTTTCGTCCCGAGCCTGACATGCCGTTTATGACGATTTGGTTTTCCGCCGTGGCGCAGGGAACGATGTAGCCGCCGGGGCACATGCAAAAGCTGTACACGCCGCGCCCGTCCACCTGCGTGGTAAGCCGATATTCTGCCGCTTCGGGCATTTCTTTTCCGTGGAATTGGATTGCGTCAATGAGCGCACGGGGATGCTCCACGCGAACGCCCACCGCGAATGTTTTTGCTTCGAGGGAAGACGGCGAAATCCGCGCAATCATTTTGTAGATGTCCACCGCCGAATGCCCCGTCGCAAGAATCACCGCGTCGCCGAGCAATTCCGATTCCGCGCCCGTTTTGAGGTTTTTTGTGCGAATGCCTTTTGCCGTCATTTCGACTCCGCTCAATGACCGCTCTGCAATCAAATCCGTGCAGAGCGTGTCGAAGTGGAATTCTCCGCCCAGCTCGATGATTTTTTTGCGCATTCCGCTGATGATTCCGGGAAGTTTGTCCGTGCCGATGTGCGGGTGCGCGTCAGTCATGATTTTTTCGGGTGCGCCGAATTCCACGAAAATGCGGTAGATTTTCCCGATGTCGCCGCGCTTGTTGCTCCGCGTGTACAATTTTCCGTCAGAGAAAGTGCCCGCTCCGCCCTCGCCGAAGCAGAAATTCGACTGCGCGTTGAGCGTTCCGTCGCTTTCGAGAGCCGTGATGTCGCCTTTGCGCTCGTCGGTGCAGCTTCCGCGCTCAACTAAAATCGGCGTGATGCCGTCTTCGAGCAATCGGAATGCCGCGTACAAGCCAGCAGGCCCTGAGCCGACAATCACGACGCGCCGTTTTCCGTCAGCCTTTTTCCATGAGGGCAAAAATTCGCCGTCTCCGTTCGGTTTTTCGCCGATGTACACTTTGTATCGCAAGAGGATTTTTATCTGCCCGTGCCGCGCGTCAATCGATTTTTTTACAAAGACGCTCGTAATGTCGCCTTTTTTCGCGCTGATTCCCTTTTTTTCAAGCGCACGCGCAATTTCCGCGTCAATGAGAGCCGTATTTTTTTCTTCGTTTGGCTTTACGGTAATCGAAATGTCAGTCGTCATAGAAAGAATTATAGTGTTTTTATCTCATAGTTGAAAGAATTTCATTCACAGCATGGCGGATTCGCTTCACCGACTCGCTCCCAGAAATTTCTTTCTTTTGAATAAAGCCGACCTCGTAATAGCCGAGCGCGTTTCCCGCAGAAAGGCAGGAAAATCCCGTGTTGTACGGCCCGTTCGTGAGCACAATGTGCGGAATCAAGCCGATTCCGATTCCGAGCTGGACGAGTGCCATAATCGCCTCGTTGCCTTCGGTTTCGGCGGCAATCACGGGCTTTACATTGCGGCTTGAAACCCAGGTGTCGAACCGCTCGCGCGCCAAGCCCGTTTTTGGCAGAATGAGCGGCACGGAAGAAACGATGTCCTGCGGGCTTCCCGCGGCTTTTTCCCACGCGCTGCCCGTGCTTGCGGCAAAAACGAGCGGAGTGCGCCGAACGGGGAGCGTGTCAAAGCCCGAAAGCCCCGACTCGGGAATCGCGGCGACGGCAAGCTCGGCTCTGCCTTCTTTTACGGCATTCACCGCGCCCGCCGGGTCGCCCGTCTCGATTTCAAGGTGGATTTTCGGATATTTTTCGGAGAGCGATTTTAAGAACGGCGGCATAATCGAATAGCATGCCGTGACCGACGCGTACACATGGAGCGAGCCTGAAACCTCATCGCCGTTTGCACGAAACGCGTTGAAAATGTCTTCTTGCTCTTCAAGGCATTTTTTCGCAAAGCGGGCAAAATCCGCGCCCGCAGGCGTGAGCTTTACTTCGCGGTTGTTGCGCTCCAAAAGGCTCGTTCCCGCCTCGTCTTCAAGGCGCGAAATCAGACGGCTCAGCGCAGACGGGCTTAAGTTCACCTTTTCCGCCGTGTGCGCAAAGTGGAGCGTCTGAGAGAGATTCAAAAATGCGTTTAGCTCGAAAAAATCCATGTGCTGATTATATGCAAAACGGCAGATTGTTTCTATGCAACAGAAATTTGCAAAAAGAACAGAAATTTGAAAAAAGTCTGCAACATATTCAGCAGAGATTTGATGCAATGCTTTTAGGCATTTTTATAAAGGAGGCATTAATAAAATGTTAAAAAGACTTGGACTTGCAGTTGCTGCATTGTTGATTGGCGGAATGGTTTTCGCTCAGGAATCTGCTGATTTGAAGGCTACCCCTGCAAACGCAGGAAGCGTTGACGCTACCTATTCATGGAATGGTCGACCAAAGGGATGCAAAATCGGCGAGGACATGACAATCATTTCTAAACCGGCTGAAATCCCGTCTGGAACAGGCTCTGTCAAAGGCGCAAAATTCGAAATCATCAAAGGTGAGGCAAAATTCAAGACAGAGAACGGCGTTACCGCTATCTATCACAACAACGGTTCATCTGCAAACATCGAGAACATCGAGAAAAAGCGCAAGGCTGAATATGCATTCACTATCGATGATGCTGCTACAATCGAATTCGGCGTTACAGGAAACGGTGGTGCAGAACCAAGCCGCTGTGTTGTTGTAAAACAGGGCGAAACTCAGCTCCTCGCAGTTGACAACCTCGACCAGGACAACCCGGTCAAAACAATCACGTTGCAGAACGCTCCGGCAGGAACATACCGAATCCTCGTTCAGGGCTCACGCATCGTCACCATCAAGGCGAAGAACTAATTCCTAGACCATAGGAGATTGAAAGAGGGAAAGCAACCTTTTGAAAGGTGGCGTTCCCTCTTTTTTATTTCAATCGGTAATTCGTGCTTCGTCCGCCCGCCGTTGGCTCTTTCTCCAAAATGCCTTTTTGCATAAGGTCAGAGATGTCGCGCAGGGCGGTGTCGGTGGAGCATTTTGCGATTTTCGCCCATTTCGAGCTGTTCAAAACGCCAAACCATTCTCCAGAAGTGAGTTTTTCGAGCATAAGCAACTGGCGGGCGTTCAGCTGAATGTGCGAGATTTCCTGCAAGAACGAGTATTTTTTGAGCACGGCTTCGGTTTCGGCATAGCTTTCGTCAAGGGCTTTTTGAAGACAGCGCAAAAACCATTCGAGCCATTCGGTGATGTCGAGCGAACCGTGCTGAGTCTTTTCGAGAATATCATAGTAATTTTTTTTGTCGAGCGAGATTTGATTCGACATGCTGTAAAAGCGCAGATTCGTGCGGTCGCTTCGGCAGAGCATCATGTCGCCGATTGTGCGGGCGATTCGTCCGTTTCCGTCATCGAACGGATGAATCGTGACGAACCACAAGTGCGCGATTGCCGCGTTCACGAGCGAGTCGCCCTGCTTTTCTGAGTTGAGCCAGTCCAAGAACGCTTTCATTTCAGCGGGAACTTTTTCGGCGGCGAGGGCTTCGTAATGTGCTTTTAAACGAGTCGCAAAATGGTGCGCCTCGTTTAACGCCAAGTTTGCCATGCAAACTTGATTATCGACTTGTTCGCGTTCGCGAACTAATGAATCATTCTCGGAAACTGAAGTTTCCTGCGATGATTCATTTATAGGAACAGTCTCCTTTCCAAGCGCACCCGAAACGACTTGCATGGGGCTTGTTCGGTACTGCGCGACTTCGATTTTGTTCATGCCGCTGTAGCCCGTGGGAAAAAGGCAAGCGTGCCAACCAAAAAGCCGTTCCTCAGTGAGCGGTTCTTCGTAGTGTTGTGTGGCATTGAGCATCATTTCGACCACCGCGTCCACATTTCTGTCCGTGTTGACCGATTTTTGACTTTGAAGACCGAGACGCAGCGCGATTGACGAGCGGACTTGCTCCTTGTTCAGAAGAAAGCCTTCGATTTCGCTTGATTTTATGACATCGTTTGAAATCGTGAGCAAGATTTTGTCTTCTTTTTGCGAAAGCCCCAAAAGCTCCATTTTTGAAAGAAGCCGCCCCTGCGCAACATGGCACTGCTCCAAAAGCGCGGAGAGTTTTTGAGGATCGTAAGAAAAATGCGGCCAAGACTCGTGCTCGTAGATGTACATAGCCACATTCTAGGCGATTTTGCGGTAAATAGCAAGTTAATTACCGCAAAATATGCGGTGAATAGGCGGTTATTCACCGCACACACAAAATTCATGAAGAAATTTTGTGTGTGGGAATTTATTTTCCGAGTGCGATTGAGCGGTCACATGCGGCGGTGACGGCTTCGATTACCGCATTTCTGAAATTATTTTTTTCAAGTGCGGCAACGCCTTCAATCGTTGTGCCCGCGGGCGAGCACACCATGTCTTTGAGAACGGCGGGGTGCGTTCCGCTTTGCAAAACCATTCCCGCAGAGCCGTAAACCGTCTGCGCGGCGTAAGTGTAGGCTTGGGCGCGCGGCATTCCACAACGGACGGCGGCATCGGCAAGGGCTTCAATGAACATAAACACGAACGCAGGACCGCTTCCGCTTACAGCCGTCACGCAATCCATGAGTTTTTCGGGCACTTCCTCGACCTTGCCCGCCGCGCTCAAAATTTCTTTGAGTTCTGCAAATTCTTCGGCGGTGACAGACGCGCTTTTTGTGACGGCGGTCATTGCCTGTCCAATCTGGGCGCACACATTCGGCATCATGCGCACGAATCGCGCTTTCGGGGCGAAATTCTGCAATTTTTCGAGCTTTACGCCCGCCGCCATAGAAATCACAACTGAATCAGCGGGAATCGCGTCTTTGATTTCGTCAAACACATCGCCCAAGAACTGCGGTTTTACCGCCAGAAAAATGTATTTTGAAGCGAGGGCTTCTTTGTTCGTGGCAACGAATGTGCATCCGTTTTCTGCGGCGAACTTTTTGCCTGCTTCCGCGTTTTTGTCGGTCACTTTGATTTGTGAAACATCGAATTTGCTCGTAAGAGCGCAAACGGCTCGCATAATCGCGCCGCCCATCGCGCCAGTTCCAATACAAGAAATTGTCATTTTTTGCTCCTATTCTGCTAAGAAAAGCGTTCCTCTCGCGCTTCCGTCCGCCAATTTGTCCAAAATGTTTTCTTCTCCGCCGTTGGCTAGAATCATCGGGATTCCGTATTTGGTGGATTTGGTGGCGGCTTGGATTTTTGTTTCGATGCCGCCTGTGCCAAACGCGTTTGTTTCGCCGATTGTGATTTTTTTGCGCAAATCTTCGATTGAGGCGACTTGCTCAATCAGCTCGGCTTTGGGGTTCGTTTTGGGATTGTCGGTGAAAACGCCCTCGATGTCGCTGAACAGAATGAGCAAATCCGCGCTCCAGAGAATCGCCGTGATTGCCGAAAGGTTGTCGTTGTCGCCGATTGCGAATTCATCGGTGGAAACCGAGTCGTTTTCGTTGATAATCGGAACGACGCCCTCGTCAACGAGCGTGAAAAGCGTGTTTCGGATATTGAGCGAGCGATGATTGTCCTCAAAATCTTCTTTGGTGAACAAAAGCTGCCCGATATGCAAATCCTGCTCGGCAAAAGCCTTGCGCCACTGAGCCATAAGCTCCACCTGCCCGATTGCGCACAACGCCTGTCGGAAGTGAACATCTTTTTTGCGTGCCCATTCCTTCAAAGTAGAAACGCCCGAAACCTGCGCGCCCGAAGAAACGACCACGAGCTGCTTTCCCTTTGCAATGAGATTTTTGCACTGTCGCGCGAACGAAGCCATGAATTCAGTGTTCTGCGTGCCGTCCGCCTTTGCGAGCGTGTTCGAGCCGATTTTGATTACGATTTTGCGCGATTCATTCATCGCCTGTGAGATTGTCATATTACCGTACCTGCCCGTCGCCGTCGATTAAGTATTTTGTGGTGGTGAGGGCTTTGATTCCCATTGGACCACGGGCGTGGAGCTTTTGCGTTGAGATGCCGAGTTCCGCGCCGAAGCCGAATTCGCCGCCGTCAGTGAAGCGCGTTGAAGAATTGACATACACGCATGCTGCATCGATTTTTGCCTGGAAGAGCCGTGCATTCGCGCGATTTTCGGTGACGATGCACTCTGAATGCTTCGTGTTGTGCGTGTTGATGTAGGAAATCGCCTCGTTTACATCGCGCACGATTTTTACGGCGCAAATCATGTCGAGGAATTCAAAGCCGAAGTCGGATTCTTCTGCGGGAATGATGTTTGTATCCCCAGATTTTGTATCCACAGATTCGCACAGATTTGCACAGATTTTATATGATTTTTCATCGCAACGAAGTTGTACTTTTCCCGCAAATCGTTTTGCGAGACGCGGAAGAAAATCGCTTGCTACTTTTTCGTTCACTAAGATGCACTCAATGGCGTTGCAGGCTCCTGGGCGCTGGGTTTTGGCGTTCCAGGCGATTTCTTCTGCCATGCTGAGATTTGCGCTTTCGTCCACATAGAGGTGGCACACGCCCGCGCCTGTTTGGATTACGGGAACTTTTGCCGTTTCCACGACCATGTTGATTAGTTTTGCGCCGCCACGGGGGAGCGCGACATCGACTTTGCCAACGGCGGTGAGGATTTCTTGCACTTCGTCGTGGCTTTCGCAGGGAGCAAGCTCAATCGCGCTTGCAACGCCGAAGCCTTGTGCTTCCGCTGAATTTAATCCGTCTTTGATTGCCTTGACGATTGCTTTGTTTGACTTTAATGCGCTTGAAGAGCCGCGGAGCAAGATTGCGTTTCCGCTTTTGTAGGCGAGCGCAAACGCGTCCGCGGTGACATTCGGGCGACTTTCGTAGATAATCGCCACCACGCCGAGCGGAACGCGTACTTGGCGGATTGTCATGCCGTTCGGCGTTTTCCAGCCGCTTGTTTCTTCGCCGATTGGGTCGGTCTGCGAGATGATGATTTTGATTGAGTCAATGATTGAGTTGATTTTTTTGTCGTCGAGCGCGAGCCGTTCAACAAGGCTTTCCGTCATGCCTTTTGCGCGGGCAACGGCAACATCTTCGGCATTCGCGGCAAGAATCGCGGCACGGTTCTGCGCAATAGAAGAAATGACTGCCGCGAGCGCGATGTTTTTTTGGCTAGCCGTCTGCAAAGCGAGCGTGTCGCTTCCAGTTCGCAATTTGTCACAGATTTCAGAAATATTCATAGGCTTAGTAATTCGCAAGGAAGAACATTGCAATCAGCATGACCGCTTTGTTTTTTTCGTTTGACCAGTCGTTTGTGGCGGGCAGGCTTTTGACATACCACCAGAAAATGCCGAACTCGGGGTCAATGCGGAGCGCATATTCGGCGAAGTCGGGCGTTTTTGCCATTGAGCCGAACATGAGGTAAATCACTTCGTCCAAGATTTTTGTGAACGACGCGAACACGTCAGCCCATTTGTTCTCTTCGATGGAAGCGCAGTATTTTTCGAGTTTGACTAAGATTTCTTCTTTGAGGGAGATGTCGGAATGGTCGACCCATGTTTTTTGAATGAGCAGAGTGAGATTCTTTTTGAACGATGTAATCAGTTTTTTGACGTTTTCGTCTGATGAAATATCAAAACCGCTTCCAAACTGCGAAGCGACCACGGGGGCTGATTTTGCGATTTCGGCAGAATCTGAAGAAGCGAGCAATGTTTCCAAAGCATCGATTGCATTTTTTTCAATAAAATCACTTATTAAATTGTTCATATCGCGTTTATTTTAGTTGATTGCACACTTTTATTCAATGAGCGGGCGCTAACGTGCCCCTTAGCGCAGGTTTCGCTTTGCCCAGGTGCGCGGGCTCATGCCGGTGTTTTTCTTGAACACGCTCGAGAAATAATTTTGGTTCTGGAAGCCGAGACGACTTGCGATTTCGCCGAGTTTGAGCGATTCGACTTGCAAGAGGTTCTTTGCCTGCTCGATTTTGAGCTTTTCGTGCAGCGTCTGAATCGTAAAGCCCGTGAGTTCCTTTGCGCGACGCACGAGATGGCTTTTGCTCACCGACAAATCGCGCGCCATCTTGTCCAAGTCGGTCATTTCGTTGAGGTGCTCCAAAAGGTAATTCGTAATCTGCGTTGCTTTGATGCCGTTGCGCACTTCATCGGAATCTTCCGAGGGCAGATTAAGGATTCCGACCAGCTGTTCGCTCGTCAAAAGCATCGACCGCTCTTTTGTTCTGCCTTCTTTTACGTACACGGCATTGAGCGCGTTGCTTAGGAGTGTGCGGACGGTATCGTACATTGCGATGTTCGGGTCACCGATTTCGAGGAAGGCATAGCCGAAATATTTATCGCTGTAGCGTAAAATCTCGACGATGAACGAAAATCGCCGTCCTTGCGGAAAAAACTGGCGCGGAATAAACGCAGGCTCAACGATTTTGAACGGGATTTTTTCTTGAATGTCGGCGGGCGGCTCGGGAAGAATAAGCTCAAGGTTCGCGCTTCCCAAATCGCTCGTCATGTTTTCGCTCAATGCGAGAATGATGCCGGGAATGCCCATTTCGCTGAGCTGATAGCGGAGCACGTCCTGAATCTGCTTTCCGCTCGTTGCTGAGGCAAAATTAATCGCAATCTGCGAAAGATTGTTCATGAGGTAGGTATCCTCGCGCGGCGCAATCGTGTCATATTCGATAAAGACCGAGGTGAGCGTCCTGAGTTGATGAAAGACGTTTTCCATGTGCAGATTTTGCGTTGCGTCATCTCGGACGAGCGGCAGAATGATTTTTCGCAGCGCGGTGATGTTTTGCTGCAATTCGCTGTTCACAAGCGTTGAATCTTTTCGGGTGTTTTGGAGCAAAGTCTGGAACCAGCGGAGCATCTTGCTCGGATTTGTCTGCTCGTAGATGTCATCAAAAATGGAATCAACCAAGTCTTGAAGTTCTGCCTCTGTCTGATGAGAGAAAATATCACGCACCTTGCCGAACAGAAAATCGCGCAAATCGCCTTCGGATGTGTTCTCAAAAGAAATCTCGGCGAAATGAGAAGAGCCTTCCGCCGATTGGACGACGCTCTGCTCAAAACAGCCGCATGACTGGCGCACGACGATTGATGTGGGAACGACGCGCGTTTCAAAATGCTCTTGTGGCGACATGATGCGGTCGATTAAAAGCTCCACCGATGCATAGCCGCGCTTAAAATACTCGAGGTTCATCGTGGTGACCGGGGAGCGCGCAAAGACGCCGCTGTACTGGTTGTTGAAGCCCGTGATTGCGACATCTTTTGGAACGGAGATGCCGTGCTTGTCCAGCTCTTCGATAACGGAAGCCGCAATCAAATCACTCGGCGTGATGATGCAGTCGATTTCTTTTTTGTCGTGGAGATTGTGCGTCTGCGTGAGATGGTTTATCGCGTCGGCAATATCAACGCCGTTCATCGACTTTGTGAGGATGACAGAATCGGGGAGCTCGCCTAGACCGTGTTTTGCAAGCTCAGAGCGATACCACCGCAGTCTGTCTGCATGGGGCGCGGAGGTTTCGCAGCCGATGAAGGCAAATTTTGAGTAATGATGCTCGGTTATCAGATGGGTGAGCATGAGCGAGATTGAATACTCGTTGTCGATTCTGATGGAGGGAACGCCGGGAATGTCGAGATAGCCGATGTCGACCATAGGAAGCGGCTTGAGCGCGGAAAATGTTTTCTCGACGTCTGCCTCATCGAGGAATTCGCAGAGGGATGAAGCCCATGTCACTAGACCGTCAAGAAGCGGCGTTTTCATAAAGCGGAACGTCTTGAGGTAGTGCGAGATGAAATCAATGTCGTTGAAAAAGGAATATTTAATCGCGCCCGCAAGGTTGATGAAATTCAAATCGTAGTCGGCGGCGGCTTTGAGCATACCGGCGATGTATTCCTGCCCGATGAACGAGCGAAAGTCCGCGATTCCCGCAAACCCGAAGGTGATACGATGCCCCTGATTTTTCTGTGATGCCAGAAAAGCGCGCCGTTTTGATATTCCGTGATTCATGAACAAGATTTTAGCAGAAAACGAGCATTTTTTATAGATTAGCCTATTCCGTTTTGGGAGCAGCGGTTTCGTTTGGCTCCGTGCTCGGTGGCGTTGTTTCCGTGCGTTTCGCCGGCATTTTTATTTGGACTGCGTATTTGTTCATCTCTTCGGTTTGTTCGGCTGTCTGCTCTGGCTGAGATGCACCGTCATTCATGAATTCGACGGCGAACTGTTTGAGCACATCATCGATTGCGCCGTTGAGCGCGGTGACAAGTACGTCTTTGTCGTAATCACCATCGAAGATTTCGATTTGCTTTTCTGTTTCGGCGGTGTACACCTTGTTGATGATTTCCGTTCCGCGGTCGTTGAGCACCTTGATTTTCATGGTGACGAGACCGATGCAGGCTGTCTTTGAAAGCCGTTTTTTGTAGAACGAGAAGTCCATGATGATGAGCGATTTTGCGCCCGTGTCTCTCATGAGTAAGCGTGCATTCTTTGCCCCGATTGTTGAGAGATCCTTGTAATTGGTTGCGTTCTTTGTTGGGGTGAGCGTATTGAAATAGCTTGCGCGGATTTTTTTGTACACGTTTGATGAAAGAACGCTGTCTTTTTCGATGACTTCACAGCCCGCGAGTTCAGGAAGATTATGACGGATGCTGTCATCGGCATAGTCCAAACGGTCGATTGCGGTAAGCAATTCGGGATTTTGGCTATTGAAGGTGCTGTTGACGATATTTGTGAGGAAGCCACTGTCGCTGTCTTCCTCTGGATCATCGGAATACCACGGAACATCGGGAGTTCCGATAATGGAGATGACCGCTGTCGGAGAATACTCAGACAGGGTAATTTTTGTTGATGCGCAGCTTGCGAGGAGCGCAGTGAGCGCAAATACAGTTGCAAATAACCCAATAGATTTTTTCATGTTCGCCTCTTTGTTTTTCTTAATTATAATAACATTTTTTTGACTGTCTAGTTACGCTCTTGCGGGCTTCTGTGCTATACTCACTCCCGAGGAAAGACATGAAAGAGTTGACTGACTGCAAGGGTAATCCTTTACCCGTTTTTGGCGAAGGAAGAGTAACATATTGTTCTGTAGAAAACGGAGCCGTTCCGCGCGGAAGCGTGTGGCTTTTAAAAGTGCTGGTAAATAAGATTGTCGGGTCAACGCCCGACAATGACAGTTCTGCCGTGCCTGAGCCAGTCGCGGGGCAGTTTTATCTTCTTCGTTCGGCAAAATCAGGCGTTCTTTTGGGGCGACCAATCAGCATTTACATGGCAAAAAAAGCGGGGAACGGCGTTGCGCTCGACTTTTTGATTTTACGCAAGGGCACGGGAACGAAAGAACTCTGTGCGCTCGAACAGAATGACAAAATCGAGCTGATTGGTCCGCTCGGAAATTCATTTCCTCAGCCCAAAGAAAACGACAAAATCTGTATCGTGGGCGGCGGAATCGGAATTGCGCCGGTTGCGGGCTTTGCCTCAACATTGCCCGAAAAATCCTACGATTTCTTTGCTTCGTTTAAAAGCGGCTCGTACGGCTTGGACTATGTAAAAGCGAACGAACTCACGATTACCACTGATGACGGCTCTGTGGGCGTTCACGGAATGCTTCCCGCGGCACTCACGGCGGAAACTCTTAAAAACAAGGGCTACACCGTGCTGTATGCCTGTGGACCTACACCCATGCTTGCATATTTGCAAAAAATCTGCGTGGAAGCGGGCGTGCAATCATATTTGAGCATGGAAAACCGCATGGCGTGTGGCGTGGGTGCGTGCTTAGGTTGTACAATTTCCACAAGCGAAGGAAACAAACGCTGCTGCAAAGACGGTCCTGTCTTCAAAGGCGAGATTTTGAACTTTGATCCGCCGAAATTCAAGCCGATTTTTGGAAGCGGCAGAGACACTTCGACCGGCTCAGTGTCCGAAGATTTTGAAGGCGATTTGAGCGTAGAACTCGCGGGCGTGCGATTCGCAAACCCTGTGATTGCGGCGAGCGGAACTTTTGGCTACGGCTCGGAATACGCAAGCATTTTCGATGTGAATGCGCTCGGCGGCATCTGCTCAAAAGGACTCACTTTGCAAGCCCGCCCGGGCAACACGGGAACGCGCCTTGTCGAAACTCCATCGGGCTTAATAAACTCTATCGGGCTTGAAAACCCCGGAATTGAGCATTTTATCGAGCATGAGTTGCCCGCAATGCTTTCGCTCAAGCCCGTCACGATTGCAAATCTTTCTGGCTCTTCTTTGGAAACGTATGTTGAAGGCGCGAAATTGCTTGAAAAAACTGCCGTTCCGATGATTGAACTGAACATCAGCTGCCCGAATGTAAAAGCGGGCGGAATGAGCTTCGGCATGGACTGTGCGGCAGCTAGCAGCGTTACCAAAGCCGTGCGCGAAGTGACCAAAAAGCCGCTCATGGTAAAACTCACGCCGAACGCTCCCGACTTAATCGGAATCGCGCTTGCAGTGCGTGAAGCAGGAGCGGATGCAATCAGCCTTGTGAACACATTCCAAGCGATGTCAATCGATGTGAACACTGGTCGCCCTGTGTTTGACAATATCCGCGCGGGATTTTCTGGCCCTGCGGTAAAGCCGATTGCGCTCCGCATGGTGTACGATGTCGTTCAGGCGATGAATAAACTCCCCGAAAACGAGCGAATCCCCGTGGTCGGCTTGGGCGGAATCGCTACATGGCAAGACGCGGCGGAATTTCTCATGGCAGGTGCTCAGGCAATTCAAGTCGGCACGGCAACTTTCGCAAATCCGAATGCGATGATTCAGATTGTGGAAGGATTACGCAACTACATGAAAGCGAAAGGCTTCAAGACAATCGCAGAATTCAGAGGAATCGCACAGTAAAAAAATAATGACCGCCAGTGCAAAACTGACGGTCTTTTGTTATTCGCCAATATTCAAAACGGCGGCATACTCTGATGAAAGCAGCCACGTGCTGAGATTTGAGTCCGTGCGTGCGTAAGCGTTTAGTGCGTTGAGCAAATCGCTTCCGTATTCAAGCGTCTGAGCCGTTACGCTTGTTGTGACATCTCCAGCCGTGAGTGTGCCGTCTGTGTAATCTGCGAAATAGCCGTTCCCTGTGAATGTTCCTTCACGAATTCCCGAAACGCTTGAATTATAGACCATGTTGTTTGAAGTCGTAGTCTGTGCAGTATCTGTATAAATACAATTTTTGCGCCAGTAACAGTTTTGTGTTGTTGCAGAACTTGCTCTTTGTGCGCCCGTTATTGCACCAGGAATACCGTTGATGTTATCTCCGCTTGAATATTTCGTAGGCAGTGTAATTGTGCCGTAATTCACACAATTTTTTATCGTTCCGTTATTATGTCCGCAAATTCCGCCAGCGAATGCCCATTTCCCTGCCCAATTGCTCTGGTTGTATGTGCAGACCAAATTTGTCATGTTTACGCAGTTTTCAATGATTCCCTCATTTCCGCCAGAAATTCCTCCCGTCTTCGTCCAAAGTTCCACGGTAACAGTTCCCAAATCAACCTGACAGTTTCTGATTGTTCCCGAATTTTCAAAGCAGATTCCTGCAAAATCTTTGTATTCCCCAGAGGAATTTCCTTCTTTTGCGCTGATTGTTACGCCTGAAGCGAGCGAAATCTTTACATTCTGAATGATACCCGCATTGTTATAGCAAATCGGGGTGAACATGCTTGCATTCACTTCGCCGACAGTGATTGTATGCCCGCCGCCATCAAAAACTCCTTCAAATTGGTTGCTTGTTTCGCTTCCTGAGCTTGTGTCGTATCCATACGGCGTGTAATCGCTTGAAAGGGTAATGTCGGAAGTGAGAGAGATACAAATTTCGCTCGTGTCGATGGAAGTGTCGTTATTTAAGACGGCGACAATTTCTTCAAACGTATCTGCGGAATCAACTACAACATTGTTATACGCCGTGCCATCAACCGTAATAGTTCCTGTTGTAAATCCGCCAAGAGAAGCAAGCGTGCCGTCGGAATGAATGAACCATGTGTCGTTTCCGTTATCGCTTACCGCAAATTTCCCGTAGCTCGCGCTGATAACTTCGCTCGTGCCAGACAAAATCTGCACGCCGTTCGTGTAGCTTTGAGGCGTAATCGTTGCGACCGTGTTCGTGAGCCTGTCGCTGATGGTGATGTATGTTCCCGTGGCAAGATAGACGTCATTTGAGCCGTCTGTCGCTAAGGGAATAGAAACGTTGTCGCCGAGAATAAATGTTCCGTTTGCGACATATACACCGCCGCCGTTATTTGTTGCCGTATTGTATGCAATCGTACTGTTTGAAATCGTGAGCGTACCGTTTCCGTCTTTGTAGATGCCTGCTCCATTGGTGGCGGTGTTGCCGTTTGTTGAATCCGTGCCGCCGATGAGAGCCGCCGTGATGTCGACATCAGCGTTTCCCTCGATGCTGATGCCGCTTCCCGTATTCGCCATGATAGCCGCGTTTTTGATAGTGAGCGCTCCACTTCCCGTAGAGATGATGCCACCCGCACCGTCACGAATGCAGAGCTTGTAAATGGTGACGGGAATGCTGTTTGCGAGCGTGACTGCTGCCGTCGACGATGTTCCGCTGAGTGTGTCTTTGTCAGAGCTTGCCTCGTTATTCTGTAAACCTTCAAGCGTGAGAGAGCGTGCGTGTTCTTCCGTGATTGTAATGGTTGTTCCGCCACTGATGGAATCAACAAAATAGATTGTCCAGTCGTTGTTGCTCATGGCATAGGTTGCAGAATACGCTTTCAGCATGGCGACAGCCTGACTGAGTGTTTGAACCGCTGTTGCCGATGAGATGCCCTCATGTGTGTCATCTCCTGATGCTGAAACAAAGATGCGTGCATACAGGCGCTTTGCATAGAAAACGCGGTCTCCAGAATTCCCGCTTGCGATTTCGGTTTGTGCCTCGCCGGAAAAATCGCTCGTTGCATACCATGCGATGAATGTCGACGTGTTGCTCGCTTTTGGAGTGGGGAGAGAAAGCGCTGCGCTTTTTCGCGTGTAGCTTTCGGGAACGATGGTTGCATCGTCGAATTGAGCCGCAATCTGATTTCCGTCTTCGTCATAATCGTAATAGCTGATGGAATAGACGCTGCTCACGTTTGACATTGTGTCGCTTCCTGTGCTCGTAAGTCCTGGTGCAACGTTGACCGCCGCCTTATAGGTGTTGAGCTCAAGCGCTTTTGCGTCGTCGGCATAGAGAATGAGTGAGAGTCGGTATGCTCCTGCGGCAATCCGTGTTGACGCATCATCTTTATCTCGGGCAAACGTGAAGGTCGTTCCGTTTGGTGAGAGCGAGGCTTCGATTGTCTCGGCGTATTCGAGGGAGGTGAGGACTGCTTTTGCGGCTTTCACGGTGGTGTCGGTTACGTCGAGCGAAAAAAGAATTCCCCCGTATTGTGTTTCGCCGTCCGCGGGCGCAAGGCTAAAAGAGAGCGCTGTCGTTGTTCCCGCACCGATGTCGTATCCTTCGCTTTTTGTGTCGCTGTATTTTGCTCCGCCGATGTATGCGGTGAGCGTAAATGATGCCCATGTTCCGGCTCCGATTTCGATTTCTGTGCCGAGTGATGCCCAATCTGTCGCGGTGGCAAGCGTGATGCTCGATGAGCCCGTTCCAAAAACAGCCGAAAGCGTGATGTCGCTCAGGTCTGAGACTGTTACGCTGGGCGGATTTATGGTGTTGCGCGCAGAAGTGCTTATTTCGCCGATGGAAAGAGAGAGATGCGCAGTTTTGCCGCTTGATGAAGAAGCGCGCGAATTATCCGTGTCCGAGAGAAACTGGCATGAAAGCAAGAGCGATGCGCATGTCAGCAGGCAGGAGAAAAATCTGAATCGTGAAAAAAATCGTTTCGTCATGTGAAGCTCCTATTCGTTACGCGTCCATTCGCCGCTCGCGTATTGTGCACTGTCGCAGAGATTTCGTGCATTTGTGGCGGAATCGCTGACATCGTATGCGCTGTTTGTGCCCGCCGCGCCGTTTATCGTCCAGGTATGGCTCGTGTCGGAGAATATGGCGGACGTGAGCGTATTTGTGTTCATGAATGCTGTGCTCTCGATAGTCGTAAGCGAGGGCGGGAACGTGATTGTCGTGAGTGCGGTCTGCATGAATGCGCCCGTTTTTATCGTTGTGAGTGCATTTCCCGTGAATGTGACGGAAGCGAGTTTGTTGCAGTTCATGAATGCGTTGTCGCCAATCGTGGTGAGTGAAGCTGGGAGAATGACAGCGACGATGGCCTGTTTGTTTTGGAATTCATCGCTGAGCGCGGTGAGTGACGTGCAGCCGCTCAAGTCGAGCGTGAGCGAACAGCTTCCTTGATTTTGCAAGGCTGTCGAAATCGTGCGTAAGTCGGCATTTGTGACATCGCTTCCGAGGAAGAGCGTTGCTTCGGTTTCGTCGCTCATGTTCAGGAGTGCTGTAGCGAGGTCAGAAAGGCTTTCATAGTGCTGTCCATCGACAATGCCGCCGTTAGAAGGAATTCCCGAAACGGTAACGGGCAGATAGTATGAATAGTAACGACCTGCTTTTGTCGCCTCAAAGTATACATCGTATGTTTCGGGCGAAAGCGATGAGACATCTTTTGTAAACGTTGCATCGGTGCTCATCACGGTGCCGTCAAATTCCCATGTGTAGGTGTCGTAGCCGCTCGGGGCAGTGAGCGTGATGACGTTGCCCGTACGCTCGTATGTAATCTCGATTTCTGTATATGTGGGGAGCGTGACGCTTATGCCAATCGGCTCAAGGAAACGCGCGTACACCGTTTTGTCAGTCGTTGTTCCTGTCGGAATCGTGCTGATTTTTTCGCTGGAAAAATCGGCGGTCTCGTACCACCCGAAGAAGGTTTTCCCGCTTTGAGTCAGCGTCGGGAGCGTGATGTCACCGCTCTTGCGCGTGAATTGTTTGGGAATCGTTTCGTTCGTTGCAAATTCGCCGCCATTGGTCACGTACGTTATGGTGTACACATCGTTGAGCGTAATCGTTCGGGTCGCGCTCGTTGTGATTCCCGGGAAGACATACACAAGTTCTTTGTACGTGTTCAGAAGAAGCGACCCGTCATCGCCGCCATAGAACGTAATGATGACGCGGTACATGCTTCCTGTGTAATACTGAGCCGCCGCCTCTACGGATTTTGCATACGTGACGGAAGCGTTTGTGACGGAAAGTTCTTCTTCATCGCAGTTGTCGTATATGCTTCCGTCTCTCGTTTGTAACATTCCTGTGACGCGCGTGGCTTCACCCAAAAAGTTTATGGCTAGTGAGATGCCTCCAGTTGTACTCGAGACGGGGTTTAATTCCAGAGAGAGGGAATTTGTGCCGAGTAGGAGCGTCTGTGTTTTTGAGGCTTCATAACCAGCACCGTTAAGCAGTGCGTAAAGAGTGAAGCTATATTCAGCGACCTCAAATTCATGGTTTGAAATTGCTTCGGTTAATTCCGCGAAGGTTTCTGTAGCGAGGGTATCGCTTTCGTAGTCGCAGGAATAGCTGAACTGAAAACTGGTAAAGTCTTCGATTGCGGGCGTGTCAGGAAAAATCGTTCGTGCGTTTTGCGCTATTGATGCCGTGAGTTGAAGATGAGCGAAAGAATCCGATGGTGAGTCCGCCGGGGTGACATCATCAGTGGTAAACGCTGTGCATGAAGCGAGCAGACTGAGTAAAAAGAAGAGCGAGCAAACAGATGTCAGAAAAAGTGTTCTCCGTTTCATAGGCTACTCCTTTACCGTTAGCTGTGCCCAATATGAACAGCTCCATGAGAGAATATCAGTGACTTCAAGCACGATGTCGTATGTACCAGGCGCGAGTTCCGCCGTGTCGAGCGTGAGGGTTTTTTGTGTGCTGTCGAGAGATGCGCCACTGAATGCGTCTGGTGTGGCATCATCGATTGTCCAAAGACACTGTGAAATAGGGCGTGTATAATCGCCAATGGAAAGGTCGCCGACGACGGAGAAGCAGAGAAGAGCGCCTTTTTCGACGCTATGCGCACCGCTGCCCGTGAGCGGTGTACCGTCTGCGGTGACGCTAACGGTTATGTCAGAGTGTTCGATGAGCGTGACTTCGAGCGCGGTATATGCAACGAGTCTCGTCCATTTTGCCCACAACGTGAGATCGCCTGTTGTGCCCGCGCCGATTCGGGTGACTGCATTTCCGGTGAGCGTTTCGCCGTCATCTGAGGACGTAAACCAACCGTCAAAGCGGTAACCAGTGCGTTCAATGTCGCTCGCCGTCGGCAAGGTGACGATTTTGTGGGCATTGCGCCATTCGACGGGTTCAAATCCGCTGACCCACCATCCATCGTTGAGATTGTAGGTTATCGAGTAGATAGTGTTGATGTCACTGAGCTGTACGGTCGTTTTTGTCTCGCAGCCCGGTAAAATGCGGACAACATCTTCGATTGTATTGATTTTTTCCTGTCCGTACTTTTGTGTGTCGCCGTACATGTCAACCCGGACAAAATACTCGCCCATCGGTATCCATTTGACGTATTCTGCAATCTGATTTTCATCGTCGCGCCAAATGGGACAGACTTCGTATTCCTCTACTTCAACTTCGCCGTCGCTCTCTGCGCTGAACAAGCCCACCTGAATGTCTGAAATTCGGTCATCCTCGCTCCAAGTGAAGGTAAGCGAAAGACTGCCGCTCGCGTCCGAGGCATATTCAGCAGTAAAGTCGAGCGTGTTTTCGCCCGAAAAGACCGTTTTGTCTGTGATGACTCCGCGTTGTGAGAGTCCGAGGCTCGTATGCAATTCAAGCGTGAACGTGTATGTATCCGGTGTGATGTAAATGTTCGTGTCCGTCTGCATAACGTCAATCGCGCTCATGCCTCTGTCGCTGTCAGCCCACCACCACCATGTGTTTATTTCCGTTTTGCCCTGTTCGATTTTGAGTGTAGCCATAGTGATGTCAGATGCAGTGATGTCATCGGGCAAAATCGTTCGGCTGGAAAGATTACCGACTGCAAGAGAGAGGTGCGCTTGTTCGTCCTCGTGCGTGTTTGCTCCGACCGACATGCTGCATGAGGCGAGCAGGAAAGAGAGAAGGCTGATGAAGAAAAAGAGCGTGTGTTGCCGTGCTTTCATGCGTTTCTCCTATTCCTTTTCTAGTTTGATGACCGCTCGTGCCGAATAGAGCAAGCCATTCTCGTCGCGCACGGCAACAGTGATATTGTGGACACCCGCTGACAGCGTTGTTGTATTGACCGTATACTGATATGACGTTTCCGTCGTTTTTGAGCCATCGATTCGCCACACGTATGAGGTGAAGCCGCTCGTCGCCGTGAATGTGTTTGTGCTTTCATTTAGGCTCAGCGAGAGTTCCGGTGGCGCGCTTAGTGACTGGAGCGTTACCGAAATACCATTGTTGAAATTGGCTTTGTCGGACCACTTTGCGTAGACGGCTATTTGATTTATTGACTCATCGATATTTGAAGCCGAGAGTGTGCTGAAATCGGCTACCGTGGCGTATGTGTCGTCCGTGTAGAAACCGTCGAACGTGTATCTGTCTCCCGCGTACCACGGCGGATTTGTTGTATAGTTAGGTTCTGTTATTGCCGTTCCGTAGATGAACCACTGGTCATCCCAGTACGCATCTCCGATTTCGTTGTAGATGTTGCTGTAGATGCGGAGATCGATTGCCCAGAGCTGATAATACGTTTTGTCGCTGTCGATGGTGACAGTTCCCCACAGGTCATCGTCCCATTCCGTTGCCGACGCTGATGTCGCAAATCCGTATCGTGTGTAGCCAGTCGGGCTTGTGAACGGATTGTTCAAATCATACACACTGTCGAGATAGGCTTTTGTGTTTCTGCCGACGCGATCCGTCATTTTCTCGCCTGTGTTGTATGAATTTATGAGCGTGATGGTGTAATATTCGTTCGTCCATACCGCATAGAGGCTGACTGATTCGGTGACGTTTTCGATGGAATCGCTTGGGTAATAGTCGGGAATCGTTGCGTCTGATGATGTTGCCCAGCCCAAGAAATAGAAGCCGTCGGTGCGCTCTTCAAACATATAATCGGGAATCCAAATGTAATTGCCGTCTTCGTAATTCCAGTATGTAAAATCCGTTGTGCCGTCGTTTTTGTAGAAATACACTCTGATTGGGATAATCCATTTTGAGTAGAAGGTGGTGTCTTTTGTAATTGGCGTATTGTAAATATCGACCCAATTGATGTAATCCGCGTCACTGTACCATCCCCAGCACACATAGTCACCGTCGGTATCGTTGAATTCAATCCACCCGAGGGAATCTCCATCGGTGACGGTGCGCGTCATGAGCACTTTTCCGTTTAAACCGAGGATGGTGACGGTATGCGTCTCGATGACTTCTGCCCACTTTGCGTAGAGCGTGATGTTTCCTGTGACTGGGGCCGCAAAATCATATGCGAAAGACAAATTGCTGTCCGAGTACCAGCCCTCGAACGTGTAGCCGTCTCGTTCCGGCTCGCCCGGTTCAAGCGCGCAATCGTCCTCAGTGACAATCTGCGACTCAATCGCCGTGCCGCCGTTGCTCTCAAATGTGACCGTGTATGTTTCTGGGGCGATTTCAGCCCATTTTGCGTAGAGCGTGATGTTTTGCGTGACGGGCGTTGTAAAGTCATATTCTGTCGTGAAGTCAGCGTCTGAGTACCATCCTTCGAATGTGTAGCCACTGCGTGTTGGTTCGTTCGGCTCTGTTGCGCAATTCTTTTCAGTGACAATCTGCGATTCAACTGCCGTGCCGCCATTCGCTACGAATGTAACGATGTATTCATTCGGTGCGAGTTCAAGCCACTTCGCGTACAGCGTGATATTGTCGATGATTGGCGTTGTGAAGTCAAAACTGGTGGTGAAATCCGCGTCCGTGTACCAGCCGATGAACGTGTAGTCTTCCCGAGTCGGTGTTGCCGGTTTTGTTGCGAGTTTTCCGTAAGACACCTTTTGTGGAGCAATTGTGTTTCCACCGTTTGTCACAAAGGTGACCGTGAATGATTTTGGTCCTGTGTATGTCCAAAGCGCGTGGAGCGTGATATTCCATGAGACGGGTTCGTCAAAATCAAATGCGTATGTTTTTTCTGAATTCCAAAACCAGCCGTCAAACTGGAAATAGTTTTTTGTCGGCGTTTCGGGGCACTCAAGCAGAGCACCTGCCTCGACTCTCTGTGAAGCAATGGCACTGCCGCCGTCCGTGTCAAATTTGATGAGACAAATCTGACCGTCGTCTTTTCCGTTCTCGCGCCAGTCAAGCTGTAACGTTTTTGAGACGTATTTTCCGTTCTCGAGCTGAATGGTCACCGTTTCGCACTGTGCGATGAGCGACCCAAATGAGTCATAGCCGTATGAGCGCGCGACGTAGTTGCCGGGATTTACGCTGTCTGCGCTCACTTTCGTGTTTGAATCAGTCGTGAAGATATATGATGCGCCGTTATCGCGGATGAGTTCTGTTTTACAGGTGATTAAATCTGAGGGCGCGTACCCGTGGGTGGAATAAGAGTCAGGCGCGACAATGTTCAGCGAGATGCTGGAAGACTTTACCTCGGTTTCGCAAGAGAAGAATAAAAAGACTGAAAAGACCGCCAAAACAGCGGAGCACAATTTCCTCATAGCTTCGTCTTTCCGCCTCTCCCCCAGAAAGTACCACCCTTACAGTATAGCGCACATTTCAAGAAAATCCATATTTTATATGAATTTAAGCTCTCTGGGATGCCGTGGTTTGCAATGCTTTCTTAAAAATGATACAGTCTCAGTCCGTATGATTAGTATCGATTTTTCAAACTACTTCGTTTTGATTTTTCTTGGCGGAACAGCCGTCAGTTTCCTGCTTGATATGATTCTTGAGCGCATTGATTTTTCTTTCCGCAAAAAGCACGGCACCGAAATTCCTGAAATTTTGAGCGATTCGCTCGACACGCAGACGCTCGAAAAAACGTGCCGCTACGAAGACGCAAAATACCGCCTGTGGATTCCGAGCATCATTCTCGAAGTGACGCTCTCGCTTTATCTTGTGTTCTGCGGATTTTATCCTGCGCTGTTTGAGCGGATTTGGTCATGGACGGACAATTCTTTCTTCGCGGCGATGCTCTTCCTCGTTCTCGGCGGCATTCCCGGGGCACTGCTCTCGCTTCCGTTCGCGCTCTACTCGGAATTCGGCATCGAAAAGCAATTCGGATTCAGCAATATGACATTCGGCATGTGGCTCGGCGATGAGCTTAAAGGATTTCTCGTCAATTTGATTATCATGGCGCCACTCCTGCTGATTATGATTGCGCTTTTTAAGTACGCGTCCGACTGGTGGTGGATTCTGCTCGGCTGCGTGTATTTTGTGTTCAGCATTGCGATTTCGCTCATTTACCCGATTTTTATCGCGCCGATTTTCAATAAATT
Organism: Treponema sp.; assembly: GCA_017484285.1. Lineage (GTDB taxonomy): Bacteria > Spirochaetota > Spirochaetia > Treponematales > Treponemataceae > Treponema_D. The sequence goes on along the minus strand of JAFUTH010000005.1, from coordinate 247,829 downwards.
CACGCCGCTTGAAGATGGCGAACTCAAAACGCGACTTGAAGCATTGCTCAAAAAATGCGGATTTAAGGCGAGCGGGCTTTTCGTGATGGACGCGTCTCGCCGGTCAGGGCATTCAAACGCATATTTTACGGGCTTCGGAAAGTCAAAGCGCGTCGTTCTCTATGACACGCTGATTGAGCAGCTTACGACTGAGGAAATTGAGGCAGTGTTGGCGCACGAGCTCGGGCACTATAAACATCATCATATCATCAAAAAAATGCTCGTTATGATTCCGGCAGTTTTTGCTGTTCTTTTCATCGTCAGTTTTTTGGTAAAAATGCCCTATCTCTACAGCGGATTCGGCTTTGTGACTGGCGAAACCGTTCCCTACCAGATGATGTTCATCGGCGTGTTTTTGATGAGCCTTGTGTTCGGCGAGTGGGGCGGATTGCTCACTCCGATTGTGAACACGTTCAGCCGGCATGATGAATTTCAGGCGGACGCATTCGCCAAAGACCTGTGCGGAACGGGCGAGCCATTGTGCACGGCGCTCATCAAACTGAACAAAGAAAACCTGAGTGAAGTCCAAGTTCCGAAGATTTACAGCGTGTTCAATTACAATCACCCGCCCCTGCTTGAGCGAATCGCGGCATTGCGCGGTTGATTTGAATCGGTTTTTATGCTAGATTAGCATCGTTGGTCAGGCGCCAGCAAATTCTTCTTTCAAAACCGTGTCAGGGCGGAAGCAGCAGCACTATGAAGGCAAGAGTTGTGCATGGTCTCCCTGACCTTTTTTGTTTTAAACTGCGTAAAGTCTGTATGGGAAGAAAAGCGCACGGGCATAAAAAAAGGTCAGCAAAAACTGACCTTACAAGAATCGTGAGACTGACACGATTCGAACGTGCGACCTCCACCTCCGCAGGGTGGCGCTCTAATCCAACTGAGCTACAATCTCATAAACAAGACTTAGGAGAGTGCTTGTTCTTTACGGAGGCGACAGGAGTTGAACCTGCCCAGCCCGATAAGGAACTGACGGATTAGCAATCCGTTGTATTACCGCTCTACCACACCTCCAGGCTGCAATCAAAAAAAAAGCGGAGCGAGAGGGATTTGAACCCCCGATACCTTGCGGTATGCCGGTTTTCAAGACCGGTGCATTCAGCCTCTCTGCCATCGCTCCAGATAATTGATGCTCAAACAATATACCGAATTTTCGAGATTCGTGTCAACTGCATCGTAAAAAAAATTTGAGAATTTATCGGCGTGCAGGCGGTGAAGAGAGTAGAATTTTTCTCGCTTCTTTCATATAGTTATGCACATGGATAAGAACAAACTCTTTCTTGGATTCATGACGGCAGCGCTTGGGCTTTTCTTGCTCATTTCGCCCGATACGTTCATCTCATTTTTTGTGATTTTGCTCGGTGTGGCGGCTGTCATCGACGGCGTTTTCATTCTTGCCACAACGCGTGATTTGATTATCGACCCACAGTACAAGCTGATTGTCACGGTGCGCGGCGTTCTGAGCATCGTTGTCGGCTTGCTTGCGGTTATTCTTCCGATTGCGGTGGCGGCTGTCGTATGGAAGGCAATGGCGTACACGCTCGCGATTTACCTGATTATTTCCGCGGGAATGCAAATCTACACGATTACAAAACTTCACCGAAACGGAATCATGATTCGCCAGTCGATGATTGAAGTCATGTCGTCGTTTGTACTTGCGCTCGTGCTTTTTATCATTCCAGCGCAAACGGCGGGGCATTTTATCGTCCGCTTGTTTGGAATCGTGCTGCTCGTTATCGGCGTGGGCTTGATTGTCATTCAGTGGAAGAGCCAGCCTGAAACGATTATTCCCGACTCTGTTGAGACGGTAGAAAATGAAGAAACGGAAAAAATTGAAGACTAAAAACTGAGAATGGAGCAAAACATGAAAATCAACAAATTAGATGAGATTTTAAAAGCGAATGAATATCCTGGTCGCGGAATTGTGGCGGGGCTTTCGGCGGACGGAAAATATGCCGTCTCAGCGTATTGGACAATGGGGCGGAGCGCAGGAAGCCGAAACCGCGTGTTTGTGACCGAGACTGAAAACGGCACGGAAGTTGTGCGCACAAAGGCGTTCGACGAATCTTTGATTGCAGGCGACCCGTCGCTTATCATCTACGCGGCAGTGCGACAGCTTGGAAACAGCACCATCGTCACCAACGGCGACCAAACCGACACGATTTTTGAAGGCTTACAGAAGGGCGAGACATTCGAGCAATCGCTCCGAAGCCGAAAATACGAGCATGACGCGCCGAATTTCACACCGCGCATTTCCTCACTTTTAAATGTAGCGGGCGGAAAATACGATTACGCAATTTCGATTTTGAAAAGCGACAACGGAAACGGCGACAACTGCTTGCGATTCACCTACACCTACGACAATCCGCAGAAAGGCGAGGGGCATTTTATCCACACCTACATGGGGAACGGAAATCCGCTCCCGAGCTTTGAGGGCGAGCCAGAAAAGGTTGAAATCAAAGGAACGATTGACGAATTCGCCACCATGATTTGGAACTCGCTCAACGAAGAAAACAAAGTCTCGCTTTTCGTGCGCTTCATCGACATCGCAAGCGGAAAATACGAAGAGCGAATCATCAACAAGAACAAATAGTTGAAAACCGTCATCTGCACGACGCTTTTAGTTGAAACTTCTCCACAAGGGCTTCCGCTCGGCGCGGCTTGTATCGCAAGTTCGATTAAGGCTGATTCTCGCACGAAGGGGAAGTTTTCTGTCTCGCTCGTGGATTTTTCGCTTGAAGACGCGGACATTGTTCACGCGCGAGAAATCGGCGGAGATGACGGCGTTGCTTCGTTCATTGCAGAGCGGCTTATCTCAAAAAAGCCCGACTTTGTGTGCTTTAGCGTGTATGTGTGGAATCGCGTGATACTAGAAAAAGCGTGCGAAACGCTTAAAAAAGCGAATCCCGATTGCGCGTGCATTGCGGGCGGTCCCGAAGTAACGGCAAATCCGCTTTCGTTCGAGAGCTTTGACTTTATGATTGCAGGTCAGGGCGAGCGGGCAATGGTCGAATTGCTTGACGCGATTGACTCTAAAAAAGAAATCGTCGTGCAAGGCGTATACTGCAAAAAAAGCCAAAATGTCGGCGATTCCGAAATCATCCGTGCTTGTCCGCTTCCACCCGAGCTGACGGCTTCCCCCTACCTTGACGGCACGCTCGATGTCGCAAAATACGGCGGCGCGCTTTGGGAACTTGCCCGCGGCTGCCCCTTCAAATGCTCGTACTGCTATGAATCAAAGGGCGAAAAGAAAATCGCCTACTTCCCGATGGAGCGGCTTGAAAAGGAAATCGAGTTGTTCGCCAAAAAGAAAATCGCCCAAGTCTTCGTGCTTGACCCGACCTACAACGCAAGCAAAGAAAGAGCAATCAAAATGCTCAAAATCATTGAAAAAAAAGCGCCCGGCATGTTCTTCTATTTTGAGGCTCGTGCGGAATTCATCGACCGCGAGCTTGCCCGAGCTTTTGCGCGGATTCCCTGCTGTCTCCAAATTGGCTTACAGAGCGCGAATCCCGAGGTCTTGAAGAATGTGCATCGCACGCTCGACAAAAAACGCTTCGTGAAAAACATCGGCTTTCTGAACGACGAGGGCGTGACTTTCGGTTTTGATTTGATTTACGGGCTTCCCGGCGACAATTTTGCGGGCTTCTGCGAGAGCATCGACTTTGCCCTTTCGCTCTACCCGAACAATCTGGAGCTGTTCTGCCTTTCCGTTCTTCCCGGAACAGACTTGCACGATGCAGCTCTTGGCTTCGGCTTAGAATGGGAGCAAAATCCGCCGTATCATGTGCTAAAAACGCCGCAATTTGGCGAAAAGGATTTGGCGAAAGCAGAAAATCTCGCCCGCGCAACGAACCTCTTCTATACGAAAGGGCGAGCCGTGGCGTGGTTCAATTCGGTGCTGTTCGTCCTCAAAGAAAAGCCGAGCGAGTTCTTGAAGAAATTTGAAGAATGGCTTGGGAATGACAAAAAAACGCTTTCTTCCACTGGCTCTATCCGTGACTGGACGGCTGACAAAAATTCCGCCCAAATCGAAGAACTCCAGATTGCTTTTATTCAAAAACGCTTTCACGAAAAGAGACTCGACCGCTTCCTTCCTGCCGCTGAGGATTTAATCAGAATGCATTCTGCGCTCGGTCGCTGTACTTTTGACGGCACGGAATCCACTTTCATCACGCACTACCACCCCGACGATGTGATGAGCGAGTACGGCACTGACATTGAATTCTTCACTGAAAACTGCGGAAAGCAAAAATGCCGCGTGCGCGTATTCGTCGGCAAAAACGGCGCGGACTGGAAAACAGTGTAAATGGAAAGTTGAAACTTGAAAATGGAAAGTTGAAGAATGGAGAAATTCCTTTGCTGAGAGAACTTCTCCATTCTTTGGCGCGATTTATTCCGTGATGACAATCGCCGTTACTTTGTAGTCTTTGTCGTAATCGCCAGAAAAATCTACTTTTTCGATTGTGCCTGAGATTTCGATGAATTGGTCGTCCTTCAAATCGATGTACGCGTCATTGTTGCTGTATACGGTCACGAGAGGCGTATCTTCGGCTTTGTTCAGAACTGACATGCCTTTGAGCATGTACGCGTAGCCCGCTTTTTTGCTCTCGTCAATATTCGAGACATAGAAGGGCACATTTTCGAGTTTTTTGCCCTCAATCGGATGCTCGCCATACCATTTTTTTGCTTTCAGACGGTTCGCAGAAAAACGCCCAACCGCGGCATACACCGTCAGATTGTAGGTTGCCTTTTCAAGCCATTCGTCATAGCCGTCTTTTTTGAGAGTGGCGGCGCGTTCCTCAAGTTCTTTTGCGATATTTGCCGAATTCTTCGTCCAGCTTGATTTTGGATTCTGCTCGGTATCGCGTGTGCTGTTTTTTGAGGTGAGCTTTTTGCCGTCTTTATCGACATTGTATGTCCGCATGTCCAACGTTTCGACGGTGAATGAATTGCCTGTTCCGGTGATTTTCAGTTTTGATTCCTGCCCTTGAAGCCCCAAGCCAAATTTGTAAATAAGGACTTGCGTGAATTCATAGTCATTGTTGATGACATCAAGTTTGTCAAATTTTTTGATTTGACGTATCGTTTTGTCGCCTTCCGCCGGTTTTGCATAGAGAAAATTCCACACGACTGGCAAAAGTTCCGCATCTGCCGGCAACGTTCCTGTGGCAGGTTTTGCCTCATCTGAGCCAAGCAACGACTTTCCCAATCCGCCCAACGGAGCTGCGGAAACCGCCGATTCAAGAATAATTGCTGACAAAACAGCCGCTACCATTTTTAAAGTCTTTTTCATTTTTTGGGACTCCTTTTTGATAAATGTTAGACCAAAGTCTTTTTAGAACAGTCTTTTGGACTTATGTCTAATTTTATAGACTTGAGTCCAACAAAGCAAGAGTGATTCGACGAAAGTATTTATTTTTAAAATATGAGTTTTTGGACAAATGTGAGTTATGAACTTGATTTTCAGGGAATAAGCCGTAAGGAACTGGCGTATCGTGCCAATATCAAGGAAATGACAATTCACAAAGCCATTGAGCGGGGGAGCGTTCCCAGTGCGGACACAGCGGTAAAAATTGCAAAGGCACTGAATGTCTCGATTGAGTATCTGCTTGATTTGCCTTCAGATGAATCTTTGCCCACAAACAGTGAAATAATAAAAACATACCAAAAATATGGCTCACTCATCACGCAATTGGAAAAACTTTCCCAAAAAGAGCAGACTGCCGTGGTGCAACTTGTGGAAACGTTGTCAAAATAACTGCTTCTCGTTAAAAACTCACGCCCATTGCGGCGGCAAATTGCCAGTAGTTTTTGGGCACATTGTACGAAACGCCCATTGCGAGCGCGGGAAATGCAATTTTTGCAAGATAGAACCGCGCTCCGCCGTTTGGACCGTGCATAAAGTGGTAGTCATCGTCAAAATCCTGCGCGTATACGATTTGATAGTCCGAATAAAGCGAGACCATGCCCCAGTTGAATTTTGCGATTGCCACTTCAAGCCCCGCATTTCCGCCGATAATTCGTTCCGTCGCGAAATTTCCCGGCAAAATCGAGACCGAGCCTGCGCTTTGCCCTTTGAAGCTCGAAAGATGATTTTTGCGTCCGTAAAATCCTGAATATCGCTGATAAATGCGGAGTCGTTCACTGAAAATCGGGTGCTGCTCGCCAATCGCGAACGAAAATCCGAGCGGATAGCGATAGTTTTCGTCATCAAGATTGGTAAACCCTGCCTCAACGGAGAGAGAAGCCGAATTCGTCGACATAAAAACGCCGTTCCAGTCTGATTTTGAATAGCCGAAGCCGACGGAAAGAGAGCCTGACACGAGTGATTCGGGGGAACGCCCTTCGTATTTTGAATCGTCGCTCGCGTCGAGGTATTTGAAGCCATAGCCGTTTGTGAACGCGAAATGTTCGCCGATTTTTTCTGAAAGCGAAACACTGGCGCTAAAAGAAAGCGCGTCGTATTTTAAAATCGTGTCTTCGTCGAGATTTTCGTATTCGGGCGAGCTTTTTGAGCCTGAGAGAAAGATTGAAACGCTCGGAATTCCTTTTGCACGTGAGTTTTTTGCTATGGAAGCCATCGCGGTTTTTGAGGTGTTTGAGAAAAATCCGCCGAGCATGAACATGTGCTTTTGCCCGAATGCGTTCGTGTCCATTACAACGCCGCCCGCCATAAAGCCCGAACTTGAATACATCGCAAACGGAAGCGGAATGAACGTGATTTTTTCTTTGACGGAGACCGTAATTTCGGCTTCGGTGTCGCTCGTTTGCGCGATTGAAATCTGAATGTCGTCAAAAAGTCCCTCGAGCTGGAGTGCCGTTTCTAAATCGTGCAGATTTTCATCGGTGAGCGGCTCGTTTATGAATTTTTTAACGGTTGTTTGAATGTAGGAATTGCGTGTTTTTTTGAGACCGACAAAGCTAATATTCGTGACGGTAAGATTTTGGTCGGCTTGCATTTCGGGCGAAGAAGATTCTGCTTCTTGCTCGGCTTGCGTTTCGGGAGATTGTGAAAAAAGAGCCTGTGAAAAAACGAGAAAAATCAAAATCGTACAGATTTTTTTCATACATGAAAATTGTATTGAAATTGAGTGATTTTCACAAGGACGGAAAAATGGTAACATGAGGCGTGAAAAAATTTTTTCTTGTTTTGATTCCAATTCTTCTTGTCTCGTGTGCATCGACTCGCTTTGAATCGGATTTTGCGCCCGTGTATGTAACGAACACTTCTAAATACGCGCTTTTGCCTCCGAGTGAGATGGACGGCGCGATTGACGGCGTGGAGCGCATGACGATGACATTCGGCGCGCAGAGTTTTGAAGCTGATGTGTACGTAATTTCCGATGGAAGCCAGCTTTCAATGACGATTTTCAATGAATTCGGCACGACGATGGGAAGTTTGCTCTACGACGGCGCGGCACTTGATTTTGACTCGGCAGTGCTTCCGCAAAATGTAAAAGCGGAATACATCGTGGCGGACTTCCAGCTTTGCTTGTACCGCGCTGATTCACTCAAGGCGGTGCTCGCAAACATCGGCGTTGATTTTGAAGTCTCGATTGCGGACGGAACAGACGGCACGGCAACAGAAACGCGCACTTTGACCAAAAAAGGAAAGCCGATTTCAAAAATCACGAAAACCTATTCATCTCGCGGTGAAAATGGCAAAGAAAAACTGCAATCGATTCACTACGAGAACACATTGCGCGGCTACAGCTATACTTTGACGGGAGAAGCGGAATGACTGAAAAAATCTATCTTTCAAACCCGGGCTTTATCTGCGCGGCGGGAAATTCCTGTGATTCTGACACATTCGTCAAAAATCTCAGCGAAGGAAACCGTGACGGAATCAAAAAAGTCGAATGCGGTTTGGTCGGCGAAAACGGCGTAAAATCGTTTTATGTCGGGAAAATCGCAGACGATTTATTGAAGCCAACGGGCGACAAATTCGACATGCGCGTGTTGCAGATTTTGGATTTCGCGCTTTCTTCGGTAAAATCGGCATCTCAAAAGGCAATCGCCCGCTATGGAGCAGAACGCGTGGGCGTGTGCATTGGCTCGTGCGACAACGGAAGTTTTCTCTCGTTCAACGCGCACAAGGCATTTTTTGAAAGCGGAGCATTTCCCGCAGGCTACGATTTAAAGGCACAGGGCGCGGACTATGTGGCGACTTTTGCTTCAAATCGGCTCGGCGCACAGGGAATTTCTCTCGCATTCTCAACGGCGTGTTCTTCAAGTGCGAGCGCACTAATCAAAGCGAAAGAATTGATACACGCGGGCGTGTGCGATGCCGTGATTGCAGGCGGCGTTGATGTCGCAAGCGACACGGTTTTGCTCGGATTTGACAGCCTTGAAGCGATTGACCACGAAAAAACAAATCCGTTCTCAAAAAACAGGAACGGAATCAATTTGGGCGAAGGAGCGAGCGTTTTCGTTCTTTCAAAAGACGACTTGGACGAAACGGGAATTATTCTCGCGGGAACGGGCGAAAGCTCTGACGCAAGCCACATGACCGCTCCCCTCGCTGACGGCACGGGCGCAGAACAGGCGATGAAAGCCGCGCTTAGCGACGCACATCTTTCTCCTTCCGAAATTGACTACATAAATTTGCACGGAACGGGCACGCACTTAAACGACAGCATGGAAGGAAAGGGCGTTGCGCTCGTTTTTGGCGAAGAAAATCCGCGCGTTTTGTGCAGTTCCACCAAGCCGCTCACAGGGCACACGCTCGGCTCTGCGGGAAGCCTTGAACTTGCCGCGTGCTTTTACGCGCTCAAAACGCAGAAAATTCCCGTTCATGTATGGGACGGCGCGCAAGACGAAGAAATTCCCGCGTTGAATTTGGTGACAGCGGAACAAGTGGTTTCGACTCCGCTCAACCACCATTCTGAAATCCGCTGTTGCATGAGCAATTCGTTTGCGTTCGGCGGGTGCAACGCGAGCTTGATTGTGAGGAAGGAATAGCATGAAAATCGAACACGAAGAATTGGCGACGCTCGTGCCACATAAGGGCAAAATGTTTATCATTGACCGAATCACCGAAGCTCAGGCGAACGACTGGACTATCGAAAGCGAAACGAAAATCACTGAGAGTTTTATGTTCTATGACAAAAATCTTGATGGTGTGCCGAATTATGCGTGCTTTGAAATCATCGCGCAGACGGTCTCGGCGCTTACGGGCTTGTACGCGCGCGAAAATCAGCTTCCGCCGAACATGGGCTTTATTTTAAGCGTGTCGAATCTTCATTTTGATTTTGATTCGCTTGCTTCTGGCGATGTTGTGCGGGCAAAAGCCGTGCGCGAAGCCGCCGTGGACAAGGTGTATTCCTTCCGCGCGGAACTTTTCGTAAACGATAAAGCTGCTGGCAGCGGAAAATTGACTGTCATGGAGGTAGGGAGCGACCCGAAGGGGCAAAACTCGTGAGACGAGTTTTGAGCGAGTCTCCGAGCAGCTATGCTGCGAAGGCGGAAGAAGGAGGTAATTTATGACAAATGAGAATTCTGAAAAAAAAGTGCTTGTCACGGGTTCTTCTGGCGGAATCGGACGGGCAATCGCGCTTGCGGCGGCGCAGGCAGGCTATGAAATCGTAGCGCATTACAATAACGGAAAGGAAAAGGCGGAAAGTCTCAAATCAGAAATTGAAGCTTCGGGCGGAAAGTGCTCGCTTTTGCAATTCAACATTTCTGACCGCGAAGACTGCCGCACAAAACTCGAAGCATGGAGCGAAGAAAACGGCGCGTTCTGGGGAATTGTTTTGAACGCGGGAATTTGCCGCGACAACGCATTTCCGGCGCTGACTGACGAAAACTGGGACGATGTTATTCACACAAATCTCGACGGATTCTATAATGTCTTAAAACCGCTCGTCATGCCGCTCTGCCGAAAAAAGCGCGGGCGCGTCATTACGATTGCGAGCGTTTCGGGCGTCATCGGAAACCGCGGGCAGGTGAATTACAGCGCGAGCAAGGCGGGAATCATCGGAGCAACAAAGGCACTCGCCGTAGAGCTTGCGAGCCGCAAAATCACGGTGAACTGCATTGCGCCGGGCTTTATCGAAACCGACATGATTAAAGACGCGCCGGTGGAGCACATTTTGCCCACCATTCCGATGGGGCGCGCGGGAAAGAGCGAAGAAGTTGCGTCGCTTGCGGTGTATCTGCTCAGCGAAGGCGCAAGCTACATCACACGGCAGGTTATCGGCGTGAACGGAGGAATTATTTAATGCAAAACAGAAGAGTTGTCGTCACGGGCGGCGGAATCATCAGTGCGCTCGGAAATGACTGGAGCACAGTCCTCAAAAATCTCAAGGCAAAAAAGAATTTCGTCAAATATATGCACGAGTGGGATGAAAAATATCCGCTCATGAACACACGCTTGTGCTGCCCCGTTGACTTTGAAATCGACAAAAACAAATACTCGCGCAAGGCAATCCGCGGCATGGGGCGCGTGGCACAAATGGCTCTCGTGGCAACAGATGCCGCCCTCGAAGACGCGAACATGCTCGGAAGCGAAGAACTCACGCAGGGCATGTGCGGAATCGCGTACGGCTCTTCAATCGGAAGCGTCGACCCGCTCATGGAAATGTACTCAATGCTCGTCACGAACGACACGAGCAAGGTCGGTTCAACCACCTACATTAAGGCAATGCCGCAGACCTGTGCGTGCAATCTTGAAGTCTACTATCATCTTACGGGGCGAATCATCACCACGAACACGGCATGCACCTCGGGAAGCCAGTCAATCGGCTATGCTTATGAAGCAATCAAATACGGCAAGCAGGACATGATGATTGCAGGCGGCGCGGAAGAATTCTGTACGATGGACACGGCGACATTCGACACGCTCTTTTCAACTTCCACAAAGAACAGCACGCCCGAACTCACTCCGAGCGCGTACGACAAAAACCGCGACGGCTTGGTTTTAGGTGAGGGCGCAGGAACGCTTTTCCTCGAAGAATACGAGCACGCAAAGGCACGCGGGGCAAAAATCTATGCGGAAATCGTGGGATTCGGCACAACCACCGACGGCACGCACATCACTTCGCCCAACCGCCCGACCATTGCGCACGCACTCCAGCTCGCGCTCGACGACGCAGGGCTTTCTCCCGAGCAAATCGGCTACATCAACACGCACGGCACGGGCACAACCGCGGGCGATGTCACGGAAACGGGCGCCACTTATGATGTTTTTAAGCGCGCAGTTCCCGTCTCGACTGTCAAAAATTACATTGGTCACACGCTCGGCGCATGCGGCGCAATCGAAAGTTGGCTCACGATTCACATGATGAACGAAGGCTGGTTCTTGCCGAATCTGAATCTCAAAGAACTCGACCCCGAATGCGCTCCGCTCGACTACATCACGGGCGCCGGGCGCACCCTCGAATGCGAATATGTCATGAACAATAATTTCGCGTTCGGCGGCATAAACACAAGCTTAATTTTCAAGAAAATTTAAGATTCTGAGTTACAATTCAGAAAAACACATTTTTTTCACAAGGAGTTAGGAAATGAAAAAAATTATCACCCTTTTGGTCGCAGGTCTCGCACTTGCAGGATTTTGTTTTGCCGATGCACCGGCATTCAACGATGAAACAGCACTCGTCATCGACACAACAAAACTTTCTGGAAACATGAAAGACAACGTAAAAGTCACGAATGTTTCATCTTCTGCCGCGAATTTTGACGTCACGGTTTTTGTCTACGACGAAGGCTCAAGCGGCTGGATTATTTTCGGAAAAGGTCTTCTCAAAGATTTGGGCGACACGCTGACCATCAAATCGGCGAACAAAAAATTGGTTAAGCTCGCAAATTACAAATACGTCGCAGTCAAAGCAAATTCTGACAATCCGTTCCGCTACAGCTACACAAAAGATCACAACGATTTGAACGTGTGGTTCTATGACGACAAAGAAATCGACGAGTCTCACTTCAAAGTATTCGACACGACATTGTTGCCGACATTTACAGACAATCTCCGTATCGTCGCTGGCGAGAATTTGCGCTCTGCGGCTTCATTCCGCGTGCTTGTTTACAACGATGAGTCAGAGGAAGACATGTCTGGCACGGTCGCAATCTTAAAAGGACCGAAGTCTTCACAGACATTCTCTACGACTGCAAAAGGTCAGAAATACAATCTGTTCCACTACATCAAGATAATCTCTCGTGAAGAAAAAGATTTCAAATACACAATCAATGTCGATAAAAACGATTTGGTCATTACGGTAAACAATCTGTAAGGCAGAAAATCGCCCACGTTCCATTTTATTTTGACACATTGACTGTTTTTGTCAAAATAGATAGTATTGTGTCATATGAACTGAGGTCGCAGTCTGTCTTTTGGCTGCGACGACTTCACCTGAGGAGAAAATAATGGCTGTAATTAAACCGATGATTCGCTCAAACATTTGTATCAATGCTCATCCGGTCGGATGCGCAAAAGATACTCAGAATCAGATTGATTTTGCAATCGCGCAGAAGGCACGCAAAGGAATCAAGTCCGCAAAAGAAGGCGGCTACGCTCCAAAGACTGTCCTCGTGCTTGGTTGCTCAACTGGATACGGATTGGCGAGCCGAATCACGGCGGCGTTTGAATATGGTGCGGACACAATCGGCGTTTCTTTTGAAAAAGAGCCGACCGTCACAAAGGGCGGCACTCCTGGTTGGTACAACAACAAGGCATTTGACCGAGCCGCAGAAAAGGCTGGTCTCAAATCTGCCACATTCAATATGGACGCATTCAGCGACGAGTGCCGACAGACTGTCATTGATGAGGCAAAAAAATGGGGCGTCAAATTCGACCTCGTTGTGTATTCTTTGGCTTCACCAGTTCGCACAGACCCGGACACAAAAGTCATGTACAAGTCAGTCATCAAGCCGGTCGGAAAACCGTATGGCGGCTGGGCAATCGACATGATTACAGAAAAACTCTCAACGCTTGAAGCACAGCCTGCCGAGGGTGATGATGTCGCCAACACTGTCAAAGTCATGGGCGGCGAAGACTGGGAACGATGGATTAAATACCTTTCAGACGCTGATGTTTTGGCAGAAGGCGCACGCTCTGTCGCATATTCTTACATCGGGCCAAAATATTCGCAGCCTGTGTACCGCGATGGAACAATCGGAGCTGCAAAAAAAGATTTGGAAGCACGTGCAAAGTCTATCGACGCGAGCCTCAAAAAAATCGGTGGCGCGGCGTATGTTTCTGTAAACAAAGCGCTTGTCACTCGCTCAAGCTCAGTCATCCCGATTATCATGCTCTACCTCGGCTGCTTGTTCAAGGTTCAGAAGGCTGCCGGAACTCACGAAGGCTGCAAAGAGCAGATTGACCGACTTTTCCGCGAACGGCTCTACACTGCCGACAAAGTTGTTCCGACCGACGATGAAGGACGAATCCGAATCGATGATTTGGAACTCAAACCTGAGATTCAGGCAGAAATCGATAAGCACATGGAAGCAATCAACAACGACAATGTCCGCGAGCACATCGACATCGAAGGAATCCGCAAGGACTTCTTGAACATCAACGGCTTTGCGGTCGACGGCGTTGACTACGAAAAAGACATCACCGATATGACGGCAATTGATTAGTATACGAAAAAGCTGGCTCTTTTGAGTCAGCTTTTTTTTTCGGACACGTTCCCGCGATTTTGTTATAATTCCCGCATGAGCGTTTTTGTACCATTTTTTCGCCGCGCGATTTTTTTCGCTTTGCTTCCGCTTTTTTTTAGTGCGCCCATTTTTGCAAAAGACTACGAGCAAAAAATCTACCTGTGGGACGGCGTTCCCAAAATGGAGACGCAAAAGCGCGATACGATTTTGTATTACACGCCAGCTGCCCGTCATTCCGAGCAAAGCGAGGAATCCATTCCGCCTTCGCAACATAGTTGCTCGGAGACTCGCTCAAAACCTGTCTCACAGGTTTTGCCCCTTGCGGGTCGCTCCCTACCCGCCGTCATCATTTGCCCAGGGGGAAGCTATCATCACTTGGGAATGCCGCACGAGGGCTTTGCTTCGGCGCGATGGTTTTCTGAGCACGGATTCGCGGCGTTCGTTTTGCGCTACCGAGTCGCCTACAACTGCCACCACTACCCCGACCAGCTCGAAGACATTCAGATGGCAATCGTCTATATCCGTGAGCATGCAAGCGAATTCAACATCGACAAAAATAAAATCGGCGCAATCGGCTACAGCGCGGGCGGGCATTTGGTCACGATGGCGGGCGAATTTGCTTCCACGCACAACGAGCTTCCAAAACTCGGAATTCAAACGACGGAAAGCGTGCGACCTGATTTTGTCATGCCGATTTATCCCGTCGTCACCATGCAGGACGACATCGCTCACCAGTGGTCTCGCCGAAGTTTGCTCGGTCATCAGTGGAGCGAGCCGAACGCAACAAAAGGCTGGCGACCGTGGAATTTTTGGGGGCACGCGTATTCTCAGAGCCTTAAAGATGAGTTTTCAATGGAACTGAATGTTCCCGATGACATGCCGCCCACATTCATTCTCGCCTGTGAAGACGACCCCGTGGTTATTTACGAAAATTCCGTGCGCTTGGATGCCGCTCTCGCCGAAAAGAACATTCCGCACCTTTTCGTGAGCTATCCCAAAGGCGGGCACGGCTTCGGTATGAAAGAAAACAGCTACATTATGAAGGAAACGCACTGGAACGACAAAGATTTGCTCCCGTGGCTTAAACAAATCGGAATTATCGAGTAGAATAGAGTCATGAAAATTACGCCAGATTACACCGTCATTTACAACGATGAAGATATTGTCGTCCTCAATAAACGTTCGGGGCTTTTGATTGCCGCTGACCGCTACGATGAAGAAGCTCCCCGCCTTGATGTCGAAGCCGCAAAAGAATTCGGAAAGCTCTTCGCCGTGCACCGAATCGACAAGGACACGAGCGGATGCGTCATTTATGCAAAAAATGCTGAAAGTCACAAACATCTTTCGCTGCAATTTGAAAACCGCGAAGTCACGAAGATTTATCACGCGCTCGTTCTAGGACATCCGATGTGGGAGAGCAAAAAAGTCGATTCAAAATTGCTCGTTGACGGAGACGCACGACACCGCACGGTCTTAAATCAAAAATACGGAAAAGTCGCTATCACAGAATTCAAAAATTTGGGGAATTGCGGCCCGTACTCATGGATTGAAGCCCGCCCGCACACAGGCCGCACGCACCAAATCCGCGCACACTTGCAATCACTTGGCATTTCCATCGTCTGCGATCCGCTCTATTCAGGAAATCAGCACCCCGTTCTTCTCTCAGAAATCAAAAAGCGCTGGAACGGCGACGAAACGCAAGAACGCCCGCTTCTTTCACGGCTCGCCCTTCATGCCTACCGCCTTACGGTCACGCACCCCAAATCAGGCGAAAAACTCACTTTTTCCGCGCCCTACCCCAAAGACATGGAAGCCACGCGCAAACAGCTGAGCAACATTTTCGGAGTTGACACGCTTGCAGAAACGGAAAATTGAAAAAGAAAAGGTGAAAACTAATGGGGCAGTCAGTCATTCAGAACGAAAATGAACTTGAATTCGCGATTTTCTGCATCGAAAATGTTGCGCAGAAACTTAAGGTCAGTGCCGACAAAGTGTATGATGCGCTCACGCAAAAAAGTGACATTCTGAACAGCTACATCGTTCCTTGCTATGAAACGCTTCATACCCAGAGCCGAGAATATATCGTAGATGATATAATTTCATTCATGCACGAGAAAGGAGTTTCAGTGTGATTCTCTATCATGGCTCAAATGTAGAAGTAAAAAATCCCGATACGCTCCATTCTCGAAAGAATCTTGATTTCGGGCAGGGATTTTACACGATTCCATTATTTGAGCAGGCGCAAAAATGGAGTGAAAAATTCAAAAAACGATACGGGCTGGCTTTCATCTCAAAATATGAGTTTTCGGAAAAAGCCTTGTCTGAATATTCAATTTTGGAATTTGATTCATATTCAGCGGAATGGCTCGACTTCATCGTTGACCGCCGTTTGGGGCATGACACCACGAAATACAACATAATCATTGGCGGAGTTGCGAACGACAAAGTTTTCAATACCTGTGAGCTTTTCTTTAAGGGCTACATTCCGCGCGAGACTGCGCTTGAACGGCTTCGCTTTGAAAAACCAAATATCCAATATTGTTTTAAAGACCAAGCTACCATCAACAAATATTTGAAATTTACAGGGAGTGAAAAAGTATGACCGCTGACCCTTTGATTTTGCAGATAAAGTACACTGACATTGTGAAAACATTCGCTCAAAAAGCAAAAATTTCTTTGGATAAAGCGCTTGCTTTTTTTTACCATTCAGCAGAATACCAGCTTTTAAAAGATGGTGTTTCGGATTTGCACTGTATGACACCAGAATATATCGCCGAAGATTTAATGGAGCAGGCTTTCCCTAATGCTGCCGATGCATAATAGTATGAAGAAAATTATTTTTTCGCTCGCATTTGCATTTTTCTCGCTCTCTGCGTTTGCGCTCAACTGGGAAGATTTTTCTCTTTCGGTGGAGCCGCTGTTCGGCTTAAAGGCGGGGCAAGTCGATGAATTCGTATTCTTAAAAGACTCGCAGGCTTCGAGCGACACGTTGAGCGAACTGAACTGGGAAATCAAGCCGGAATTGTACTACGGACTGAAAATTCGCGGCACGTGGAAGGATTTTTTTGAAGAGTCGTACATCACGGCGGGAATTCCACTCAAAACGGGAGTGATGACCGACTCTGACTGGCTCAATATCGAAACAGAGGGGCTTCCATCGTCTGTGTATTCCTACAAAACGTGTTTCTCCGAGCACGACAACGAGCTTGCGTATGACATTCAGTTCGGTTTTAAGGGCGGATATGATTTTTCGGTCTTACCGTGGCTGCACATTCTGCCGGCGATTGCCTTCGATTACGCAAATTTTAAATTCAACGGAAAAAATGGCTCAGGCTTGTACGGCTATGGAAGCGACGGCGCAGCTTTCTTCAAAGAAAACGGCTATTACGCGTCCTATGACGATGCCGAAAATCAGTACGTGGTCGATTTTTCTGGCTATGATGTGATTTCCTATCAGCGCGTGATTTACTATTTTTGGCTCGGAACTGACGTCTCGTTCGTGCTTCCGTACCACTTTGCAGTGGACGCAGGATTTTTCTTTACGCCGTATGTGTACGCGGTTTCGTATGATTCCCACAAATATGGCTCTAAAAAAGTTGATTATGCCGACCTCACCTATGACTTCTTCTCGGCATTTAAAGGCTCGCTCGGCGTGACCTATGCGATTTCGGAGCGGCACTCAGTTTCGCTCACTGCCGGCTATTTTTATCTTCGCACGATGCGCGGCAATGACTACAGCAAGCTTTCAACGTCCAAGACCTACTCGCTCGATGAATCCGTTGAGGGCGGGGCAGGCGCGCACTATTTTGACGTCACACTTTCTTACCGATTCAAGATTTTCTAGTTTTTCCATGACACTTTTGACAAAAATGTCATTTTAGTATAGACTTGCTGCATGAATAATCTTGTTGCTTTGTGCGCAGTCGGCGCTGAAAAAACACTTGGAAATGAAATCAAACTTCTTGGCTATAAACTGAACGGAAACGCGCCCGGGCGTGTCTTTTTTACGGGTGATGATGACGCACTCTTTCGCGCTAATCTTTGTTTGCGCACGGCTGACCGTGTGTATCTCGAGCTTGCCCGCTACCATGCCGAAGATTTCGATCAGCTCTTTGACGGCGTGTATGCGGTCTCATGGCAGGATTTTTTCAAAAAAGACTCAAAAGTCACGGTCGATAAAATCCGCACGTACAAATCAAAATTAAATTCTGAGCACGCTGTTCAGGGAATCGTGCAAAAGGCGATTTACAAAAAACTCGGCGATGTGTGGCACATGTCGAGCCTTCCCGAAAGCGGCGAAGAGAGTGATGTGCGCGTGTTCATCACTGAGGACGAAGCGCAAATCTGCCTCGATTTGAGCGGATTGCCCTTGCACAAGCGCGGCTACCGCACTGACGGCGGCGTGGCTCCATTGCGCGAGACAACGGCGGCGGTTATGCTCCAGTTCATGCTCTGGCGACGAAAAACGCCGCTCCATGACCCGTTCTGTGGCTCAGGCACGCTTCCCATTGAGGCTTGCTTGTACGCGCACAATGTTGCCCCGGGATTCGGTCGCCGTTTTGCGCTCGAAAATCTCCCCATCTTCAACGCACATCGCGCGCATGAAATCAAATGCGCCGAAGCCGAAAAAATCCGTACTGATGTCGAGTGCCGCATCACGGGCACGGACGTTGACCCGTCGGCAATTCAGCGCGCGCGCACGAATGCGGAACATGCGTGCGTTATGGCAGGTCGTGCGCTCCAGCTTATTGGAAGCGATGCGCGCATTGAACGCCCCGATTTTGAAGTCTCTGATTTTAAAGAATTGCACGCGCCCTACGAAACAGGCTTGATTATCTGCAATCCGCCGTATGGCGAACGCTTGGGCGAGGAAGAGCAGGCAAAGCAGCTCTATCGCGATATGTCTTCGCTCTTTACGCAGTTCCCGAACTGGGAAATCGGCGTTATCACTGCGAACAAGCATTTTCAGGAATGTTTCGCGCACTACGCAAGCGCGCTCAAAGACCTCAAAGCCGGAAATCTCGACACCACGTTCTACATCTACAACGGAACTGAAAAAGCAAAAAATCGGAGCGAAAAAAATGGCAATCGTCGTCGAACACGATAAACGAAAGCACGAAATCCTCGAAAAATCGCTCGAACTTTTTACGCGTGAAGGCTATGACGACGTGACGTTTCAAAAAATCGCCGACGCATGCGGAATCACGCGCACGACGCTCTACATCTACTTTAAGAACAAAAAAGAAATCTTTACGTGGAGCATCAAACAGATGACGGGCGAGCTTGAAACAAAGCTCATGGAAATCCTCGCCGACAAAAATCTTTCTGCCGAGGAATGCCTGCGCCGAATCATGCACTGGATTATCGATTTGTGCGAGCAAAACCGCCCGCTGTTCAATGTTCTGCTCGTGTATCTGATTAATTTGCAGAAAACGGGCGCGAGTGCCGAAGAGCGCGTGAATCGTCGCGTCATCAGGGTAAAGCACTTGCTCAGTATGATTATCATTGAAGGGCAAAAACGCGGCGAATTTAAAAAAATGCCGGTCAAAAGCGTGAACAATATGTTCTATTCGCTCGTTGAGTCGGCCATCTTCGAAATCGCCGTTCTCAATAAGACCGATGTTTCCGACGTAAAAACGGGCATCGACCTCGTTCTCCAGGGAATTTTAACAAACTAGCGCGCTATTGAATGTTCAGCACGGCGCGCTCGGGAACTTTTGATGCGGTCGCATCGAGATCGTTTGATGCGGATAGACGGGTAGGCACGATAAATCTGAGATCTGAGGTATCTTGTGCCCCTGATGAATCGACAGAAAAATTAAAATCGGTCAAAAAACTTGTCCAATAATAGCGAAAGTACGTCTCGGACGTATCACTTGTCTTATTGATGGCAATCAAGCCTTTTACTTCGAGAGGAACGCCAAGATAATCGTCAGTGAGCGTTCCGCGCAAATCTAAGATAACCATGTCACTCTCGGCGACGCTTGTTGTTGTAAGACCCGAAATAATCGGGAAGGGGCGGGAGATGCTTCCGTTGCTGAGAATCACTGAGAGAATTGTAAAGTCAGTTGTGGGCAACGTGACATCAGGAGCGACTGAAAGCATGTAGGTTTCGGTAGAATCGTTTCGTGTGTATGTGACGGTCGGTGAGGTGACAGTAAGCTCAGCTTTTGTGGTGCCAAGTCCTTCTGCCGCATCAGAATATTTTGTCGTTGTGTATGATGTGCCGTCGTAATAGCGGACTGCATAGCAATAATACGTGCCTGTGAGTGTGTAATAGTCATCGAAAGCGAATGAAGGAATATTGCTTATATTTTTTTCAGTATTAACATTGACTTGACCGATGTTTTCAGTCGTTATTTTTACGGTCTCTGACTCGATAAAGTCTTTGTCTAAACATTTTTGTCTTAGAATGTTTGCATATTCCATATTTTTGATGTACGGAATACTTATAGAATATTGCGTGCTGCTTGCTGTTCCCTTGAGAACTGACGGTGCGGGAAGAGAGTCATCTTCCTCTGAATTCACAATAAAGCATGATGTCAGAATTGTGGCGAAAATGAGCGCGATACTCGCGAATATAATCCAAAATCGTTTAATCATAATGTCTCCAGTACGCGATAAAGAAAATTTTTTGCATATATCAAAAAAACATTCTTCAACTCTTTATTTTCGGCAGAATTTTCAGTATCTTTAAGCAGATATATATCGTTCGATTTTCATTCTAATGCAAAATCAAGGAGAAAACTATGACAAAAGAACAAGAAGCAACCGTTTTGGAAGCAATCGACATGTTCCGCCCGCAGTTACAGGCAGACGGCGGCGATATGGAATTCGTCTCAATCGACGAAGATAACCGCGTTCATTTGCGATTGACCGGCGCATGTGGCAGCTGCCCGATGGCACTCATGACCCTCAAAATGGGCGTGGAGCGATACTTGAAAGACGCGTGCCCCGAAGTAAGCGAAGTCGTACAGGAACAGTAAAAACGAATCCCTTCCTCCCCGTTTCACAGCAAGACCTTCTCGACCGAGGAATCAGCGAAGTTGATTTCGTTTTTGTCTCTGGTGACGCGTATGTTGACCATGCTTCCTTCGCTTCGGCGTTGCTTGGTCGGCTTTTGGAGGCGAACGGCTACACGGTCGCGATTTTGCCTCAGCCTGACTGGAAGAATGTCGAGGAATTCCGCAAATTTGGTCGCCCGAAGCTCGGTTTTTTGGTGAGCGCGGGGGCGATGGATTCAATGGTCTCAAATTACACGGCAAACAACAAGCCGCGTTCGGAAGATGTGTACGCGCACGGCGGTGTGGCGGGGCATCGGCCAGACAGGGCGTTAATCACGTATGTTTCAAAAATCCGCGAGGCGTACAAGGGCGTGAATGTGCTGATTGGCGGAATTGAGGCGAGTTTGCGGCGGACGAGCCACTACGATTACTGGTCAAACACGGTGCGCCGCTCGATTCTTCTTGATTCAAAGGCGGATTTGCTTATGTACGGCATGGGCGAGCATTCGATTCTTGAAATCGCGGCGAAATTGCGCGAGGGAATCCCCGCAAAAGCCATTCGCGGGGTGCGCGGAACGGTGTGGTACACGAGCAAGGCGGAAGAATTTCCCGAAAATGCCATTATGCTTCCTTCCTACGCTGAAATTTCAAAAAACACTCCCGAAAGTAAAAAATTGTTCGCCGAAAGCTATCTCGTGCAGGAGCAGAACACTGACGCGATTAACGGTCACCCGCTCATAGAACCAGTTGACGCGCGGTTTATCGTGCAAGAGCCGGCGGCTTTTCCGCTCACGACCGAAGAATTTGACGCGATTTACGAGCTTCCCTTTACGCGAAAATGGCATCCGATGTACGATTCTCCCGCCGAAAACGGAAAAACGGGAATCCCCGCGCTGAGCGAAGTGCAGTTCAGTCTTGTTTCAAGTCGCGGGTGCTTTGGCGCATGTTCGTTCTGTGCGATTACCTTTCATCAGGGGCGGCGAATCCAAGCGCGAAGCCACGAAAGTTTGCTCAAAGAGGCGAAAATCATCACCGAAAATCCCGATTTCAAGGGCTACATTCACGATGTGGGCGGCCCGACGGCGAATTTCCGACACGATGCGTGTAAATTCCAAAAAGAGCGCGGCGCGTGCCAAAACAAAGACTGCATGGGAACGAATCCGTGCAAAAATGTGAATGTCACTCACACCGAATATGTCGAATTGCTCCGAAAACTCAGAAGCCTTCCGAAAGTCAAAAAAGTCTTTATTCGCTCAGGAATCCGATTCGATTATCTTATGATGGACGAGGACAAATCGTTTTTTAAGGAACTCATTGAGCATCACATTTCGGGTCAGCTCAAAGTAGCTCCTGAGCATGTGAGTAACAAAGTGCTCCGACTCATGCGGAAGAGCAATCACGAACTCTACGAAAAATTTGCCGCCGAATACGCTGAATGGAACAAAAAATTGGGCAAAAAACAGTATCTCGTGCCGTATTACATCTGCTCGCATCCGGGCGCGGGCTTGGCAGAGGCGATTGAAGTCGCGCTTTATCTCAAAAAAACGGGCTTCGTTCCCGACCAAGTGCAGGATTTTTACCCCACGCCGGGAAGCCTTTCGACCTGCATGTACTGGACGGGCTTGAATCCGCGAAACCGTCTCGAAAACGGCGAATTTGAAGAAGTGTATGTTGCCCGCAGAGCACACGAACGCCGATTGCAACGCGCACTCTTACAATTCAACCGCCGAGAAAATTACTCGCTTGTGAAGGAAGCACTCGAAAAAGCAGGGCGACGGGATTTAATCAAAGTGCTTTTGCGCTGAGCACGGGAGCGCAATGCTTACTCCATGCGAGCTATTACCTGATACATCGTTCGACATCCATGTCGTGACGAGAATTCCTGACGGAATTCTCGCGGTCAGCGGTCTTTAACTCGCCTCCATGCGAGCTATTACTTGATACATCGGTGATTCGTTCGGACGGAGTTCCAGAATGTGCTTTTCGCAGGGGAGGGCTTCGCTCGGGTCGTGGGTTACGTGGAGGAGCGTGGTTGTGCCCGTTTCGGCGACTGTCTCAATCAAGTCCAAGATTTTCTGGCGGTAGTTTTCGTCAAGGCCGTGGCACGGTTCGTCAAGAATGAGGATTTTCGGTGCTTTTACCGCCGCCCGCAAAATCAAAATCGCCCTCTGCTCACCGTAACTCAAATTGCTGAATGATTCATGCTCGCGCCCCTCAAATCCGCCGAGCCGAAGCCATTTCCGAGCCGTGGCAATCTCCACATCGGTTTTTTGCTCGTACAAGCCGATTGAGTCTTTAAAGCCCGAGATAATCACGCTTTCCAAATCTGTGCCGCCGACCATGCGGTATTCGACATGCCAGCGGTAACTCACGATTCCGAGATTCTTTTTGATGTCCCAGATTGTTTCACCCGTGCCGCGCTTTCGCCCGAAGAGCCATACATCGTTCGCAAACACTTGGTGATTGTCGCCTGTAATCAGCTCCAAGAGCGTGGTTTTTCCGCTTCCGTTCGGGCCTCGGATAAGCCAGTGCTCGCCCTTCTTCACTTCCCAGTTAAAATCGACCAAAACGCGGTGCTCGCCCCAGCCCACATTCACGGCATTCATTTTGACGAGGGATTCGGCACTTTCTTCTTTTGGTGGCTGAACGACCGCGCTTTCTTCTTGAATCTCCCGCAACTCGCTCACGAATTCGCTTTTTTCGGCTTCGCGAGATTTTGCTTTTTCTGCCTCGCGCTCGGAAATCACTTTTTCATAGTCAGATTTTGTTCCGTAGAAAGAGATTTTTCCGTTTGCAAATTCAAGCACATGCGTAATCGTGTCGGGGATTTCGTGGTATCGCTCCATGCCGAGAATAATCGTGGTGCGCGGTTCGGTTTCGCCCGCATTTTTTTGCTTTCCGACAATCGTTTTGAAAAATTCAAGCAGAATCGTACGGCTCTGTGCGTCTAGCCCTGCAAACGGGTCGCTCAAAATCAAAAGTTTTTTTCCCGAAAGGAGCGCACGGCACAAAAGCGTCCGCCGAATCTCGCCCGTTGACATGAATTTCAGCCCGCGGTCAAGAATTTTCTCGACTCCGCAGAGCTTTACTTCGGGGAGCGTTTCAAGCCGCTCGGCAATTGCTGGCAGGGGAAGATTTCGGTGCTTTGCGTCAGGCCCGCCCAAAACTTCGCAGATGAATCGCCGCCCCGTTCTGCCCTCGTCAATTCTGTTCAGATATTCAGACTCGTCCAAGTCGCGCTCTTCTTGAATCAAACTCGCCGCCCGCTCCAGCGAGACAATCTCAACTGAGTCAGTAAAATGCGTTGCGTACGCTCCCGTGGAATCATTCGGCAGAATCTGCTTTTCGCCTGCGAGCGCACGCAAAAAATCCGCCTTTCCGCCGCCGTTCGGTCCAATCACAAGCCACGCCTCGCCCGAGTTCATGCGCCAGTCAAGAGAAGCGATATTTGTTCCGTGCAAGTCCTGCACGCGGCAATTGTTTATGTAAATGAGTGAATTTTCTTTCATGATGGGAAAAGTATAGTGAATCAGCAGAACAAACGCAATTTAGCGACGCGGGCATAAAAAAACCGGTCAAAAATGACCGGCAGTATAAAAAACTTAGTTTACAGCCCCGGAAATTAACCCTGCAAGCTTACCGATTGGGTCGAAGTCAAGAAGAAGAATGTCGATTGCAAAGAAAACTGCAAAACCAATCAATGCAATGAGCAAAAGAATTGCAATACCAATGAGCATTTGAACCGCGATTGGGAGCGAGTCAAAACCTGATGTGTTTTTTTCTGCAACTGTATTTGAAGCCATATGATTACCTCTGTCAAAATAAAAAATTATCAACACTATATTAAAGGTTGCTCGGGTTGCCGTCAAGTAAAAAAAACGTCCAAAACCGACCTTTATTTGAACAATACGTCGTTTTATACTATGATAAATCCCAAGATTTTTGGAGGAACTAATGCTCTTTACGCCTGTTGAAATTCAAGAAACGGTCAATATGTTTTTGCGCCACAAACTCGATGTGCGCTGTATCACGATGGGAATTTCTCTTTTGGACTGCGCCGATTCGGACTCAAAAAAAGCGAATCAGCGGATGTACGATAAAATCATGAAAAAGGCGGGAAATCTCGTCAAAGTCGGTCAGGATATTGAGAAGGAGCTTGGCGTTCCGATTATCAACAAGCGTATTTCCGTCACGCCGATTGCGCTCGTGGCGGGTGCGAGCAATGCCAAGTCGTATGTAGAATATTGCAAAACGCTCGACAAATGCGCCCGCGAACTCGGAATCAATTTTATCGGCGGATTTTCGGCTCTCGTGCAAAAGGGAATCACCCCCGCTGATAAGATTTTGATTGACTCAATCCCAGAAGCACTGGCGACCACGGATTTTGTCTGCTCAAGCGTGAATGTGGGAAGCACAAAAAGCGGAATCAACATGGACGCGGTAAAGCTCATGGGCGAAACGATAAAAGCGACCGCCGAGGCAAGCAAAGACTGCGCGATTAACGGCTGCTCAAAGCTCGTCGTGTTCTGCAACGCGCCAGAGGACAATCCCTTTATGGCGGGCGCGTTCCACGGACCAGGCGAGGCTGATTCTGTCATTAATGTGGGCGTTTCGGGACCAGGCGTAATCCTTGCCGCCGCCCGCGATTACAAAGGAAAGCCGATTAACGAACTTGCTGAGGGAATCAAAAAAATGGCGTTTAAAATCACGCGCTTAGGTCAGCTCGTTGGAACTGAGGCGGCTAGTCGGCTTGGCGTGAATTTCGGTATTTTGGATTTGTCTCTCGCTCCGACTCCTGCTGTGGGCGATAGCGTTGCGCGGATTCTTGAAGAAATCGGCTTGGAAGGCGCGGGTGCACCCGGAACAACGGCGGCACTTGCAATGCTTACCGATATGGTAAAAAAAGGCGGCGTGATGGCTTCTACGAGCGTGGGCGGGCTTTCAGGCGCGTTCATTCCTGTTTCGGAAGACGAGGGCATGATTAACGCGGTCAAGCAAGGCTCAATCTGTTTGGAAAAACTCGAAGCGATGACGACCGTGTGCTCAGTCGGCTTGGACATGATTGCAATTCCGGGCGACACTCCCGCCACCACGATTAGTGGCATTATGGCGGACGAATTCGCAATCGGCATGGTGAACAACAAAACGACCGCCGTGCGCCTGATTCCAGCCCCCGGCAAAAAAGCGGGCGATTGGATTGAGTTCGGCGGATTGCTCGGTGGCTGCCCTGTCATGCCTGTGAGCAAGTTCAGTTGTGCGGATTTTATCAACCGTGGCGGGCGCATTCCCGCTCCGATTCATTCGTTCAGAAACTAGGAAATGCCGAACACAAAAAATCCGCTGCTTGCGGGCTTTTACAAAACGCTTTTCTCGATTGCGATTCCGATAATCTTGCAGAATTTGTTGCAGACTTTCGTGAACATGCTCGACACGATTATGGTTGGGCGGCTCGGCGCGGTTTCGATTGCGGCGGTGGGGCTTGGAAATCAGATTTATTTCATGCTGAATATGGTGGTGTTCGGCATTTCATCGGGCTGCTCGATTTTTATCGCGCAATTTTGGGGAGCATGGGATTTTAAAGGAATCAGAAAAGCATTCGGAATCATGCTTACCCTGTGCTTTACGGTCTCGCTTGTGTTTTTGGCGGGCGGAACGCTCATTCCTGAGAAATTGCTTCATTTGTATTCAACCGATGCGGCAGTTCTGCACGAAGGCACGCGCTATCTTCGGATTGCTGCGCTTTGCTATCCTCTGCTAGCGATTTCTTTTTCGTGTCAGATGGCATTCCGAAGCACGGAGCATGTCGTTCTCCCGATGGTGACGACGGCGATTTCTTTCGTGATGAACGTGAGCCTCAACGCCATTTTTATTTTCGGCTGTGCACCGCTCGGAATTCCGAGAATGGGCGTCGTTGGCGCGGCGTTAGCGACCGTGATTTCCCGCGCGGTAGAAATGATTATAACGCTTTCGGTGGGAATCGCCCGCAAGTACGAGGCAGTCGGCACGCTCAAAGAATTGTTCGGCTTCGACCGTACGTTTGTCCTCAAATTGCTCAGAATCGGAACGCCCGTTCTGCTTTCGGAAACGCTCTGGGGCTTGGGAATCACCACGCAGAATTCGATTTTCGCGCATGCGGGTACTGATTCGTTCGCAGCGTTCAGTATTATGAACACGGTAAGCCAGCTTACCTGGGTGTTTTTTATCGGCATGGGAAGCGCGTCTTCCGTCATTTTGGGAAAGAAAATCGGCGCAAATGAAGAAGCTGCCGCTCGTGCCTACACAAACCGCTTTTGCTGGTTCTTTCCGCTCATGGGTGGCATAATCGGGCTGCTATTGTTCCCGATTTCGCGAATTTTGCCGTTCGTGTTCAATGTCGAGCCGCATATCATCGCAATCACGCAGTCAATGCTGTATGTGCTGATGGTGATGTATCCGTTCCGTGCGTTCAACATGCTCATTATCGTGGGCGTGTGTCGAAGCGGGGGCGACACGATTTTTGCCTCGATTATCGACAACGGCTGGATGTGGGCGATTGCGCTCCCGCTCGGGCTTGTGGCAACCTTTGTATGGAAAAGCCCTGCATGGGTGATTTTGTTCTGTCTTGAAAGCGAGCAGGTCTTAAAGAGCCTGTGCGGTGTGATTCGTGTGAGGTCAGGAAAATGGCTTCACAACATCACGTAGGTGAAGCCATTACAATGCGCCTGTTACGGCAAGAATAGAAAGGCTCGTCGCGATAATCGACAGAAGTGTCGTCAATACCGGCGCGTATTGGTTGAAGTAGAACAGCTTGCTGTTCGTTGCTGCTTCAATCGTCATTTCTGGCTGAATCACTGTCTTTTTAGAATATTTCTTTCCTTCGACATCAGTGATTGTTACCTTTTCGCGCGCGTTCTGTGTTTTTATGAAGCCTCCCGCCAAGCCGATGTAGTAATCCCATGTTCGGTCTGGAATGTATGGATAACGACCAGGATTTTTTACTGCGCCCGAAACACTGACGAAGTATTGCTTGAACGGTACCATGAGCGTGTCATCTTTTTCAATGGCAACTTTACTGTGTGCAGTGACATCATAAAGAAACGGCTTTAGGTTCAGTGGAATTTTTTCTTCTCCACGGATGATATATGCTTGTTCGACATCAGAAACGGCGGTAAACCATGCACGATTGCGCCTAACAAAAAAGCCATAGTCTTCTCCAAGATTGAAACCAACCGCCATTTTTGTAGATGCTTCAAGAGCGACACCTTCTTCTGCTTTGATAGCACCTTCGACGAAGATGGTCGGTCGTAGGTCGTTGTACGAAGAAATCGTTACGCTATCATAACAGAGTAGTTTGAAATTTTTGCTGACATCCTGTTCTTCGAGGTACATCTTTATACCTGAATTATTGTCTTCAATGTCATCATTGTCTTCAACAAGCTGCCGATACAACTCAATTCGTGACGGGTCTGCGAGCGGGGCGAGTCCGTTGCCGTAGTATTCGACCAGTTCCTTAAGATTCTCATTTGGCAAAAGTTCGTATGTGCCGCTTCGCTCAACTGCACCGCTTATGCTCACCCTTCGGTCAAATCGGTTGACAATGACTGTCTCGCCCGCCTTGATGTACGGGTTCTGTGACATGTCCCCGAATCTGTCTGCTTTGAACAAATCGTAGTCGGTGACACTGCCGTCAATAGATTTTACGCTGACGTGTCGCAGTGAGCCGTATTCTGTTCTGTGCTCGCTTACGAGTGTCGAGAGTCTTTTGAGCGGAAGTGCGGGAACTTCAACGGTTTTTGTTACTTCGCCGATGAGCATAATCGTTGAGAAGTGCTGCATGTATGGCACGAAGAGCGTATCGCCTTTCTGCACCGTGTATTCGCTCATGTAGTCGCGCGTGTACAGGCAATCTTCAATGTTTACCGCAAGTTTTTCTCCCCCACGGATGAGGTACGCGCCACGCAAATCCGATGTGGGGAAGAACACGGTGGACTCACGCCGAATGAGTGCGGCAAGGTTCTCACCGTCAAGAAAACTCACGGGGATTCGGTTTATCGCTGAATTCGCCGCCACTGAATTCGCGTCAGGTGCATCGTTGTCGGAAGAGCCGTTTTGCACTGCCTTACCCAATGCGCCGACCGCGCCCTCAAAGAACATCGTGTCGCGTAGTTCCGTTCTACTTGGCACGGTAACAGTGTCGTCAGTTTCAAGTTTAAAATTCGCCATAATTGACTGCGAGGTGAGGTAGATTGTGTCTCCCGCTGGACTTGATGAATTGCTCGTCCGGCGCAATACCATTCTGTCTGGCTCGGCGTACTCAGTGAAGCCGTTTCCGTAGTATTCGATAAGATTTTTGAGGTTTTCTCCTTCCAAAAGCTCGTATGTGCCGCCCCGCTCGACCGCACCGCTAATAGTTACGCGGCGCGATAAGCGGTTAAGAATGACTGTTTCGCCCGCCTTTACATATGGGTTCTGTGACGTGTCGCCGAAACGGTTTGCGAGGAAAAGGTCATAATCAGTGATTGTTCCATCGATTCCCTTGACACTTACCCGGCGCAGAGATGAAAAATCAGTCATGTGTGCTTGTACGAACGTGCTCAATCGTTTGAGTGGAAGCGCGTCGACTTCTGCCGTTGCTTTCACCTCACCTGTGACAAGCACCGTTGAGAAATTCTGCAAATAGGGTACGAAAAGTGTGTCGTCTTTTTGGACGGTGTATTCGCTCATGTAATCGCGCTTGTACAGACAGTCTTCGATATTTACAGGAAGTTTTTCCCCGTTACGGATGAGGTATGCGCCTCGCAAGTCCGACGTAGGAAAAAAATTGCCCGCCTCGCGCCTGACAAGCCCTGCAAGGTTCTCACCGTCAAGAAAACTCACGGGGATTCGGTTTATCGCAGAATTTGCCAGCGCAGAATTCTCTGTATTTCCCGCTCCGTTTTGCACTGCCTTACCCAATGCGCCGACCGCGCCCTCAAAGAACATCGTGTCGCGTAGTTCCGTTCTACTTGGCACGGTAATCACATCGTCATTTTGAAGAACGAAATTGATGTCGAGGGCATCTTCCGGGAGATATACGGTGTCGCCCGCAGTGCTCATAGACTTGCTGAGACGGCGGAGCACCATGCGGCTCGTGTCCGCATATTCCGTCAACCCGTTTGCGTAATGAGTGATGAGTTCTTTCAAGTTCTCGCCACCTAAAAGCTCGTACGTGCCACTTCGCTCCACCGCGCCCCCGATGCGTACTTTTCGCTCGGCTCTGTTGAGGATGATTTTGTCG
Organism: Treponema sp.; assembly: GCA_017484285.1. Taxonomy (GTDB): domain Bacteria; phylum Spirochaetota; class Spirochaetia; order Treponematales; family Treponemataceae; genus Treponema_D. The sequence goes on along the minus strand of JAFUTH010000005.1, from coordinate 217,922 downwards.
CCTGGGCGCAGGTATGGGTCTTGTGAAAAGTCTCCGCGCTGTGCCTTAAAAAGGTCGTAATGAACTGTTGCTCCATTAGAGTGAGTGACTGTAATATCTCGGGTTGAAGAATACGGCGTGAGCTGTGCCGTGACGAACGCCGATAAGCGCGTGAGTGCCCATGCTTTTTCTTCATACGCACGGCGAACTTCACCAGAAATACTCACCAAAAACACGGCAGGCGAAGAAAGCACGAACTGAACGCCGCTCATCGGATAATTGTTGTTTACGAGCACTTCAACCTGCTGTTTTAACTGATTGTACGTAAGCCCGCGAACAGGAAGAAGACCGAGGTTTGCCACGCGGATTTTATAGGTGGAATCGACTGGGATTGTGTACTGAACCGCCGCACCATTTGCGGAAAAGGCAAGACTGTACACATCGCCCGCCGTAACGGGATAGTCAGGAACGGACATGGCAAGTTGCGGGTCTGCCACTAATTGAATTGATTCATGAATATTCTCTTTCGCGTTACCGTCATCGACTGTTACCGAAGACGCTCTTTGGGAAAACGATGAACTGATTGAAACGCCGAGCAATACATACAAAAAAAGGGATGTTTTGATTTTTGAAATCTGAGTACGAAGTGACTGGTACATAATTCTTCTCAAAAGGTACATTTGTCCTAAAAATATCTTAATAATAGCACAATCAGCATTTAAATCAACAGGTTAACAGTACATTCGTGTTATTTTAAAGCACATCATGTTGGATTTTTGGATACGGGTTAAAGATATTTTGGACTATCAAGACATTACGCAAAAAGATTTGTCCGGAAAAATCGATGAAAGTTATAATACGCTGCAATCGTGGATAAACAGAGACCGCCTTCCGAATGCAGAACAGGCGGTCAAAATTGCGAGGATTTTAAATACTTCAGTAGAATTTTTGGTCAGCGGAAAGAGTGCATGTCAGTTTTCCACAGACGAAGAAACCATCCGCTTGTTGGAACAGGCAATTTCTAATTTGCGGAAACGCTGATTTTCCGAGCCGACTGCCATCAGCATTTAGTTTGCAGACAGTACGTTTACACTTTGAACAAATCGATTTGGCTGCCGATTTGGTTGATGGAATTCTGCATCGTGCCCGAGATTTTTGAAAGCGTGGTGCCGTTCTTTTCGATTTGATTTGCCCCCTCGTACATGCGAGAAATGCTTTCTTTGATTGCCTGAGTCGCTTCTTGCAGGTTTTTAACCTCATCGAGAATTGTCTGATTTCCCTCGGACATTTCATGCGACGACGTGCGAACTTCGGTGGTAGAATCATTCATCATTTTGAGCGCATCGGTAATCTGATGACTTCCGACTTCGCTTTCTTCCATTGCACCACGAATCTGGCGGACGAGCTGGTCTGTCTGCTGAATGTTTTCACCGACCGCACTGAATGCTTTTTTTGCATCTTCTGATGATGCAACGACGGTAACGATAGAATCTTGAATCTTTTTAAGCTCCGCACCGATTGTTTTTGATTGCAGAGCGGATGTTTCTGAAAGATTTCGGATTTCGTCGGCAACGACACTGAATCCCGCGCCAGCCTCACCTGCATGAGCCGCTTCGATTGCCGCATTCATTGCGAGCAAATTCGTTTCGCTCGCGATTTTGCTGATGGTCTTGTTTGCCTGCATGAGCATTTGGCTCTGTGCTTCGATAGTGGCGAGCTGCTGATTGACGACATCCTGTTTTTCGATGCCCGTTTTTGTGTATTCTTCGAGCTGACTGAACGCATCTGCCATTTTTTCGGTGCTCTTTGAGACCGAGACGATGTTGCCGAGCATTTGTTCGACCGCCGCGCTTGCTTGATTAACGCCACTTGACTGATTTTCAATCATTTGGTTGAGATTTTCGATATTTTTTGCAATCTGCGTGACGGAACCGACCGTTTGCTCAACGCTTGCGCTCTGATTGTCGATTTGTGCCGAAACATCGTTAATATCAGCAGAAATCTGTGCGATTGACATGCCGGTTGCCTGCGTTGTGTCCTGCAAGTCCACATCGACCGTTTGGAGCGTGTCTTTTGAGTTTTTAACTTCGCTGATGATAGTGCGCAAATTCTCGATGAAGGTGTTGAATCCGCGCACGACGCCACCGATTTCGTCTTTTGATTTGATTTCGATGCGTTTTGTTAAATCAGCGTCGCCTTTTGCGATTTCTTTGATGGAATAATTGAGCATGAGCAAGGGTTTGAGAATGACCCCCATGTACGTCGCGATAAAGATGACGAGCAGGAGTACGATGACGAAGCTACAGCCAGCGATGTTCATGCCGCTCCGTCGCGCAGAGGCGAGCACTTCTTTTTCGGGGAGCGAAAGACCGAGCGACCAGTTCGTATCATAAATGGGGTAGAAGAAGACATAATCGGTTTGCCCGAGCTTGGTGTTTTTGACTTTTGCCGTGCCGTTGTTGCCCATGAGCATTTCGTAGGCAAGTTCTTTGAATCCGTAAAGACCCGTGGTTTCGTCTTCCATGTGGGAGATATTCTTCATGACCTCTTCTTCTTCTGGATAGGCGATGGTCGTGCCGTTTTCGTCGAGGATGAAGGCAAATCCGCTCTCGCCAACGGCTGTTTTTGAAACCTCAATTTGCACGGTATCGATGTCGAGCGCGCCCATGAACAGACCGAAGAGCGTGCCATTCGCATCGACGGCGGGAAGCGCGACATAGAAGAGATATTTGTCATAGTTGAGTGATTTTTCTGGATTTGAGATGTAGCTTCCGAGTCCTTTTTCGATGATAGCTTTGTAGTATTCAGAATGTTTGACGCTCGCGACCGTGCCATCGGACGCGTAGAGCATGCCGTCGAGACCGCAGATGCCGACGTATTCAAATTCATCGCCGATGAGTGTTGGGTTTTCCATGATGTATTCGTAGGTTGCCTCGACATCAGCTTCGAGGAAGATTTCATTTTTTGTGAAGACACGTAAATCTTTGAAATAACCGTCGAGCCAATAGGTGATTGCGGTGGAACTTCGTTCTGAGAGCGCGCTGAACAAATCAGTGTAGGAGCGGATATTGTCACGGCTGATGGTGGCGTTCAATACAAAAACGAGAATAGTGAAGAAGAAAACGAGGAGAAAGAAAATCGAAATTTCAAGCTTGAATGCGAGCGATTCAGAAAATTTGCTCTTGGGGAGTTTGACCTTTTCTTTTTTTGCCTTTTTTTGTTTTGGCGCCTTTGGTGCTTTCGGTTGTTTTTTTACTTTTTCTTTCATATACGGATACCTCTTGACGTGCTTCTAGTTATAACTGAATTACCTTTATCCTCTCTTTAATATTATCAGCCCAATATGCAAAAAAGTCAAAAATATAACATTTTTTTAGGCAAGAAATAAAAAGTGGGTTATAATACAAACGTATTTTGATAAAAAAAGGAGTTTCAAAATGGCAAAAAAGGGATCAGTTTTCAGTCTGTATCTTATCGGGTTGGCTCTTGTCGTCATCGGATGTTTTCTTCCGCTCACGGCAAGTAAATTTTTCGGCGGCGGTCAGAGCGCATTTCATGCAATCACCAATGGCAGCGGCGACTTAAAAATCGGTGCAATCCTTGCACTCTGTGGCGCAATTGCCGGCATCGTTTTCTGTTTTGTTTCGCTCGGCACAAAGCTTCCAGTCAAACTCATCTCGCTCATTGTTTCAATCGTGGGCGGCGTGTATGTGTGGATTTGCTACATGAACGGCGGCGCGCTTGCAAAAGGCGTATTTAAAGCGGCAATGAAGGTCTCTGGCTCAAAACCAGGCATTGGTCTTATCGTCATTCTCGCCGGCTGGGTCATCGCGCTCGTCGGCTGGTTGCAATCTCGCGACTAATCATCAGTAATGCGGAGGTTTCCGATTGGGAATCTCCAAATTCTCTGACAAATCTTGAATCCGCCCTGCGAGAATTTGATTTTCTTCACGCAGCAGGCGGATTTCTTTTTGGTTTTCGACCGTTTCTGCCTGCAATTTCGCGATAAAATCGTCCATGTAGGCAATTTTTGTCTCCAATGCGATAAAACGCTCTTCAATTTCGTTTTCCATGAGTGCCTCGTTATTCTTCTTTTGCGGCTTTTTGCTTTTCGATGGTTTGCTTTACTCGCTCGGCGAAGAGTTTGTTTTGGTCGTTGCGCATAGGAACGCTGAATGCGGGCGCACCATCATTCGGATTGATTCGGTAGATGTTCATTGAATCGGTTGAATAGGCAGGGCTTGTCGGCGTGTTAATCCACCAGTCGAGCACCGCGACAATGAGCAGTGCGTACTTGATGAGATTTGCGTTTGTTGCGGCACTGTCAGTCATGCGTTTTGCACCGAGCAGCACGTCCATTCGCTTTGAGACGATATTCGGAATGTCAAATCGATATTTGTCCCACGGGTTTTGGATACCCATGACCATTCCCTCGCCTTTTGCGGAATCGATGTTTCGAGAGAGCGCGGTGAGAAATTTGAGGAGAAAGCTGACGCGGATACACAACGGGCGGTACTGGCTGTCGTTTTTTGGTTTTTCGAGAAGAAGTTGCTCAAATTCGAAGTAGGGGAGAAAATTGTATTTTGTCTGCCACAGCATCGTCGTAATCAGTTTTTTGCCAAAGAGCGTTGATTTGAAGTCACCCTGAGAGTATTGGCTGTTTACGAAACTTTTGAGCTGATCCCCGTAGTATTTTTCAAAAAGCACTTCGCGGTACAGCGACCATTCGCTGAGCACCGTTGAGAGTTTTTCTGACGAGCTTTCATCTTCGCTTTCTTCGGTGAAGACGATGTTGCGGCAGCCCTGGAAAATATCCTCGGTGATTTTGAGAAGCGTAACGGTAATCTGCAACGGATTTTCGGGCGAAAGCATGTTGTAGCCGTCGCGGAACTGATAGAGCGGCTGAAAATACGGGAACATGTCGGGCATGTCCTGCAATCGCGTAAATCCTGCCTCTGGAAAGAGATTGTCCAAAAGTTTGATACCGGCTTCGACAACATCTGATTTTTTGTCTTCGACGGGCTTTTTTTCTTCTGCTGTGGCTTCTTTTTTTTCTTCTTCGGGTGTGTCTTGTTTTTTTGCGTCTGTTTTGTCGCCCTTTTTGTTTGGAAGCAACAGGTCGAATTTGGTGAGCTCAAGGAAGCCGAGAATATTCGTCGTCTGCGTGAGGAAGAAATCCTGGAAATAGTCGAATTTCGTGCTGCTCATGCGCATCAAAAGCGGGTACAAACCCTTGATAACCTGACTGTAAATGTAAAACCACTCGGTGATGCCCGTTTTTGAGAGCATCTGAATCTTTTTTTGGTCAAATTTGGGATATTTCATTAAATCGGTGTAGATGTCTTTAAAATAGTGAGAGATTTTTGACTCGCCGAGATAGTAGATTTTGATGAGGTCACGGTAGATTGTTTTGATGAACGGAATCATCATGGCAACAGTGCACTCGTCGGCGCTGTCCTGCAAGTCAAACAAGCGCGCCTTAATGTCCTTCATCGTCCATGAGCCGACCGTTTTTAAAAAGCGGAATCGGTCTTCGCTTGCCGTGAGGATTTTTGACTTATAGGTGTCGGGCGAAATCTGAATGATTGATTTGACAGTCGTGACGAATTCTTGCAGATGGTCGACGTGCTTCGGCAAATCATACTCGATGAAGCTTTTTCTGACCGTTTCGTTGCCGTTCTTTTTAAACTTGCGCACGAAATTGAAAAATCCGTAGTTCGGCTTGATTTTGTAGTCGTCGCTCATCATGATTCTGTCCATGAGCTGACGTTCTTTTGAAGTGAGTTCTGGAAGAGAGCCGCCGAGACGGACTTTTTTTTCGGGAGCCGCATAGCCAATCTTGCCGCCTGCGGGAATTGCCGGTGCTTTGCCAGATTGAGCGCCAATGCTTGCCGCTGAGCGACCAACCGCGCGCTTTGAATATTCTTTTGCTTTGGGGAAGGCAGAATAATCAATCGGCGCAGATTTTTCTGCAAAGACTTCACCGCCCAGCGTTTTCATCATTCGTTTTGCTTCTGCTTCGTCGATTGGTCCGATGTTGCGTCGTGTATTGTCGAGCGTCCCCGGTTCCCATTTTGCTTCTGGTCTGTCTGCCATAACCTTTCCTCAGTTGAAAATTCAATCACAATCTTAAAAGCTGATTTTTTGCGATGCCCTCAAAATTGTGGAGAACGATGTCCTCGCCGTCTTTTGTTTTGACTACGCCCTCAAACGTTCCGAAAATCGTGGTGAGCTGACTCTTCATGACGAAAAAAGAGACGTTGCGGCGGTTGTCGGAAGCCGGCGTAAAAGTCAAATCGACCATATTCTCGAAATCTTGAATCACCCATTTTTTTGAAAGACCAAACGGATGCGTAATCGTGACTGGCGGAAGGGGAGTGCATTTTCCGTCAACGCAGAGAATGTTCCCGTTTATATTGTCGGAATCTACGGCATTTTCTTGCGTGGTAAACATCTGAAAACTGAATTTTTTTCCATCGATTTCGCCGGACGCGATGATGAATTCTGATATGGAATGCAGGTTGTAATAGGCGCGGTTAATACTGAGCAGTCCGAGTCCGTCGGAATCTTCTTGGGTGACTTCTTCGGAGCGTTTTGTTTTTTCGAGCGAGAGCGTGCCGTGAATTTGTGGCGTTGCCAGATAGGTGGCAGAACAGCGGCGTTTTGACGGCGCGGGCACAACGGTCGCGACTTCGCACATGGGTGGCATCGTGTAATGCGCGACAAATGCCGCTTGCACCGATGGCCGCGAAGAGTCACCCTTGAGATTAAAAATCATAGAGAGCCGGTCGCGCTGATGATCCCAGCTGATTCTGATGTAGCGACGTTTGTTAAAGCTCGCGCAAAAGCCGACGTTCATATTGTGCGGGATAAAGCGACGGCGCGGCCCCATAAAAGAACGGTATGAATATTTTCTGTCCGTTTTTTTGTTCCAGAAAACGATGTCGGCGTACCCGAAAATCTTGTGGTCAAAAAAATCGACCGTGCCGATATACGAGCCAACATTAAACAAGAACATGATAGAGCTTTGAATGCGAAAATTAGTGATGACTGTCGGGAGTGGAAAACCTGCAAATGGTGTTCGGACGCCACGAATATCTAATTGGGAAAGCAATCCCTCGAATGTGCCGAATTCGATTTTTCCGTTGTGAATAATCCGTTCGGGTGGCGCTTTGATTTCTCTTGTGTACAAAATAGCCTCGAAACCTTTTTAAATCTGGTCGTAACCTAAACCGAATCAATTGTAAAATCAAAAAGCGTAAAAGTCTAGTTCTAAAAAAATTCTTGTGAATTCCGCAGTTATGGGGGAAAATGTAGGGAGCGGTAACGCAAGGGGGCACTATGTCTGTTCATCTTTATTCTCTCGGCGCGGCTCAAGAAGTCACTGGCTCTAAGCATATTTTTGAAATCGACGGGCGTTCTTACATGATTGATTGCGGCGCGTTTCAAGGAAAGCGTGCCGAGTCCGACGAAAAAAACCGCACGTTTGAGATTCCTGTCGACAAAATCGACTCGGTGATTCTTACGCACGCGCACTATGACCACGTGGGCTTGCTCCCGCTGCTCGTCAAAAAGGGCTACAACGGTAACATTTACGCAACACCCGCCACGCGCGATTTGACTGACCTCATCATGATGGACAGCGCGCGCATTCAGGCTCGCGATGCCGAATATTTGCGCAAACAGGCGGTCAAAAAAGGCGAAAAATTCACCTGGAAGCCGATGTTCGACGAAAAAGACTGCTTAAAGGCGGCAAATCAAATTATCACGCTTTCCTACAACCGAAAAATGTACATCTCGCCCGAAGTGCAGCTCGAGTATTTTGACGCGGGGCACATTCTTGGCTCAGCGTTCGCGTACGTCACAATCAAGGGGCAGCGCGACGAAAACGGAAATCCCATCAAAAGCAGCGAAAATGGGGCGCTCCGAATCTGGAACAAACTTTTTGGCTGGAAAAAAGACGACAGGCGCGCAACTCCTGACCGTCGCAAAGCGACTCCCGAGGAACAGGCGAAGTACACTGGCCCTGAGCGCAGGAGCGGATTTGACCGGCGCGAAGGCAAAGACGAAATCCGCATTTTGTACACGGGCGATTTAGGGCGCAAGCAAAAGCCGATAATCCGCGATCCGTCAACACGCGTGCCGCCGCCCGACTACATCTTCATCGAAAGCACGTACGGCAACCGCAAGCACGAAAACACGGCGGTCGCAATGGACGAGCTTCGCAAAATCGTGCGCCGTGCCATCGAAAAAAAAGGCAAAATCATCATTCCGTCGTTTGCGATTGAGCGCACGCAGGAAATCGTCTACTATTTGCATCTTCTCGTCGACCAAAAAAAGATTCCGCCGATTCCGATTTACGTCGATTCTCCAATGGCAGTCAATGCCACGTCAATCTTTCAAGTGCATCAGGAGTGCTATTCCGACGAAATTCATGAGGCGTTCTTGCAGCATCACAAAAATCCGTTCGGATTCGGCTCGCTCTCGTTCGTCAACAGCTTGGACGAGTCAAAAAATCTCAACAAAAAAGAAGGTCCGATGATTATCATCAGCGCGGACGGCATGTGTGAAAGCGGACGCATCGTGCACCACATCGCGAACAACATCTCTGACCCGCGAAACACGATTCTCATCGTCGGGTACATGGCAGAAAACACGCTCGGCAGGCGTATTCGTGACGGCGCGAAAGTTGTAAAAATCATGGGAGATGAGTATGATGTAAAGGCAAATGTCGAGTGCATAAACGCCTTTTCTGCCCATGCCGATTACGAGGAAATGACGAAATGGCTTAAGGCAATCGACACGAGCCGCCTCAAAAAGATTTTTATGGTTCACGGCGAACGCGAAGCGCAGGAATTCTTCAAGGCTCATCTTGAAAAGAACGGCTTCCCCAACGTGCAAATCGTAAAATACGGCGAAACGTATGAAATTGAGTAAATTAAAACGGAAAAGTAAAAAATGAAAAACGAAACAAAAACGCTCATTAAGCAAATCGCGCTGCCCGTTGGCATTTTTCTCGGGCTGTGCCTTGCCGCCATTTTGGGGATTTATTTTGCGCTTTTTAAGCCGAATTTTATGCGCGGAAACGGAAAGCCCGTGTCGGCAGACGCGAATCACTTTCTCACCAAAGAGAACGAAGACAAAAACAAAGCCGACACCGAGTGGTTCTTTGCGCAAGCGTACGAAGAAATCAGCGTTACCTCGTTTGATGGGCTAAAACTCGTTGCGTACAATCTCCCCGCCAAGAACGCAAAAGGCACGTGGCTTTTGATTCACGGGCATCAGTCTGCACCTTTGCGCGAATATGCGGGTCTTGCGCGCTTTTTCCATGAGCTGGGCTACAATGTTGTGCTTCCCTATCAGCGCGCGCACGGCAAAAGCGAGGGCACGTACATCACGTTTGGCATAAAAGAACGCTACGATGTGCGCGATTGGATTCTCAAAATCAATGAAATCTATGGCGACACAAGCCCGCTCTATCTTGAGGGAATTTCGATGGGCTGTACCACGGTGCTCATGAGCCTGAGCTTTGATTTGCCGGCGAATTTACAGGCAGTCGTTGCCGATTGCGGCTACACGTCACCGTATGAAATCATGTGGAAGGTCGCCAAAAAAGACAAAAATATGCCGCTTCCGCGACTGGTGCTTGGCGTGGGCAACTGTATGGCTCGCATTTTCGCTGATTTCGATTTTAACGAATATGATACGTTCAAGGGATTGCGCTACAACAAAGTTCCCGTGCTGTTTATCCACGGAACGGAAGACACGTTTGTGCCGATTGAAATGACGATTTCAAATTTTCAGTATTGTGCGACCGAAAAAGATTTGTTCTTAGTGGAGCATTGCCCGCATGCAATAGCCTACTTCGTCGATGAAGAAGGCTATCACAAGCATTTGGTCAACTTCTGCAAGCTGGAACGGTAAAAACGCCCCGCTTACAGAACATTTTTTAGTTACACCGCAAATCCCAAAAGTCTCGGCAAAAAGAGCGACACTTGCGGAACGAAGGTCACGAGCAAAAGACCCGCAATCATCGTAAGGTAGAACGGAATCATCGCTTTTGTCGTCTTTTCGATGCTGATTTTACCCACACCACAACCGACGAAGAGCGCAGAACCAACTGGCGGAGTGCACAATCCGATTGCGAGGTTAAAGATGAGCATAACGCCGAACTGCACGAGGCTCATGCCGCACACATTCTGAACGACGGGAGCCAAAATCGGCGTGACAATCAAAATGAGCGGAGCCATGTCCATAATACAGCCCAAGAACAAGAGCATGATGTTAATCAACAGAAGCAACACGACCTTGTTGCTTGAAAGAGCGAGCAAGCCGTTCGTAATCATCGTAGGCACTTTGAGGAGCGCGAGCAAATAGCCAAAGCCACCCGCCGCCGCAATGAGCGAGAAGACCATCGCAAGCGTTTTGACCGTGTTCATCAAAAGCCGTGGCATTTCGGAAATCTTGAGCTCTTTGTAGACAAACACCGAAATGATAAACGAATAGATACACGCGATTGCCGCAGATTCCGTTGCCGTAAAGAAGCCCGCCGTAACGCCTACCAAAATGATGACCGCCGTAAAGAGCGCGAGAATCGCATCAAAGCAGATTTTAACCGCCTGTTTGAATCCGATTGGCTCACCTTTGGGGTAGTGGCGCACAATGCTCATAACCGCGCACACGATAAGGAAGAGGATGCCAAGCGTTACGCCCGGAACAAGACCCGCCATAAAGAGCGCACCGACTGAAACGCCGCCCGCCGCAACCGAATAGATAATCATGTTGTGGCTCGGTGGAATCAAAACGCCCTGACAGCTCGTTGCAACCGTAACTGCGACCGAAAATTCTCTGTCAAAGCCCGCCTTTACCATCATCGGGATTTCGATTGAGCCGAGGGAAGAAACATCAGCGACCGCGCTGCCCGAAAGATGACCGAAGAACATTGAGCCAAGAACGTTCACATACGAAAAACCGCCGCGGAATCGACCGACGACCGCATTCGCCGCCTGCAAAAGACGGTCTGAAATGCCGCCCGCGCCCATAATCTCGCCCGAAAGAATGAAGAACGGAATCGCCATCAAACTGAAACTATTGATGCTCTTTCCCATCTGCTGAATGAACGCCATAAGCGGAATGTGACAATACACGAGCGTAATGCACGATGAAACCGCGAGCGCGAACGTGACGGGCATCTTACACAAAATGAAAATAACGAAAGAACCCAGCAGAAGCCAGATTGCAATAGTTGGATCAAACATTGGCTTCCTCCTTTTTACTTGCGCGCATTTCTTCAACAATCTGCTGGTCGGTTTTGTCTGAGCCAGCCTCGCCTTCAATCGCAAGATGACGGTATTTTTTTGCCTCAAACAAATCAAGGAGCGCAAAATAGATGATGAAAATTCCGCCGACTGGCATCATGCAGTACGCCGTGCCCGCAGGCCATTGTGTTGCAGGGAGCGTGCTGTTCATCGTCATGGAAGCAAGTTTGATTCCGTACACGACGAGAATGTAGCCGAAGAAAATCGTTGCGAGCGTGTTGATTTTTGCGATAACGACTTGAACGACTTTTGGAAACATGTTGAAAAAGAGCGAGATTGAAATGTGCAAGCCCTTTTCAACGCCAATCGCCATCGCAATGAACGCCGTCCACACCATAAGAAGGAGCGCGACTTCTTCCGACCACATGATTGACCGATGAATCACGAGTCGGGCGAACACTTCGCAGCTGACGATAATGACGATTACCAAAATAACGAGCTTTGCAAATTCAAGCAGGATTCGGTAAATGCAATCAAAAACAAAGGTAATTGCAGAAATGACTTTTTCGACCGCGTTAAATTCCGGCTTGCAGATTTCAGCCGGCGCGGACGCAAAAAAGCCTTTTATCTTTTCGATAAGATTCATTGTGTGTACCGTAGAGGGGAAAAATACAACTGGTATACTAAAATATCAGTGAATTATGAAAGAATAAATAAGATTCTTACAGTGCTTCAAAATGCCGCTGTGGGACGCAGACAAAAAGCAAGGGGGTACCCTCTTAGGGAGATACCTTGCTTTTTGTCGTCGCTGGAACCCGCAGGGGCATTTTGCACCAGTGATTTAAATCTTATTTAGACTGAATTGCTTTGATGATGTCCTCGTAGCCAGCACCGAACTGAGAATAGAGCGGAGCCATTGCTGCCTGGAACTTCTCTTTTTCGCCTGGTTCAAGCTCTGTGATGACAGAACCTGCTGCCTTGACTTTTGCTTCTGAAGCACCTTCTTTTGCAGCCCACAATTCACGCTCGAGTTTTGCTGATTCAAGCGCGCACTCTTTGATGATTTTCTGATCTTCTGGAGAGATTTTGTCCCATGTGATTTTTGAAACCATCTGCATTTCTGGAACGCGTGTGTGCTCGTCGAGAACATAGTATTTTGCGACTTCGTAGTGAGAGACTGAATCGTATGAAGGCCAGTTGTTCTCTGCGCCGTCGATAACGCCCGTCTGGAGCCCAGAGTAAACTTCGCCGTATGCCATTGGAGTTGCGCTTGCACCGAGAGCGGCAACCATGCCCATCATAAGCTGAGATTCCTGAACGCGAATCTTCAAGCCTTTCAAATCGTCGAGTTTTGTAACCGGCTTTTTGCTGTTGTAGAAGTTGCGAGCACCAGCATCAAACCAAGAAAGACCGATAAGACCAGCCTTTTCGACACCTTTCAAGAAGTTTTCGCCAATATCGCCTTCGAGAACTCGCCACATCTGAGCAGCATCTTTGTACAAGTACGGCAACTGAAGAACGTTCAAAGATTTGTCAAATTCTGAGAGCGGAGAGATTGAAACGCGCGTAAAGTCGATTGCGCCGAACTGAAGCTGTTCGATGACAGCCTTTTCGTCACCAAGCTGACCGCCGTGATAGACATCGATGTGGATGCGTCCGTCTGTCTTTTGCTCAACAAGTTCTGCGAATTTGTACGCAGCCTGCGTTGTTGGGTAATCCTGAGCCTGATTCTCTGCATAGCGAAGAACCATTTTTTTAGCTTCTGCTTTTGGTGCAGAATCAGCTTTTTTGTCTTTGTTGCACCCAGTGAGTGCCAATCCAGCAGCAAGAATCGCACATGTTGCAGCGACCAAAGTTTTTTTCATAATATCCTCCAAATCGTGTATGAAAAAATTGTTATTACCATGATAGAGCGAGAATGGCAATCCGTCAATTTTTTTTCTTTGACATTTTTTTCTTTGACTAATGGCTTAATCTACCATGAGAGAAAACAGTGGTCGTGCAATTCCGTTTTTACATGTGCGCTTCCACGTCGCGCAGCATGTAGTCAAGCGCGGTAATGCCGCCTTCCGCGGTGTACCAGACTGCGGGGTAGCTTAAAATGACGAGGTGCCCGTTCTTTGCCGCGTCGGTCATTTTTACAATCTCGTTGTCCATGATGTCGCGGGCAAGTTTTGCGCCGTTTGTGCCGATTGCGCTGTCGCGGTCAAGCACGAAGATGTAGGCGGGATTGAGCTTTGCAATCAGCTCGAACGAAGATTCCTCTCCGTGTGCCTGAGAAGCGGCTTCCTGCGGGCTCTGCACTGCCTGCGGTCTTCCGCCTTGTCCGCCAGAGCCGCCCTTACCGCCACGCCCGCCGCGAGATGCCGGGTCAGTGCCTTTTGAAAGGTTCGCCCCGATGTTCGTAAAGCCGATTTCGTTTGTAATCAGGTTGAGCCGCCCCGTGTTCCCGAGCAGGTTGCAGCTTCCGCTCGTGACCATGCCGAGTACCGCCGTTTTTCCGTCTGCCTGTGCTTTGAGCGCACTGATACGGCTTTCAAATCCTGCGAACTTTGCGGCGACTTCCTTTTCTTTTCCGAAAATCGATGCGATTGTGTTCGCGTTTTTCTTCACGCTCTCCACAAGCCCGATGTTCATGTTGGTGGCAAGGTAGACGACTGGCGCAATCTGGCTCAGCTCGTCGTATTTTGTGGCAAGGCGTCCGCCGATGAAAATTATGTCCGGCTCGCACTCAAACACGGCTTCCATGTCGGGGGTCTTGATGTTGCCGATGTTCTTGATACGCTTGTTCTTGTCGGGCGAATACTGCGAAAGGTAGTCGATGCTCGTGGTGGCAGAGCCGACGATGCGCGAGCCTAAGCCGAGGTTGTCGAGAATGTCGAGGGCGGCAAGGTCGAGAATCGCAATCCGCTTGGGATTGTAGGGCACGCTGACGGTCGTTTTTTCGTTCTTGCTGTTGAGCGTTTCGACGGTGACGGTCTTTGCCTTTGCAAAGACGGAAGCAGAGAGCAAAATCGCCGCTGCTACAGATATAATTTTTTTCATAAAAACTCCTTCGGGCTTTTCGCCCCTGTGTCCGTTAGTAATAAATCGTCATCGGCTTTCCGCCTACGCGCATGATTTCAAAATCCACGTTATAAATAGAGGAAAGCACTTCTTTTGTGATGACTTCATCGACCGTGCCGAAGCGAGCGATTCTGCCGTCCTTCATGGCGCACACAAAGTCGCTGTAGAACGAGGCGTAGTTGATTTCGTGGAGCACGAGAATCACGGTCTTCCCCAGCTCGTCGCACAGACGGCGCACCATGCGCATCATCTGCGTGGCGTGGTAGATGTCAAGATTGTTCGTCGGCTCGTCCAAAAGCACATACTGCGTGTCCTGCGCAATCACCATCGCGATGTAGGCGCGCTGCCGCTGTCCGCCGGAAAGCTCGTCGATGAAGCGGTCTTGCAAGTCGGTAAGCTCCATGTAGCGTATGGCGCGGTCGATTATCGCCTTGTCGTCCGCCGTGAGACGCCCTGCGCTGTAGGGAAAACGCCCGAAGGCAACAAGCTCGCGCACGGTAAGCTTCATCTGCACGTTGTGGCTCTGGGTAAGAATCGAAAGCCGTTTTGCAAGCTCGCCGCTCTTCCAGTCGCGCACGTCCTTTCCGTCAAAAATCGCCGCGCCGCCCGTCCGTTCCAAGAGGCGCGAGATGATTCCCATGAGCGTGGACTTTCCCGCGCCGTTTGGGCCGATAAGCGAGATGACAGCTTTTTGCGGGAATTCAAGCGTAACTCCGTCAAGCACGATTTTGTCATCATATTTTTTTGAAAGATTCTCAACATTCATTTGTTTCCTCGTAAATCGCCTAGTACGGCTTTTTCTTTGCAATCAGCAGGTACAAAAAGTAGATGCCGCCGCCGGTCGTGATGAACACGCTCACCGGCACGTTGTATGAAAAGACGCGCTCTACAAGGAATTGGCCGCCTAAAAGCACAATCATGCCGAACAGCACCGACGCGGTAATCAGAAGCGAATGGCGGTAGGTCTGCATGAGCTGGCGCGACAGGTTTGCGATAATCAGCCCCAAGAACGCGAGCGGGCCGACAAGCGCGGTCGCCACCGTCATGTAGAGCGTAACGGCAAGCAGAAGATGGCGGATGCTTTTGTCGTAATCTACGCCGAGGTTTATCGCCTTGTCCTTTCCGAGCGTAAGCACATCGAGCAGGCGCAAATCTTTTCTGAAAACGAGCGCGATTGCAATCAGAACGATTACGCTGAACAGAATCAGGCTCGTGTTCGCGTTGTCAAAACTTGCGACAAGCGTGGTAAGCAATGTTTCGTAGGCGTTCGGGTCCATAATGCGCGTAACTGTGGACTGCACGCTTCCGAAGAAAGATGTCAGCACCGTGCCAATCAAAATCACATACAGCACGTTGCTTCCCGTCTTTTTGAAAATGTAGCTGTAAATCAAAAGGGAAACGACCGCCATAATCACAAGGTCAACGGCAAAAGAAATCTGCTTGTTCGTCACCAAGATGCTTGCCGCACCTGCAAAAAAATAGACGAGCGTGTGCACGAGCGTGTAGAGCGCGTCCATGCCGAGCAGGCAGGGAGTTACAATCGTGTTGTTGATGACCGACTGGAACACAATCGACGCGCTTCCGATTGAAAACGCCGTGAGCGCGATGACAATCAGCTTCGGAAGGCGCTTTGCAAGCTGATAGTGCAAAAGCCGCGCGTTTGAAAAACGAAGCCCCACGAGCGTGTAGCAAGCCGCAGCTAAAAGCGCAAGCGCGACCATGATGAGGATTTTTGAGCCAGATGAAAGATTTTTTTGTGTCATAGAGAGTCGCTCCGTTTTTTTTCAAGGCGGATTGCCCGGCGTCCGTGCTTGAGCCGGTAGAACAAAAGCAAAATGAACAGCACCGAACCGATAATGCCGATAATCAGCTCAATAGGAAGCTCATACGGAAAGATGATGATTCTACCCAAGATGTCGCAGACGAGCACGAAGAGCGCACCGAAAAGCGATGTGTCAAAAATCGTGCCGCGAATCCGGTCGCCTTTGTAAAGCGCGACCACATTCGGCACGATAAGCCCGATGTACGAGATTGAGCCGACCACCACGACTACGCTTGCCGTAATCGCCGCCGCAATCGAAAGCCCGAAGAAGAGCACCACATTGTAGGGTACACCGAGGTTCTGCGAAAAATCGCGCCCCATGCCGACGATATTGAAATGATTTGCAAAAAGATACGCCAAAATCACGAGCGGAACGACGAGATATACGATTTCGTACTTTCCGCGGATTACGAGCGAAAAATGCCCCACAAGCCAGCTTGAAAGCGATTGCGTCATGTCGAATTTGTAGGCAAGAAAACTCGTCACGCCGCGGATAATGTCTGAGAACATAATGCCCACGAGCGGAACCATAATCACGTCTTTGAACTGAATCCGTTGGATAAAAAGCACGAACACCCACGTGCCCACGAGTGCCGCCGCGAACGCAAAGAATGCCCGCCCCCAGAGCGTGGAATGCGGCATAAAAAGAAGCGCGAAGAGGATGCCAAGCTGGGCTGACGAGATTGTCGCGCCCGTGGTGGGCGAGATGAACTTGTTCATGCAGAGCTGCTGCATGATAAGCCCCGCAATGCTCATTCCCACGCCCGTGCACAAAATCGCAAGCAGGCGCGGAAGGCGCGAGGCAAGGAAAATCTGCCACTGGAGCGCGTCCGCGTGCAAAAGCCCGGCAAGGCTCACGTCAATCACGCCGATAAAAAGAGAGGCGACGCTCAGGACTGCGAGCAAAAGCGCAAGCGCGACCGTAACCGTATATTTTTTCATTTTTACATCCTTTTTTAATCCGCCTATTCAAGCGAATAATCAATCACAAACACATATTCCTGCCGCCTCATGCCGTGCGGCATTTTCTTGAACGGCGCGGATTTCCTCACGGCGGCAAGGCTCGCTTCATTTAAAAGCTCGAATTCAGACTCGTGCACAAAGCCCGCCTCAGAAAGCGTGCCGTCAGGCTCAATCACAATGCGGAGCTTTACCTTGCCCTGCTGCCCCCGGCTCCGCGCACCCGCCGGATAGCGTTTTTTTCCTGCAATCCGCGAAAGCGCATAGGATTTGTAGCTCCGCTCCGCGTCCTCGCCCGCGCCGTAGGAATCTGCCGCCGTGCCCGCCGTGCTTTTTGCATCAGAAGCCGTTTCCGCGCCATCTGCAGCGGCGATTTCCGTAGCTCCTTCCGCATTTTCCGCTCCAGAAACTGATTCTGCGTCATTGGCGGCGGCAGTTTCCGCAGATTCCGCCTCGGCATCGTCCGGCGTTTCTTCCGCCGCCGCTTCTTCCGGCTCTGCGGGCGGCTCGCTTGCAGCCGGAATTGTCGGCGCGCTTTCTTTTGGCGGTGTTTTCGGTCTGTTTTTTTCAGCCGCCGTGTGCGCGGGCTTTGCCTTGTGCCGCCGAACGATGCTCACGACCGCGACTTCCCCGCTCGATTCATGCACCGCCGCTCCCCGCGCCTCTTTGCCCACTGCGCCGAAAGCGAAAAAGGCAAGCACAAGCACGGCTAGCGTCACGCCCGCCGCACTAATCCACCGTCTCATGCACGATTCCTATGCGCGTGATTCCCGCCGCCTGAATCTTCGTGAGCACCTGCACCACGCGCTCAAAGTCCACAGTCTTCTCGCATTCAAGCGAAAGCGACAGGTCGGGCTGCTTTGTATACAGCGCGGAAAGGAGCGGCATAAGCTCGTCATCCGCGACAGGCTTTCCGTCAAGCTCCAGGCGGCTTTCGGTTACGGCAAGCACCTTTGCGCTGCTTTCCTGCTCCGTCGTGTCCGCGCTCTGAGGCAAATCAAGCGGGAGCGCGTTCTTTTTAAACTGCGTGGACACCATGAAGAAAATGAGCAGGATAAAAATCACGTCGATGAGCGAGGTGATGTTGACGGAAAGCTCCTCGTCCTCATGCGGAATGTGCAGCATTATCTTTCTCCGTCTCGTCAAAAAGACTCATGGCAAGCACGCGCTTTTCGATGATTCGCTTGAACGTGCGGTAGCAGAGCAAAGACGGAATCGAAATAATCATGCCGAATGCCGTCGTGAGCATGGCTTCCCAAATGCCGCCCGACAAATCCTGAATGTTCACTGCCTCGACCTCTGCCATCTTCGAAAAAGCCGAAATCAGCCCCGTGACCGTTCCCAAAAGCCCGATTGACGGAGCTACCGCGCTCGTAAAATTCAAAAACCACAGACCGCGGTTCATTTCGTAATAGAGAAGCTCAGCCTCACGCTCGAGTATTTTTTTTCGCTCATCGTCCGTACCGTTTTGAAGCGAAGAACGCTTTTCTCGCAATCGGGAAATCACATACTTTTTGCTCCCCTTCCGCGTCTGAAAATAATACATTCCCCGCTCGATGCACTGGCACAGGCAAAAACACATGAGCGCGAACAGCACCCAGTTAATCGGGCCGCCTTTGTTTATAAACTGAATGAGATTCATGATTCTCCTTGCACCGCACTTCTAACACGCTGAACAAAAACTGAGATTGCGGCTTCCCAAGAGCTTGCTTTTTTCAAGCGCGGTGATTGTTCGGTACACCGTCGAAAGATTTATGTCAGGAACGATCTCTTTTGAGAGATAATAGATTTCTTTTGCCGTTGAATTCGGATTGTTCAGTATGTTTTTTATGATTATCTGCTTTTGATGTGTTATTCGGTATCCGAAATCCCGCAGCCGTGAAACAATAGTCTGTTCCGTTACTTGCATGGAAAACCTCCAAAGTGTTTTGTGAGAAAAGTGAAAAATAATTTGGAGTGAATAGTCTACCAACTAACCGCAAAAGTTAGCCGTAACTAACCTAGCGACGCAGTAGTTTACAAAAATCGCGACTTTTGTTCAAACCAAAGTCGCGATTTTTTCAAGAAAAAAAGTGCTTATTGCAAAAAATTTGCAGATGACTTACTCAGTGTAGAGTGAATATTCGGTCACATCGTCCTCACTTTCAGAGATTGACCAAGAGACAGTGCCGTCATCAGCCGTAGTTGAACTTGCCGCCGTTACGTTGATTGTCGCAACACCGTCATCAACAAGCGTGATAAAAATGTACGGAGCGTCAGGCTCTTCACCCTCGGTAACGTCCTTTGTGCTTGTAACCGTTGCGTTTCCGTAGCCCTGAGAATAATCATTTGCCTCAAGCTCGTATGTTTCTGTCTCAGCGTACACAAAGTGAACGGCGTATGTGTTCAATGCGCTTGCGAGTGACGAGCTTGAGAACGCAAGAATTGCCGTGCTCTCATCGTCAGAAGCATTCACCGTGTCCGCTGAAAGAAGGTGCTTTGCTGAAATCTCATACTTGTAGTGACCATAGTCAGTCAGCTTGCTGTATTTAATCAGCTTGAACTCAGCCGTTCCGTCAGCATTAAACGCGTACGAAGATGAAATTGATTTTCCTGAGACAGCGTGCAAGAACGTGCTTCCAATCACATTTTCAATTCCTGTGTACACGCGGGTAAACACGCCTGTAGACTCAACTGGCTCACCGCGCTCGTAGTACGTTGAAGTCAGAGTCGGTGTGTCTTCGCCCGTTGAGAAATCAAACGTAATTGGCTCGTTGCCATATGCCGCGTCTGTAACCGCCTGCACGCCGTTTGAAAGCTCGAGCGTGACCGTTCCGTCTTCATTTGCGACTTCTGTGTAATCCCACGTGACATCAGAGGTGTAGTTTCCGTACTTTGTCTGCTCGTAGCGGACTTTGTTTCCCTCGAGAATCGTGTAATACTTGTAAATTGCCTTCCCAGAAACGCCCGTTCCAAAGCGGATGTTCACCAGATTGGTAAGCGCGCTTGTGCTCTCCGGCTGATCCGAGATGCTATTCTGGTCGGTGTCTTTTGCCGTATCGTCCGTAGATGCATTATCATCATCGGCACATGAGACAAACAGTGCGGCGGCAGAAAGCAATACTGCAACTGCTGAAACTTTTAAAAACGTTTTCATAAATGACTCCTTACGGGAAGATTCCCGTTCATTTTTTAGTTAGCGGAATCTAACATTTATTTTTTGAATAAAACAAGCGCATTATTGCCAAAAAATTCGCAACAAGCGATTTTCTTTTTGCAACAAGTGCGCTTTTTTCCCTACCACGCGTATTTTGCGCCGAGATAGAACGTGATGCCGTCGCCGCTTCCAAAGCTCTCTTTCATCGTCTGACCCGCGTTGCTCTTTACGAACGAAATGCTGTTCAGAAGATTTTTCACGCCCGCGTAGAGCGTCAGGTGCTCGCCCCAGAGATGCTGGTCAATGCGCGCGTTCACCTTGAAGTAGTCAGATGTCCGCGTCGCGCTCGTTCCGCTTCCGTAATCGTAGGTCGTGCTTCGGCTTCGGGGAGCGTACCAGAACGCATTGAGATTTACGTCCGTCCGTGTCTTTTCGATTGAGTACGTGACCGAGCCTTTTATCTGATGCGGGATTTTTCCCGTTATTTCTTCAAAATCACCGTCAACAATCTGCCGCATAAAGAGATAGTTGTAGGCAAGATAGGCATTCCACGCGCCTTTTTTGTATTCCGCTTTCAGATTTGCGCCCGTCGAAATCACGTTTCCGAAATTCTCGTAATTCCGCCCGCCCCAGCTGCCGTCTTCTTCGTACCAGTCGATTGCGTCAATCATGTCGTGAAGATAGGTGAAATAGCCGTCCGCCGTGACCGAAAATCCTTTGAACGGCTTCCAGTCCGCGCCAAGATTCACTGAATACGAGACTTCGGGATTCAAGTCGGGATTTCCCTTGCCCTTGTAGTGGTCGTTGTACTTTTGCGTAAGCGTGGGGAGCTTAAAGCCCGAGCCTCCCGACAATTTAAACGCCCATTCGTCATTCAGCTCGTAGCGGAAACTGAGTTTCGGCGAAAAATTGAAGATGAAATCCTCGTCGTGATTTTCGTCCACTGGAATCGAAAAGAACGCGCGGAATCCGGGAACTGCCGTAAGGCTTCCAAACTGAATCGAATCTTGCGCGAACAGGCTTGCGTTCATCGCCTCAAAACTCGCCTCTGCCTCGGAATCAGCATTGTCGTCGTTATATGTCGAATACTGCGAGTTCACTCCCGCCATAAGCTGCTGCATTTCGGTAATGTAGCCCGTGTACAAAATCTCGCCCTCAAAATCAACGAACTGCTTCGATGTTTCGGCATCCCACGTGCCGCTGAAATTCTGATTGTGCGTGCCGCTCTCATACCGCCGCGCCGAAACATAGCTTGAAAGCGAGTGGTCGTCGTTTATGTTCCAGTCGCCCGTAAAAAGCGCGTTGAGCGTTTTTGTGAACGGCTGATAATAGCCGTCATCGTGCTGCGTTGAGGTAATGTCTTTCGAGCTTCCCTCGGTGTAATCCGTGCTGAGCGAGAATTTCAAAATATCGTCGTAGTGCCAGCCGATTTTTCCGCCCGCCATCCACGTTTTTTCCTCGGGAACATCGTAATTGTCATACGAATATTGTTTTCCGCTCACGGGATTGGTGTAGGTCGCGCTTTCGTAGTCACCGTGCTTGTAGTCATAGCTCGCCTTTCCTTCCGCCGAAAATCCCGCGTAGTTCACTGCGACATCGCCGCTTCCAAAATACGACTTGTCTGTCCGCGCCTCGCCGGTAATACTTCCCGAAAGGATTTTTTCTTCATCGCGCTTTTTTGTGATGATGTTAATCACGCCCGCGATTGCGTCCGAGCCCCAGATTGCCGAAGAAGAGCCTTCAATCACCTCGATGTGGTCGATGTTGTCGGTCGAAATGTACGAGTAGATTGCCGAACTTCCGCCCGTGGAAACCGGAACGCCGTCTATAAGAATCTTGACGTACTCGTCCGTGAATCCGTTCATCTGGAGCGGCTCAGAATTTCCCACCGTTTTTCCGATGAAGCTCATGCCCGGCACCGAATTAAGCACCTCGTTCAGCGTGTGCGAGCCGGACTGCTCAATCATCTCGCCCGTAATGACCTGCACTTTTTCGGTCGTCTTTGAAATATCCTCGTCGATTTTTGATGCCGTCACCGTGATGACATCATCATCGACCTCGCTTTCCGTTTTCGTTTCTGCTTCCTGCGCATACAGCGAAACTGAAGCCAAAAACGCCGCGCCTGCAAGAATTGCAACACTTTTTTTACTCATGCTTTACCTCGTGCGCGGAAGACTACAATTTTCGCCACGAATTAGCAATGAATAACTTTTAAAATGAGACCTTGTTGCATTTTTTTCGCATTTTTGAGTTTTACGTTCGGTTCAGCACGGGCGCACGGGGGAGCGTAATCCGCACGCTCTGAATGCGCCGCTGGCTCTGCTCTTCGATTTTGTAAATAACGCCGTCTTTTTTGAGAATCGCGCCAATTTCGGGGAGTTCGCCGAAGGCTTCGAGCAACCAGCCGCCAATCGTGGTGTAATTTTCGCTTTCCAAGTCCAAGTCGAGCAATTCGTTCGCGTCATTGATTTTAATGTCGCCCGGAACGAGATATTCCGTGATTGAAACAGGGTGAATGCGGTTTTCGGGCGGAAGCTCGTTGTGGATTGAGTTGATGCTTCGCCCGAAGACTGCGCGCAAAATGTCGTCCATCGTGACGATTCCAGAATTCGAGCCGTTTTCGTCAACCGCAATCGCAAAATTCTGTTTTTCCGCTTTGAATTTCTGCAAAAGTTCCGTCGCGTACAAAGTTTCTGGCACAAACAGCGTGGGCTTCATGTACCGCCGCGCGAAAGATTTTTTAGATTTTGTCGTCTGCTTGGTCATTTCGACACCGCTCAATGACCGTGATTTTTTTGGCGCGTTCAAAAGCACGCTCTTATAAAACAACATTCCCTCAACTTTTGAAAAATCGCCGTCGCACACGGGAAGGCGCGAGTAGCCCGAGAGCGCGAAAATTTTTACGATTTCGTCATATTCCGCGTCAATCGGAATGAACTGCACCAAACTTCGGTGGCGCATGATGTTCTTGATGTGCAAATCGGTGAAGTCAAAAATCTTGTAGAGCATTTTCTTTTCGCTCGATTCAAGCGTTCCCTCTTTTGCGCCGATTTCGATGAGCGATTTGAGTTCTTCTTCGGTAATCAGTTCTTTGGAATTCTTAAAGAAAATCTGCAAGAACGAAGTGATTCCGTCGGTGATTTTTGAAAAGACCCACACAATCGGGAAGAGCACTTTTTCGAGGAAAATGAGCGAACTTGCCGAAAGCGAGGCGAACTTTACGGGATATGCCGCCGCAACCGTCTTCGGAACGATTTCGCCGAAAATAATCAAAATGAACGCCATAACGAAAGTGGCGATGGAAGCACCCTTGTCGCCAAGCAAATTGATTGCTAAAGCCGCCGCCAAGCCCGAAACGAGCGAAGTGACGAAGTTGATTCCGATTAGAATGAGCGAAAGAAGCCGATTCGTGTCTTTTTTGAGGAACGTGATTTTTTTGGCAGGGGAATTTTTCTTTCCCGAAGTGTCGTTTTTTTGCAAATGGCGGAGCATGAGGCGCGTAATCGAAAGAAATGCCGTTTCGCTCCCCGCAAAAAACGCGACCACAAGCACGAGAATTACAACCGCAACGGCAGGAATGACAATGGAAGTGAGCAAGTTCATAAATCAGTCTCCTCTTTCTCCCGACCCTTCGCAGCATAGCTGCTCGGAGACTCGCGCGAGCGGAGCGAAGAAACCTGTCTCACAGGTTTTTCCCAGACTTCGTCTGGTCGCTCCCTATGCTCAACATGCACTTTCGCGATTCGGTGGCCTTCGATTTTTTCGACCGTGAAAATGAAATTGCTTTCTTCAATGCTTTCACCTACCATCGGGATTCGCCCGAGTTTTTCGCAGATGTAACCCGCGATTGTTTCATTCAGTTTGGATTCGAGTTTGATTCGCAATCGTTCTTCCAAATCAATGAGTCGTTCCGAGCCGTCTATCGTGAGCGAGATGAATTCGTCAAAATCGCTCTGTTCCTGTTGCTCTTCCTCGCTTTCGTGGTAAATGTCGTCGGCAATCGCACCAAAAATTTCTTGCTCAATGTCCTCAATCGTCAAAATTCCGTCCGTGCCCGAATATTCGTCAATGACAATCGCAAAACTCTGGTGATTTTCGTGGAGCAATTCCTGAATCGAAGACATTTTTGTAGTTCCAGGAATAAAAAGCGGCGGGCGCATGACCTTCCGTACCGAAAAATCCTCGCGCACTTCGGTAAAAAAGAGCATATCCTTCACATAGAGCACGCCTATGATGTTGTCGATGTCATCGTTTTCGTAGACGGGGAATTTTGAAATTCTCGTGCGCTCCGAAAGCTGCACCACATCGCGGTAGCTCATATTCGGGTCAATGCACACGACCTTTAGGCGCGGAATCATGATGTCGGTCGCGTTCAAATCACTGAACTTAAACACGCGGCTCATCATGGTCTTTTCGCCCGCTTCCAAAACGCCCTCTTCGCCGCCCACATCGATGAGCGTTTTGATTTCGTCTTCAGTGAACGAGACATGTTTCTTTTTCGTGTTGATTCCAAAAAGGCGCAGAATGAATCGGGAAATAAAGGTGAAAAACACAACGAGCGGTCGTAACAAATAGAAGAAAATTTTAACGAATCCGCTCAAAGCAAAGGCACAAGTTTCGGGATGGGTAGTCGTTACGCTTTTTGGGGTAATTTCTCCAAAAATGAGAAGCAAGACGGTAGCGATGAAAGTGGCGATTCCAAGCCCCGCCGCGCCGAACAATTTTAGGAAGATGGAAGTGAGAATAACCGAAAGCGCGACATTGACGATTTCGTTCCCCACGAGGAGCATGTTGAGCAATTCTTCCTTGCGCTCAAGAAGCTCGCCCGCCCGCGTTGCCCGCTTGTCGCCCTTTTCGCGCAGAAAATGCACGCGGAGTTTGTTCAGCCCCAAAAACGCGCTCTCGCTCGCCGAAAACAACGACGAGAGCGTAATGCAAACGGCGGCGAGTACAAAAAGAAGTATCAATTTACTGGATGGATAATCGTCCATTCTGATTCCTAGTTTTGTGGATTTTCCGCAACGGGAGTGTCAGAAACAGCGTCTTCGGCAGGAACGTCGGCAGTTTCGGCAGGAGCTTCGGGAACATCATAGTTCGGAGCCTCGTCGCCCTCGCCGTCAATCAACATCTGCACGTAATTGATTGCCATCTGAATGTTCTGTGCTTCTTCGGTTTCGGGGTCGGCATCGTATGCAAGCTGGAAATATTCCTTTACCTTGTCATACTCAGTGCTTCCGCTCTGCGCCAAAAGATAGCCCGCCGTGTAATAAGACATTTGCTTTTCGCTGTCTGTGAGAATTTTATTTTTTGCGAGTTTTACGAATTCCTGGCTCGCTTTTTCCGGCTGCTCGTCAAGGAAGAAATCCTCCGCAGCCGCGTAAGTGAGCGCGATAAGGTGCTTTGAGCTGTTTCCGCTCGCATTGTTTTTATCCAAAGAAAGATACAATTTGTTGAGCGGCGTAAGATGATAGGCGACTGACGGGTCAGTGTGGTCAAAAATATCATCGATGGCAGCAAGACGCTCTTCCGTTGTGCCGGTCTTTGTTTTTGCAAGATTTTCATCAAAACGTGCGATAGTTTCTTCCGCCTCGCTGAATGTAATGCGCGCCGAGTCCAAATCAGCGTCGGCATCAAAAGCCACTTTCGTGATAACGTAGCCCTCTTTTGAGAGAATCAAAAAATACGGAACACCCTGGGCATTGTATTTTTCGAAGATTTTCATGTCCTCGCGCAACCCTTCTTGCTCCGCCTCATAGCGGGCATTTGAATAGTCGATATTTACGAGCACATATTTTTCTGTGTATGTTTTGATGAAGTCTTCGGTCGTAAAGACATGTTCTTTGAGCGCGGGGCTCATTTCATCGGCATCGTCAGCACTAAAAAACAAGAAGATTTTTTTGTTCTCCGCCTGAGCCGCCTTTTTTCCATCTTCAAGACTTGAAAGCCAGACCGAAGAATCAACTTTTTTTCCGCAAGAAGCGAGAGAAAGCGCAAGCAAAACCGACGCTACCAGAGTTACCAATTTTTTCATAGTATTTCCTACTTTTTTTGAAGATACACGTAATTTACAATAAAAATGCGATTTACTAAAGGGGGGCGCGCAGGAGATGACCGTCCTTTTGCCTTTTTATCAGTTATTTAATTTGCTTTTTCGGGAAAGCCTTTTATAATTTAGATAGTTTGAAGTTACACAATCTTGACATACTGGAAAATCGGTATTTACGAGCGTACGTACAAAGACTCTCGAACAGAACTTTGGAAATATTGCAGCGTCTTCATCTCAGTTCATTGATGACAAATCTGAGGAAATCAGGAATAAAATGGAACAGGCAGCCTCTTCCAGCGAAACAATTTTCAGCAATTTACAGCGGGGAATGATAAAATAAATGGCGTTCAAATAACGCCGAGAACGAATGGCGTTCAAATAACGCCGAGAACGCAGGGCGTTACCCATTCATTCAAATTTTACTCACTCATAGCGTTTGCGATTTTCACGAGCATGGACTTGTCGTGGTTAGAAAGTTTTTCGTAGGCATTCATGAGTTTTGCTTTTTCTTTTTGGTCTTGACTTTGCGGTAAATTGATTTTTTCGCTTTCGACAAGATATTCCACCGTAACGCCCAGATATTTCGCAATTTTTACCGCCGTTTCAACATTTGGCAAAACGCCGCGGGCATCAATATAAGAAAGAAATGTGCTGTTGCTTAAACCGACCGCCGAAGCCAATTCAATTATGGAAGCAAAAAACAAATTCAATTCGACCCACCTTCCAACGAACAATTATAAATACAAGATTGTTTCGTGCGTGAAGAAATAAGGGAGGAAGTATGGCGGAAGAATTAGAAAGCGAAAACAAAGGTTTGGTTATATTGGAAGGTCTTTATGGTAAAGTCCTTTCGGGAATTCAGCCTGTTTCAGAACCATTAGAAGAATTTGTGAAAGACTATATGACCCAATGCAATGGCAACAAAGAAAAAGCCGTGGAAAAAATGGTCAACACCCAAATCGCAAAATTACCTGCAAAAGTTCTCACAAAAATCAATCAGAAACTTGGATTCAGATTTCCCACCAAATTCGGCTCAAAAGGTGCTGTCAATTTGGTGAAAGTGATTCCCGTGATTCCTGGCTTCATCAATGCTGGATTTAACGCTGTCGAAACAAAAGCAATCGCAAATCGCGCGATAAAAGAATTTGTAAAAAACTAGGAGACATAAAAGATGGCAAATGAACCAACCGAAGAAAAAATCAACCGTGAAGTGATTTATGTGTACGAGCCAATAACCTCTAAAAAAGTCTTAGATTATGATGCACAAGAACTTAGAAGAAAAAACGCAGAATTTAAAAAAAGTTTATGTGGTTGGATGCCAGAAGTAGGAAAGTCTTGTTCCTCTTTCTTTAAAAATGAAAAAGAACGCAATTTTATGCAAGTTCATGAAGGAAAAGAAGTAAAGTATGATGAAGCCAAAGCTACTATTGAAAAATTATATCAAGAATACTTGGAAAGTCTTCCGCCACTTTTTGAGGAAGGAGTTCAAAAAGTAAAGGAAAAAACACCGAATGCCCATGTCCTTACGGTTAAACTTATTGACGCAAACGGAAGCTATCAAAGTGTGAAAAATGAACAATATGAATCTGATTACATTCTTGAAGACAGTTTTTCAGGCGAATTTTCAGAAGAAAGTTATAACGAAGCGATTGCCGAAGCAAAACAAGTCGGATTGTATGACGATTTTGATATAAAAAATCTGTTCGACCAACGCAATCCGCAAAAGCAAAATAAAATGACAGGGCGCAAAATAAAAATCGAAATGACCCGCGAACTCAATGAAAGTCTTGATGTCGCCTTTTCTCTAAAAGCGGCTGGTTTTGGAATGGACGGTTCGTATAAAGAAATTTTGGAAACACAGCGAAATGTTTTGTTTGAGTTGGAAATTGAATTTTAAAAGTTAAAGGAGAAATACGAAAATGCAAGTAGAAGAACTTACCCCAGAACAGGAAGAAATGGTGAACAAAACATTCGAGCATTTCAAGGAAGCACGAAATGTAGACGAGGATGACATGGACACCGTTCTAAATCACGAGGAAGAAATCAAGAAAAAGTCATTGAAAGGTGCACTCAAAAAATTTGCGGACGATATTCAATCGCTTATAGATATGGTTAAATCTTTTGCAAAAGGTGCGTACAAAGAAATTCCTGTCACGACAATTGCAATGACCGTGCTTTCTCTTGCATATGTTTTCTCTCCGATTGATATAATCCCTGCCTTTATCCCTGTTGTGGGACTTGTTGATGACGCTGGGATTATTGGCGCACTATTAGCCGCAATAGGACTTGATATTGAAAAATTCAAAAAATGGAAAAGTGATAGCTCAAAGGGATAAACATGGGATTGAAACCCGACATTCTTGAAAAAAGCGAAAATCTTCTCGACAAAGTTGACCGCGAAATTGTGCCAAAAATCAGCTCCACACTTCACAATCTTGATGAAATCGCAGGCA
This sequence comes from Treponema sp., assembly GCA_017484285.1. Taxonomy (GTDB): domain Bacteria; phylum Spirochaetota; class Spirochaetia; order Treponematales; family Treponemataceae; genus Treponema_D. Next base: position 189,202 of record JAFUTH010000005.1, on the reverse strand, counting down.
AAGTAAACAACTCAATTGTAGGCGACATACAGAAAGCACTTGCAAGCACGAATGAAACTGTAGCGAATGTGAATCAAATTGCTTCAAAAATCAACAAAACCTTTCCGTTTATCGTTGGGCTTTTGTGTGTGTCGGCTGTCGCCATGATTGGAACTGTTCTGGGCGTTGCCGTGCTACTAATACGGTAGAGGGAAGAAGGGAAAGCAAGAATCGTTCTCAGTCGAGTTTTAGAGGGGGCGTTACGGGGGCGGTTCAGGCATAGCCTTCACCGAGACTCGCTAAAAACGCTTCTCAAGCGTTTTTGCTCTGCGACGCAGAGCCGCTTCCTACCCCCGTAGAAGGGGTAGCGGAAAACGCGAAGCGGTTGGAGCGAGGGGAAGGCTTTCCCCTCCCCAATTTTCACCTTTCCGTTACTTAAAATATCTCACTCCCGCGCGGAACATAGGGAGACGGTCGCCGCAGGCGAAAAAACTTGCGAGGCAAGTTTTTAGTCGAGTCTCCGAGCAACTATGTTGCGAAGGTTCTGGCACGCAAAGTCTGTTACAGTTTGTCCTAGCTGAAATACCTTACACCAGCTTTGAACAAGTTTTGACAAGAAGAGGCTTCCTCGTAGCGGGCGATGTTCTTAATCAGGTTCGGTTCGAAGCCGCCGATGCCGACGGTGCGCTCAGAGTGACCCATTTTGCCGAGGACGAGACCGTTCGGGCTGGTGAGACCTTCGATTGCGTAGGCTGAGCCGTTCTTCGACCTCCGTGTCGTACGACAACCTAAAGGTTGTCGGGGATCAATTATGCTTTTAAAAACTGGCGACATCCTTGTCGCCCCTTTAAATAACAATTTTGTATCTTTTCATTGTCGGCTGGCCGTTTTCGTCGCAGTACTGGCTGTAGACCTGACCGTTTGCGAACAACTCTTTGGAGAGCTTTTCTGAGATGAATTTGGGCGTTCCCCTCACTTCGTTCGGGTCAGGCTGCTACAGGTTCCGTGCTTCCGCACTCTATTCCTACGCTACGCTTCGGAACGGCTAACGCCGCCTTCCGCATCCTTAACGCGGGGATTTTTCTGCGAAATAATCGTATAAAACAATCCGTTTCCGTCATTTTCAAGCTGAATAAAATCCTTGCCACAAATCACAGCGACAAATTTTTTGTTTTCGATGCGGACAGAAAATTTATATGACTGAGCTTTTTACCTTATTATCTGAATTTTACTAAAAAATGGAATTTCACGAATTTCATGTCGGGCAGCACAAACAATTCCAAAAATCCAAAAAATAATAATAAAAATATAAGCAATGGAGTATAAAAGTTTTATTCTAGTAACATAAGAAACAAGCCAAAATACAATTGTTGCTAAGTGTAAAATAAATGCCTGATTCTGGTGGAATTTCACAAATTCTGAATCCTTATCTCCGAGACAAACTGATACAGCAAATCCAATCCAATAGATATAAGAAATAATTGCTGCAGCACGCTCTCCAAGTGGAACATTTTTCCCCGAAGCAGATTTATATTGGCGTTTACCACATTGTGGACAAAATTTTGCATTATCAGATAAAATTTCACTGCAAAAATTGCATTTTCTCATGTTTTTCCCCATATTCATATCAAGCAATTTTTTGCATAATCCTATTTTTCAACACCATAGAACCATAAACCGCTGTAATTTTTTCCGTTCTTTGTGCCGTATACTACGACATTCTCGACTTCCCCGATTTCAAGTTCTGCCGAATATATGCCTTTAGCATCTTTTTTTAAAGGGGTTAGGGAGCCAGATACATTTACAGCGATTCCTGAAAAATCCTTGCTTGAAATCTCGAACCTCACCTTGTCGCCTTTTTTAAGAATTCCACCGAGAGGAGAAACAAGCCTGGTATTCGTTGCACTGTCATAGCTTGCATAACAAGACGGGTATTTCATTTCGTTTCCAAAGCCATTGTAGGAAGAATCGGCATTCAATTCAAAATCAAGCACTGGGGCAAGAATTCCAGATGAAATTTCAAGAAGCTTGAAAATCTTTGTGATTGCGTTATTTCGCTGAGTGGCGAACAAATCCTCGTAAAGATAATATGAGCCGTTTTCTTCGACCTTGAAAAACGCTTCCTTGAAAAAATCGTATTCTTTTTGCGTGATTTTCTTGCCTGACAAAATCGTAAAAGCGGGATTGATTCATGTTCCGGAAGGACGCCGCGTTTTTGCTAACCTTACAGTCAAAGAAAACCTTGAAATGGGCGCGTACTTGCGAAAGGACACGGCACAGATTAAAGCCGATTTGGAACATGTCTACGAACTTTTCCCACGATTGCGCGAGAGGGTAAAGCAGCTTGCGGGCACTCTTTCTGGCGGCGAACAGCAGATGCTTGCGATGGGGCGCGCCCTCATGTCAAAACCGGAGCTTCTTCTTTTGGATGAGCCGAGTATGGGTCTTGCACCGATTCTTGTCGACGAGATTTTTGACATTATCCAGAAAATCAACAAAGACGGAACTACGATTCTTTTGGTAGAGCAGAACGCATTCAAGGCGATGAGTATTGCAAACCGCGTTTACATTCTGGAAACTGGTGAAGTCGCATCTTCTGGAAATTCTGAAGAAATGATTCATGATGAGAGCGTCAAAAAGGCATACCTGGGCGGCTAAAGCGCTAGGGTATGGAGCCCCGAAGTTGCCAGTTCACTGGCAATGAGCGTTAGCGAAGTGCGGAAAGCCCGACGGCGAAGCCGTAGCGCCCAAATGCTAAAAATCTCCGCTTCCGAAACTTGCAATCAGCTCCTTGTGGGTTGAAAAACCTGTTTTATTGTAAATGCGGCTGATGCAATTTTCGACGGTGCGCTTGTTAATCCCAAGTTCTTCCGCAATCTGAACATTGGATTTATTCTGCAAAATCAGGCGGAGAATCTCGTTTTCGCGCTGAGTGAACTGGGATAGAGTTTTTTCAAAAGTAACAAGATTCGGGGCAATTTCCGGATCAACATAACGCTTTCCCAGAACGGCATTTTCAAGGGCGTTTTTGAGTTCCGCTTCGTCGCTCATTTTGGAAACAAAGCCGTCACAGCCCGCTTCCAAGGCTCCGCTCACAATGCTGCCGGCTGAATGCATGGAATAGACCACAATCCTTACGGACGGAAAGGCGGAACGGCAATTTTTAATCAAGGAAAGACCGTTTTCTACGCTGCCTTCGATATTCAAATCAGTAATAAGGACAGAAGGAAGACCACTTTCATCCTGAGAGTGCATGGCGTCAAAAAAATTCTTTGCATTTGAAGAGTAACCGATACATTCAAAATCAGAATGTTCTGAAAGGAAGCCTGTAATGCCCTGCCTCATGAGGCTGTGGTCTTCTACAACATAGAAAGTCTTGTTCATTTTTCAAAAACTCCAATGGGAATAAAAAGCAGAATCCTTGTGCCAATGCCTGGCTCAGAAAAAACAGAAAGCGTGCCACCCGTCTGAGCCGCACGCATTTTCATTCCCTTTAAACCGAAGTGAGAAGGTTTATCCGATGTCAAAAGATTTTCGGGAGTAAAGCCCCTGCCGTCATCCTCTATATATAGGTATAACCCCTTCAGTTCGTTCTTATAGTCTTTTCTGGCAAAAACCGAAACCTCACAAGTGCCGGCGTGTTTCTGAATGTTGGTAAGCGATTCCTGCACGATCCGGTAAATGCTAAGTTTCTGCAATTCGGAAAGAAAGTTTGAGTTCAAAAGACGGGAAGCTTCATCTTTGAAGAAAAAAGAAACTTCAAGACCTGATTTATTTTTGAAATTAAGGCACAAAGCGTGCAATGCCGAAGAAAGTGACTGACCCGAAAGCTCCGGCGGAACAAGGGAATAACACATCGAGCGGATTTGTGTAATGCACTTTAAAAGAAGCTCCCTTGTCTCACAAACTGGCTTGTCACTCTCTAAAAAAGTGACGGCTGCCTTTAAGTCCTGAGCCACGGTGTCGTGAAGTTCGGCGGAAATTCGTGAGCGTTCTTCTTCCTGCGCGTTAAGCACATGCGAGGCATATTCCGCAGTTTCCTTCTGGCTGTCATCTGCAAGCCGCATTTTGATTAAAACGGCAATAATTGCAACGAGAGCGAGAAAAAACACAACTGAAAGGATGATAAAAAACAGGATGAAAGTCTGGACGATTCTGTACAAAGCCTGGGCATCGTTGGCAAGGTGCGGCATATCAATAAGATTAGGCATAGTTCATTCTAACACGGAAAGCGGATTTTTTTGAAGATTAGGTACAAAAGCCAGCCTGCGAAAGTGCAGATAAGGCGATCAAGAACTGTAATCGGGATTCGTGTAATAAAACATGCGAGAAACAGCCCGAAGTTGCCGTCGAGAAAGGCCTGAACAAAAAGCGTTACAGGATTTGAATAAATCTGATTGTTAAAGATGATTCGCTGGGAAGTTTCAATTCCTGCACCAATCAGGCTTGAAGCAAATGATGAAACAAGCACAATCAAAAGAAGATAAAGGACGGTAAGAATCGTTCCGCCGCGGAAATTAGAATTTTTATAGATGAAAACCCATGTGCAAAAAACGATTGCAAGGCCGCAAAGGGAGTACATCATATCCCAGGGATAGGCAGGATTTCCCATTGCAACCATGAGCAAGACCCGGAACACATTATAAAATCCCGCAACAAAAAGAGCCGGCACAAGCCCCGCATAAAAAACGACCGCCACCGTACCGATTGTATCCAAAAAAAGCGGAACATGAAGCATATCACCGAAAATATAAGCGGCTGCAAGGTTTATGATTTGCGCAATCACACAGACGAGGATTGTGTTTATTGGAGAAACGGTGATTCTATTTGCCGAACAGCTCATGGAAAGATTATACATGATTTTTAACTTTTGGGAATTATGGGAATACAGTCCGCCTGATTGCTCAGACGGACTGTGAAATAGGAATTTTATTTGCCTTTAATTACCTGATTTTTAAGGACTTCTTCCCAATCGTAATATGTTATTCCGCTAGGATTTTGCAATTCAGTGTGTTTGTACTGAGCAAAATGTTTTTCTTCGGAAAGAACATAGACATTGAGTTTTTTGTTCTCGGGTTTTGCGGCAAACTTGCACCATGCCTTAAAAGCTGAGAGGGTTGTAATGTCGTTGGAAAGCACAGATTCAGGGGCATCAACAGGAACTTTGTAATATACTTTCGCAATCTTCCAGACAGAAGCAAAGATACCCTGGTTTGAAAGCGAACTGTCATTGGAAATGCCCTTGTACAGTTTTTCTAGGTATTCCTTGTTTGACTGGAACGAAAAGCGGGGCATGAAGAATGCGGCATCCTGATGGTTTATCTCTTCCTGCCAGCAGTAAATACCCAGAGTCTGAACATACTCGTAAGTTTCGCCTACAGGCTTTGAGATGATGTCTTTGATTGTATTTTCCATAGTTTTAACCTCTAATTTTCATTTGACCAATACGGATGATTGTCCCAGAACCAACGGTAATCTGCCTCTAATTCTTGGCTATGATTGCTGCCATTTTCAACAATATCTAGTACACAGTGTTCAATACCATAATTCCAGTTATTTGTCGTGCCCTCATATGAGTCTCCTTCATACGGAGTAAAGGTGATAGCTCCATGTTTCCATGCATTATCACCATAGCTGATTTCGATTTCATATGTTCCTTCTTCGATGTTCGTTTCACCAGTGCTATCAGAAGGCTTTTTTGTCAGCTTATAAGTGTTGTCAGTATAAAAACGAACAGAAACAATAGAGTTACTAGAATTGCTATCTTCCGTGTTATATTCGGCCTTTATTGATGTAGTCCATTTTGCATATAGTTCAAGACGATCTTCCGTAATTGGTGTGTCAAAATCAAACGGTTTTAGAATTTCGGTATAATTCTCATCTCTCCCTTCACAAGTATACCAACCGACAAATTCATAATCTTCATCGTTCAGCGTAGGGGCTGTTGGCTTCTCTAGCGTTGTACCTTTTTTTACCTTAATTTCTGTGTAGGAATCATTTGAATTATTTAAAAGTCGCTTTGTAGTAGAAGCTGTCCAAAAATAAACTCGTGCCTTCGGCAAATCATCTGTAACATCGTAATCATAGCTTACAGTCTCGTATTCAACACGGCCTAGTGATAAAGTTCCATCTCTAATTTCACACTTAATAATATTTTCTTCTGTTGTTTCCCACGAATCATTTGCATATTGGTGTGTTTTAATAAGTTTCATGAATCCGTTTGTAAAATCACCTGCCATTGTATAAGTGCCTTTTTCAGATTCTTTACCATCAACCCATTGTACATAATTGCCATTGGAGAATTTAAATAAATATTTTTTTCCGTATAAATCGTCAGTTCCTGAGAAGGCTACAGAACTATCTGTTTCGCTGCTTGTCGGTGTTTTGAGAGTTCCGTCTTTTAGAGAATAAGTTAGGCCTAAATCCAGTTTCTTTTCTGAAATTGTATAAATACCAGATTTTTTATAAGGTTTTTTGTCAAACAATATGATTGTACCGTTTTCCCAGTCACCGGAATCTAATTTATATTTCCCGTCTGTTTCACATTCTCCATACTCCAATAGTTTGAAAGTAGAGTCTTCAGAAAAAATCACCAGCTCTTTAGAACTTCCAGAATATTCATAAACAGCAAGCGCCGTTAAAACATTGTAACTGACATCGTTTCTGCCGTAAGTTCCTACACCATTTTCAATTTTAAAGCTGTCTGTGTATGTACTCTCTTCCCATTTACCGTATATCCATGAATGTGTTTGTTTCATTGTAACAGTACCATTATTGAAATCACCTTCTAATGTGTAAGTTCCTTTCCAACAAAAATCGCCACGACAATTAATAAGGTATGTACTGTCAGTAGCGAATGAAATTTCATAATCATCAAAAGTTTTGAATATGGCACTTGAAGTTGTTGCTGGTGTGTCTGTTTTGGTTGTATCCGTCTCGGTAGAATCAGTCTTAGTCGTGTCTGTGTTTGTTGTGTCTGAATTTCCAGAATTGTTATTTTCGTTTTCTTTAGCTGGAGTTTTGAGAGTTCCGCCGGTAAGAGTATATGTTTTGGTACTGAAAGTTATTTGTTTTCCAGTAATTGTTTTAGTACCAGTAAATGTATCTTGTTTGTAACCTGATGTGGCGGTCAATGTGATTGTTCCGTTTTCCCAGTCGCCGGAATCAAATGTATATGTTCCTTCTGCCTGCGATCCAGTTTCGTCACTTACAATTACTTTGAAAGTAGAGTCTGCAAAAAAGGTCAGTGTTCGCTGATCATAACCAGCATCGCAGCTAAAAATAGCCAAAGCAGAATTTGTGTCGTTGTTGCCGCCACCGCTGTTTCCAGGATTTCCGCCGCCACTAGAGCTGTCATCATTTCCGCCCCCGCAAGACACAAAGCCAAAACCAAGTGCCGCTACTACTGCGAGTGCAGCCAGTGTTTTAAAAAGTTTTTTCATTATAAAAACCTCTTTTTAGTTTGTTTTAAAAGGCATACGCCCTTATACAAAGAAAACTACCATATTTCAAAAAGGTCGTGTTAGTGTGAACGCACAGGTTTTTAGTGCGTTAACGCACGGGTGGGAGTGAGTGTGTTGGGGGGACATGTCTTTGTGAATCTTTTGTTGAAAAAACGAATATGCTGTGCTATATTGAAGTTAAGGGGGTGTCAGAATGCCTTTTGCAGTTTTGGAAAAACAGATAAATGCGTTGCCATATGAAGCACAGCAGGAAGTCGCGCATTATGTTGGCTATTTATATTCAATTTACAACGCCAAAAAAAAGCAGCAGTCTGTCTCAGAGCGCATAAATGCATTCATGAAAGCTAATCCTGACGCATTTAATGAATTTGAATCTGTGCAAAATGCAGGCCTGGAATCAATTCGGGAGCTTACAAAGAATGATTCGTGGTGAGATATGGTGGGTTGATTTCGGCATTCCGTTTGGCAGTGAACCTAGCAGAAGACGTCCGGCAATAATTGTTCAAAACGATTCTTTTAATCAGACCTCAATGCATACAACAATAGTAATTCCTCTAACAACAAATTTGCGTTTAGCTGATTTTCCAGGAAATATGTTGCTTACTGCTGATGAAACAGCTCTTACAAAAGATTCAGTTGCCGTTACGCCTCAGATTACCGTAATTGACAGGGCACGACTGTAAGGACAGCAATCGCGCGGTGGATATGACCGAATTGATAAAATACATTGACGCAGTTTTGCCAGAGCGAAGCCGAAAAACCTATCTGCATGAGCAAAAAGCACGGGTAAAAATCGGCGGAAACAGCGACACGGTGCTTCTGCCCCTCACGGAAAGCAAATAAATAATCTTGTAATAGGTGATTCTAAACTTCCCTTTCCAATATCGTCTCACAATCCCGCCGTGCATACAGAACGCGCACAATACGAATCTGCTTGTTTTCGCCTTGCTCGTCAACTACATAAAAGACTTTAAAATTCTTAACGAGCAAAAATCTGAAACCATAATTTGAAAGGAATCTATCTTGAACAGGAGTGCCACTGAACGGATGTTTTTCCAATGAAGAAACTTCCCGCGTAAACAAGTCGGCAAGATTTGAAGCGGCACTGGGATTTTGAAGAGAATCTTTTATATAGGACAAAATCTCTTTTATGTCTGCTTTCGCTGATTCAGAAATTTCGATTGCGTTCATTAAATCCCCAGTTCGCTTCGAATATTGTGCATTGCGGTATCGAAAGGCTCGTGCTTCCCGTTCTGAAAATCTTTTAAGCCCTCTGCGAGTTTTGAATACAAATCAAGTTTTCCCAAAAGAATATCATATTGAGCGATGCTCATAACTGCCAAGTCGCCCTGCCCATTCTTCGTGATGAAAACAGGCTCGTTTGTTGTATGACAATAATTTGAAATTTCAGCGTATTTGTTGCGTAAATCGGCACTTGCCCTAATTGCTGGCATATTCACCTCATTTAAAAATCTATCGTAATTATATCATAATTTGCGTATAGGACAAGAGTTTCAGATAAAAAATACAAAAAAAACTCGACCAAGAATCTCTCAGTCGAGTTTTGCATTTCCGTCATTGCGAGCGAAGCGAAGCAATCTTTCACTTTTAACAAAGATTCTTCGCTTACGCTCAGAATGACGACCTGATTACGCGTTACCCGAAATAACGGACTCCAGCCCTAAAGAGGTTCTGGCATGAGCTTGCTTCCTTGTTGCAGGCGATGTTCTTGATCAAATCCTCTGTGTAGCCGCCGATGCCCACCGTGCGCTCTGAGTGGCCCATTTTACCCAAGACAAGGCCGTCCGGGCTTGTGAGGCCTTCGATTGCGAATGCTGAGCCGTTGGGGTTTTCTGGTTCGAGCATTGTCGGATTGCCGTTTTCGTCGCAGTACTGGCTGTAGACTTGTCCTTTTTCGAACAATTCTTTTGCGAGCTGCTCAGAAATGAAGATTTTGCCTTCACCGTGGCTTACCGGAATGTAATGCGGTTTTTCTTCGAGTACAGAAGCGTCCAAAGCCCAAGGAGAAGCGGCACTTACCATGCGAGTCCATACAACGCGGCTAATGTGTCGGTGGATGTCGTTGAATGTAAGGGTCGGTGTCTCTGCGCTTGGCTCGGTGATTTTTCCATAAGGAACGAGGCCTGTCTTAATCAAAGCCTGGAATCCGTTACAGATACCGAGGACGAGGTTCTTTTTGTCTTCGAGGTGAGCTGTGATTGCATCTGCGACGCGCTTTTCTCGGATTACGTTTGCAATGAACTTACCGCTTCCGTCTGGCTCGTCACCGGCAGAGAAACCGCCTGCGAATGCTACAATCTGAGCTTTTTCAATCTCTGCCTTGAAGGCTTCGAGAGATTCTTCCATGTCTTTTGGAGTGCGGTTCTTGAAGACGAGGATGTGTGAGTCAGCACCTGCAAGGTTGAATGCGCGTGCCATGTCGTACTCACAGTTTGTGCCTGGGAATACTGGAACGATTACGCGTGGTTTTGCCTTGCTTGGGTCGAGTGTTGTGAATGTACTTGCTTTTGCTCGTGCTTCGCCCAAAGATGCGTGCTCTGCTTTTGCCCAATCCGGGAGATTTTCTTCTTTTTTGACAGAAGAAACTGGCGGGAATACTTTTGAAAGTTTAGATTCCCATGCTTCGTAAAGGTCAGAAAGCTTGATTTCTGCTTTTGGAAGCGGAGCAACGCCCTTCATTTCGAATGAGATGATCGGGTCTTTCTGTGTGTTTCCGATTCTGAGGACTGTTGTGTTTACAAAGCCGCCGTTCTCAAACTTGTCGTCGTCTGTTTCAACGAGGATTGAGCCGTACTGCGGTGTGAAGAGGTCTGCGATTGTGTCGTTTGCGTTGCGGTGGAAGCCGATGACTGTTGCTGATGTCGGAATCTGTGTGAGCTGAACGCCGATTTTGTTTCCGAATGACATCTTTGTGATTGCCTCAGCGATTCCGCCTGCTCCGACCGGGTACATTGCGTTGATTTTGCCGGCCTTGTTAAGCTCGTAGAGGGCATCTGAGTTCTTTTTGAAAGCGTCCCAGTCCGGTGCGAGTTCTTTTGAATATGGAATCTGAACGAGGTAAACATAGCTTCCGCTCTTTTTGAATGAGCCGGACTGAACATTTTTTGCCTCATCGTGAGCAACGGCGAATGAAACCAGAGTGTGAGGAACATTGATGTGCTCGACTAACAAGATAAAAGCACATAGTTTTTGGCGTTCCCCGCCTACGGCGGGTCAGGCTTTCCGCACTTCCGCTAATCGCTCCATTCCTGCACTTCGTTTCGGAACGCCTACGGCGGTGCTACAATCCTTAACGCTTGGCTTGTTATCGCTATCTTGTGCGACGGAACACAGTTTTGAATGATTTGAATGTGTTCTTGTCAATGAAATCCACGAGCATTGGCAGGTCTGTGTCAACGACTTGAGAATTGCCGATAGGACTGTTTGACGGAATATCAAAAGAATTGAAATTGCAGTAAGCCAAAAGACAATTTTTTGTCGTGTAACTTCCTGTCATTGCCGTGCCGTCACTAAAGCGAAGCGAAAATTGTTGATTTGCCTTGTCAATTTTAAGGACAAAATTTGTTTCTGAATCGCTCTTCCATTCTCCGTCAAGTTCGTCCAAATCTTTAGGGGCTGGAACAGAAAAATCTAAAGAGAAAAATTGAGTGACGAGTCTGAACCCCTTTTTCAGACGGTAAATTACAAATTTTTGTTCAAAATCCGTACCTTTCACATGAAATAAAGTCGATTCTTCGACAGTGAATTTTCCGCTATACTTATCTTCTTTCGTCTGCCAGCCACTCTTCCTAAGTGCAATCATCGAGCATTTTCCATTTGTCTCGTCAAATGAAATCGAAGCTACTTCATCTTCTCCGTAAGGAGATTCCCAACTGCCGTGAAGTCCATAATGCGTTCCACCGAACATCAATTTGAATACAAAAATAAAACTCACGACAACAACAGCAATAACCGTAAAACAACCGCAACCAATAACTTTTTTCGCACCCATTTTCTTTTCCAGCCTTATTTTTTCGTCAATTTCAAGGAACCAAGCATACTGCTTGAAAATGCCATATTTTTATCATCGAGTTTTACTGTATTGACTTCAAAATCTATCGGCTCTTGCCCGAATTCACTGAATCTCATGTTAATCGTCATTCCGATATGTTCAAAATTATACGGAATTTTCAATGGCTCACTTCCAAAGCAAAGTTCAGCCTCACGGTTTTCCGAATCAAAAATCATATAGCAATCTTTTGATTCGACACAGTTCCATTTTCCGCTGACTGTATCACCTGTGTTGCCTTTTCCGCCTGAGAAAGTCAGACTTTTTCCATTGTCTTTTAAAGTCGCCCGCATATAACCATCGCTTCGGAAAGTAATAATAGCGTTCAAAGATTTTCTTCCGTACGAAAAAGAAAAATCATATTCATCAAGTACATAGAACTGAAATTTTTCTTTTTTGAATTTGGCTTTGTGCGTGACCTTGCCCGAATCCTCGTCAAAAATCCATTTTCCACCGTTAGAATCTTCCCATGTTCCATCCAGCCCGAAGGAAACTCGCTTTCCGTCAAAACACGATGAAAGCAAAATCGAAACGGCAATCAGCATCAACATGCAATTTTTTTTCATTTTTTCCTCCATATTTCCATTTTTAAAGATTTACATTTGTCTCAGAACTTTCATAAGCCTTGAAATTTGGATTATTCTTGCAGACTTGAACAAGAACATCGTAAAGCTTCGCAATTTTTCCTTTTCCGTAGCTGAAAGTTCGGATTGTGCCGTAAGATGTTTTGAGATAAAGCTTGTAATGATTTTTATCAACTATTTTCGTTTCGTGTCCGCCGCCATAAGCGACTTTCTGTTCCGATACAATTTCTTTGCTGTGATGAAAATCAATCGCTGTCACTTGCGACAAATTCACGGTCGTAATGCGGAAGAAATCTTTTATTGCAGTGAAAAGTTTTTCTTCATCATTGTAATCAGTCCAAAGGAGCGGTGCTTTGAGCGTTTTTGAATCAAAATCAATGACCACATCTTTTTTCAAAATCAAAATGAACCAAACGCAAATTCCCGCAAAAATGAACATAGCGAAAGCTTCTCCAAGAGCCAAATCGCCGATAAGGTTGATACCCTCGCCAATGCCAAAACAAACTCCCGCAACGGCGGCAATAAGAAACATCCACAATTTCATTTTAAACTGACCGCCAGTTTGAATCTGCTCAGAATCTGATTTTTCAGAAACCTCGGCAGAATCTCCAATCTTTTCCGCCGGTTTTGCTTCAACCGTCACAGCTGTCGCCGTTCCACAATTAGGGCAGAATTTCGCCCCTTCTTCGATTTCTTTTCCGCAATTTTTACAGAACATAGTTTTCTCCTCGCTTTTTTAATTTTGTATAAATGAATTCCATTCTGTGAGCGAAAGAACTGTTGGATTTTCCGCTCCTTCAATGGACTCAATTTTTGTTTCAAGGTTTTCTGTAATGTCGTTCAGACTGACATCATTGAAAATCACTTTTGAGTATTTTGCTTCATCAAAATATTTTTTTTGGCTTTGTAAATCGTATCCATATTTTTCTCTGTAATAATAAGGAATGAAAATCTGAACCGTTGGTTTGCATTTTGCGAGTATATTTCCTTCTTTATCATACAAATTGCAAGAAATCCGATATGAATAAGACAAATCATACCTGCTTTGTGTTGCCACACTGCTCATATAAGGCATTTTCACGGCTTTTGACCAGACATCATTCTCTTTGTCCGAAAGAATTATCCGCCATGCATCCATAATTTTCTTCCAGACCTCAACGGCACTTCTTCGAGGAACGACTTTTACGCCTTGTGCAACAGTAAGTTTTACGGAATTTTTCTTCACATTGATTTCATCTTGGACTGTAGAAAAATCGTAGACAAAAATCGGAATCTCTTTGGCAAGATAAGACGGCAGGGCTTCAAAAATCCTGTTCCATTTTTCAGTCTGAGCTTTGTAAAAGGCGGCTTTTTCAGAAATGCTTACTGTCGGGATAGTGCCGTTTAAAATCATTTGGCTGTTTGAGGCGGCTTCATTCTTTTGCGAACCAGAGACATCTGCATAAAATGCGAGTGCTGAAACAAAATCGCCCGAATTTTCAGCGACATAACCTTTGGCGAGATTTTGTGTCGATTTCAATTCGGTTGTGTTCGGTTTTGAAAGTGCAATTTTTTCTTTTTCAGAAAGTCCGATTCCCAAGCCAACAAGAAGATTTTTTGTAATTTCGTTGATTGCCTTTCCGTCCTCGATTTCAGAAAGACTGTACCGACCATTTGAGCTTGCCTTGATTTCGTTTGTATTCACATCATTCACACGAAAATTCAATTCATAAGTTCCCGAAATCTGCTGAATGCTTCCCACGACAACGACTTGTGCATTCGTCATTTGCCCGATTTGAGCCACATTTTCGTCACTGTAGAATCCCGATTCGGAAAGTTCCTGTTCCGCTTTGATGAGATTTTCATTGCTTCGGTCAAGAACTGTCATTTTTGAGAATCGTGCGAAATTTCCCGTGAGCGAATCTTGGAAAAACTGCGGAATCCATACAGAATTTTGATTTGCATTGCGGATTTGTGGTGAAGTTACGGCAATTGCAATTCCCTCTCCCTTGTACTGATTCTTGTCTGCACTGTTTTCTTTTTCTGACAATGATTTTTCCGTTGTTGGTGTTGCAGTTTCACTCACTTGTGATGTTGAGCCACACGCAGACAGAAAAATCATCATTGCCATAAAAATAGAAATGATGATTTTTTTCATTGCAATTTCTCCGATTTTTAATTGAACAGTATCGCTGCCGCAAGTGCTTCTGCATCAGCCCATTCTTTGTCTGCTGCCGTTACGGTTGCCGCTGACTGATATACTGGATTTCCAGAAAGATACGCGGTTTTTGTTGCATCAGCTATAACCTCGGTCTTTTTCGCACTTGCATCCGCCACAATTTTTGTTCGCTCGGTTTTTCCGTTCTGCATGATTTTTGCAAGTTCTTGTTCCGCCGCCGCTTTCTGCTGTGCCGGAGCAAGAGAAGCCTGAACATCTGCCATCTGTTTGTTGATTTCAGCCTTTTGCTTTGCCTCTTCCTGGCTCATAACCGTTGGGAATCTGGCATCGTTCATCATTTGGGCAACCAAACCTTTCACGAAATCCTGTTCTGGCGTAAGTTCATCGGGAACACCACCAAGAACAAGTTTCACATATTTTGCTGTTGTCTGTGCCCATGTGTTAGCTGGAATCTGATAAATCTGATAGACGATGTAGCTCGATTTTTTCTCACCGCTTATTGGGTCAACTTCTACGACCTGTTGCCAAAATTCCATCGCTTTCTGATGACCCGTGATTTCAACGCTTGATTGAGTTTTGGTCACATTTTCAATCGCTTCTCGTGAAGTATCGCTTATATTTCCTGCACGAGCCTGTTCCGCCGCAAATACATTTATTGACTGCCGTAATTCCTGTGCGATTTTGCGTGAATATGCCATGTCCGCTCGCATGGTTGCAGAACGAACATCAGCACCTAATCCTGTCGAATTACGATAAACATCATTGTCTTTTTTCTTAAATGCAGAAATGTAAGCTGAATAGTCATCTTTCTTTGCAGATTCAAGCCATGCAGGTATTGCTTCCGCTCCAAAAGTACGACCATCCCAATCAATCACAGTCGTTTCTTTTCCTGCAACGGTTACGCCGCTATTTGAAGCGGGCTTTGTCGTTCCGTTTGATGCTACAGTTCCTGTGCTTCCGCAGCTTGTAAAAATAAGTGTCGCCGAAAGAACGACACCGCCAAAAAATGATTTTTTCATAGGTTCCTCCATTTATCTATTTTTCGTCTTAAAAAGACGCAAATTCCTCGTTGAGCGTTTGTTTTACCGCATCCGCAATCGCCGTAAATGCCCGCTGTTTTACCACGCTCTCATTTTTTGCCCCGATTTTTTTGAGCTGTTTTCCACCAGAGAAAACTGTGTTTCCGCCCTTCGTGATTTCGATTTTGAATGAGGGTGTGAAGAATATGCCTGCCGCAAGCGTTTGAGCGTTTTCCGTCACCGAAATTGAACATTCGTAGCCATCGTTTGCCTTTTTTTGCACGGTGAATCCAAGATTTGAGAAGAAAGAAGTCGCGCTCTGATTTATGCGATTTTCGTAGTCGTTTTCACAAAAAATAGAAATCGAGCATTGCGAGCAGAATCGTTTGATTTTCGCACCGATTTCAGAAAGCTTTGTCCTTGTTGATTCATACCGCTCCGCTTGGTCAGGATTAAGAATCATCGCAAAATCAAATTTTTTTGAAAGTTCCGTTTCCTTCGCATTTTTCTTGGCTTGTGACAATCCTACAATTTTCTGAATCAAATCTTTTTTATTTTCACCATTCGCATATAGATTTTCAAAAGAACTAACAGATTCGTTGAGCCGTGGCACATAGATTTTCCAAGCTTCTTCACGGTCAATGTAAGCAATCACTTCGTACAGTTTTTGTTTTTTGTCGAATTTCGCTTTTGTGTAATGCACGGCAAACAAATCAACTTCTGATTTCACAGAAATATCTTCTGTCAAAATGCTTTTCGAGCCAGAAGCCGTGACATCGGTGTGTTCCTTTGCCTCGACAGAAATGCTCTGTTGAAAAAAACGCGAGAGCGAAGCAAGCGAATTTTGTTGTGCAAGAGATTCCGTTGCCCCCGCACCTTTTTGTGCAATATAGGTGGGATTGTTCAGATATTCCTCAGAGAAAAGAACTGCGTGAAAAAGTGAAATACATAGAAGAAAAATCAAAAACCTTTTCATACGAGCCTCTGAAAAACATTAAAATCTTATGTTATAAACGATAATAAAGGTTAAAACATCGGAATCCAATGTTAATAGTACATAGTAATCAAATAATTTTCAAGATTTTTAATCCCTAATACCCAGTTTTCTATGTGATTTCAAGAGATATTCATCGCCACTATAATGATATGGATTTACAAGCTGTTTTTATTAGAAACCTAAAAATGTACCGAAAGAATGCCAAAATGACTCAAGCGCAACTCGCATTACAAATCGACAGGAGTTTTAATTATATCAATTCTGTAGAATGTGCCGCTTTGTTTCCCCCACCAGACACAATTCAAAAAATTGCGGAAGTTCTGAATATCCGCCCTATGCAACTTTTTGACGAGAATGCAAGCCCTGCGAATATAATTACCACGAGCAAAGAGCAGTTTATTTCACGCGTATCAGAAAAAATCTATGAACGATTGAGAGCCGATTTGAAAAATGATATTGCTGAAGTCATTGAAAAGGAAATTGAAATGTGAAAAATTAGTGGAAAATTACGGTCGAAATCTTTTCATTTCATTTTAACGGATTTTCTATTTTCACTCCTTCAACTACTTGTCCGTCATTTAAATCTTCACTGTACACAACATCGCATCCTTCGGCTTTTGCGGCGGCAATTATTAACGAGTCATAAATAGTGTATTGAGTTGAAATGCTTATTGAGATTGCGGAAAGAATGTCTTTCGGGGTATTGTTATGAACAGGGAATGCAACAGAATAATCTTCCACATCTTTCATTGCCAAAGATTTTTCGGTTTTCAGTTTTTTGGTCGAAACATTGTAGAATTCTTGCAAAACTTGCGTAGAAATTACTCCGCTATGAGTTTTCAAAAGTGACTCAACGATTTCGCGTGCTTTTTTCTGCTTTTGAATATCATTTTCATCACTGCAATATACAAGAATATTTGTATCCAAAAATACTTTATCGCTCATAAAGTTCCTCGCGAGTCCATTTTTCACCATTTGAATTCAGATGCAATCTATCGGCTCTCGTAAAAATAGAATGCAGTGCTTCCTGTTCCTTAGAGATTTTTAGATTTTCTTCCTTAACAAATGGCTTTTTTAGTTTTTCGAGAAACAGAGAAATAGCGGAAAGAATCTCATCATATGTCATAGAATCCGCCATGCTGGAAAGATTTGAAATCATAGCATCACTCATAAGCCTTTTCCTCCTTAATTCATAAGATAAATATACCACAGGGAAGCCAAAAAAGCAAAAATCCCGACCAGAACAATTTCCAGCCGGGATTTCACCTTTCGCACATCAAACACAAAATCTGTGTCTATCTGTGTTCATCTGTGTTTTCTTTTTTCAGTTTATCCGAAATAACGGACACCTGCTTTAAACAGGTTCTGGTATGAGCTTGCTTCCTTGTTACAGGCGATATTCTTAATCAAGTCTGCCGTATATCCTCCGATGCCGACCGTCCTCTCTGAGTGGCCCATTTTGCCCAAGACAAGGCCGTCCGGGCTTGTGAGGCCTTCGATTGCGAATGCTGAGCCGTTCGGGTTCTCTGGTTCGAGCATTGTCGGTTTGCCGTTTTCGTCACAGTACTGGCTGTAGACCTGTCCTTTTTCGAACAATTCTTTTGCGAGCTGCTCTGAAATGAAAATCTTTCCCTCACCGTGGCTGACCGGGATGTAGTGCGGCTTTTCTTCGAGTACAGAAGCGTCCAATGCCCAAGGGCTTGCGGCGCTTACCATGCGAGTCCATACAACGCGGCTGATGTGTCGGTGGATGTCGTTGAATGTAAGTGTCGGCGTGTCTGCGCTTGGTTCGGTGATTTTTCCGTATGGAACGAGGCCTGTTTTAATCAAGGCCTGGAAGCCGTTACAGATACCAAGAATCAGGTTTTTCTTTTCAAGGTGAGAAGTGATTGCGTCTGAAATTCGTTTTTCGCGGATTACGTTTGCAATGAACTTTCCGCTTCCGTCTGGTTCGTCACCGGCAGAGAATCCGCCAGCGAATGCTACAATCTGTGCTTTTTCAATCTCTGACTTGAAAGCTTCGAGCGATTCTTCCAGGTCTTTCGGAGTGCGGTTTTTGAAGACGAGGATGTGTGAGTCTGCGCCCGCAAGGTTAAAGGCTCGTGCCATGTCGTATTCGCAGTTTGTGCCTGGGAACACGGGGATGATTACCCGTGGTTTTGCCTTGCTTGAATCGATTACTGTGAATGTATCTTTCTTGGCTCGTGCCTCGCTCAAAGATGCGTGCTCGGCTTTTGCCCACTCAGGCAGGTTTTCTTCCTTTTTAACAGAAGAAACTGGCGGGAAGACTTTTGAAAGTTTAGATTCCCATGCTTCGTAAAGGTCAGAAAGTTTGATTTCTGCTTTTGGAAGCGGAGCAACGCCCTTCATTTCGAATGAGATAATCGGGTCTTTCTGTGTGTTTCCGATTCGGATTACAGTTGTGTTCACGAATCCGCCGTTCTCGAACTTGTCGTCGTCTGTCTCAACGATGATTGAGCCGTACTGCGGTGTGAAAAGGTCGGCGATCGTGTCGTTTGCGTTGCGATGAAAGCCGATGATTGTTGCACTTGTCGGAATCTGTGTGAGCTGAACGCCGATTTTGTTACCGAATGCCATCTTTGTGACAGCTTCGGCAATTCCGCCTGCTCCTACAGGATACATAGCGTTGATTTTACCGGCCTTGTTGAGCTCGTAAAGTGCATTTGAGTTCTTTTTGAAAGCTTCCCAGTCCGGGGCAAGCTCTTTTGAATATGGAATCTGAACGAGATAGATGTAGCTTCCGCTCTTTTTGAATGAGCCTGACTGAACATTCTTTGCCTCGTCGTGTGCTACTGCGAAAGAAACGAGTGTGTGAGGAACATTGATGTGCTCGAAAGTTCCGCTCATTGAATCTTTACCGCCGATTGAAGCACAGCCCATTTCACGCTGGGCATCAACTGAACCCAAAAGGGCAGCGGCAGGATAGCCCCAGGTTTTTGCATCGACTGTTCGGCCGAAGAATTCCTGATAGCTCATGCGGCTTGTCGTTGCCTTGCCGCCGATACAGGTGATTTTTGCCAGAGAAGAAAGGATTGCTGTCTGTGCTCCGTGCCATGGAGACCACTGAGCCACGCGGGGGTCATATCCGTAAGACATAAGGCTGACAGTTGAAGTCTCTCGTGGTGAGATGACAGGAATTTTTGCCGACATAGCACATTCCGGCGTTCCCTGATATTTTCCGCCGAAGGGGAAGAGAACTGTGGCGGCCCCGATTGAGCCGTCGAATCGTTCCTGAAGACCACGCTGAGAACAACATGCCAAATCCTTGATATTTTCGATGAATGCGTCTTTAATCTGCTCTGCGCTTGGCTGCTCGCCGCCTGCCTCACCGGTTGCGCTCGCACATTTTCCCAAAACTTTTGCAACTGAATCCAATGGCTTAACCAGTGGAGACGAGTGCTGCTCAGTCGGAGATTCAATAGAAGCTTTTGCCGTATGTGTCGCACCCGCTGAATCCAAGAATGAGCGGTCAAGGTCAACGATTGTCTTTCCGCGCCATTTCATTGTGAGCTTGTTTTTGTCGGTTACGGTTGCAACTACGACAGCATTCAAGTTCTCGTCATTACAATATTTGATGAATTTATCTACATCGCCTTTGCGAACAACAACGGCCATTCGCTCCTGGCTTTCAGAAATTGCAAGCTCTGTTCCGTTCAAGCCTTCGTACTTCTTTGGAACGGCGTCAAGATTGATGTCCAGTCCCGGGGCAAGCTCGCCAACAGCTACAGAAACACCGCCGGCACCAAAGTCGTTTGAACGGCGAATCATGTGGCTTACTTCAGGATTTCGGAAAAGACGCTGAATCTTTCGTTCTTCAACGGCATTTCCCTTCTGAACTTCGGCAGCCGCAGTAGTAACTGATTTTTCCGTGTGGACTTTTGAAGAGCCTGTAGCACCACCGATACCGTCACGACCTGTTCCTCCGCCAAGAAGAATGATGATGTCGCCAGTCTCTGGTGTCTCGCGCATAACGGTTTTGTATGGAGAAGCTGCGATTACAGCACCCAATTCCATTCGTTTTGCAACAAAGCCAGGATGATAAACTTCTGTTACCTGACCTGTAGTCAAACCAATCTGGTTTCCGTAAGAAGAGAAGCCCTGAGCTGCCTCACGACAAATCTTCATCTGAGGAAGTTTTCCGTGCAGAGTCTCGCTCAAAGGAACTGTAGGGTCACTGGCTCCAGTTACGCGCATTGACTGATAAACCCAGCTTCGTCCTGAAAGAGGGTCGCGGATTGCGCCACCGATACAGGTTGCAGCACCACCGAAAGGCTCGATTTCTGTAGGGTGGTTGTGTGTTTCGTTTTTAAACTGCAAGAGCCACTGCTCGACTTCTTCTTTGCCTTCTGGAAGAGGATTTCCTTTTTCGTCAGTGGTGTAGTGAACATCGATGAAAATAGAGCAGGCATTGTTTTCCTCGCTTACTTCCATGTCATCAAGCATACCGTGCTTGCGCAGATATTTTCCGCCGATAGTAGCCATGTCCATGAGAGTGAGAGGCTTGTCCTTTCGTTTCGCATAGATGTCTGTGTGCATGGCCTCGTAATTTTTAAGGGATTCTTTGAAAAGTTTGGCGTAAGGGCCTTTTTCGATTTTGATGTCTTTAAGAACAGTGTTGAAAGTGGTGTGACGGCAGTGGTCAGACCAGTAAGTGTCAAGAACGCGGATTTCAGTTTCGGTCGGGTCGCGCTTGATAGACTTGAAATAATCCTGCAGAAACTGAATGTCGGCCAGGTCCATAGCAAGGCCCATCTTCTCGCGGTAAGCGTCAAGCTCTTTTTTGCCAAGAGAATTGAATCCTTCGACAGTAGGAATGTCAGCAGGGGTTTCAGTTTTCATTTCAAGGGTTTCAGGAATTTCAGCTTTTGCAAGGCGGGAATCGACAGGGTTAATAAGATACTTTTGAATTTTCGTGACTTCATCGGCAGAAACGCTGCCAGAAAGAATGACCATTTTCGCACATCGGACGCGTGGTGGCTCAGTTCCGACAGTGGCCGTGTTCTTCATAGACTCGCGAAGGAGCGAAAGACACTGCTCGGCACTATCCGCACGCTGGTCGTACTGACCCGGCAAATATTCCCAGATAATCACAGTGTCGGCGGGGTCTGTCGGAAGCTCGGTGTACGCCACAGAATCGCTCTGTGGCTCGGAGAAGATTCGCAACGCCGCCATTTTTGAGACATCCTCGCTCGTGTTCTCAACATCGTAGCGGTTGAAATAACGCACTCCCTTCACAGAAGAAATGCCCAAAAATCCATTGATTTCACCCAAAATGCTCGCCGCCTCGCTCTGGAAGCCCGGCTTGCGCTCTACATAAATACGAAACATTTCATTATTTTAATAGTTTGAATGTGGAGTTTCAATCATTATCGTTGTATAATTTTGTAATTCAGAAAAATGAGGTGAAATCATGAGAAAAAACACCGTCGCGTTTCTTACTCGTTCTTTGGTCGACAATACGGGCATCAATATGTGGCAGGGCTTTGTTTCTGCATGCGAAAAAGCGCAAACACCCGTTCTTACGTTCCGAGGTCCGCTTTTGAATAAGGGTCCGGGTTCAATAATCTATCATCTGATTGACGATAAGACCTTCAGTGGGGTTGTCTCATGGGCTTCTTCTGATGTCACGAACGATGTTATCGATTTTTATAAAAAATTCAATCAAACGAAGCTCGTCTGCATGACGTTCAAAGTTCCGGGAAAGCCTGTCATCTTCGCGGATTGTAAGGTCGGTATGACGGAACTGATGGATCACCTGATTGACGTGCACCATTTTGAGAAAATTGCGTTTATCCGTGGTCCCGTCGCCCATGCGTATGCAAAGGAGCGGTATGAAGGCTATCTTGATTCATTGCGAAAACACGGTATTTCGGTAAACGATGCGCTGATTTCTGAGCCGGGCGGCTGGGGGCTTGGCGACGGCGAGGCGGCGGTCAAATCGTTCCTCGAAAAGGGGCTGAAAATTGGGCGTGACATTCAGGCGATTGTCGGTGTCGGTGATAACGTTGCGATTGGTGCGCAGGAATTTCTGATTCAGCAGGGCTATACGGTTCCCTATGATGTCGCGGTCTGCGGTTTTAATGGTACGAATGATGCCGCGTGGTGCAATCCGCCGATTACTTCTGTCGAAATGCCGTTTTTCGGAATCGGTGAGCGTTCATTTTCTACGCTGCTCGGTCTGCTTTCTGGAGAAAACATTCCGCTTGAGTATCGCTATGAAACGCAACTTTTGCTCGGTGAGTCATGCGGCTGTAAGTCAGCGACGGTACTGAATGCGGTCGCCGAAATTTCTGACGCTTTTGACGAAGACGCACTGCAAAAAAAATCGTTCTTCCGAAAGAAGCCGGCTTCTCTTTCACCAGAAGCGATAAAAACAAAATCAAAACAAGAAATTGCGCGTCTTTTTACTGAAACGCCGTGGAGGGCTGAGTGTGCGCAGAAAATCCTTGCATACATAGCGAAGGAGCGCGCTATAACGAGCGAAGTCGATCAATTCTTCAAGGCTCATACTGAAAAATTGCTCCAATCATACATCGATTCGGTGCTTGCGCTCAAAAGCGCGGATTCTGTCTTCATCTTAGAATTCACGAAATTGCTCAATGCATTCCTCAAAATTTCGACCGAATTCAGTTTCTGGCAGAATTTCATCTCGGTGCTCAAAAAACAGGCGGGGGAAATCATCGCGAAATCGTACTTTGACCATATTTCCGAAAACCTGTTTCAGCAGTGCCGCGTTTTGATTCATGAATACGATGTGCGCGGTCAAAAGCAGAAAGCACTCGCTGATGTTCGCTATGAGACTGAACTTCGCAACACAAGCTCGGAATTGCTCGCAAGCTACGACATTCCTGTCCTCATGAACATTCTCGAAAAATCGCTCAAAAAGCTCAAAATCCCGGGCGTGTATGTGGTTTTGTACGACAATTGCACGTTCACGCCGCAGAATCTTGAAGTGCCAAAAACGAGCCGGCTCATTATGGCAGTGCGCGACGGGGAGCGAATCAAACTCAAAGATGAGGGCGTTCGCTTTGACACGCGGAATATCATCCCCGACCAGTTTTTGCCGATTTCGCCGTACTATTCGCTCATTATGGAGTCGCTGCACTTTCAGGATTCTTTGATTGGCTACATCGTTTTTCAGGAAGGTCCTCAATCGGGTGGTTCCTATGCGGCATTGCGCGATCAGCTTTCAAGCTCACTGTACGGGGCGTTGATTTTGCTGGAGCGAAGTAAGAGCAAGTCGACCATCGAAAATGTTATGCACAAGATGAGCGAAAAAGCCGACGCGATTGCAAGTTCTTCAAAACAGATTTCGGGAAATATCTCGTCAATATCTGACTCAATGAACGGATTTACGGGCAATATCAAAACGATTTCCGGCAATATCGAGAACGTCGCGAATACCGTAAAGAACGCGAGTGTGATGATGGGCGAGGCAAAAGTCGCTATCGAGGAGCTGGTCGAAAGCACCAAGCAGATTACGAATGCAATCAATCAAATCAGCGACATCGCCGAAACGACGAACGTGCTCGCTCTGAACGCGTCAATCGAGGCAAGCCATGCGGGCGAGGCGGGAAAGGGATTCAGCGTCGTCGCAAAAGAAGTCAAAGTGCTCGCTGCCCAGACCGTTGATGCCACTGACCGCATTCAGGAACTGGTGCTCAAAAACAACGAAAACACCAAAAACACCGACAAGATTATTCGCACGACCGAAGATGCAATCAAAAAAATCAACGAACTTTCCGAGGAAATCCGCGATTCAATCACGAGCCAAGTGCGTTCATCTGCTGAAATCTCATCACAGATTTCGAGCGCGAATTCGGGCGTTGCGGGGATTTCCGACGCGATTGATGAAATTGCCCATCTCGGCGACAAAATAGAGTAGTTGCGTTGTAAAAAAATTGGTATACTGTCCAAAAATAATTGTAGCAAGGACTATTGTTTATGGACAAACTCAGAATATTATTGGCAAAAGGCAGAATTTATGAATCTGTGTACGAACTTTTGAGCGATGTGGGCATTTCCCTCAAACTGGCGGAGCGCACCTATTTTCCCACCACGAATCAGGACGATTTGGCGTTTCAGGTCGTAAAGCCGCAGATTGCAAGCGCGTTGCTCGCCTCAAACAAGGCTGATGTCGGTTTCTCTGGCAAAGATTGGGTCTATGAGAACGGCGTTCAGGACGGTGTTGAAGAAATCATGGACTTGGGTTTTGACCCCGTTAGAATCGTTGCGGCAATCCCGAACACGGTTGATTTTGAAGCGCTCGTGCAGAAGCCAGTCACGATTGCCACCGAATATCAGAATCTGAGCAAAAAATGGCTCAGCGAAAAAAAGATTGACGGCACGATTTTCCGCACCTGGGGCACGAGCGAAGGCTTTGTACAGGACAACGAAGATTCTCTCGCGCAGATTTTGATTGACAACACTTCAACCGGCTCTAGTCTCCGCGCGAACAATCTCAAAATTGTGGACACGCTCATGACGAGTTCCACAAGAATGTACGCGTCAAAAGAAGCCCTCAAAGACCCGGCAAAAAAGCAAAAAATCATGGAACTCAAAATGCTCTTTGAGTCAGTCTTGAATGCACGCGGTCGTGTCATGCTCGAAATGAATGTCTCAAAAGAAAAATTCGACGGGCTTATCAAGGCTCTTCCCTCAATGAAAAGCCCCACCGTCAGCCCGCTCTTCGGTGACGACGGCTACGCAGTCAAAATCGCCGTCAAAAAAAGCGAAGTTCCCACGCTGCTTCCCAAATTGCAGTCGTTGGGCGCAACGGACATCCTTGAATACGCGCTGCGCAAAGTTGTGAGGTAGAAATCCACAGATAGGCACAGATTTCCACAGATTATTAAGATTATAGAACGGAGATTTTTTGATGGAGAATGACAAGGACTCTGAAACTTATGCAATAATCGGAGCGGCTATGAAAGTTCACTCTGAATTGAAAGCTGGATTCCTTGAAGCTGTTTATCAGGATGCCTTAGAGGTTGAATTTAAAAAACAAAATATTCCCTATGAAAGAGAAAAAAGACTACCAATTTTTTATTCTGGGGTGGAGCTAGATTCTTATTATAAGGCAGATTTTGTTTGCTTTGGTTCGATAATTGTTGAATTAAAGGCTTTGACAAAATTATCAGGAACTGAAGAATCGCAAATCATAAATTATTTAAAAGCATCTAGATTAAAGAAAGGATTATTACTAAATTTTGGGACAAAAAGTTTGTATTATAAACGATATGTTTTATAATATGTATTACATTAAACTTAGAATCTGTGATAATCTGTGTTAATCTGTGGATAAAAATTCTGTGCTCTCTGTGAGGAATTTAAATGCGAATAGCGACTATCGAACGAAAAACTGGCGAGACTCAGATTTCGCTTACACTCAATCTTGACGGAACGGGCAAGTGTTCGGTGGAGAATCCGATTGGATTTTTTGACCACATGCTCCGCTCGTTCTGCAAGCACGGGCTTTTTGACCTTTCGGGAACGATTAAAGGCGACCTTGAAGTTGACCAGCACCACACGATTGAAGACACAGGAATCGTTTTGGGGCAGTGCTTTGCAAAGGCTCTCGGCGATTGTGCGGGAATTTTCCGAAGCGGCTCGTTCCTTTACCCGATGGACGAAGCTCTGCTCCGTGCGGCAGTTGATTTTGGTGGGCGACCGTTCTTGGTCTGCAATGCCGAGCTTACGGGAATTCCGCTCGTGAGCGTGCAGGACGGCAAGGAAGGCACGTTTCAGACCGATTGCTTTGAGGACTTTTGGAACGGCTTTGTGCAGGCGGCAAAATGCAACCTGCACTTGGACACGATTCGCGGCAGAAGCGACCATCACAAAATGGAAGGCTTGTTCAAAGCCGCCGCGCGCGCAATCCGCAGTGCCGTCGAAATCGACCCGCGGCGCAACGGCGAAGTGCCGAGCACAAAAGGCACGATTGTGTAAAATAAAGGAGTAAATTATGGACGGAAAGGAAGAGATTCTTGATTTGTTGCGCGAAAATGCGCGTCTTAGTGTTGAAGACATTTCGGCGATGACGAAAAAATCCGCCGATGAGGTCAAGGCGATTATCAAGTCGCTTGAAGACGAGGGAATTATCTTAAAATACGCCGCCATTGTGAATCCCGAAAAAGACAGCAATGCGAAGGACAAGGTTCGCGCCGAAATCGAGATTCAGTGCCAGCCCGAGCGCGAGCACGGATTTGACGCGCTTGCCGAACGAATCTATCGCTTCCCGCAGGTCAAGTCGCTCTACCTTATGAGCGGTGGCTACGATTTGAAGGTCGTGATTGAGGGCGATGATTTGCGTGAAGTCGCGCTCTTCGTGGCGCAAAAACTCTCCACGCTTGAAGGCGTTCGCTCAACCAAAACGCACTTTTTGCTCAAAACCTACAAAGAAAATGATGTCCTCTATGTCGAGGACGAAAGCGACCGCCGCGAAGGAGTCATGGCGTAATGAACACACGAGAAGATAGACTTTCAAAATCAATGCAGAATATTCCGCCGAGTGGCATCCGTAAGTTTTTTGAGATGCTCATTGGGCATGACGATGTAATTTCTCTTTCGGTGGGCGAGCCTGATTTCCCCACGCCGTGGGTTATCCGCGAAGAAGCCTACTATCATCTTGAAAAAGGGCACACTTCCTACACTTCAAACTGGGGCTTAATTGAACTCCGCGAAGAAATCGCCAAATACATGGAGCGGTACAATCTCTATTACAACCCGAAGAACGAAATTTTGATTACCGTGGGTGCGAGTGAGGGCGTTGACGCGGTTTTGCGAGCGATTTTAAATCCTGGAGATGAAATCATCGTCGTTCAGCCGTGCTATGTGAACTACACGCCGCTTGCCGAGCTTACGCAGGCAAAAGTCGTGCCGATTGACACGAGCGTGAACGGATTTTATCCCACCGCCGAGCAGATTGAAAAAGCAATCACACCCAAAACAAAAGCGGTGATGATGTGCTCGCCGAACAACCCCACAGGCACGATGATTCCAAAGTCAGAATTAGAAAAAATCGCCAAAGTGGTCGCGAAGAATCAGATTTGGTGCATTTCAGACGAAATTTACTGCGAACTTGCCTACGACGGAAACGAGCATGTTTCAATCGGCTCATTCCCCGAAATGAAGGACTACGCAATCATTCTGAACGGATTTTCAAAATCATTCGCGATGACGGGCTGGCGAATCGGCTACATTGCCGCCCCTGCCGAAGTTTTGGCGCAAATCGTAAAATTGCACGGCTACAACACAATCTGTGCGCCGATTTTCAGCCAGTACGCGGCGGTTGAAGGCTTGCGCCACGGTTGGAAAGATGTCGAAAAAATGCGCATTTCCTACCAGCAGCGGCGAAATCTCATGTACAAGGCGTTCTCGGACATGGGTTTGGAAGTTCCAGAGCCGACGGGCGCGTTCTACATGTTTCCAAGCATCAAAAACTTAAGCATTTCAAGCGAGGAATTCGCCACGCAGCTTTTCCAAAAGCACAATGTCGCCGTCGTTCCGGGAAGCGTGTTCGGGGAAGGCGGTGAAGGTCACATCCGCTGTTGTTACGCCACTTCAATCGACAAAATCAAAACCGCGCTCGACAGAATCGCGGAATTTGTCGGGGAATTGAAGAAATAGCGGAATTCTGCCGATAATAGGCACGGTATGAGTACTTTAATTGCTGTAGTTATCATTGTTGCGTTCGGCGCGATTGTCATCTCTTTTACTACTCGAAAAAAAGGCGGAAAAAAAGGCAAGCAGAAAAGCCGTGCCCAAATTTTGCGTGATGCTACTCGAAAACTTGCGCAGGATCCACACAATCCGGACGCTCTTATTTCGCTTGGCGATTTGTATTACAACGAACGCGCTTGGGACAAAGCGTATCCGATTTATGAGACGCAAATGAGCGTTGCTCCTGCCCACAAAGAAATTTCTCCGTTTAAAGCAGCGTTGCGACAGGGAATTTGCGCGGTCAAACTGAATAAAATCCCCGATTCGTTTCGCGGTTTGACCGCTGCGCATACTATCAATCCGAATGATTATGAGGTGAATTACTATTTAGGACTTGCGCTCTACAAAAACAATGAATTTGAAAAAGCTGTTCCTATGTTCAAGAAAGTCATTATCATGCATCCGGAGGCATCAAACGTCAATTCTCCGCTCGGTCTGTCTTTATACAAAGCGAAGCATTACAAAGAGAGCTTGCCGTATCTAAAGCGTGCGCTCGATGAAAATCCCGAGAACAAAGAAGCGCTTTTCTCTATGGCGGACGCTATGAATGAAAGTGGCTACGGTGATAAGGCGATAAAAGTATTCATGCATTTGCGTCCAGATCCAGAATTCGGGGCGAGAGCTTGCCTTGCCGCTGGAATGTTTCATCTAAAAATAAACCAGCCTGATAAAGCGATTCAAGATTTTGAGATTGGATTGAAACATCAGAATGCGACGCCTGACATCGCGATTGAAACACGCTATCGACTTGCAAATGCGTATTTTGCGCTCAAATCAATCGCAAAAGGCATTGGCTGTTTGACTGAAATTCAGGCGATGAATCCTCAGTATAAAGATGTCCCGCAATTGCTTGCGCGATACTCAGAGTTGAATCAGAACCGCAATCTTCAAACCTATTTGATGGCTGGCTCAAGTGATTTTGTCGCATTGTGTCGCCGAATTGTCGTAAAATATTATCAGCGGGCAGTTGCAAAGATTGTCGATATTTCCGTTACACCAGAGAATATTGAAATTCTGATGAACATTGAATTCGTTCGTTCTGAAGAAGTGCATGTGTTCCGATTCTACCGAAGCACGAGCGTTATTTCAGATTTGTATATCCGTGATTTTCATGCAAAGGTCACCGAGACAAAGGCGGACCGCGGCATTTGTATCACCGCAGGTGTGTACAGCGATGAGGCAAAACGCTACGCGGAAGGTCGACCGATTGATTTGGTTGAAAAAGAAGGTCTCGTCAGAATCCTTAAGAAGGTGGACTCAAACTAACGAAGTTTTTCGATGCGCTCGTGCTGCTCGTCAAACAGCTCCATTACGTGGTCAATCATTTTTTGCTTGGGGTCAGCTTCATCGGCGGGAAGAGATGCCATGTAGTCTTTTCGGAACGGCTTGCACTCGATGACGGGGCTTGCCGCGAAAATCTGAACGGCAGGCGCAACCAAATCGGCGAGCATGTCGTCGGGATTATTCATGTCAATCGTGAGCGCGCTTCCGTTAATCGTAACAAGAATCATGACGTCGAACATGCGAAGGTATGAGTCGATTTCTCGTAAGCCGCGTTTTGTCTCGGGGTGTCCGGGGCGATAGCGCGTGCCGCTCGGGAAGACCAAAATGACTTCGCCGTCGCGCTTGCATTTGTCCATAGCGCGCATTGCCGCGAGGTTGATGGTGCGCGCGCGTTTTTCTTCTTCAAGGCGTTCTTCTTCGGACTGCGCGTTTGCTTCGGCTTTGTCGAGCGAGCGAGTTGGGTAAATGACGACGCGTGTAAAGCTTTCGGCGAATGCACGCACGAGCGGATTTGCCTCGTTGAGCTTCATTCCCGCGATGGCGACGATTCGCTTTGAGAGGTCTTTGCCTTCCTCGCCCAAATCGTGCTCCAAAAGATAGCAGAGTGCGGGCAAGTCGGTGTTTGAGTAGTGCTCCATAAGAATGAGACCGTGCTTTCCTGCCTTAACGGCGTCCAAAAAAGCGCGGAAGTTTTCTTTGCCTTCAAGCCGGCTTCCCTCAGCCATGTTGTCCGCGACGAGCTTGTCCATGAATGTGCGCGTCTGGGGATTCTCTTTTTGATAAACATTCGTCTCGTCGATTTTTGCCGCTGCAACTGATGCATGTGCGAGCGATTTGAACATGTCTGCGTATTGTTCGCGAATTGAAAGTGCCATGTGTTCCTCTGTAAACTGTAGTACCTGCTATTTTAAGTCCTAGAAGAGAATTTAGCAAGTTGTTACAATCAATTCATGGAAATCAAGAAAGTTACGATTATCGGCGTGGGCGCGGTGGGTGCCGTGATTGCCTCAAAACTGACAAGCTATCTCGGAAAAGAAAATGTGGAATGTCTCGCTGACGGCGAGCGAAAAGTGCGGTATGAGCGCGACGGAATCTTTTTGAACGGCGAAAAGCAAGATTTCAATTTCGTTGAGAGCAAAAACGCGCACGAAAGCGATTTGATTATCATTGCCACGAAGAATTTGCAGCTTTCTCAGGCGATTGAGATGATGAAAACGGCGTGTGGCAAAAAAACTTTGATTCTCTCGGTTCTGAACGGACTCCAGAGTGAGCGCGATATTGCAAAAGTCTATGGTGAAGAAAATCTTCTTTACGGATTCGTGATTAGTTTGAATTCAATTCATGAAGGAAACAAAGTCGAATGCTCTGACTTCGGAACGGTCGTGTTCGGCGAACAGAATAATGCCAAAACGGAGCGGACTGGTGCGCTTTGTGAGCTTTTTGAAAAATCGGGGATGCGCTTTAAAAATCCCGATGACATTCACCTTGAAATGTGGAAAAAATTCCTTATAAACACGGTGTTCAACACGCTTTCGGCAATCACGCGCTCTCCTTACGGCGGCTTCAAGCACGAAGTCATGCAGAATCTCGCGCGGAAAGTCGGGAAGGAAGTGGTCGCCGTGGCAAACGCGGAGGGAATCGCGCTCAGTGAAAAAGTCACCGAGGATGCAATCGCCATGATGTGCCACCACGATCCGTACGGAAAAACGAGCATGTTGCAGGACATGGAAGCCGGGCGCAAAAGCGAGAACGAGTTTTTCTGTGGCACGATTGTGCGCCTTGCGGAGCGTCACAACATTTCAACGCCATGCTGCGAATTTTTACGTGATTTAATTGACGGAAGCGAAAAAATTCGCTAATATAGATTCAGTTTTTGGGGGCGTAGCTCATCTGGTAGAGCATTTGGTTCGCAATCAAAGGGTGGTCGGTTCGAGTCCGATCGTCTCCAATAAAAAAGACTGGCTTTTTCAAGTCAGTCTTTTTTTTGTTTTAAAGCTTCATCAAACAATTCTCTTTTAGGTTTATGATTCGCTGGTTTCGTGAGCCGCGGAAGTTGAGCGTTAAGTCTTTTTGGCTTTCGATAAACGGACCGTCCACGAGCACATCAATGCAGGCGAGCATGCGGTTTGTGAATGGAGTGTGCTTTCTGCCGTCGGCGGGGAGCAGGTCTTTGTCGTAGAGGTAGCCGGTGTAGCACCAAATGTTTTTGTGCGGGAATGCCTGCCTGACGCGCTCTAAGAACGGGGCGAGCACTTCTTGATTTTCTTCTTCAAAAGGCTCGCCGCCAAGCACGGTAAGCCCGTCGATATACGAGGGGCTTAAGGCTTCGAGAATTTCCATTTCGGTCATTTCGGTGAAGATATTGCCGAATTTGAAATCCCACGTAATTTGGTTGTGACACCCTTTGCAGTGATTTCGGCAGCCCGAGACGAAGAGTGAAACCCGTACGCCCAAGCCGTTGGCAATATCCGTTTTTTTGATTGTGCCGTAGTACATGAAGCCAACCCGCGCTTACAAGTGGAGAACGCGCTCTTTGATTTCTTGTGTGCGGCCTTGATTCCAATATTGAGTGCCGATGTACCCACACGTGCGACGTGCGACATTCATAGTTGCCTGGTCTTTGTTGCCACAGTTCGGGCATTGCCAAATGAGCTTGTTGTCGCTGTCGGTGACGATTTGAATTTCGCCCGTGTAGCCACATTTTTGGCAGCAGTCAGATTTTGTGTTGAGCTCTGCGTACATGATGTTCTCGTAAATGTGCTTTAAGAGCGTCATGACGGCAGGAATATTGTTTTCCATGTTGGGAACTTCAACGTAGCTCACCGCGCCGCCCGGAGAAAGTTCTTGGAACTGGCTCTCGAACGAAAGCTTGGTGAACGCGTCGACTTGCTCGGTAACGTGCACATGGTAGCTGTTCGTGATGTAGTTTTTGTCGGTAACGCCTGGAATTTCGCCGAATCGCTTTTTGAGGCACTTTGCGAATTTGTATGTTGTGGACTCAAGCGGCGTGCCGTAGAGCGAGAACGCGATGTTTGAAGCAGCCTTCCATTCCGCGCATTTTGCGTTCAAGTGCTTCATGATTTCGATGGCGAACGGCGTTGCATCCGGGTCGGTGTGTGGCTTTCCTGTCATGTAGCGGACGCACTCGCACAGACCTGCGTAGCCGAGAGAAATCGTTGAGTAGCCGCCGAACAAAAGTTTGTCGATTTTTTCGCCTTTTTCGAGACGGGCAAGCGCACCATTTTGCCAGAGAATTGGAGCCACATCGCTTGGTGTGCCTAAAAGCCGCTGGTGACGGCGCATAAGTGCTTTGTGGCAGAGTTCGAGTCGTTCGTCAAAAATTTCCCAAAATGTTTTGTAGTCGCCGCCCGAAGAGCACGCCACGTCAACCAAGTTAATCGTGACAACACCCTGATTGAAGCGACCATAGTATTTCGGCTTTCCGTTTGAGTCGAGGTAAGGTGTGAGGAACGAGCGGCAGCCCATACACGGATAGCACTGACCGTTTCCGTTTGCGTCGACCTTGAGCTCAAGCATCTTTTTTTCTGAGATGTAGTCAGGAACGAGACGGCGCGCCGTGCATTTTGCGGCAAGTTCGGTGAGCGCGTAGTATTTTGAGTTTGGCTCAATGTTATCGGGCTCAAGCACATAAATGAGTTTGGGGAACGCCGGAGTGACCCAGAATCCCTTTTCGTTTTTGACGCCCTGATAGCGCTGCTTGAGCATTTCTTCGATAATCATGGCGAGGTCGGCTTTTTCCTGCTCATTTTTGGCTTCGTTGAGGTACATGAAGACCGTGATGAACGGAGCCTGACCGTTTGTGGTCATGAGCGTAACGACCTGATACTGGATTGTCTGGACGCCACGCGTGATTTCGTCTCTGACGCGCATTTCTACGATTTTATTGAACTGCTCGTCGCTGAATTTTACGCCCGTCTGTTCTTCAATTTTGGCAGTTTCGCGCTGAATCTTTTTTCGGCTCACTTCGACGAATGGAGCGAGGTGTGCGAGTGAGATTGACTGACCGCCGTACTGGCAAGAAGCAACCTGTGCGATAATCTGCGTGGCGATGTTGCACGCCGTTGAGAATGAGTGGGGCGTGTCGATTTTTGTGCCAGAAATGACCGTGCCGTTTTGGAGCATGTCTTCGAGGTTGACCAAATCGCAGTTGTGCATGTGCTGTGCAAAATAGTCAGAGTCGTGGAAGTGAATGAGACCTTCGTCGTGTGCTTTAACGATGTCTTCGTCGAGAAGATAGCGTTTCGTGATGTCTTTTGAGACTTCGCCCGCCATGTAGTCGCGCTGAACCGAAACGACCGTTGGGTTTTTGTTTGAGTTTTCCTGTTTTACGTCTTCGTTGTTGCACTCGATGAGAGACATAATCTGATTGTCAGTCGTGTTCTCTTTTCGCATGAGGTTGTGCTTGTAGCGGTATGTGATGTATTTTTTTGCGATGCTGAATGCGCCTGCCTTCATGATGGCATCTTCAACCAAATCTTGAATCGCCTCTACATCCATTTCGCGATTTTCGGAAGCGCACTGCTTTTCGATGGAGAGCGCAATTGTTTTGATTGTTTCTTCGCTCATCTGCTCTGACGGTGGAACTTCGTTGTTCGCTTTTGAAATCGCAGTAATGATTTTGTTGATGTCGAATACGACTTCTTCACCGTTGCGTTTAATGATTTTCATGCCGTTTCCCCTCCAGACATACATGAGTATGAAATATAAAAAATTATTTTTTTGCAAAAAAACACTTGACATTCTTGAAAATATCATAGTGTTTTATGTTGCTATTATCGGCTCAAAAGACACTATCTGTAGCGTTTTTTATTAATTGTCAGAATGATAGATTCGCAATCATTTTATGTCAATGCGTTTTTTGAAGAAAGTCAATAAAATCAAAAAGATGTCTGTTTTGTCTAATCAAGAGAAAAACGCAAAAAAGATGAATAATTATAAAAGTTAGCGTTTGACAACATAGGTTAGATAAAGTATATTTTTGTTATCATAACAAAAATGAGATAGAGATAACAAAAATGAGTTTTGACGAGACAATCATTCACTGTTGCGCGCCCGCGCTCTGTGGCATTAAGCCCGCGAATCTTTTTTCGATGGACGCTGAGTGTTTTTTGGAAGGGCGCACGCGGCTTTTAAAATGGCAGTGCGATTTTTGCAAGGCAAAGCGTTACTTCGTGCCGCTCAAAAAAGATGACCGTCGGTTTTTGTTCTTTGTGTACGACCGTGATTTGCTCGAAAACGTCATTTCGGATGCGGAAAATGCCCGCTATCTTGAGTCAAAGGGCTATTCATTTGAAAAAGGCTTAAACGGAATTCTGTGTGAGCTCTTGCATCGGCTCATGTATCAAAAAGAATTTCCGCATGAAGTCGGGCTTTTTTTGGGCTATCCGCTTGAAGACGTGCTCGGCTTTGAGCGCGACCGCTTTGCGTGCAAATTCTCGGGCTTTTGGAAAGTCTACGGAAACGAGGCTGAGGCTGAGCGCAAAATGAACTTGTACAAATCATGCAGCGAGCTCTGCATGAAGTGGCTCGATGAAGGACTGTCAGTTCCCGTCGTTGCCAAAAAATATTCACATCACACTAAAAAAGGAGCGTAACACATGGTAGCCATCGTATACGCAACAACAACAGGAAACACAGAGGCGCTTGCAAATGCGGCAAAAGAGGCGGCAGGAGCAGACGCATATTTCTCAACGGCGGACAGCGCGGACAGCGCAGAAGTGCTCAAGGCTGATTTGATTGCTTTGGGAAGCCCGGCAATGGGAGCCGAGCAGCTTGAGGATTCAATGGAATCATTCTATTCTTCGATTGAAGGCAGCTTGAGCGGAAAAACCGTCGTGCTCTTTGGCTCATACGACTGGGGCGACGGCGCATTCCTCGAAGACTGGAAAGGCAGAGTTGAGGCGGCGGGCGCAACGGTGAAAGCGACCGTAAAAGCCCAGCTTTCACCTGATGACAGCGCACTTTCTGAAATGAAAGCGGCTATTGCCTAAGCAAACAGTTCTGTTGTTTTAAGCCACTGCGCAACTGCGGTGGCTTCTTTGTCGAGGGCGCGGTCGTCTTCTACGAATGCGCTCATCTTTCGCACTTCTTCATGCACTTTCTTTGTGAACGGAGCGAAATCGTCTTTGCCCGCCAAATCCACCGCTTGCATTGCAGCGAGCAAATGCGTGGCAAACTGCAAAAAGACGAGTTCAATCTGCTCGGCGAGTTTTCGTGCGCTAATCGTTCCCATTGAAACTTTGTCTTGATTCAACGCTTCAGTCGGCGCGCTTGTGAGCGAAACGGGGAAGCAGTAAGTCGCCACTTCGCCACGGATTGCAGAAATCGTAATCTGTGCCGCCTTAAAGCCCAGGCGCAAGCCCGCGCGCGGATGGTCTTCGGGCGTGAATGGAATTAAGTTTTCGGTAAGTCCGTTGAATTTTCCGTCGATGATGACTTCCGCCTGCTTGTCGCTCAAATCGGCGATGTTCGCGAGCGCGGTTCTCAGGTAATCGCACGCCGCGCAAATGTGCCCGCCGTAGAAATTACCCGTGTTGTACAATCTGCCCGCATCGATGTCGACGAGCGGATTGTCGTTCGCGGAATTTAATTCTTCGGTAATCCAGTCACGGGCGACGCGCAGCGTGTCACGGTATACGCCCGTAATCTGCGGAGCGCACCGAATTGAATAGCGGTCTTGGATTTTGTTCTGCTGTTTTCGGAAACTTTTTCCGTCGAGCGAGTCAATCTGATATTTTAAGAAATCCTCGTATTTGAAAACACGTTTTGACTCGGAAATGATGTTGTGCACATACACCGCTGATTCCATTTGCCCGCGGTGATTTTTAATCTGGCTTACTTTGGTAACGAACGGCGTGTCTTTTCCGCGCGTGATTTCTGAGGTGACCGCTGTGAGAAAGTCAGAGATGTTCGCAAGTCGCTGTGCCTTTTTCCATGCAAGGGAAGCGACCGCCGTCATAACGCTTGTGCCGTTCATGAGCGCCAAGCCTTCTTTTGCTTCGATGGGAAGCGGCTCAATTCCCTCGGCTTTGAAAGCCTCTGCCGCAGGAACGATATTGCCCTTGTAATACACGTCGCGCTGACCCATAATCACCGCCGCAAGATACGAAAGCGGAGTAAGGTCGCCCGAAGCACCGACTGAGCCGAGCTGCGGAATAACGGGAATGATGTCTTTATTGAGAAGAGTGACCATCATCTTCGCAAGTTCCGGTCGAATC
Organism: Treponema sp.; assembly: GCA_017484285.1. Taxonomy (GTDB): domain Bacteria; phylum Spirochaetota; class Spirochaetia; order Treponematales; family Treponemataceae; genus Treponema_D. Next base: position 152,669 of record JAFUTH010000005.1, on the reverse strand, counting down.
GCCGAGTGACCGCCTTTTACATTGCCATTTAAGCGCGCAAGAACGACGGCACGCCCTGTCTCTCTGTCAAATTTCGGACCTAAGCCGATTCCGTGGTATGTGCAGATGGTGCGCTGCAATTCACCCGCCTTGTCGACTGAAATCTGATTGTCGCATGAGTCGCCAAAATCAGTAGTGACACCGTATGTTGGCACGCCCGTCGCAATATAGTCTTCGAGGAATTTCCGTGATTTTTTTAAAGTTTCCCAAAATTGTTCGTCGGTAGGAAGTGCGACTTCTTCGTTTTTGTAGGCAACATCGCACACATCTTCAATAGTAAGTTCATTTCCGTTGATGGTTTTCATAATAGCTTAAGTGTATTCTTTTTTCAAAATGTGGTAAATAAGATAGCGCCTTTCGTCATTTTCTGATATAACTAAAGCATCTTTCAATCTGAGGAGACGGATATGAAACGAAGTGCGCTCATTTTTGCATCGGTTCTTTTGATTTCGGCTGTTCCTGTTTTTGCGAGCGGAAAAGCTGATTCTACGGAACAAACGGTCGAAAAATCTGCAAAAGAAACAAAAAAAGAAGCCAAAAAAGAGACGAAAAAAGCAGAAAAATCTTCTGAAAACGACAAAGAAAGCTTCGAAAAAGCGGGCAGAGCGGTCGGTGAAGTCGGAAAGACTATCGGCGAGGCGGGCAAAGAAGCCGGAAAAGAAATCGGTTCTGCCGCAAAAGCGTTCGGAAAAGGCTTCAAAGAGGCGTTTTCTTCTGATTCAGACTCAAGCAAAGACTAAATAAATTAATATAAAGGGGTAACAAAATGGATATTCGTTATTCAACAGGAAAAGAGCCGTTCAAAAGAATGACTACCGAAGAAATGCGTGAGGAATTCCTCATTCAGAACATTTTCATCAAAAATGATGTCACCGCTGTCTACAGCCACATCGACCGAATCGTAACTCTCGGCGCAATGCCAGTTGATGAGACAATTCGCCTCGACAAAAACATCGATGCCATGAAGGATTTCGGCGTTGATTTCTTCTTGCAGCGTCGTGAGCTCGGCATGATTAACATCGGCGGAGACGGCGTTGTGGTGGCAGACGGCACAACCTACGAAATCAAGCACTATGACGCATTGTATCTTGGCGCGGGCACAAAAGAAGTCACGCTCGCTTCAAAAGATTCTAAAAATCCTGCCAAATTCTACATGAACTCAACTCCGGCTCACCACACCTACCCAAGCCGAATCATCACCTACGAGCAGGCGAACCACATTCACATGGGAAGCGCGGCTGAATCAAACGACCGCACAATCAACCAGTACATTCACCCGTCAGTTTTGGACACCTGCCAGCTTTCAATGGGTATGACGCACTTGGAGACGGGAAGCGTTTGGAACACAATGCCCGCTCACACGCACGAGCGACGCATGGAAGTCTACTTCTACTTCGATTTCCCCGAAGACCAGGTTGTCTTCCACATCATGGGCGAACCGCAACAGACACGCCACCTCGTTATGCACAATAACGAAGCCGTCATCAACCCAAGCTGGTCAATCCACTCAGGCTGTGGCACTTCAAACTACACCTTCATCTGGAGCATGGGCGGCGAAAACCGCACATATACGGATCAGGATTGGATACGCACACCGGATTTGCGATAGTAAATACGGTGGTTTATAATAGTTTCCTTGCGTACGCGGCGGGCTTGCCCGACCGCATCCGCACGCCTGACCTTAGATAAATAGTAATTGCGAGTATGGAGTGAGCAAAAATTTTGTTCACTCCTTTTTTTTGCAGTGCGGGCAATCCGCGCTGCCACATCCGCACCCACATCCGCCGTTTTTGCGACGCTTGACCGCTCCACGCACGGCAAGGGCGGCGCACACGAGCACCACCGCGCCCACAACAATGTTCGCTATCATTACACCACCCCCAGCGCACTGCCGATGAAGTGCACCACGAGCGCACCAAGCCAGGCAATCGCACACTGGAACACGACCACGCCTGCCGCCCACTTTGCGCCCAACTCACGCTTAATCGAAGCGACCGCCGCAACGCAGGGCGTGTAGAGCAAACTGAACACGAGCAGACTTGCCGCCGTAAGCGGAGAGAGAATTGCCGTAACGCCGCCCGCAAACAAAATCTCAAGCGTAGAGACGACGCTTTCCTTTGCCATAAAGCCACTCACGAGCGCGACGGAAATCTGCCATTCACCCAAACCCGCGGGGCGCATGACTGGCGAAAGCAATTTTGCGATTGAAGCGAGCATACTCAGTTCCGCATCATCAACCAACTGCATTTTCCAGTTGAAGCTTTGCAAGAACCACACCACAATCGTCGCCACAAAAATCACCGTAAAGGCGCGCTGCAAAAAGTCCTTTGCTTTTTCCCACAAAAGCTGTGCCGTGTTCTGCACGCCGGGCAAGCGGTAGTTCGGCAATTCCATCACGAACGGCACGGCTTCGCCCTTAAAGAGCGTCTTTCGGTACAAAAATGCCGCGCCGATTCCCACGAGGATACCGAGCAGGTACAAGCCCGTCATAATGAGTCCGCCGTGCTTGGGGAAGAACGCGCTCACAAAAAACGCGTAAATCGGGAGCTTTGCCGTGCAGCTCATAAACGGCGTGAGCAAAATCGTCATGCGGCGGTCGCGTTCACTCGGGAGCGTGCGCGTAGACATGACGGCGGGCACGGAACAGCCGAATCCAATCAAAAGCGGCACGATGCTTCGCCCCGAAAGCCCGATTTTGCGCAAGAGTTTGTCCATAAAGAACGCCACGCGCGCAATGTAGCCAGAGTCTTCAAGCATGGAAAGAAAGAAAAAGAGCGTCACGATAATCGGCAGGAAGGAAAGCACGCTTCCCACGCCCGCAAAGATGCCATCAATAATCAAGCCGTGCAGCACTTCGTTTACGCCCACGGAAGCAAGCGCGCTGTCGGTAAGCTCGGTAAGCGAGTCAATGCCCGTCTCAAGCAGTTCCTGAAGCCATGCACCAATCACATTGAATGTCAGATAGAACACAAGCGCCATAATGCCGATGAACGACGGAATCGCCGTCCATTTGCCCGTCAGCACACGGTCGAGTTTTTGGCTTCGCGCGCGTTCCTTGCTTTCTTTGGGGCGCTTTACCGTCGCGTCGCACAGACGGTAGATGAACGAATAGCGCATGTCGGCGATTGCCGCGCTTCGGTCAAGGGCGCGCTCGCTTTCCATCTGCAAGATGATGTGCTCTAGCATTTCCTTTTCGTTCGTGTCCAACTCGAGCCGGTGCAGAATCCGCTTGTCGTCTTCAAGCAATTTTGTCGCCGCAAAGCGCACGGGAACGCCCGTTTTTTCGGCATGGTCTTCAATCAAGTGAATCGTTCCGTGAAGCGCACGATGCACTGCGCCGCCGTGGTCGCTCTTGTCGCAAAAATCCTGCCTAAGCGGTGGCTCTTGATTCTTTGCCACATGAAGCGCGTGCTCCACCAATTCTTCAATGCCCTGATTTTTCTTTGCGGAAATCGGCACGACCGGCACGCCCAGAATCGACTCCATTCGGTTCACATCGATTGAGCCGCCGTTTGCCGTCACTTCGTCCATCATGTTGAGCGCGACAACCATCGGAATATGCAGTTCCAAAAGCTGCATCGTGAGGTACAAATTGCGCTCAATGTTCGTCGCGTCTACGATGTTGATAATCGCGTGCGGTTTTTCGTCAAGAACGAAGTTGCGCGAAATCAGCTCTTCGCTCGAATACGGCGACATGGAATAAATGCCCGGCAAATCAGTGATGAGCGTGTCTGCGTGTCCGCGGATTGCGCCCGATTTTCGGTCAACCGTTACGCCGGGAAAGTTTCCCACATGCTGATTTGAGCCAGTGAGTTTATTGAAGAGCGTCGTTTTGCCTGAGTTTTGGTTTCCCACGAGCGCGAAGGTGAGCGTAGTGCCCTCGGGGAGCGGCGTTCCGTCGCCCTTTGCGTGGAATTTGCCGCCTTCTCCTAAGCCCGGGTGGTGGGATTTTTCAGGCGTGGAATTTTCCGTTGTGGCAGCCGAGTCTGTCGCAACCACCTCGCTCACCGCAATCTTCTCTGCGTCCGCAACACGAAGCGTAAGTTCATAGCCGTGCAAGCGGAATTCCATCGGGTCTCCGAGCGGCGCGTACTTTACGAGCGTGATTTCCGCTCCCGGAATAATGCCCATGTCCAGAAAGTGCTGGCGAAGCTCACCGTTTCCGCCAAGTTTTTCGACGCGGACAGTCTCGCCAATTTTGATAGTGTTTAGTGTACTCATTTCAGTTTTAAGGCTAGTGCACAGGGCGTGCGTTGTCAAGAAAAGGGCGTTTGTTCTATCGTGTTTTAGCTTGTTAGCGCGTCTAGCTTGTCTCGCGTGTCTAGTATCCTTTGAGCACAAGAATACGCAGTACGCTTTCATCGAGGCGGTCTCTGCTGATTCTGCCTGAGCGGACGGCATTGAGCAGGGCTGCGTAGGCTGCGTGAAAGTCTTTTGGCATGAGCAGAATGTCGTTTCCTGCCTCAAATGCAAGAACGCTCGCTTCTCCTGAGCCATAATTTTTTTCGATTGCACCCATATTGAGCGCGTCCGTCAATATGACGCCCTGGTAGCCGAGTTCTCCGCGCAGCCTGTCGGTAATCAGTGCTTTTGAAAGCGATGCGGGATACGTTTTATCGACGGCGGTGCACGTCACGTGTGCGACCATTATGCAGTCGGCGGCAGAAAGATTTTGCACGAACGGAATAAGTTCGCATGTTTTCAGTTCACTCCATGTCTTTGTGACTGCAACATAGTCGGAATGAGTGTCGCCCCGTGTGTCTCCATGACCCGGGAAATGTTTTAGACACCCGTTCATGCCGGTAGAATGCAAGCCGCTCAAGAATGCACTCACCATATCGGAAACAAGCTGCGGATTTGAGCCAAACGCACGATTTCCGATGACGATATTGTTTGGATTCGTGTTTACATCGGCATCGGGGGCAAAATCGAGCGTGAATCCATATGTCATCAAGTAGCTTCCGATGATTTGTCCTGCTCCCCGTGCGTTTTCCGTGTTTTTGGTCGCACCGATTGTCATCATGCTCTCAAATTGCGGCAAAAAGAATTGCTCCGAGCGGGCAAGGCGTGCAACGCGTCCCCCCTCTTCGTCTGTCGCAATCAGCGGTGGTATGGAACAGGTTTTTCGGAGATTTATATTAAAGGCTCGAAGCTGAGCTGGAGTCTCAATGTTGCGTGCGAACAAAATAAAACCACCGACTGGATAAGCGGCTACGGTGTCAGAAAATTCTTGAGTGACGGCAGTTCTCGCATCCGCGGAAAATTGCTCTGGCGTGATGATAAACAGTTGCGCGACTTTTTCTTCGGTGGTGAGCTGCGTGAGAATTGTTTCTGCGGTGGTGAGCATGATTTTTCGTGGTTTTGCTTCAAATGATACCGGTGGCGTTGAGGCACACGCGGCAAGCAGTGTTACGACGGAAGCCAATATCGTCGTCTTTGCGATGAGTATTGATTTTTTCATGAGTGCCTTAGTATACGCAATTTCTCTTTTTTTTCAAACGGCGTTCAGCTCCGTTGCATTTTAGTTGTAATCTCAATAGAATATCGATGTGAGGTATCTATGAAAATCAGCGTGCGATTTACGGCAGCGGTGCATACGCTTTTGTGCATCAGCTATTTTGAAAAAGACCATCGTGTCACTTCGGATTTTATTTCGGGGAGCACGGGCGTGAATTCCGTCATTATCCGAAAGATTCTGCTCCAGTTGCAAAAAGCGAATCTTGTCGAAACGGCGGCGGGTGTTGGTGGCTCGCATCTTGTCAAAAAGCCTGAAGAAATCACGCTCTGCGATGTGTACCACGCAATCAACGAGGGCGAAGAAGAGCGCGAAGTCTTTAATTTTCACCCGAATCCGAATGAAAAATGCCCGGTCGGCGGGAACATTCACCGAGTTTTGGACACTTCCCTTGAAAACGCGACCCATGCGCTCGAAGCGGAACTTGCCAAAACCACGCTCGCGGACTTGCTCACACAACTTCCGTAGCGTTATGCGTTCGTCGCTTTGATAATTTCGTTTACATTGGCAATTATTGCACGGGCAATTTCTGGCTTGTTCATCGTGTAGATGTGGATTCCGCGCACACCGTTTGAAATGAGGTCGATAATTTGGTCGGTGGCGTAAGCAATTCCCGCCTGCTTCATGGCTTCGGGGCTATTTCGGAAGCGGTCACAGATTGCCATGAGTTTTCGCGGAATGTACGCGTTCGACAAATCGACCATGCGGCTCACTTGGCTCGCGTTCGTAATCGGCATGATTCCCGCCAAAACGGGCACATGGATTCCCGCCGACTGCAAGCGGTACAAAAACGAATAGAGCATGTCATTGTCAAAAAAAAGCTGGGTCGTGAGGAAATCCACGCCCGCGTCCACTTTGTGCTTTAGGTTTTCGATGTCGGCGTCACGGTTCGCGCTTTCGGGGTGTCCTTCTGGGTAGCACGCGCCACCCACGCAGAAGCCTTCTTTTTTGAGGAGCGGCACAAGGTCGCTCGCGTGTGTAAATCCCGACGGAAAGATATTTTCGCCTTCAACAGCGTCTTTCGGATAATCGCCGCGCAAAGCAAGCACATTCGAGATACCCTTTTCTTTGAGATTTTTGATGATGTGATTCAACGCTTCGGTGGTTGAGCGAACGCATGTAAGGTGAGCAAGTGCGGTTGTTCCCTGAGACTCGATTGCCTGCGCGATTTCGGCGGTGTAGCTTTGCGTTGAGCCGCCCGCGCCAAAAGTCACGCTGATAAAATCGGGATTGAGTGAGGTAAGTTCGACAGCGGTGTTTTTTATAGATTCAAGCGCGTCCTGTTTTTTTGGCGGAAACACCTCAAACGAGAGCGACACTTTTTTTGAATTCAGAATATCTACTATTTTCATAGGTTGGATTATAACAAAAAAGAGCGGGTTGTTTAAAGGTTTTTAGTACATAATTTCGCGCACGGTTTCACTCGGTGATTTTCCATCGTACAGATAGGCATACAGCGCCGCCGCAGAAATCACTTTTCGACCGTACTCTCTGGTTTCTGCAAAGGGAAGCGATTCCAAGAACAAATCCATGCTGATGCCGACCGGCTTGTGTGCTCGTTTTCCAGTGCTTGCCCAATCGCGTCGGAATCTCGTTCCCCAGTTGCGGACATTGGTGAGCCCTGCGTTATAGGCGTAGAGTGCGAGCAGTTTGTTGTTGTCTTCTGTTCTGCTGATGAGCGAGGCAAGATAATGCGTTCCCATGCGCACATTTGCTTCGGGGTCGAAAATGTCGTATCCCTCATCTGTAGCGATTTTAAGTTTACGTGCCTCATCATCGGCTGTGCCTTCCATGAGCTGCGTGAGTCCGTTCGCGCCAGCCTTGCTCGTTACCGTTGCATCAAAAAAACTTTCGCTTCGGACGAGCGCATAAACTAGATATGCGGGCAGGTCGAATTCCTGTGCCGCATTTTCGATAATCGTTTTGTAGAATCGGGGAAAATTCAATTCAGCAAGCGTGCGTGGAATTTCTCCGTGTGTGTTCTCAAAGGCGCGCGCGGCGATTCTCAAGCTCTGCACGTTGTAGGAATTGTCTCTGCGCGTCTCGGCGCAGCGGCTCAAGAACGTGCTTGCTTCAATCGCATCTGAAACTGAGAGATTGCTTCGGTTCGCAATCCATTCGGCATAGAGACGCTGTGGAAATCCGAACGCCGCGTACCCTTGCAGCAGGCGGCTTGCTCCTGTGTCAGTGGTGCGGTCGTCTTTCGTATTTTTGTTAAACAGATACGACTCAACGAGCGCAGGATCGGTGACATTGAGCCGTTCTAGCGCGCAGACTTTGTAATAGAGCGATGAGCCGTTGTTCAGCACTTTGGTGAATGCTTCAACGGTTTGGCGTGTTTTCAAATCATCATCGCTCTGAGCCAATCCTTCTTCAATCAGGCGACCTGAAATATACGCGTATTTCCCGGCGGTGTACTCTGAAAAATTGGAATCGGTCTTTTTCCAAACTTTGAAAAAATCCTGCCAGCGATGGCTTGAGAGCAACAGAATCGAAAGCGACTCAAAAAAATCGTCAAAATAGTCCGGATTGTGAATCCGTGAGCCGTATTCGGTGAGTGTCGAGATGATGTCGTCTGTTGATGTTCTAAGCTGGAAATTGAGGAGATACCACAGGCAGTTATCGAACTGGAGCGCATCGTCGGTCGATTCAAGCGCGCTTTGGAAGCGGGACACCGTCTGTCGAGGATACCGACCTGCTTTGTCGTAGAGGCGGGCGGCATAAAAATGCGCGAAATATGCTTTTTCGCGGGAGAGCGTTTTTGCGAGCCGGTCAAAGGTGCGCGCTGATGAAAAATAATCATTCGTACCGTAAAGCGTTGCCTTGCCGATGTCAGAGAGCAGCTGTGCGTCGATTTCTTCGCCTCGGTTTTCGTAAATTTTAAAAATCTTGTCGATTTGCGAGAACGTGAGCTTGTAGCTGCGATGGAAAATCGCAACCCGGTAGTCGATTATCGTCTTTTCGGGATTTTCTGCTTCCTGGAGCGCGTCGAAAATTGGCTCAAATCCGCCATCGGGCACAATCTGTGCTTCTTTTTCGGTGTGCGACTCACCGGGCGCGAGCTGGCTTTCCAAAAGGCTTCGTTTGTTCAGGTTTTTTTGGAATTTTTCGCTTTCTTCCTGAATTTTTTTGTTGTTGTCGCTCAGAAAGGAAAGGTACACGGGATAGGTTTCGATGTGCTCGCCCGAGATGGGGCGTGTCACGAACCATGTGTACACTTCGCCGAGAAAACGGCTGTCTTTTTTCTGGGCGAGTGACAGAAGCCGCAGCTTGACGATTTCATTTTTTGCTGATTCGAGAGAAATGCCGTCGGTAAGCGCGATAATTTTGATGAATTCGTCGTGCGAATACAGCTCACGGCATGCAGTCGCCAGTGACGCTTCGTCATCATAGTGTTCGGCGAGATAGCATGCCGCCTGTACGCGTTCTGTTACGCTTCCGATTTGTGTAAGAGATTCGGCACTCCGCTTTGCAATGAGGGGAGTGCCTTTTTTTCGAGCGAGAGAGAAGAGTCGGATTGCGTCCTCTTCCTTGCCTTTTTCCGCTTCTTGGAGTGCGATGAAATAATTCGAATCGCTCCCAAATCGTTTTTGATTCGAATTATCAACACGGGCACACGCCGAAACGACAAGAAGCGCAAGCAAAAGGGGAACGAATCGTTTCATTTACTCTGCCGGGATAAGAATATCTGTTCCCGCGATAATCAAGTCAGGATTTCGAATCTTGTTGTAGGTCGCAATCTTCGGGTATTTCCAGGGCGTTTTGTAGTACGAGTCAGAAATATCCCAGAGCGTATCGCCCCACTTGATATGATAGTTGACATCAGCCGATTTCTTGACTTCCGGTTTTTCCTCAACGACAGGAGCCGGCTCAGGAACAACTTTCTCAGGCTCCGGCGCGATGACGATTTTGTCTTCTTCAGCAGAGGGAGCGGGCACATCTTTCGGCTCTTCAACAATCACTTCGATAACAGGAGGCTCTTCTTTTTCGGGTTCGGGAAGCGGAGCTGCTGTTTCGGCAGGCTGCTCGATAGCCGTTTCTTTTTCTTTTGAGAAGAAGCGGTCGAGAATCGAAATGCCGTTCGTGTTGCGCGATGCAATCAAATTGTACTTTGACGGAACGATGAACAGCACGAGAATCGTCGCAATCACACAGATAATCGCACAGATGATGCAGATGATGACGGGAACGCGTGTCTTTTTATGTTCTTCTTCCTCGTCATAGAGCGAAGCGTGCTCTCCCGCGAGCGTTTCTTTGTCGTACAAATCAGAGAAATCCATCGCTGAGCCAGTGCTTGCCGATGCTGCGGTGTCGAAGAATTTGTCTTCCGGTTCTGAATTCAAGCTGTCCAACGTTGAGTCGAATTCGCTTGCGCTGAATGCCGGATCATCCAAGTCGTCGAAATTGAAGCCGCTTGCCGATGTCGATGAGTCATCGCTTGAAAAATCCGTGCTGATACTGTCAGAGTCGAAATCGGGCAGACTGCTTGTCTCAGGAACATCAAACGTTGAGTCGGCGAGCGTGTCTGATGTGCTGTCCGTAGAGGCGAACGGGTCATCTGAGCCAGTGTCGATTGAGTCGAAGTCGGGCAGAGAGAATTCATCCGTGGTGAATGTGTCCGCGGGAGATTCGGCTGGCTCATCCGGTGTATCCAAAATCGTCGTTGTGTCGGTCTGAACTGCGTCGTCTGCGAGCGTCGGGCTTTCTGTTCCGATAACGTCATCATCTGATGAGTCGGCAAACGCGTCGTGTGAAAAATCAATTGATTCAAGCGTTGTGTCTTCAACGGGAATGTCATTGTCGAGGTCAGAAAAATCGGGTAATGCGCCGCTGAATGAGTCTGTGTCAGCACTTGCAGATGATGAAGATTCTGCGCTCGACGGCTCTGAGTGGTCGAAACTGAACGGCATGTCTTCGAGCGCGTCTGATTTGATGTCTGGAAGATCGTCCGGAGAGAATGTCGTCTCTTCTGATGTTCCCGTGACCGCAAAATCAGCAGGTGAAGCGCGTTCTGCTTCGGTGCGTGAGACGAGCGTTACTTCTGTCTCGCTTTTTTTGCCCGTTTCGGGGTCAACGACTTCCGCCGTGAGATGACCTTCGTCGTCCAAGCCGACAGAAAGGTGCAATTCCGGTTCTCCGTTCGGGTGGGGATTGAGTTTTGTAATTTCAAGGGTATCGACATATTCGGCGTCTTCCATTGAGCCGTCTTCAGAGCGGTACAAGTCAATCTGAACTTTTGTCTGATTGTCTTTTGCAGTCGTCAAATCCAACATTCTTTTTTTGGACGTGCCTTCCTCAAGAATTGGATAAAATGTTCCGTCTGCGAGCTTAATTCCGATGGTCTTCATATCATTCCCCTTTTTTCAAAACGCGTGGTTTAGAGAGCTGGTGTTGCAGGCGTTGCTGAGTTCGCTCCATAAGTATATTCGGCAATTCCTGCCAATTCGTTTACAGTTGTGCCGAATTTTTCTGCAACATGGTAGGTCGTCGTCTTGATGATGTTACCATTTCCGTCATATTTGTAGATGACGCGCACAATCAGTTTGTTTTCCGTGTTGTAGGTCTGCTCTTCGGTAATCTGATATGAGGCATCAAATCTGAACACAACCTTCTTTGTCTGGATGCCGAGCCCGTTTGAGTACGCGATTTCAGAAAGTTTTCCCGCGTCGTTGTATGAATAGACCGCTTTTTGCTCCAAAGTGCCCGAAGCCTGGTACTGCGCGACTTCCGCGATTCTGTTTTGGTCATCGTATTTTGTGATGATTTTTGAGAGAAGCGCGCCGTCTGCGTTGTAGTAAGACTCGTCACTCACTTTTCCGTTGACCTTCCAGATGGTGCGGTTTACGAGCGAATCGCTTGCGTTGTATTCCGACTCATCGATTTTCGTGCCGTTTGCATCGTAGGTCGCAGTGATTTTCCATGCGACCTTTCCGTCTGAATCCGTGCAGACTGTCTCGACGAGGTTTGTGCCTTCGTATTTGTACGTAATGTGGTCAACGAGCGCGTCTTTGCTCGTGAGCTCAGAACTCTCAACTTCGAGTCCGTTCGCGTCAAACACGTGGACGAATTTTGCTCTTGGTGAGCGGTAGTAGTCGCCGAATTTTTCTGTAATCTGATATTCAATTTTTGTATATTCGCTGGCACCGTTTGGCTTGAGCGAAGCCTCGCTGTCGAAAGCAAATGCCTGTACAGAAAGAATTGCCGTCGCGAAAATAAACAATGTCTTTTTCATATAATTCCCCCAGAAATCACGTTTGGTGTTTTGTTTAAAATATCGGGATTTTAAAACATAACTAAAGCGAATTTTATTCTATTTTTTTCCTTGTAAGATTTGTGATTTAGGTTTATTCTAGACGTAACTATCAAAGTCCAATTTTCATAAGAAGATTCTCATCTACACAGAGTCTTCTTTTTTTCTATCTTTTTTAGAGGAGGACAAAATGTCCAGAAAAAAACAGTCAATGGACGGAAACCAGGCTGCGGCTCATGTAGCGTATGCTTACACTGAGGTTGCTGGTATCTATCCAATCACTCCTTCATCTCCAATGGCGGACTGGGTTGATAACTGGTCTGCTGGCGGTCAGAAAAACATCTTCGGTAACAAAGTAAAGGTTATCGAAATGGAATCAGAAGCAGGAGCTGCGGGAACGGTTCACGGTTCTTTGGCGGCTGGTGCGCTTACCACCACATTCACGGCTTCACAGGGCTTGCTCCTTATGATTCCGAACATGTACAAGATTGCTGCCGAGCAGCTTCCTTGTGTGTTCCATGTTGCGGCTCGTTGTGTTGCAACTCAGTCTTTGAACATTTTCGGCGACCATTCAGATGTGTACGCGTGCCGTCAGACGGGCGCGGCTATGTTCGCAGAAAGCAATCCGCAGGAAGTCATGGACTTGGCTCCTGTCGCTCACTTGGCGGCTCTCGAAGGAAAGGTTGCGTTCATCAACTTCTTCGACGGTTTCCGCACTTCACACGAAATCCAGAAAATCGAAACTTGGGATTACGCTGACCTCAAAGAGATGTTCCCAACGGACGCGCTCAAAGCGTTCCGCGACCATGCGTTGAATCCTGAGCATCCTGCAATGCGCGGTTCTCACGAGAACGGCGATGTCTTCTTCCAGCACCGCGAGGCTTGTAACTCAACTTACGACGCGCTTCCTGCAATCGTTGAAAAATATATCGACAAAATCAACAAGAAATTGGGCACAAACTACGGTCTCTTCGACTACTATGGTAGCCCAGATGCAGACAGAGTTATCGTTGCGATGGGCTCAATCTGCGATGTGGCAGAGGAAGTCATCGATTACCTCACCAAGAAGGGCGAGAAAGTCGGTCTTATCAAAGTTCACTTGTACCGACCGTGGATGCCGAAGAAATTCTTGGAGAAATTGCCGAAAACAGCCAAAAAGGTCGCTGTTCTTGACCGCACAAAAGAGCCTGGCTCACTCGGTGAACCGCTCTTCCTCGATGTCGCTACAACTTTGCGCGAAGCGGGCTTGAACGATGTCAAACTCTCAGGCGGACGATACGGCTTGGGCTCAAAGGACACTCCGCCAAGCTCAGTATTCGCTGTGTACACGGAACTTGCAAAAGCAGAGCCAAAATCTCGCTTTACGCTCGGAATCGTTGATGATGTCACAAACCTCTCGCTTCCAGAGGTCAAACCGGCTCCAATCACTTCTGCGGAAGGCACGGTTGAGTGTAAATTCTGGGGTATCGGCGGTGACGGTACGGTCGGCGCAAACAAAGACTCTACCAAAATCATCGGCGACCATACCGACAAATACATTCAGGCTTACTTCCAGTACGATTCAAAGAAAACGGGCGGTATCACGATTTCTCACTTGCGCTTCGGCGACAAGCCAATCCGCTCTCCGTACTACATCAACCAGGCTGACTTGGTAGCGTGCCACAACCAGTCTTACATCATCAAGGGCTACAAGATGGTGCAAGATGTCAAGGACGGCGGAACTTTCCTCATCAACTGCCAGTGGAGCGACGAGGAGCTTGACAAGCACTTGCCCGCTGAGTCAAAGAAATACATCGCCGACCACAACATCAAGGTTTACACCGTAGACGCGGTTGACATCGCCACGAAAATCGGTCTCGGAAAACGAACTTCTACCGTTCTTCAGTCTGCATTCTTCAAACTTGCCGGAGTTCTTCCTGCAGAAGAAGCCATCAAATACATGAAGGAAAAGGTTGTTGCCAAATTCTCTAAGAAGGGTCAGGATGTCGTTGACATGAACTGTCAGGCTATCGACCAGGGTGCAGGCGCTTTGCATGAAGTTAAGATTCCTGCTTCTTGGGCAAATCCTGCTCCAGACGCAGCTAAACCGGCTCTCAAGGGCGAGAAAGCTACCGTTGATATGGTAGAAAAACTGATGAACCCGATTGCCCTCATGGACGGTGACAATCTTCCTGTCAGCGCGTTCAAGGACATCGCCGACGGTCAGTTCCAGTTGGGCGCGTCTGCCTACGAAAAGCGCGGAACGGCGGTCAATGTTCCAGAATGGGATTCAACGAAGTGTATTCAGTGTAACAACTGTGCATTCGTCTGTTCACACGCTACAATCCGCCCGTATCTTCTTACAGATGCAGAGGCAGCTGAAGTCGAAAAGAACGGCGGAAAAGCAGTTGACTTGAAGCCAAAGGCTGGAAAATACAAGTTCACACTTTCTGTTTCACCGCTCGACTGTATGGGTTGTGGAGAATGTACGACAGTTTGTCCGGTACAGGCACTCACAATGGTTCCACAGGAGACCCGTTTGAGCGAGCAGCCGGCTTGGAACTACCTCGTGGCAAATGTTTCAAAGAAAACAGATTCTGGATTCGGCGACAACACGGTCAAGGGAAGCCAGTTCAACCAGCCGCTTCTTGAATTCTCTGGAAGCTGCGCGGGCTGTGCGGAAACTTCTTACGCACGACTCATCACGCAGCTCTTCGGCGAGCACATGTATATCTCGAACGCAACGGGCTGTTCTTCAATCTGGGGCGGACCTGCGGCGACTGCACCGTACACAATCAACAAGGACTCAAAGAAAGGTCCAGCTTGGGCAAACTCACTCTTCGAGGACAACGCAGAGCACGGCTTGGGTATGTACTCTGGTCAGAAATACATCCGCGACAACCTCATCGAGCAGATTCAGGCAATCGTTGACGGCGACAAGGCGACACAGGGCTTGAAGGACGCGTTCGCGAAATTCATAGAGACCAAAGACAAGACTTTGGAGAACTCACCCGCGGCTGAGGCTTTGGTTGCTGAACTTGAAAAAATCGACTGCGACTGCGTGAAGGACATCCTCGACAAAAAGGCGTACCTCCCGAAGAAATCCGTGTGGATTATGGGCGGCGACGGCTGGGCGTACGACATCGGCTTCGGCGGTCTCGACCATGTTTTGGCGAGCGGCGAGAACATCAATGTCATGGTATTCGACACCGAGATGTACTCAAATACGGGCGGACAGGCATCTAAGGCTTCAAATATCGGCGAAGTCTGCCAGTTCGCGGCGGCAGGTAAAGAGATGGGCAAGAAGAGCCTCGCTGAAATCGCGATGAGCTACGGCTATGTCTATGTCGGACAGATTGCGCTCGGTGCGAACCCCGCACAGGCTTTGAAGGTCATTCAGGAAGCAGAGGCGTACAACGGCCCGTCGCTCATCATCGGCTACGCTCCGTGTGAATTGCACGGCGTTAAGGGCGGCATGAACCACTGTCAGGACGAGATGAAGGCGGCTGTAAAGGCTGGCTACTGGAACCTGTTCAGCTTCAACCCGGCGTTGAAGGCAGAAGGCAAGAATCCGTTCACGCTCACTTCTAAGGAAGGCGACGGAACTTACCAGGCATTCCTCAACAACGAGACACGATACTCTGCTCTTACACGCAAGTTCCCTGAGCGTGCTAAGGTTCTCTTCGACCGCAATGAACAGGCTGCTAAGGACAGATTCGTACACTTGCAGAAGCTGGTGGAGTTGTATAAGTAAGCCAGTCGAGTTTTCATTGGGGTAGTTGCCCCAGTGGAAAGTAAAATACGAAAACGCCCCTTGCGAGGAGATTCCTTGCGAGGGGCGTTGTTTTTATGAGGTATATTTTTATCAAAATTTGTCGATAATTGTTCTTGAGGTCTAGATAATGTCAGAACAAACTATTCAAGATGCACTTTATTCAAATCCTGTGGAATTTGGTAAATTTATATGCAGGAGTCTTGGTGCAACAACAATTAAAGATT
Source organism: Treponema sp. (assembly GCA_017484285.1). Classification (GTDB taxonomy): domain Bacteria; phylum Spirochaetota; class Spirochaetia; order Treponematales; family Treponemataceae; genus Treponema_D. Next base: position 136,887 of record JAFUTH010000005.1, on the reverse strand, counting down.
TAGTGCAGTCGAAAGAAATTTCTGGCATTACTGCAAAACAATGCGAAAAAATTTCTGCAAAGAAGCCCGATGTTTTGATTCTAAATCAGAATAAAGAGATTGTAATCTTTATTGAAATGAAAGCTCCTAATGAATTCAGAACAACTGATAAGAAGAACAAGGCAATCTGGCAGGAACTTGATGTTGCAAAGAAGACGAAGGCAAAAATATATGCTGTGTCTGACGGTAATGAATTTATATGGATAAATCCGAAAACCGAAGAATATATTTTAGATGAAAGCGGTCTGCCTGTAACAAGACAAATCAATCCTAAAAGTTTGTCGTCTTCAAAACAAAAAGAACTTTCTAATTTTATTGAAGAAGTCTGTGTCTGTCTGAGCGATGAGAACAATCAGATTCTTCCCAAACAATATCTTGATCCTACAGAGCTTGCTAAAAAGACGGCAAGAATTTTGCAGAATATGGCTTTGTCTACCTCGAAGAATTCTCTTTATACTTTCGTTGAAGTTTTCAATTTTAAATTTCTTTCTGACATAGGCATTTTAAAAGGCTCATACAGTTTTGAGGCAATTTATAAAATCTACAAGGAAGAATCTGCAAAAGATGCGTTCAAACAATATTTAACGACAATCCGAGATAAGCTTCTTGAACTGTTCCCGATAAATCAAGCCGACAATACATCAATCATAAACGGACGGATATTCCATACTCAGCTGGATGAAATGGGAAATCCGATAATCATAGATACGGCAGCAGATTGTTTCGGTCGTCTGCTAGACTGCTTCAAAGACTACGAAAAAGAAAACGGAAAATTTATATATATCCATAAAGATTTTAAGTCCAAGCTTTTTGAGACATTCATGAAAAACAGTTCCGACAAAGACGGCATGGGACAGTTTTTTACTCCGTTAAAAGTCGTAAAAGAAATGGTCCGAATGGTTGATGTAAAGGAAGGAATGAAAATCTGCGACCCTGCCTGTGGAGTAGGAAAATTTCTTCTGGAAGCGGCAAATAAAATTCCAAATCCGTATTACTTTGAAGAGAAAGAGCTTAAAAGCAAGATTACATTGGTCGGCTATGAAAAACGAATGGAAGATAACAATGATGATTTGACGACAATTCTTGCAAAGTCAAATATGGTGATTTACTATTCTGATTTGTTTAAGGAAAACTGCGACTCTGCGGAAAAAATCAGAATAATATCAAATGAACTTCTGAACAAGGTAATCACTTCTTCTCATACGACGCTCGGCACATTGGAACATCTGGATTTTGAACAATATGACCTTATTCTTGCAAATCCCCCATACTACCAGAACGCGGACATAAGCCGGGCAAGCAAGAATGTAAAATATGCAGTTAAGAATCAGCTGCGGAATGCATATACAGCCAACGGCGGCGGAATCGAGGCTCTTTTTACAGAGTGGATTATAAAATCACTGAAAAAAGGCGGCATTGCTAATGTCATACTGCCGGACGGCATTTTTGCGAACATCGGCAATGAAAAACTTAAGGAAGTTATCCTGAAATCTTGTTTTATCGAAAGCATTATCTCGCTTCCGATAAACTCATTCTTCAATACGAATAAAAAGACTTATATCCTTACATTGAGAAAACGAGATGAAGGTCAGAGCGGAACACAGGATTTCCCCGTATTCTGCTATCTCTGTTCAAGCATAGGCGAAACGCTTGACAGTTACAGATTTGACATAGATGACAATGACTTGCATAACGCGGTAGAAAATTACAATGCTTTCAAAAATGCAAAATCGAATGAAAAAATCATTGAGATGATAAATTCCGACAAAAGGGCAAAACTGCTTGATATTTCAAAATTTGACACAAAGGAACAATGGAATATTGAGCGTTTTTGGACAGAGGAAGAAAAAATCGATTTGGGGATTATGGCAAAAAGAGAAATTGTTAGTTTGGATGAATTTAGCAATATGTTGTTAGAATTAAGTACAGATGTAAGAAATTATGCAGAATTATTAAAGGAATTAAAATGACATTCGTAACTAAAAAACTGAAAGATTTAGTTTCATTTAATACAATTTACTTGGGGATGAATAGAACCCAACTTAACAATTTTTCAAATACCGGAAAGATTCCAGTATATAGTGCGGATTCTAGTGCTATCTATCATTTAAGTGATATTGACAATTTAAAATTAAACGCAGCTTCTAAGGAAAATCGAAAACTTTCACTCGCAACAAATGGAGATGGCTCTGCAGGGAAAAATTTTATAATCCACGACACTCCTTTTGGAATTACTGCTGATAGAATTGTTCTTACTCCATTTGATAAAAATCTGAATATCGAATATTTAAGATTTGCTTTAGATGATATAAAAAGAAAGTATAATTTTAACAGGGCTTTTAAGGCATTAAAGAAAAATATTGAGAATATTGAAATAAAAATCCCAATAACAAGTGATAATTTATTCGACATTGATAAACAAATTTATCTCTATACAAAATTTGTTGAGGTACAGAATCAAAAAAAATATATTTATTCAAAACTGGAAGAATTTAATAATTGTCACATAGAAATTCCTTTATCAGAATATAAAATTCATTTACTAAAAATTACAGAACTGTTTACTCCTACCAACGGTGACAGCGATTTGACAAAATCATATTGTGAAACTCATAAAGGCTCTTACCCGGTTTTTTCAGGCAACACGCAGGGGGAATATGCTAAAATTGACAGTTATGATTATGACGGAGAATATTTGACTTGGGCAAAAGATGGTCTTGCAGGTCTTATGATGTATCACAATGAAAAATTTTCTGTGACCGGTCATCGTGGCATTCTGTTGCCGACCGAAAAATGCAAGAATATTGATTTGAAGTATATAAAATATGTTTTGGAACCGATTTTCAGAAAAAATATAAAAGGTCGCCGCGGTGATTTAGGAAAGAACGAATATACAACCCTCAATTCAGACATGATAAGAAAGCTGAAAGACACGGTTCCCGTTCCAGTAAGAGAAGATGGCAGTTTCGATTTGGATGCACAGAAAGAAATAGCCTCAAAATACGAGCAGATAGAGATGATAAAGAAAAATCTTTCAGAGAAAGTTGAAAGGCTTATTAATGTTAGTGTGGAGTAGCATGGAATCCCAGTTAATCGAATACAAAGAATCTTGGCGCGATGAATATCTCAAATGGATTTGCGGTTTTGCAAATGCACAGGGCGGTTTGCTTTATATCGGAAAACGTGATGATGGTTCTGTTTGTGGTGTAAAAGATTCAAAAAAATTGATGGAAGTGCTTCCTAATCTTATTCGAGACACACTTGCTGTCGTTGCAGATGTTGATTTGCTTGATGAAAACGGACTTCCTTATATTCGAATTACTGTCGATGCGAGTCCGTATCCTGTGAATTACAAAGGCGAATATCATTATCGTAGTGGTTCAACAAAACAGGAATTAAAGGGAAATGCCCTTTCTCGATTCTTACTTAAAAAGACAGGGCTTTCTTGGGATGCTGCTGTCATTGATAAAACAGATATTTCTACTTTCAGAAACGATGCTTTTGATATTTTCCGTGAACAGGCGAGGTTAAGCGCCCGTATGGCAGAAAAAGATGTTTTTGTTTCAAATAAAATGCTTGCCGAGAAGCTTGATTTGCTCAGTGATGGAAATGTGACACGAGCTGGTGTTTTGCTCTTTCATCATAATCCAGAAAAATGGGTCACTGGTGCATGGATAAAGATTGGTTTTTTTGCTGATGATGCAACGATTTTGTTTCAAGATGAAATTCATGGTGCTCTTCTTCAACAAGTGGATAGAATTATGGATTTGCTTTATACAAAATATTTGACTGCTCCGATTTCTTTTAAAGGAATTACGCGAGTTGAAAAATATCCTTATCCAAAAGATGCCGTTCGAGAAGCATTACTGAATGCAATCGTTCACAAAAATTACGGAAGTTTTACACCGATTCAGATTCGTGTTTATAAAGATAAGTTACGGATTGCAAATGACAGCATTCTGCCTGACGGAATTTCCCCTGACCAGCTTATAAATGAAGGCAAATCTCGTCCTCTTAATCCTAAAATTGCAAATGCGTTTTTTAGAGCTGGGTATATTGAATCATGGGGGCGCGGAATCCAGGAAATTCGGGATATGTGCAAGAGTTATGGAAATCCAACTCCAGATTTTAAAGTTGATGCGGATGCCGTTTTTGTCACATTTTATTCACTTGCAGAAATTGCTGGGACTGATAAAGATGTCGCTCAAGATGTCGCTCAAGATGTCGCCCAAGATAAATCCATTGAAACTCGAATTGTAGAATTGATAAAGAAGGATAATAAGATTTCTCGTGAAAAAATTGCAAAAGAAATTGGGGTAAGCAAGAAAACTATAGAGCGACAACTTGCAAAAATGCGAGATAAAATACAGTTTATTGGTCGAGGCTATAGTGGACACTGGGAGATTGTAAAATAGTAAATTGTTACATTCCTGCGTTAAGGATTGCAGCACCGCCGTAGGCGTTCCGAAGCGTAAGCGAAGGAATGGAGCGAAAGCGGAAGTGCGGAAAGCCTGACCCGAACGAAGTGAGGGTAACGCCCTTTGTCTAATCCATTTAAGTTGTCAAAGCTGGTTACTTAGGGAGCGACCCCGAAGGGGTCAAAACCTGTGAGACAGGTTTTGAGCGAGTCTCCGAGCAACTGTGTTGCGAAGGGAACCTCTTCAGCTTCAACCCGGCCCTCAAAGCAGAGGGAAAGAATCCGTTCACGCTCACTTCTAAGGAAGGCGACGGAAGCTACCAGAACTTCTTGAACAACGAGACGAGATACAGTGCGCTTACACGCAAGTTCCCTGAGCGTGCCAAAGCAAGTTTGTCGTTTGTCTACGAAAATTGCTTGTATAAGCGAGCAAAATGTACTGCGAGTTTTCTGAAGGAAAACTCGTTAGTGAGCGTAGCGAACGACAAACGAACAGGCAGCAAAGGACAGATTCGTGCACTTGCAGAAGCTGGTGGAGTTGTATAAGTAAGCCAGTTGATTCTTCATCGGGGTAGTTGCCTCGATGGGGAATTGAGACAGAAAATTCCTTCATTGGGCGAATATGCCTAATGAGGGAAAATCTGAACGCCCCTTGTGAGGAAGTGATTTCCTTGCGAGGGGCGATTTTTTTTATGTCTATATTCTTTTTGAAAAATGTACTAAAATTGAGTCATATTTTGGACAAGACGAATGGCTAAACTGCGTGTAAAGAATTTTGGACCGATAAAAGAAGGATTCTCTGAGAATGACGGGTTTATGGAAATCACGCCTGTTACCGTTATCTGCGGAAATCAAGCGACAGGCAAAAGCACAATTGCGAAACTGTATTCAACATTTGTGTGGTTAGAAAAAGCTTTGAAGAGTGAAAAAATTCAGAAAGAAGAGCTTACCTATGATGAATTTGCAAATAACTATTTGGCTTATCACTGTATAAAGTCATATCTGACTGCATCGAGCGAAATCGACTGTATTCTTGACTCGTATGAATTTCATATTTCTCAAAAAACAATAGACACCATCAAGCGAGAAGATGGAAGATATGTAAAACCAAAGATTGCTTATATTCCTGCCGAGCGGAATTTTTGCAGTGCCTTGCCAAAACCGAATGCTATCGCGGGGGTCTTAAAAAATCTATTTGAAACTATCGGTGATTTTGATGTAGCACGCGAGGCACGGGACGGAAAAAAATATAAATTGCCGATTGGTGATTATTATTATCGATATGACGAAGGAACTAATCGCTCCTATATATCTGATACAAAGAGCAATTATGAAATTGAATTGTACGAGGCTGCGAGCGGTATACAGTCTGTTGTTCCGTTATCTCTGATTTCAAGATATTATTCAAACTTCATTGATTATACACTTAATGGTAAGAGACAACAGTTTTCACTTGATGAAAAAAAACAGGTAGAAAAAAAATATAATGAACTTTCAGAAACGCTTGGAACAGGACTTCTTGCAAGTATCCTATCACAAAATGCCGCAAAAGATTCTTCAAAGTTTTTTTCTTTAATCGCACTTACATCCGCATTCAAAGCTTTTGGATTGTACAATTCTGTAACCGAAAAGAAGGAATTATTGCAAAATTTAGAAAAGGGAAAAATGGCTGTGCTTCAAAAAGCAAATGATGAGCTTTTATCTATAATTACATCTCGCTTCATCAATATTGTGGAAGAACCTGAGCAAAATCTTTATCCCGAATCTCAGAGGAAAGTGCTGTTTGAGTTGTTGGAATGCATGAACACAAACAAGCATAACCAGCTGATGATAACTACGCACAGCCCGTACATGCTTTCATATCTTACGCAATGCGCAAAAGCAGCGGAGTTGTTGGAAAAAGGCGTACCGTCTGACCGAATCGAAAAAATTGTACCAGTGAAATCAGCAGTTCCGGGCGAGAAGATTTCTATTTATGAAACGAAAGAAGACGGTTCGATTGCATTGCTTAAACCGTATGAGAATTTGCCATCAGATGAAAATCTTTTGAATATCGCTTTGGCAGACGGAAACGAACGCTTTTCACAACTTTTGGATTTGGAGGTGGCATTTTGCAAGTAGATTTCTTCAAGTTTGCAGAAAAAGTCGAACCTGTAAAAGAATTCGGGCTTGTCGATAATGCTCCCGCAGAAATAAATTATGACGAAAACCAAAAAGAATCTTGGAATGCGATTGTAAAGTGTAACAAGCGTGATGATTATCAGTTCGCCCCTCTTGATAAGAAAATTAAAATCATGGAGAGCTTCAATAAAGAGGAATCGCTATGCGAATGCCTTTTACATACAAAAGAGACAATCGCTTTTGTTGAGCTGAAAGAAAGGAAAAAGCAACATACAAAACAGCCCATTGAACAGTTAGAAAACACGATTAGACTTTTCAAGCAAACTCACAATATCGACGATTTTCTTTTTAAGAAAGCGTTTGTCTGCAATCGGAAGCGACCACATTATAATGAAGCGAAAAATTCTGTATGCGCGGACTTTGCCACACGGAATGGGGTTGCTCTGCATATTGGAATTGAGATTGGAGAGATGGAGTAAAAGATCCTATTAGTGGACATACTTTTCGCATACCGCTTTCATTGCCGTATTTTGTGCGACAGAAATTTCGTTCATTATTCTGCGAATAAGTATTTTATTCTCTTCTTTTTCGTAAAAATTAGGTAAAAATAATAAATATGATTCAATATGGAATGCTTCAGCAATTTTTCCAATAGTCTCTGGCGACGGCCATTTGTTACCGCGTTCAATATCGCTTAAAAACGGGATAGAAATTCCAGCTTCGAAAGCTAAATCTGCCTGAGACATATTTCTCGTTTCTCGAAAGCGTTTGATATTTTGCGCAAGTGTCTCCCTTATTGAATCGCCAGCCATTAGTAATCCTTTTAGATAAATAATTTTATCTAAAAGATTGACCGATAAACAAACATCAGATAGAATGTGTGGTATAAGTTTATTAGAGTTTGAATAAGAGATTCTTTATTGTATATTGAAAAAATAGTGATAGCGTAGTAAAGCTTAAAGGAGATTAGGAGACGGCTATCAACAGAAAATCCTTTATAGGAATTATGTTATTCCTGTTTGCAATTACTTTTCCATGTTTCTCGAAGAACGACATTGATGAATCACTTAGGAATGTCGCTAATGATATTTGCGCAGTTTGTGTTGATGGTGAAATTATTGCAGTTTTAGATTTTTCTTCCGAAACACCTGAGATGAGCAAGTATCTTTCAAATTCTCTTGCAGCAAATCTTGCTCAGACTGGCAAAGTGCGGGTAGTTACACGACAACACATGGATAAAATCGAAAAAGAGCTTGATTTTCAGTTGAGCGGATATGTCAGTGATGCCACAGCCCTTTCAATTTGTGAACGACTTGGTGCAAAAGCAATTATTTTTGGACAATTTGAGGAAATTGAAAATCATTATACTCTGCAAGTGAAAATGCTTGATGTTGAAACTGCCGCTTATATGTTATTCAAGTTTTATGTAATTGAACGGTCATCTAAAACAGAACAGCTTCTTGGAAGGGCTTCAACTTATCGGAAATCTGCATTTGGCATTATTGCCGAGGAAAATAAGAACTGTGTAGAAATGGTGGCTCCGTCTGGTGGTTTTAGTTTTGATTATAGTTTGTCACGAAAATTTTCCGTCGGGTTAAAAGCCTTTCTCAGTTATGACATATATGAAAAAGATAAGCATGATAATACGGCTATTACATTCGAACCGCTAGGCTCTTTCAGAATATACACGGTTTCACCGAGCGGGGAATCGGGAGCAGGAATGTTTGTAGAAGGCTTGCTGGGCGGTGCTGTTCTTTTTATAAATGAAGAGACAAAAACAGTACCAAGCGCGGGTATTTCAGTAGGATTCAGACAGCCTTTCGGCATGGTATTCGTTGAGCCTTATCTGCGACTTGGTTATCCGTATCTATTCGGTGCAGGATTGCAATTTGGCTTGCGCTTCTAGGAGATATATAGCCCATGAAAACGAAAAATACGTATAACTGGCTTGTTTCCATTTTGTGTGTTTTATTTGCTTTTGCTATATTATCATGCACAAATCCATTTTATATCAAAGCATCAGGATTGTACGAAGTTTCATTTTCCACAAATGGCGGAACAAAAATAGAAGCAATTCGTACTACTTGCATAAAAGAAATGCCTATCTCTGAAAAAGAAGATTGTACGTTAGAAGGTTGGTTTACAACAGCATCATTTTCGGGAATACCGGTAACTTTTCCTTTTGATATTGAAGAAGATACTACACTTTATGCGAAATGGAAACAGAATATTTTTACTGTAAGCTTTGAGACGAACTGCGACACGACGCTTGCCACTTATAAAACAGATGCTATAAAAGATGCTCCGATTGTAACTAAAGCAGATTATGTGTTTGTCGGATGGTATACATCTTCCGACTTCAAGGGAACACCCGTTGCGTTTCCCTATACACTAACAGCAAATACAACGCTCTATGCAAAATGGGCGCAATCAGTTTTTACCGTAAGTTTTGAAACAAATTGCGATTCAGAGATAGCACCGTACAGAACAGACACAATTGAATCATCCCCTGACATAGCAAAAAATGATTATATTCTTGCAGGATGGTACACTACACCTGATTTTAGCGGGTCGCCTGTAAGTTTTCCATATACTTTAACGGACGACACGATATTATACGCAAAGTGGGCACAGTCAATATTCACAGTCTCTTTTGTGACTAATTGTGATTCTGAAATAGCTTCGTATAAAACTGACAGCATTGAAAGCATCGTTGCCATCAGCAAAAATGACTATGTGTTTGTCGGATGGTATACTACGGCAGATTTCAAAGGTACGCCGATTACATTCCCATACACATTGAGCGAAGATACGACTCTTTATGCAAAATGGGCACAGACTGTGTTTACCGTAAATTTCGTAACCAATTGTGATATTCCCCTTGCTTCATACAAAACTGATTCAATCACAAGCAGCCCTACAATAGTCCGAACAGGTTATGAACTTGTCGGTTGGTATACTTCACAAAGTCTTTCTGGTACGCCGATGAGTTTTCCTTATGTTCTGACGAAAGATGTAACGCTTTATGCAAAATGGAAGCAAACATCTTTCTTAGTGGAATTTGAAACGAATTGTGATGTTCCCCTTGCTTCATACAAAACTGATTCAATTGAAAGTGCCCCCGCAATAGAGCGAACAGGTTATGAATTAATTGGTTGGTATACTTCGCAGGATTTTTCTGGGTCGGCTATACAGTTTCCTTACACGCTAACAAAAAATGTAACGTTCTATGCAAAGTGGAAACAGACGGCTTTCTTGGTGAGTTTTGAATCTAATGGTGGCACTGCAATTACTGCCTATACGACTTCGCAAATAGAATCTACCCCGGCAACAACTCGTGAGAATTATGTTTTTGGTGGATGGTATACAACTTCTGATTATTCGGGGAATTCTGTTTCTTTTCCCTATACTCTGACAGAAGAGGTAACATTATATGCAAAATGGCTTGCAATATACAATGTTGCTTTTGAAACAAATGAAGGAACTGCAATAGATTCATATCGAACTGCTCAAATACTCACCGTACCAGAAACCACTCGTGACGGATATACTTTTGTTGGTTGGTATTCAGATTCTGAATTAAAAAAGCGGGTGGTGTTCCCATTAACTTTAACGGAAAATATAATTTTGTATGCAAGGTGGGGTGACGAATCTAATACGATTATTGTAAATTCTGAGAATATTTCCGATATAGATGTTTCAACTTTCACACATTCTTTTACGGTAATTTATCAAGGGAATCTTTCGATTTATAAGCTAAAACTATTATGTGAAAAACTTAAAAATGCTAATCAAAATTTTACCTTAGATATTTCTCTTGCAACTGAAATAACATGTTTGGATTATAAACAGTATACTTCAAGTGATGGTTATGAAAGTTATTTCCATGATTGCACATATTTAAATGCGATAATATTGCCAGAATCTCTGATAACTATTGGTGATTATGCATTTTATAATTGCTTAGGATTAAAATCCGTGATTATAGGAAATAATGTAACAAGTATAGGAAATATGCTTTTTCTGGTTCTGGTGGATATAAAATAGATAAGCAAGCAACTCAAAAATTTGGAATTAAAGTAATGAGAAAGCAGATTACACCGCTAAAAGAACTTTCACTTGGGAATGAAATAATTGATATAGGAGACAGTGCATTTTCTAATACATTATTAGAAAATGTAATAATTCCAAATAGTGTAAGACATATTGGGGTACGAGCTTTCAATTGTGAAAATTTGGAAAGTGCTATATTTGAAGATACCTCGATATGGTATTACACAAGCAATTCATCTTTTGCAAGTGGAGTAGTAATACCAGAATTAGATATTGCTGATGCTAGTATTGCGGCGGATTATCTAAAAGCTACTTATGTCGATAAGTATTTTTACAAGAACTAATCAGTTTATTGATATTGTATGTGGAGAAAAAATGAGCATTATCGAAAAGAAAATAACATTACAAGAAAATGCATATCTATTTTTGAATGAATCTTTAACAAATGTTAAATATTCAAAGAAAAATCAACGATATTGGATTTTTGCAATAATCCATATAGTTCAATCGCTTGAATTGTTTTGTAAATATATATTATATAAGCAAAATCTAGTGTTTATTTATGATGATATCGACAAGTGCAAGAATACAGTTACATTTGAACAGGCTATTGATAGAATAAAGAAATTTGCCAATGTCGAAATAGATGATAAAGAAGAAGTTAACTTGATAAGAGCATATAAACTCAGAAATGAAATTACTCATTTTGAATATGGTTTTAATAATATGCACTTTTCGAAGAGATATAAAGAATTGTTCGAGTTTATAACTTATTTTCATAATAAACATGTTGGTGATGAACTCCATAATCATATTTATCAAGAATTATATGAAATTGAGGCAGAAGTTATTTCTGAGTTCAAGGAAAAGAATATAGAGTATCAAGGAAGTTTAATGTGTGTTCAAAATCCTGTTGATATTATCACTGCCCAAAAGAAAAATGGAATTATATATAAAGGAACTGTGTATGAGCGAATTCCGTTTGGAAGAGAAACAAAAACGAATTGGGCTTCGATTACGAAATATTGTGGTGATTGTTGTGTATTAATTGGTCAATATCATACAGAAGGATGCGACATTGAAGAATGTCCTATTTGTCATAAGCAATTTTTAACTTGTGATTGTCAAATAGACGAATATGTAAATATTAAGAAGAAGGAACAAATATGAATGTATTTTCAAGATATCCACAAGAAAAAGCTGATATAAAAAAGCAAAATGGAGCCGTAATAGAAGATATTTCTATTTTATTTACACCAAGTAAAATACTCTCTGATAATGTGAATATAAAAATTGAAGCGAAAGATATTATTATAAGAAAAATGAACAATGAAAAACTTCTTGTGGTAAATCCTAATTTATATCCAAAAACTCATGACATTCCAGCTCATTACCAGATAGATTTTTCAAAAGATTTAGATTATTTTGCTAAGAAAGATTCAAACAATCAACAAACAATAATAAATGCAAATAATAGCAATATTAATTTAGGAACAATGATTGATTCTAGTCAGACTATAAATAAGAACTTAGATTATTCTGCTACTGAATCTTTGATAAAAATGATTTCTCAGAATGTAGAAAATACAGGATTATCAACTGAAGCCCGACAAAAGCTTGTAGATGATATAGAAGAAATAAAAATCGCAATTACGAAGAAAGATACAAATAAGATAGTTACACTCTTACAAGGAATAAAGGAATTGTGTTTCAATGTTACAGGCAATCTAGTTGCATCTGGTATTATTCAACAAATTTCAACACTTTTGCCTTAACGCTGGAATTGTAAATGATGAATTTAGAAAAAAATAATAAAATAGACACATCTTTCCGCCATGTCGTTCTTCTTGGTGCAGGTGCATCTTGTGCAGCATTGCCAAGCGGATATGATAAAAACGGCAAACGAATTTCTGCAATGAAAGGTTTTATAAAACAACTCGGTTTTGATAAACTTTTCATTGAATATAATTATGAGCCTGTTTCTGATAATCTTGAAGAAGTTTATTCCGACTTGTATGGAAAAGAAGAGCTTTTTGATTTACGGCAAGAATTAGAAGTCGCAATTGAAGAATATTTTTTTAACATGCGAATCTCCGATGAGCCAACTGTTTATGACTTACTGTTACTTTCCTTAACATCAAAAGATTGTCTTGCAACTTTCAATTGGGATTCATTGCTAACCCAAGCATATCGCAGAGTACAAAAGATAAGCCGTTAGAACAGTTTGAAGTAATAGATTTAAAAGCAAAAAATTTTCTGGAGGAATTACAATCCGCATGGGAAGAATTTATTTTTTCTTTTCATTCAAATTTTGAAGAAAGTTTTTACACATCAAGTCTTTCTCGTTTCCCAAGAAATACATGTGAGACTCTACGGAAACAAAATGAATTCGCAGAATTTATTGATACTTCTCCAAAATTGCATGAAGGAATGTCTTGGGATGAGATAAAACTATTTTTCAACAACACACTTTTTGAAAATACGAGAAAATAAACAATGAACGACTTAATGCAAAATAAGAATATAGCACTTGCGCAAGCAGATTACACCGACCTTCTCACCCACACAATCACCGTCATTGATAATGCCCGCGTGTCTGTCGTTCGACAGGTGAACACGGCAACAACTTCGGCATATTATGAAATCAGCTCTATTTTGCACGAAAAGAAGTTGGAAAGTTCTCACGGTAGTGGTGTTGTTTTTCAATTGTCGAATGACTTGAAAAAACGTTATCTCAATATGGGCGTTTCTCCGCGTCAACTATGGGATATGAAAAAGTTCTAGGAGCGATTTTTGCAACAGTGATTTAAACTGCGACAATTTGTCGCACTTTTGCCGTGGGGACATGTTCTTCGGCTTCTGAACAAGGGCTTGGATGATGATGCGGTTTTGTATTATGCGCAGGAAACAATCGCAAAAGGTTGGAAATGGGAAAAGGCTTCGCATATATCGGAAATGAGCATGTTATTGAGTTGAAAATTGGAAAATTCAAGCCTAAATATGCAGCGCACCGTCTGAAGGGGAACGCCCTTCTGTGTCTTTCTTCGCTTTTTTTCTTTACATACCCTTAATCTCGTTGTATTCTAAAAATATAGAAAATGCGCTTCGTAAAATCAGTTTTCAACAGATTTTTGGGATTTCTTTGTTCACTCTTCGGGCTTCCGTTCCTATATTCCTGCGACGAGGGCTTGGGAATTTTCGTCACCGAAGGAGTTGCCGCCTACGGAATGCCGCCGAATTGGGGCTACATTTCTGGTACGGTAACGGGCGATTCAAATGGCGACGGAACGGCGACACCGCTGGCAAACGTAAAAATCTATGCCGACTCTGAAAATACTGTTTATTCGGCTGATGAAAGCGGGCTTGTTTCTATAACGAACGACAGGGGAAAATTTCACATCGATTTGTACAAAGAAGGAACATACACGTTCCGATTTGAGGACGGCGATGGAAGTGAGAACGGTTTATTCAAGGCACAGGAAAAAACAATTTCTTGGAAAAACAGCGAGCGACTTGAAAATCAAGATATTACACTAGAGCGTGATGACTCAAACTCTTTGGAACATAAATAAAATGCTGACTAATCCTGCGCGGTTGCCGCTCTCGCTCGCCATAAAGCAAAAAATCTTCAACCGATGGCGGGCGGGCGAAATCAAAAAACACGAGCTACACTATCTTTTTTGGGAATGCACGCTTCGGTGCAATTTGCACTGTCTTCATTGTGGGAGCGATTGTCTGGCTACGAGCGGTGTTCCCGATATGCCGGTCGCGGATTTTGTGCGCGTGCTTGACGACGTTAAGACGCACAATCCGTATCAAAAACTCACGGTCTGCATTACGGGCGGAGAGCCGCTTTTACGCGCTGATTTGGAAGAAGCGGGTCGTGAAATCAAAAAGCGCGGCTTTCGTTGGGGAATTGTGACTAACGCGCTCATGATGGCACCGGAGCGATTCGTTTCGCTTTTGAACAGCGGCATGTCTTCAATCAGTTTTAGCATTGACGGGTTTGAAAAAGAGCACAATCATTTACGGCAGCATCCGCACTCGTTTGAAAAGGTGGTGAATGCGATTCAGATGAGCGTAGATTTTCAAAAGCAGTTTCCTGGTCGGCTTGTGTTCGATGTGATTACTTGCGTGCACCGCGGAAATCTTGGCATTTTGCGCGAATTGCGGGATTTTCTGATTGAAAAGGGTGTTTTGCACTGGCGGATTTTTTCAATTTTTCCAGAAGGTCGTGCCGCTCAGAACGACCTTGCGCTTTCAACCGAAGAATATCGCGCTCTCATGGATTTTATCGCCGAAACGCGCGAATACAAAACGGCGGAAGGGAAGTCGATTCACCTCAATTACTCGTGCGAAGGCTATCTCGGCGCGTATGAACTCAAAGTGCGCGATTTCTTTTTCTTCTGTCGTGGCGGCATAACGGTCGGAAGCGTGATGTGTGACGGCTCGGTTTCGGCGTGCCTTTCCGTGCGGGCAAAAGATTTTATTCAGGGGAACATTTACAGCGAGAATTTTGAATTCATGCGGCTTTGGAACACGCGCTATCAGAATATGCGGAATCGTGAGTGGGCGAAAGTCGGAAAGTGCGCGAATTGCAAGCAGTGGAAAAACTGTCTCGGAAACGGCTTGCACTTGCACACTGACGCGCATTCCGAGCCAGCGCGCTGTAATTTAGAATTGCTTACGAATTAGCGTTTCTTCATCAGTTCTGGCAGAGTCTGCGCGAGTACGACCGCCGAAAAGATGAGCGCGCAGCCAATTCCCATACGGAGCGTGATTTTTTCGCCGAGAATAATCGTGCTGAACAAAACGCCGAACACACTTTCAAACGAAAGCAACAGTGAGGCGAGCGCAGAGGGCACGTATTTTAAGCCGACATTTTGCAAAACGAACGCAATCATAGTTGAAAAAATGCCGAGGTATGCCATCGAAAGTAGCACGCGCGGGTTTTGGATTTGCTCTAGCGGAAACGCGCCGTCCATAATCGGGGCGGAAATCCATGAGAAGAGCGCGGCGAACACAAACTGAAGCACGGTGAGCAAAATCGGGTCATGCTCCTGGTCGTATTTTTCGGTGAAGATGATGTGAACGGCGTAGAAAATGCCGCACAAAAGCGTGAGAATGTCGCCGAGGTTCACCGAGCCGCTGTCCCCCGTGCCGAGCGCGAGCAAGCCGATTCCCGTGATTGACATGAGTGCGCAGAGAAAAATGTACCAGGCGGGGCGTCGTTTTGTCAAAATCCACAAAAAGAGCGGAATGAAAAACACATAAATCGTGGTGAGAAAGGCGTTCTTTCCAGCGGTGGTGTAGTCGCAGCCGATTGTTTGCACGAGATAGGCAAGAAAAAGGTACAATCCGAGCAATCCCCCGTGAATCCAAGCGCGACGGGTGAGGGTTTTGAGTTTTTTGCAGTACAAGAGCGCGAGTGCGAGCGCGGCAATCGTAAAACGGAAGGCGAGCATCCACACGGCGCCGATGTATTCCAAGCTGTCTTTTACGACGACGAACGCGAATCCCCAAATCGCGGCGGCAAGCAGAAGCCCAATAGAAGAAAAGAACGAAATCGATTTTTGCGACATGATGAAGATAATAACGAGAAAAATGGTTATACGCAATGTGGCTATTTCCCAATCTTCTGATTTTTGATACTATTGAAAGTAACAGGAGACACACATGAAAGAACTTTCAAAGTTGATGGATTTCAGACCGAGCATCAAAGTCGTTGATGCCACATTGCGTGACGGCGGATTGGTCAATGATTTTTACTTTCCGGAAGGATTTGAAAAGGCACTCTACGAAGCCAACATTAAGGCAGGCGTTGATTATATGGAATTCGGCTACCGCGCCGACAAAGAAATGTTCGATGAGTCAAAATTCGGACCATGCAAATTCTCAAGCGATGATTTTATCCGCTCAATCGTGGGCGAAAATGACACTGACCTCAAACTCGCGATTATGGCTGATGTCGGTCGCTGTAACTACAAACAAGACATTCAAGAAAAGGCAAACAGCCCAGTCGATTTGATTCGGGTGGCAACGTACCTTCACCAGATGCCAGGCGCAATCGATATGATTGAAGATGCAAAAAAGAAGGGCTACGAAGTCAGCTGCAACATCATGGCGATTTCAAATTCTCAGGAATCAGACATCAAAGTCGCGCTTGATTTGCTCGGAAAGTCACCGGTCGACATGATTTACATTGTAGACAGCTACGGCGCACTCTACCCAGAGCAGATTGCCCGAATCGCTGATTTGTACGGCGAATTTGCCGAAAAATATGGCAAAAAACTCGGAATCCACGCGCACGACAATCAAAAGCTCGCCTTTGCGAACACCATCGAAGCGGTTGGCGACGGCGTTGATTTCCTCGATGCAACTTATTCTGCAATGGGGCGCGGAGCCGGCAACTGCGCAATGGAACTTTTGCTTGGCTTCTTGCGAAATCCGAAGTACAAGCTTTTCCCAGTCCTCAAATTCATCGAAGAGCACATGAACCCGATGAAAGCGAACGGCGTTGTGTGGGGCTACGATTTGCAGTACCTCATGACTGGCGTTTTGAATCAGCACCCGCGCACCGCAATTCAGTTCACCAAAGACAAGCGCACTGATTTCTGCGAATTCTACAAAGAAGTCACAAGCCAGGAATAAATATAACACAAGTTTATCAGAATCTTTCTTGATTTTTCTGATTCATCGCATTACATTTAAATCATAGCGAGCAGCCGCACGGCATAAGTCCAGTTTACTTATGAGCGTGCGGCTTTTTCTTTTATCAAGGAGATTTGTATGAAAATGAAGAAAATCGGAATGATTGGGCTTTGTTTGATTTGCGCGACAGGTTTGTTTGCCGCTTCAAAATCACTTCCCGCCGAAAAGGGAATCAAAAAAGTTGCGACGGTTGCGGAATCGTTCGGTGACGGCGAAAAGGTCTCGGCTGTCGTTATCACTTACGCAAAGAAAATCGATGCGAATTCCGTGAATGAAAAATCGTACGCGGTCGAGTGCGTTGAAAACGGTCAGACGATTCTTCGCACGGTGGAAAGCGTTGAGGTAAACGGAAAAGTCGTGACGCTTCATCTGAAATATGTGAACAAGTGGGATGCCACCGACGGAAAAATGCCCGCCCGTCCGCCGAGAAATGAAAAAAATGACGGCACAGGGGAAGGCGTGCAGGCAGACAACGGCCCGCGTTTTGATGGTGACGGCGTTCCCGTTGATGTGAGTGCGAGCGTTACGCAAATCGCTGACATCAAGGCGACGAACGGCACGGTCTATGCGGCAAGCAAGGTGGCAGTAAAATCAACTTCTTCAACGGAGCTTGTCTTGCAGGATTTCAAAAAATACTATTTCACCGACAAAGAGACGGGAATCACGCTTCCGTATTTTGTGTATCTTCCGAAAAACTACAAAAAATCGAAGAGCTATCCGCTCGTGTTCTTCGTGCCTGACGCAAGCGCGGACACTTCAATCGAAACGGCAACGCTCACGCAGGGAAACGGCGCGACAATCTGGGCAAGTCCGAGCGAGCAGGCAAAGCATGAAGCAATCGTGGTCGCCGTGCAGTATCCGTATTCGGTCGTCAAAGAATTCGGTGCGCTCACGACCGATGCCTACGCTTGGACGAACGGACTCACTGCCGTTGACAATCTGCTTCATTCGGTCATTCAGAATTACGCGGTCGATGAAAGCCGCATTTACGGAACGGGTCAGTCGCAGGGCTGCATGACAAACATCGCGCTGAGCGACAAGCACCCCGATTTGTTCGCGGCGCAGTTCCTTGTTGTCGGGCAGTGGAATGTCGAAGAAATGGCGGCGATGAAAGACAAAAAACTGTGGATTTTGGTGTGCGAGGGTGATGAAAAAGCATATCCCGCCATGAACGCGGCACTCGATTTGTGGGAAAGCTTAGGTTCAAAAGTCGCCCGTGGCTCAGAAATGTGGAATCCGAAAGTGGACTGTGAAGAAATGAAAGCGAATGTAGCGACAATGCTCGAAAAAGAAGCCGACATCCTCATGAATGTGTTCAAAGGTGGAAGCCACATGTACACCTGGAGCCTCGCATACAACATAGACGGAATCCGCGACTGGCTCTTTGCGCAGAGCAAGTAATCGCCATAAAAACAAAAAAAACTCCACCCGAACGAGTGGAGCTTTTCATTTTAAAGGGATTTCGTAGAAATCCCGAATCCGTGTGACAATCGCGATTTATCGCTGGATGCGTCCAGAACCATCGCCACCTGCGAGTTTGTTCACTTCGTCTTCGCTGACCATGTTGTAGTCACCGATGATTGAGTGCTTCAAGCAAGATGCCGCGACTGCCCAGTTGATAGAATCCTGAGTGTTCATTCCTTTGAGCTGTGAGTGAATCAAGCCGCCGCCGAATGAGTCGCCGCCGCCAACGCGGTCAACAATCCACATCTCGTATTTCTTTGAGAATGCGTAGTCTTTGTCATCGACATAGAGGAGAGCCTGCCAGTCGTTGCGGTTAGCGTTGATTGAAGAACGGAGTGTGATTGCGACCTTTTTGAAGCCGAATTTTTCTTTGAGCTGGCGAGCAACTGAAACATAGCCGTCGTTGTTCAAAGTTCCCTTTGTGGTGTCAGTTCCTTCAGATTTGATTCCGAACACATCGTTTGCGTCGTCTTCGTTAGAGATACACACATCGATGTATTTGCAGATTTCTGTCATGGCTTTGCGAGCCTCGTCTTTTGTCCACAATTTGCCTCGGTAGTTCAAGTCGCAAGAAGTAGTGATGCCCATTTCACGAGCGGTTTTGCAAGCCTCGATACAAGCAGTTACCATGTTCGGTCCCAAAGCCGGTGTGATTCCTGTGATGTGGAACCATTTTGCGTCTTTGAGGATTTCTTTCCAGTTGAATTCTTCTGGCTTAGCGAGCTGAATTGAAGAGCCTGCGCGGTCGTAGACACATTTTGAGCCACGCTGAGAAGCGCCCTTTTCGTTGTAGTAGATACCAACGCGCGGACCGCCACGAACGATGTATTCTGTGTGAACGCCGTATTTGCGGAGTGAGTTCACGGCAGCCTGTCCGATTTCGTGAGTCGGGAGTTTTGTGACGAAGTAAGATTCGTTGCCATAGTTAGCGAGCGAGACAGAAACATTAGCCTCACCGCCACCGAACGTTGTTGTCATTGAATCAACCTGCACGAAACGATAGTAATCAGCCGGCTGGATGCGAAGCATCAATTCACCAAAAGTAACTACTTTTGCCATTTTAATCTCCTATGTGCGGCACGAATGCCGTTTTTTTGCAAAATATTTCTCTTATTATATTCTATACGGCTAAAATCTGCAACAAGAAAATGAGCGCCGTTTTTTTGAGCGCCTGCGTTGTACCCGCTTACTCGCCACAGCCCGAGCATCCGCCGCAGCCACCAGAACTTCCGCAGCCTGAGCAACCACCGCAGCCACCTTCGGTTACGAATGGCTCAAGCTCGGCTTCGGTCGGCTCGCGCACATCGACGACTTCAACGTCGAAGCAAAGTGTTTTGCCCGCGAGTTCGTGGTTTCCGTCTACTGTGATGGTGTCGTCGCTCACTTTGGTGACTTTTACAATCATGGAGCCTGTTGCCGTGTCTGCCTGAAACTGCTGCCCCACGGTGATTTCCGCGCCCGTGTCGAACTGCTTTCGGGGCACTTCGGCAACGAGTTTTTCGTCATATTCGCCGTAGCCAAGCGCGGGTTCAATCTCTGCGTGGAATTTGTCGCCCGCCGTGCGACCCGTGAGCTGATTTTCAAGACCTGGAATGAGCGAGCCGATTCCGTGCATGTATTCAAGCGGCTCGCCGCCGAGTGACGAGTCGAGCTGATTTCCGTCCGTATCTTTAAGCGTGTAATGGATTTTGACCATCTTCTGATATGCGATTTCCATAGTAATCTCCTTGTAATTTCGCCTATTCTAACAGATTTTGCCTGTCGTGTCATAGACTGATTTTTGCTATACTCAGTGCATGCTGATTTCTGAACTAACCGACGAGAATTCTCCGCGATTTTACAAGCGGGTGCGTGATTTCCTCGTTCTGCATGAAAAAACGTGCGTGTCGCTCATGAGCCGTTTTTTAAAGCACGATGCCCGCTTTTTCTTTGCGCATGACGATGATGTGATTCGCGCAGTGTTTTCAGTTTCAGTTGGCGGGCAAGTGCTCCATTGTTTTGAAGATGATGCGTTGTGTGAGTCCGCGGAATTGTTGTCGCTTTGTAAGTCACATTTTTCGCAGTTTGGAAAGCGGAATCTGTTCAGTATTATCGGCACACGGGCGGGAACTGACTTTTTTGCGCGCGTGTTTTCTGAGCAATTCCAGAAAAATCCGTCGTCTTCGTGCGATTATATACTTATGGTATATAAAAAGATACCGTATACTCTGACTCGACCGAAACGATTTTCGCGCGTGCAGATTATCCGTGCCGCCCCGTGTGATGTCGATGCCCTCGCACCGATTCAAGCCGCGTACGAGCGAGAAGAAGTCGTCGTTGATGCCTCGCAATTCAGTGAAGAAAACAGCCGCGCGCTTCTGAAAAAATCGCTCACAGCGGGAACTGTTTTTGCGCTTAAGGGAGATGATGCCTTTGTCGCAAAACTGTCAATCAATGCGCAAGGCGAGCACGTCGTGCAATTCGGCGGCATTTTTACCGTTCCAGCTTTCAGGCGGCAGGGAATCGCGCACTTTTTAGTCGGCGTGTTGAGCCGAAAGCACGCAGATGAGGGATGGGCGGTCGTGCTTTTTGTCAAAAAATCGAATGTGGCGGCAGTGAATCTGTACAAAAAGTGCGGATTTGAAGCCTTTTCCGAATACAAAATTTGTTATTACTGATAGAATACGACAGGACAAAACGATGAAAAATGATTTTGCGTACTGCCCGAATTGTGGCGGAAAAAATATCAAAAATGTGAACATGCGAAAGTGGCTCTGCGCTGACTGCGGCTTTGATTTGTACAACAATGTCGCAAGCGCGGTCGGACTTGTGATTCAAACGGCACAAGGCAAAATTCTGCTCGAAAAGCGGGCAAAAGAGCCGCGAAAGGGATTTCTCGCATTCCCGGGCGGCTTTGTTGACCCCGACGAAACGGCAGAAGAAGCCTGTCTGCGCGAGTGCAAGGAAGAAATCGGTGTTGAGCCGACTTCGCTCCGTTATATCGCGAGTTTTCCGAACACGTACGAGTACAAGCAAATTCAATACAAGACCTGTGACCTCTTTTTCGAGGCGACGTTGCCAAAAGATGCTGCATTGCACGCGCAAGAAGGTGAAGTGCTCGGCTTTGAAGAGTGCTTCGTTCGGAACGAGCAGGAATTGGCGGAACTTCCGCTTGCGTTCGACAGCGCACGGAAAACGCTCGCATTGTGGTTGAGGACAAAAAAATGACATTCGAACAAATCGCGTACATTTCAATGCTGGGCGCAAGCGTGCTTGGCTACATCGGAATTCTCGCTTCAATTCCACATCGCCGAAAAAAAATTTTCGCACAGGCGGGGGCGTTACGCATGAGTCTCAAAGTCGCTTCGTCAAAAAAATGGGTCGGCATTGCCGTGCTTTCCTTCATTTTAATTTTCGTTGTGCCGCTCAGAAATTATTCGTGGTTCGTGAACATTGTATTGCTCGCGACGGCTCTTGTGGCTGCGGAGATTGCCGCACGAGAAGCGAGTGGCTGTGGAAAAGCGGGCATTTACGAGCACATGCTTATCTCTGGAACGGCGGCAGTTTTGTGGAGCGATGTACTCTCTCTTCCAACGCTTGCCTACGAAAATGACCCCGAAACGACGCAGGTTGATTTTAAGACGCTCCGCGTGCTTACGAACAATGGCGCAGAACACTTGATTTTGTTTGAGAGCGAAGATGAGCGAAAGCGCGCCGTCGAGTTGATTTTGGAGTTAGCGCCGCGATTGAAGCCGTAAAAAAAAGGGAGCGTTTCCGCTCCCACTATATTTTATCGAGCCCCAGCCCCTACGAGCGCAGCTCTCCGGGAGACTCGGAAGGCAAAAAAATGAGCCGCCGAAGCGACTCACGTTTTGCAAGGCGTCTAGCAGAATCGAACTGCTGCATAACGGTTTTGCAGACCGCTTCCTTACCGCTTGGATAAGACGCCAAAGTGAATATACTATAGCGAAAAGACGAATCTTTGTCTAGGCGTAATAGAAAGATTCAGCGCAATTTGATAGAATAATCCGAATGAAAAAGGTTTTTGCTTTTATTTTAACTATTTTTGCTTTTTTTAACTCATACACACAAAACGCTTCTATTCCCGAACATGCTGATTTTTGGAGCGAGTATCCAAACGAGGCGCTTGCTGATTTTCTCGTTTCCCGCTTGAGTGATGAAGAATTGCTCGCGCAGATTTTTATGTTCGGCTGGGCGGGAGAAGAGCCGAGCGCGCTTTTAAATCAGTGGGTGTCTGACCGCGGCTTGGGAAGCGTAAAAGTCTTCGGCTGGAACACAAACAACACGGAGCTTGTCGCAAAATCAATCGCCTCTTTACAGGAACGCTCTCAGCAACGGCGATACAAAATCCCGCTCTTTGTGGCAACAGACCAAGAGGGCGGATGGATTCGGCACGTCAAGGGCGACACGAGCGAAACGCCGGGCAACATGGCAATCGGTGCGTCTCAGTATCCCGTTGACGCATACTACAGCGCATATTACATTTCGCGCGAAATCAAGGCGCTTGGCATCAACATGAATTTTGCGCCCACCATCGATTTGTACACGAATCACGATTCTTCGGTCATCAGTTCACGTTCATTTGGCGAAGACCCGGAATTTGTCGGGCAACTCGGCTCTGCATTTGTTGCCGGCTCAATGGCGGCAGGGGTGATTCCGACGGCAAAGCACTTTCCGGGGCATGGCGACACGAGCGCTGATTCCCATGTAAAACTTCCGGGCGTGTACATTGACTATGATGCGGCAGAAAAGCGCGAGCTTGTTCCGTTCAAATACCTCATTTCTCAGAACGTTCCCGCAATCATGAGCGGGCATTTGCTCTATCCGCGCATTGATGCAGACCCCGCCTCGCTGTCGCGCACGTGGCTCAACGACATCTTGCGCGAAAAATTGCACTTTAGCGGTTTGATTATCACCGACGATATGATGATGCAGGGCGCGTGGGGCTATGCGGGCAACAGCTCGAAGGCGTTTGAAATGGCAATCCTCGCGGGAAACGACATTATTTTGAGTTCCCGCACGGCTGAACTTGACGAGCGCTTGTGGACGCTTAATCTCGCGAACATCAAAGAAAATCCTGACTTCCGAAAAATCGTTGAGAGCGCGGCTCGTCGTGTCATTCTTACAAAACTCACGTATTTTAAGAACGGAAATGCTGCTCCGTTGTATCCAGAAATTGCGCGTCTAAAAGACCAAATTCCCGACAAAGAAGGGCAGAAATTCTTTCTCTCACAGGCATGCCGTGCAATCACTTTGTACAAAAAGGGCGATTTTCCTTATAAGCGCGCGGGCACCGACCGGCTTCTCGTTGTCGGACCTGCGGACACGTTCCCGAACGAAAACAATCTTTCGTATCATGTTGAGTCTGAGTTTTTTGAAGAAGCAAAAAAACGCTACGGGGAATTCGCGTACTATAAAATCAATTTTGACGGACTCGGTCCTGTCGGCATCGACTGGAACGGCAATCAGCTTGAGGCAATGGCGAATAATTACGACACGATTATCTTTTACGTGCCGAATACTGAGGGCGCGCAGATTGCAAAACGCCTCTCTCGCAGTGGAAAGCGCGTGATTATCATGTCTGCGCTGACGCCGGTGCCTGTTTTGAGTGGCTTTGACTTTGCCGACACGATTTTGTTCGGCTATAGCTATTCGCCGTACACGTTCAAAGCCTTGTTCTCGGCGCTTGCGGGTGATTTTGAGCCGCAGGGCAAGCTTCCGCTCAATGTGAAATAAACTCAGGAATTTCCTTTTTCTTGGTGTACTTAAAATCCGTTGCGTGGGAATTCGGGAGCTTGCCGTCGATGCGGTCGTTTTCTTTTTGAAGCTGAAATTTGATGAGTTCTTTAAATGCCGTCATCAAGCACTCGGGATTCACGCTTTTTTTGACGATTTCAGCTTCTTGTAATTCCTTAATTAGGTAATAGCACGTCTCAATCGTGGACACGCACTCTTCGCTCGGTTCTTTTTTGAACGTATAGATTGAGCGGTAGCTTCCTGCAAAACTGAGCTTCGGGAGCGCCATAATGTTCGTTGAGAGCTTAATCATCTTTTTTGAGCAAAACCATGTTGAGTCGATGATAATGGCGAGCAATTTTTTGCCCCCAATTTCGGCTTTAAAGCCTTCTTTTTGCGCCGTCCATGCGTTTTCGTCGGGGTAGAGCAGCACGGGATAATACTGTTCGTCGGCGAGCAATTCGCACAACCGCGCGTGCTTTGTAAAATCAATCCCGACCAAAATTTCTGAGTCAATCAAGCCTGCATGAGCCACGCGTCCCGTTCCCGTTCGGTTTCGCTTTGCCTCTTTTGGGTGCATGAGGAATACGAATTTGACGCCCGAGTCAAACGGCGGAACGAATTTACAGAGACAACTTTCCGTAGGGCGGAGACACTTAAAGCAGATTGTGCGCATTGAGAGAGTGTAATTTGTTTGGGGATTTATGAAAAGTGGAAAGACAAAAAAATCCCCGCACGAGGCGGGGAAAACTCGTTGTGTTTATTTTTTCTTGCCGTTACCGCGGACTACGTAATTATAATCTGCGCCAACGTTTGCCGGAACTTTGTCGGTCAATTTGAACAAGTCGCCCAAATCGAACACGCCGTCTGCGCTTCGTGGGAGACGGTTGAACGTTTTGCCGTCTTCTTTGAGACCGTTCGAGATGTTCTCAAAGTCAACGCTCACGAATGCGTCTTTTCCGAGGTTTGCACCGCTCTTGTTGGTAGCCTGTGCGCCATCGTAGAAGAAGTTTGAATCGTCTGCCAATCGTTTACGCATATCCGGGTCTTTGTCGTCGTCGAATTTGTCTCGTCCGTTTCCTGCAGAAGAGAGCACGCCCTTTGCGCTTGCCGTTCGCGGATACTGTTTTGCGTCGCCTTTGCCGTAGAGGTTGAGGTTCGTTTCTTTGTTGCCGTACAGCGTACAATTTTCAACAAGGAGCGCTGGGTTCGAGTTGGTGGTGATACCGTTCAAATCGTTGTTGAATGAAATTGAATTCTTGATGAGGTGTTTGACCGCAATGCCGTCGCCACCGAGTTTGAATCCGTTTCCGTCGCCCTTACCTGTGTTGTCAATCTTTCGACCGTTGTTGTATGCGATACAGTTTTCGAGCAATACAGCGCCGATTGGACCAGTCTCAATCTTTGCGTACAAGTCCCATCCGTCGTCTACGTTGTGGTGAGCCACGCAGTTTCGGAAGATGTTTCCTTCGCCCGACGTGAGTTTTGAAGCGAAACCGTCAGCATTGTTCTGAGCCGGGTCGCAGTTTCCGAATGATTCACAGCCGAATACCAAGTTGTGATGTGGCCATTTTGCCGGCGGTTCAGCAGAGCGTCCCGCAATCTGAATTCCCGTGTCGCCGTTCAAATAGGTGTCGACCATGCGGACTTCGTTGTATGCGCCTGCAATCTGTAATGCCTTACAGTCGTCGGGAGTGCCAGTGATGTCGATGTTTTCGATTGTCCAGTAGTTTCCGTACAGGTTGAATGCCGTGACGCTTGCCTTTGAACCAGTGAAATCGAGAATTGCGCGGTTGTTTGGATCAGCAGATTTGAGCACTTTTCGTGCTTTTGCAGTGCCATTGTTTCCGCGTTCAATCCACAAGCTCTTTGACGGATAGTATTTTCCGCCCTCAAGCAAGATGGTCTGACCCGGTTTTGCATACTGGAGTGCCGAGAGCAAGTCAATCGGACTGTCTTTTGTGCCTTTTCCGAATACATCGCCATTCTGAGAAACATACAGTTCTTTTCCGCCGAATGTCATTGAAATGATGGTGTGCATGTACGTGACCGGCCTGTAGTTCTCTTCGTAATCGTTGACTTTCGGGTCGCTGTTGAACTGTGCGATAACTTCTTTTTTAGATGGTCGCCATCCGTCTTCAGGATCGAACGTAACGTGAAGGTCGTTGATGCCTTTCTTGATTTTGAGGACTTTTTTGTAGTCTTCGTTCGCTTTTACTTTATCAGCCTTGATGAGGACTTTGCCTTCTTTGTCTTCGACGTGAATTGTACCGTTTGAGTTTGTGGTGAACACGAACGGATATTTCTGGTCGTACCATGTTGTCGGGCAATCGATTGTTGTGGTGAGCGGAACGAGTGTCGGTGGCTCTGGAATTGCTGGCGGGTCTTTTTTGGGGTCGGTGATTTTGAAATCAACGTCGCTGAATGTTGCGTTACAACCACGTGCGACGGCAAAACCGACATAGATGTGGTCTTTATCGAGCTGAACGAGTTTTTCGTTCTCGTTGTCGT
This sequence comes from Treponema sp., assembly GCA_017484285.1. GTDB lineage: Bacteria > Spirochaetota > Spirochaetia > Treponematales > Treponemataceae > Treponema_D. The sequence continues at coordinate 109,835 of JAFUTH010000005.1, read as the reverse complement.
ACATGATGAATTCTTCGACCGTATCTTCAGAAGCGATTGCTCGCTTATAGATTGCGTGATAGCCCGTGTTGTCTTTTTTGAGCGTTACGCGGTATACGTCGCCTGTTTTGATTGCGTCTGATGACTGATCATAGCTGAATGCACGACCAACGCTCAAACATTTCTGAGAGATAGCCGCGTCACCCTCAGCGATGATTGCATCGGTGATTCCAGAGACAAAGCGTGAGCCGAGACCGTCTTTGATTTCTTTTTTGACGCCGTTGACATGAGTGGTGAATTTGCGAGAGATGACACCTGCCGAGTTGTTGTATGCGATGACCATCGGCTCGCCGTCGATACCCAAGCGGTCGATTGCCAAAAGACCGAAGCCTTCCTGGCCGTCTGCCATCGGGTTGTGATAGTCGACGGTGACCGTTGCCGTAAGCTCGAAGTTCTCTTTATACGGGTCGATTTCGGTGTAGTAGAATGAAATGCCGTCGAAGAATGTTTCGAATTTACCGCCCTTGTCGATGATGTTGCCCGTTTTTTCGTCGAACGTACAAGAATTGAGCTTGACTTTGAGATTATCTGAGTCGAGCAACTGGAAGTTGTTTCGTTTTGGGTTTGTAGAAGTACCAAACTCAGTGAAGTTCCAGACTCGTTCTGTCTCTGCGCGCGCAGTCTTTTTGATAGTGTCAGAATCAAGCGATTCTGAGCCGCGCGTTGCCGCAACAACGAAGTTTGACACTGTTCCGACCGGAAGTGTGACTTCGCCAGAGAGTTTCGTGGTCTTCTCTTGAGAGACTTTTTTGCCAGAAGCGTCGGTGTACGAAAGAACGTAGCCGTCTGCCTCGGGAACGGGCGACCATGTGACAACCATTTTGCCTGCGCCCAAGTTTCGCACCATGACCGCGCTCTTTATCAGTGGGAGCGTGTATTTGAATGTTGCTGGCTCTGACTGATGCTTGTCTTTTTCGCCGTTGCGCTCAGCATAGACGGTGAATGTGTATGTGCCAGACTTGTTCACGGTGAAGGTGGCGACTTTTGCTTCTTTGCGAGTGCGTCCGTAGGCTTCGCTTCCAGAAGCTCCCGTGTCTGATTTGAAGCTGACCGTGCCTTTGTCAGCACCGTCGTTTGATGTGAGACTGTTGAACGATACTTTGATTTCGTTTGGACCAGTCTGCTCAACTTTTGTGATTGCCGGAGCCGCAACGTCAGCCCACGGTGTTTTATCTGCGAAAGCGCCTGCTGTTGCAAAGAGTGCGATTGCAGAAGCACACAAAAGGTTCAAGAGTGATTTTTTCATCATTCATTTCTCCTTTTAAAAATAGCTTTTTTATTATACTACAGAAATTACGAAAAAGGCAGACGTATTTCAGTCTGCCTCCCATTTATTTCGAAATATAACAGAATTTTAGCGATAGAGAATCACTTATTTGTTGATTTCGATTTTGTAGATGTACATACCGCCAGAAGTGCTGTAGACACCGTATGTGCCAGCAACATCGATTTTTGTTGAGTCGATATGAACGTCGCCCTCTTTGTAAGAGCCAGCTGCGATAACTTTGACTTCCTCGAGTGTGTCCATGTTGACGAGGTGGAGCGGGCGTGAGCCAGAACCTGAGTTGTTGCAGAGGATTTTAACGGTTTCGCCAGCTTTTACTGGGAACGTGATGAGGCGCTCGCCTTTTTTAGCGTTGCCAGAACCTTTTGTAGAGATACACTGAGTGAATGTGTCATCGCCAACGGTGCGGGTGTCGCACTTTTTGACTTCCATTGCCTTCTCGACAGAGCCGATGAGAACGAATCCGTCCTCTTCCTGCTTTTCTTCGGTAATCTGACCTTTTTCAAGGTCGTTTCCGTTGATGTAGCCTTCTGCAAATGCGAAAGCTCCGAGCATAAACGTAGCAGCGAGTGTAGCAAAGATTTTTTTCATGGAATTTACCCCCAAAGTGTTCTTAATTGAAGAGAACATTTTTTATACTGATGTTGCGGAAAATCAAAAGAATTTTCGCGCAGTATGAGTATAGAACTTCGTCAGAATAAAAAACATACGATTATTTTCAAATTTCCGATATTTTTTTGACGTTTCGCGCTCTTTTTATTTTTTTACTGACGATTCACTCAGATTCTGTTATATTTTATACAATATGAATTGGTCAGTTCTTACGCTTGAAGATTTTCATTTTCTCAAGGATTGCGTGCTTTCTTCTCAGCTCGAAGGCAGCGACACATCTCTCGTAAACATTTTTCTTCTTCAAAAAAAATATGACACCAAAACGGCAATCGAAAAAGGCTATTTGTTCCGCTACTACACCGGCAAAGAAAATCGCACGGGCTACGGCTTTCCGATAAAACTCTGTGATCAAAAAATGCCCGACGCCGATAAAAATCATTCGTTGAGCGAGGCTGTTTCGCTCATTATCGAGGATGCGCAGGCAAACGCGCGCGAAGTGAAATTCTGTCTGCTCACTGAAACTCAAAAAAACGAAATCGATGCTGTGTTCAAAACGGACTTCCCCGAATTTGCGCTTGAGTGGCAGACGAACCGCGATGATGTCGATTACATTTACTCGCGCGAAAAACTCGCCGCCTTGCAAGGAAAAACGTACCACAAAAAGAAGAACCATGTTTCGCGCTTTTTGCGAACCTACGAGGGCGCGTGGGAATTCCGCTCGCTCAATCTGTGCGCGATTGCCGACGATATGATTCTCGTGGCGCACCAGTGGCTCGAAGAGCGATTCGCGTTGGCTGAATTGGGCGAAATGGTACTCAGCGACGAGGACAGGCGAATCCTCAATTTAGAGCACGAGATGATAAAAACTGCGCTCGAAAACAGAGAAGATTTTGCGCTTGACGGCGGCGTTCTGTACACGAACGGAACGCCTGTCGCCATGACGCTCGCTTCGCGCATCTCGGACACTATGCTCGACGTCCACTTTGAAAAATGCCTTTCCGAAGCTGCTTCAAACGGCGCATACGCGGCAATCAACTGGTGTTTTGCGAACGCGGCGGACAGCTACGAGTTTTTGAACCGCGAAGAAGACATGGGCGTTGAGGGCTTACGCAAAGCAAAACTCTCGTATCACCCCGACAATCTGCTGGAGAAATTTTATTCTGTCAGTCCGAGCGCAAAAGAGGAGGCGCAATGCTAAAGTCAATTTTATCGAGTGAGGATTGCGCATCGTGCCGATTCTGCTGTTCGTTCAGGCGCAAAAGTTTGTGGGAAACGCCGCTTTTTGACAAAGAGACCAAAGAAAAACTTGAACAGAAATTCCCCGAGGCGCGGTTTAAGCGTGCGGGAAATTCCAGCTTTACGGTGGATTTGCTTCATCTGTACAAAACTACTGACAGCGAAGAAGAAGCCGCATGTCCGTTTTTGGGAGAGTGCGGGTGCGTTCTCTCAAAAGAGGAAAAGCCGTTCGACTGCTCGATTTGGCCGCTCCGTGCCACGAAAATCGACGGAAAAGTGCGCGTGATGCTCGAAAACACCTGCCCCGCGATAAACCGTCAGCCGATTCAGAATGTAGAAGAACTCGTGCAGTCGGGCGTGGGCGAGAAAATCATCGAAAACGCGAAAAAAAATCCCGACATGATTAAAGAAATCAAATCGGGATTTACGATTGTGTTTTAATTATTTGAACTGAGCGTCAAGCCATTCAAAGCTTGAAAGCTGCTGTTCTGGCAAATACGCGTGCTCACCGCCTGCGATAAGCTCAGTTTTGAGTTTGTCTTCGGCTTTGTTCGCTTTCCAAATCTGATGGACTTTTTCGTACGCTTCTTTTGTGCCTTCGGTCGGGTTTACCGCGTCATCATCGCCGCCAATGAAATACATCGGCTTTGGAGCGGCAAGACCTGCGACATCCGGGTAGTCGAGGAATTTCGCAATCGTCGGGTGGAGCATACTGAACGCAGAGTTTCCTTTGAGCTGACCGTCACCGATTTTGATGTGACCTTTCATCGTGCCGAACCAGCAGACCGCAACGCCTGCCGTAATGTCGTCAGAAAGGGCTGCAAGCTGCCAAGAGCGGAAACCACCCATACTGAATCCGATACACGCGACCTTCTTTTTGTCGACCTGTGGGAGCGAAGCGAGGAATTTTGCGGCGCGAACATCTTCCTGCGCGATGATTCCCGCAAAACTCGTGCCCATGTTAAAGAGGTTTGAGCCGAGTGACTGCTGGCTGTCGGTTTTGAAGCCTTGCACTGAGCGGTCGCCCCAACCGAGCGCGTCAAATGAAAGAACGACATAGCCGCGTTTTGCAAGTTCGTCGCCCGGGAACTGCTCGCCAAAGTAGCGTGCAGACCAGTTTTCTGCCTCAGCGAGTTTTTTCTCGTCTTCTTCGGTGGTGCCGAACGGTTTTACCATCTTTTCTTTACCGATGGTGAATTTTGAACCGTGGTCGTGGAGCATGAGCGCCGCCGGATGTTTTTTGCCCTCGTCAGGAATGAGCAAATACGCGAGCACACGGCTTTCTTCGCTGATGTTGAACACGACTTTTTGTGCCTTGTAGCCTTCGCGCTGTTCTTCGGCAATCACTACCATGTCGAAAGGCGTTTTGTCTTCGTTCTGAATGATGAGTTCCTTTGCTTTTGCCAAGCCCGCCTGCTTCCATTTTTTTGGATTTGCGCCTTCTTTCCAACCGAGTGAGAATTCCCATTTTTTAAGGATTGACTCGTAGAAGGTGGGCAAACAGCGGTCTTTTGCGTTGATTTCTTGAGTGACATATTCTTTGCTCGGCTCAGCAAAAAGCGAGAACGAGAGCGTCAGTGACGCGGCAAGAACGATTGATGTTTTAATAAGTTTTTTCAATTGATTCCTCCAATGACTCTAGCATAAAGCATATTTTGTAAAATAATATCTAAAATATAATCATAAGCGTGTAAATTCTCTTCATTGTCTCTTCTCTTTCTTTTCGCTATAATTTGCGCATGGTAATCGCTTCAATCGACATGAAAGACGGACATGTTGTCCAGCTCAAAAACGGAAAAGATTTGGTTCTTCAGCGCGACGATTCTGACGCTTTGATTTCTGATTTCAACAAATACGGCGAGGTCGCAATCATCGACTTAGACCAGGCACTTCGCAATACGGACGAAAAAGGCAACACAAAGAACACACCCTTGCTCAAATCGCTCTTGCGAAAAGGAAATGTACGCGTGGGCGGCGGAATCCGCACGGCAAAAAAAGCGCGGGAACTCATTTCGCTCGGAGCAGAGAAGGTCATCATCGGCTCGGCGGCATGGAATCCAAGCCCAAAAGCGGGCGAATCTGTCTTGAACGAAGCGTTTTTGGAAGAATTGTGCAATACGATTGGAAAACAGCGCGTGATTATTTCGGTCGATTCGATTCAAGGGAAAATCGCGGTCAAAGGCTGGACGGAAACGGTCGATATTCCGCTCATTGAGGGCGCAAAACAAGCCGAAAAATACTGCTCGGAGCTTCTTTTTACTTGCGTCGAAAAGGAAGGCTGTATGCAGGGCACTGATATGGCTTCTTGCAAGGCATTGCGCGAGGCGGTCAAGTGCCGCGTGGTCGTTGCAGGCGGCGTGAATTCACTCGAACAGATTACGGAACTTGAAAACTTAGGCTGTGATGTTCAGCTCGGAATGGCTCTCTACACGGGCAAAGTGAATCTTAAAGACGCGTTCATCGGCTGCTTGAATTTTGAAAAGGTGAACGGCATGATTCCCGTAATCGCACAGTCACCGAGTGGCGAAGTTTTGATGATGGGCTATTCTAATAAGGAAGCGTTCGAAAAATCATTTGAAAGCGGAAAACTCACTTTCTTCAGCCGCACACGAAACACGCTTTGGACAAAAGGCGAAACAAGCGGTCACTTCCTTGAGCTTATAAAAATGCGCGCTGACTGCGACCGCGACACGGTTCTTGCTACGGTTTTCCCGCACGGAGGCGTGTGCCACACAGGAAGCTTCACATGCTTTGGAAGCGAAGCCGATGCAAAATCAAATCTTGAGCGACTATACGGAACGATTGCAGAGCGATTCGCAAATCCCAGACCCGGAAGCTACACGGCAACGCTTGATGCAAAACGAGTGCGCGAAAAGGTCATGGAAGAAGCCGAAGAGTTGTGCGATGATGCCGACTCAAAAGATGAAGTGATTTGGGAAGCCGCCGACTTGCTCTATTTTGTGAGCGTGCTCATGTACAAAGAAGGCGTCACATGGCAAGATGTCTACAATGAACTCGACAAACGACATAAAGAAAAGTAAGCAAACAGGAGAATTCGAACAGAAATTACATCCTGTAATTTCTGTTCGTACGAGAATTTTCTAACGAAAATTCTCTCCCTGCTTTTACACCGCATCCGTGCGGTGCCATAATGAACACTAGGAGCATGAAATGGCTGTTACCGTACCCGAAATTTTTGGAAGCATGGTTTTTAACGACGATGTGATGAAGGCTCGTCTCCCCAAAGACACATACAAATCATTGCGAAAGACAATTCAGCAAGGCTCGCCGCTTGAACTTGATGTGGCGAATGTGGTTGCGAACGCGATGAAAGACTGGGCAATCGAAAAGGGAGCAACGCACTTTACGCACTGGTTTCAGCCGCTCACGGGAGTCACTGCCGAAAAGCACGATTCTTTCATTTCTCCGAATGGCTCTGGCGTCATCATGGAATTTTCGGGCAAGGAGCTGGTCAAAGGCGAAGTTGACGGCTCTTCGTTCCCCTCTGGCGGAATCCGCGCAACTTTTGAGGCCCGCGGCTACACGGCGTGGGACCCAACTTCGTACGCGTTCATAAAAGACGGCTCGCTGTATATCCCTACGGCGTTCTGCTCGTACACGGGCGAGTCGCTCGACAAAAAAACACCGCTCTTGCGCTCAATGGAGGCCTTGAACAAACAAGCTCTCCGCATATTGCGCCTTTTCGGAAACACATCTGCCAAGCGCGTGATTACAACGGTTGGACCTGAGCAGGAGTACTTTTTAATTGATAAAAAACTTTGGGAACAGCGCAAGGATTTGATTTTCACTGGTCGAACGCTCTTCGGCTCAATGCCGCCTAAGGGACAGGAAATGGACGACCACTATTACGGCTCAATCAAGCCGCGCATTGCCGAATTCATGGCGGACTTAGACACAGAGTTGTGGAAGCTCGGAATTCTTAGTAAGACTAAGCACAATGAAGTCGCGCCCGCACAGCACGAAATGGCACCGATTTTTACGACCACGAATTTGAGCGCAGATCAGAACCAGCTCACCATGCAGCTTATGAAGCAAGTCGCTTTGAAGCACGGCTTGTACTGCTTGCTTGCCGAAAAGCCGTTTGCGGGCGTGAACGGAAGCGGAAAGCACAACAACTGGTCGATGAGCACTGACGACGGCTTCAACCTGCTTGAACCGGGCGAAACTCCGCGAGAAAACGCACAGTTCTTGCTCATGCTCACGGCGGTTATTCAGGCGGTGGACAAGCATCAGGATTTGCTCCGCGACAGCGTGGCGAGTGCCGGAAACGACCACCGACTTGGCGCGAACGAAGCACCGCCGGCGATTATCTCAATGTTCATCGGCGATGAATTGCAGGCAGTCTTGGATTCAATCGAAACCGGCTCGCCGTACAGCCAAAAATCTCACGAAAAAATGCAGATTGGCGTTTCAGTTTTGCCGACGATTCCAAAGGACACGACCGACCGAAACCGTACCTCACCGTTCGCGTTCACGGGAAACAAATTCGAATTCCGCTCGCTCGGCTCGTCGCTTTCAATTTCAGGTCCGAATGTCATCTTGAACACGATTGTCGCCGAAACACTCGACGAATTTGCAAATCGTCTTGAAAAATCAACGGATTTGAACACGGATTTGCAGAATCTCATCAAAGAAAAAATCATCGAGCACAAAAAAATCATCTTCAATGGCAACGGCTACGATGACGAATGGGTAAAAGAAGCCGAAAAACGCGGGCTTTTGAACCTCAAAACGCTCCCCGATGCAATGGAACACTACCTCGACGCACAGAATGTCGAAATGTTCAGCAAATACGGCGTGTACACCGAAACCGAGATGAAGAGTCACCACGAAGTCAAACTCGAAAAATACTCGAAAGTGCTCAACATCGAAGTGAACACCATGCTCGACATGATTTACAAGGACATTCTGCCCGCAAGCTACGCGTTCATGGGCGATGTTGCAGAAAGCGCGTCTCGCGTGGCGGCGGTCGTTCCAAGCGCGAAATGCACGGCTCAGGCGAATGTGCTCAAAAAAATCACCACGCTCGCGGACAAACTAGACAGTGAGGCGCAGAAGCTCGAAAAAATCCACGACCAAGCGTGTAGCATAAGCGATGTGCCGAAGCAAGCGCGATTCTATGTGGACAAAGTGATTCCGCAGATGGAAGCCACCCGCGCCGTCGCCGACGCAATCGAGCCGATTTTGGGCGAAAAGTACAAGCCGTATCCGTCGTATACCGACCTGCTGTTTAGAGTGTAATCAGCTTGCTTAGTTAAGAATCCAGCAGATACCGATTCGGGGAGTGACATTGACTTTCCCGAACGGTACGCCAAATCCCCAAAAATTGCCGCCGTCATCGTCCGAGTCGTGCAAGTCGCTGTCGTAGAACACTATGCCGAACAGGTTCGTCGAGATGTCAAGCCCCGCCATAATTCCGAACGAGTCCGACAGTTTCATGGCAAAAACACCGTCTATACCGAGAACGTTTACGGTGTCGAGCATCAAGAAATCTGACTCGCAGTAGGTGTCGACGTCATAGTACGAAGCCGAAGCGGTCAAGAGTTTCATGTCGAGCGCCCAAAAGCCGTGGAGCGCGAAAATCATGTCCTCTTTATGAATCGGTGCGTATCCGATTCCGAGCTTAAAATTGAAGTCAGCTCCCGACGGATCAACATTTCCGTAAAAATCATTGTTCCAGTCTACTTTTGTTGCACCCGCTCCAAGCCCAATGATGAACGAAAACCCGCTGTCACGAACGCTCATCATATTCCAGTTTGCGTCAATTCCCCAAAAATCAGGATTGTCACTGTAGCCTTCGTCTGTCCAATTCTGATGTTCAATCGACACGGAAAGATGAATAGAATGAACGGTTGTTTTGTCTGCCCACGCAGAAACAAGCGCACAGGCGGCGATAAGAAGTAAAAGAACCTGTTTTTTCATGACGTTTCCTCTTGATGTAAAGACTCTGTTGTATTTTAAAACTGCCTGTGTCATATGTCCATAGCATTTTGGGCAAATTTTGAATTTTATACTTTGAAAAAGGTGCGGTATACTTTTCATATGGAAAACTACCTCATCGGAACTATCATCAAAGAATATCGGACACGGCTTAAGATTTCGCAAGAAGAACTCTGCTTCGGTTTATGCGCAGTTTCCACTCTTTCGCGCATTGAGAGCGGTGCGCAAGTTCCCGGACGCAAACTCGTCGAGGCATTGTTCAGCAAGATGGGGATGAATAAAAGCGTTCCAGTCACAAAGGTTGATTTTCAGCGGGAAAATATCGAATACAAAGTTAATGCGCTCGTTGCAAATGGTGACTTTAAAATCTTTGATTTACTTGAAGAATATAAGAATTGCGGTGATGGACTTGATACCCTTGAAACTCAGTTCTATTTGTTCTTCAAGACAATGGCAGAAGATTTCTTTAAGCATGATGGTAAAAAGGCTCTCGGAAAGTATGAAGAGGCTTTAAAACTGAGCATAAAAGATTATGAATTGCACTCTCTTCCACATGCACGTTTGCTCACCAAAACTGAGTTGCTTATTCTCAACAATATTTCGAGAACGTTTTATTTTATCGGGGAGAAAGAAATGGCAATTGAGCTCATGGAATTTCTTCGAGCGTATTTTGAAAAGGGGATTATGAGCGAAGAAGAAAAGGCGAAGAATTATCCCGTGATTTTGTTTAACCTTGAGAATTGGTACGGATTGCGAGGAGAAAGCGGCGATTACGAAAAAACTCTCACGTATTGTGATATTGCGCTTGATTGTTGTATTCGATACGGGAAACTTGTGTTATTTCCTTTTCATCTGTTCAATAAAGGTTGTATGCTTGTAAAGCTAGGGGCAATTAGTGAGGGGAAAGAGTGTTTTGAAGATTCATTCACCATACTAAATCGAATGAAAAAGTTTGAGGATATAACATACGGCAAAAAATGGCTTAAAGAAAATCTTGGAATAGATATGTAAAAAAAACTTTATTGTTCAAATTTTAGTCTGAATAACCATAAGTTTTCTGAAAATTTGCGTATAATGCTATGGTGACCGCGTTTTAGCAATCTTAGAATATTCTTAGTTTCATAAAAAACAGGAGGATATGATTATGAAAAAGATTGTTAAGACAGTAATTTTGGTTGCGGCTTTTACAACGGCAACTATATTCATGAGTTGTTCGGATGCGATTTCCGAAGATGAGCAAGAGCAAATCCTTGAGGAATCGGCGGAGAATACGGTTTTTGACTCAACGCGCTGTGGTTTTGGTGGTCATTATGGACGTACCGGGGGCGATAGTATTTCTAACAGCAGCAATAGCCGTCGTGGTCATGGTCGCGGAAATCACTCTAGTGCCGCACAGTGATAAGAAAAAGTAAATTAAACAAAATTAAAAACGAGGAGAATAAAAGTATGAAGAAGATTATAACAGCAATTTTGGCAGGGGTAAGTGCCTTATTGGTTGGTTGTAGCGATATTGCTACAGGAAGAGAAAATGCTTACGAAGCCCACGAGTCGGTTTCTGCCACTGAGAACATCAACTCAGAAATCGTGCTCGGTGATAAAATTGAAAATTTGTTCACATTGGCGGCGGCGCAGTCACGAGCGGCGGCTGGTGAAGAGCTTGTGGCAAATTACATGTATTTCCGATGCCGAACCGAAAACGCAGACACTCTTAAGTGGCTGTACGAGAAATTCGAGTTTTTGAGCATTATTCCGCTTGACCGTGAAATTCTTGAAGGCGGTATGTTTTACAAAGACCCAGAACTTTCAGAAGGTGAGTGCCCGTGGTTTTATCTGATGAAGCCGATTGAGGATTATAATGAGGTCGTGGAAAAGGGGCTTAGTGTTGAAGTCATCGATGAGATGTATCTTGATGAAGAAGATATTGCGATTCTTTCTGCAGAAGGACTTGAAATTCCTGAAGATGGGTATTTGACTGTTGATGTTGAAGATGATGCAAGCCGAGGACTTTGGAAAAAGATAAAAAAATTTTTCAAAAAATATATTGCGAACAAACCAAGTGGAAAAGTGCAAGTTTTAGACACAATAACGGGTGAATATGTTCCTGTAAAGGGCGTGAAAGTTGTGTCTCAGCAACTCGGAGTTTTTGGAAATGATGTCACAGACAAAAATGGGAAATTCTCTATTCCCAGAGCCTATACCTCTGTCGGCGGTAAGGTTCAAATAATGCTTGTTTTTGAGAATTCAAATATAACCGTGAACGCTCCTGAGTATCTCAACGCTCTTTTTGCAAGTGCCGTTTATTATGAAGACTGGCATTGGATAGAAGGAATTTCTGATTTGAATATAAGAATCAAAGGAGGATTCAATAAGCAATGTGCAACAATCTTGAATGCATACAGTGATTATTGTGATTATTGCAAAATAAACGGAATAACAACGCCTACAAATTTGAGTATATGGACAATCTATGGTATGACCGGTGCGTGTGCGCCGTTATTGAGGCATACGAGCGGCACGGCTCTTCCGTCCATGAGCAGTTCTATTACAAACATTTTGGGAATTCCCATTCCTTCGGGTGACAAGGTTTTTACACCAGACATTCTGATTGGAAGGAAAAATGCCACAGACGAGGCTCTTACCGAAGATATTTACTCACATATGTTCCATGAACTTTCACACGCTTCACACTACTTTGGGCTTGGAGCAGACGGTCGGCGAGTATGGAGTAAAGAATATGGAGATATGGCGTCCGGTTGGATAAAGACTGCTCTTCGTGGTGAAAATCCTTTCGACAACTGCTATAACAATGGCGGAACAGATTTAATTAAAGTAATCGAAAGCTGGGGATATTTCTCTGGAAATTACATTATGGCATGGAAATATCCGAAGAAAAGTTTTACATGGAAGGGCTTGCCTATTGATTATTTGAAGAGGCTAGAATACCGATTGTTAGATAAAAACTCAAATGAAGAAATTGATAAGTCAAAACCTTATTTTTATTACGGTGGTTTATATGATTTGATTGACACTTCAAATGAAGATGATATAGATTTCACTGGCGGTTATACTTACAACCAATTATTCAGAGCTTTGACGAGTTTGAATGTAAACAATTTAAACAATTTTTCGAACGCTTTGGTAAGAATTGCAAACCGTCACTCTGATTTGCAGAATGTTAAAAAGACATTGGAAGCGAATCACGATTAAATAATTAGCCTTGCCAAGTTCACTTTGGCAAGGCTAATTAAAAGGGCGATAAGTGCATGAAAAATTTTGTTTTGCTTTTTTTATTTATCTCAAGTTTATTTTTTACAAGTTGCGGTCCGGTAGATCCTTTTGGGAAACGAATTATCTTGGAAAATATTGACTCTTCTATCGAGCCTGAAAAAGAAGTTTACGGCTTATCAGATTCAATATCTCTAACGCATTCTTTTACCCTTGATTCTGAAAAATTTCATAAATATGAATTTTATATATCTGTGTGTTTTTCTGACGACTGGAAAAGTGAAGATCTTTATGACAATATATTAGTGTATGATGAATTAGGAGAAAACGTCACGAATAAAATACTTTCTTGCGCCATAACTGAAAATACAAAAATAATAAAAAAATTTGATTTGATTCCTCAAAAAAAAGGAAATTATATTGTTTTTGTTGGAGGCAGGGCTTTCACGAGAAAAGCAGAGAAAGGAGTTGATTCTTATGAATGGGGATGTGTCCATCTTTTGAATATTCAGTAAGACGGCTGGAGTTTTAATGCAAAAGGTGGACGTAGCGCATTAAGTTATGAAAAAAGAATTTTTATAAATGTATACGAATAAATCGTACTAAAAAGGAGGCACTCTTATGAAAAAATCAGTTTCAGTTTTATTAACCATGTTATCAGCCGCACTCGTATTCTTCCTCACCTCATGTACCGAAGAAACCAATGAGCCATACACGGAATTCAAAGATTATAAAACCTTTTCTGTAAATCGTGCCGCATGGGTGGAGCCTGATGAGTACAGTTTTACTTATGATTTTCGTCTTGACCGTGTATCGTATCAGAAACCTGTTACAGTAACTGTAAAAGATGGTGAAGCAACTTACTCTACTGAAGATTCAAGGGATTTAGAGTATTTACAGACTTTCAGTTCGATAACAGACGTATATGATTATTTTGAAAAACACTGGCAAGTAATAAAAAATGAAGAAAATAAAGACTTGGGGATTTCATTTTCTGTGAAATATTTAAAAACTGGCGGACTGACTTACCCATCAATTCTCAATGAAGATATTAAGTGGTGCGGTAATTGTGATGCCCCGATTGGTGCTGATAGTGGCGGGGTGAATATCACCATAACTGATTTTACCGTGACCGAATAGCTCATGTATCACTTGTGCTTTCTTAGAGGATTTTCTGTAAAAGAGTACAAGTGTTTTTTTAGATTGCGCAAATTGAAGATGCTAAAAATCATATTTCTCTATCCAATTCTTTTCCTCATTATTTTGACTTCTTGCTCAATGGAAACGTCAACTTCCAAATCGCATAGTCGATGTGAACCTCCGCAAGGTTCTTTGGAGCTGGGATATTGTTTTGATGTAATAATCGAAGATGAGTGCAGTGAGCTTTCTGTATCCGAGGGGGACAGTGCGCAGAATTTTGTCTTTGATTTTTCTGAGCGACGGAAAAATATCATAACAACAAGTGGGGGCGTAACATATTCATTAAATGAAGCGAACAAGGTAGAAGCATTGTGTATCGAGGCAGACAGTGGCGAAATTATTATAAATTCGTTTTGTTCTCTGACGCTCACGCTTTATGTATCTTCAATCGCAGATGAGTCAACAACCACAGGAATTTCCTTGATATATCAAGATAATTCAGAAATAAAAGAAGTTGGCTCAAAATCAATAGTGAAAGGGCTTGATGTTACAGAACTAAGATATTCAATAAAAGAAGGCGTATCTAAGCTAAGCGTTTCTGGCAATAAATCTCTTCGAGTTTATCGAATTTTGGGAAAATAATGATTGGAAAAGGTTTTGCAAACCGTCAATCTGATTTGCAGAATGTTATAAAAACGTTAGAAGAAAGTCGCGTTGTCGCCGGCACAATCGAGCCGATTTTGGGCGAAAACTTGTAGAAGCCTTTTTTAGCAGAATGGGCATGAACCTGCCCGCGAGCGCCATTCCTATGAGTAAAACTGATTTTAAGCGCGAAAATCTTGAATACAAAATTAACGACATGATTGCAACGGGCAAATTTGAAATCACTGACCTGCTCGAAGAACTACTTCGGATAAGCATAAAAGATTATGAACTTGGAAAACTGCCGAATACGCGTTTTTTTGACTCGCACAGAATTGCTGATTCTCAACAATATTTCTAGAACACTGTATTTTATCGAAAAAAAGGCGAAAAATTATCCTGTTACTCTTTTTAATTTAGAAAATTGGTATGGAAGGGCTAACGAAGATGAAAAAGTCATTCCATTGTGTGAAAAAGGAATTGATGTTTGTATTCGTTACGGAAAACTTACCACTTTTCCTTATCAGGTTTTTAATAAAGGATATTCTTTGGTGAAACTTGGAAAGATTGAAGACGGAAAGAAATGTTTATCACAAGCGTTTATCATTATTGAGGCGATGAAAGAATTTGATAATTTGAATTATGGAAAAAATAGGTAAGAGAAAACTTTGGAATAAAATTATAAAAAATCGTTTTTATCTAAATTTAAGTCCTTAAAATCCTGAGAAATCTCAAAATTTGCGTAAAATGCTATGGTGAATTAGATTCCTCGATCTTAAAATTGTCTACAGATTTTATAAGAAGGAGGAACTGATATGAAAAAGGTTCTAAAAAAAATCTTTTTTGGAACAATTTTTATTGTCGGATTGTTCTAGTTCGGATGTTCGGCTTCAATTTCAGAAGAAGAGCAACAAATTGATGCGATAGAATCTGAAAACACAAATACAGATTCAGGACGTCATTGTTTTGGTGGTACTGTTGGACATACGGCTTATGGAAGTTACAACGGTATCAGTAGTCACTAATTCATAAGTCAAACAAAAAAAATTAAACAAATAGGAGCATTTAATTATGAAAAAACTAATTTCAATTTCTTTTCTTTCGTTGTTTTTTTGTTTGTATGCGCAGGAAGCGGAAGTAGTTTCTGGAGCGAAAACGGAGCAGGCTTCCGCGCACTCAGATGTTGTGTTTCAAATTGCTTCGGAAGATGCGCCATTTCTCGTGCTTCATCGGGCAGGATTTTTTCAAGTATTCGATTACAAATTGTCTGATGGCACAAATATTTCATATAGCAAGCTGAATAAACTTCTCAAGACCGTTCCCGAAAACAAGACCGTCCTCGTCAAGAAAAATGTGTGGACAGCAATTGACTATGCGTTTTTCGCGGGATTTTGCACATCACTTGCAGTGACATATCACGCAGTTGACAAAGGCTGGGACGACATGGCGTATTATGGCGCGGCGTGCTCGGTGGGCTGTTTTTTGTTTGCTGTGATTTCGGGTATGACAGCGCAATCATACCGAGCCACCGCAGTTGACAATTACAACTTGTCCGTCATGGGAATTCCGTTGAATTAAACGATGAGCATGAAAACACGGACAGAGTTCTGGCAAGCAAGGATTTCTAGCCGCTCCGCTTACTCGTTTTCTTCGAGGGTTATGTTCAAGTCCAGATTGCTGCCGGGAAGCTCGATTTGTTTTGAGGCTGTTTTGAAAGAACCGTTGTCAGTGCCGTCAACATCGATGTACGTCACGGTGTACGTTCCTGACGTAAGGTCTGAGAAAGAAAACTCGCCGTTGCGGTTTGTCGCGCTTGAGCGGGAAACATCACTCCCATAGGTCGAGGACACTCCTCGAAGCGCGACTTCAATGCCTTTTATCGGCTGTTCTGTGCCGTCGATTTTGCCTTTTACTTTGCCACCGATGTCATAGTACTCGATATCTTCGGGAACGCCATAACAGGAAGTGAGTGTTCCGATTCCCAAAATCCCAAAAATCGTGCCGATGATTCGTTTCCACGTCCAATGAATTGTATCTCTCATGAGCTTTCTCCTAGCACGGCGTGCTTTTTATCGATACTTCGGTTTCCGAAATTCATGCAGATTCCGAAGAATACTTTTGCCGAAATGCCGTAATCAGATTTGTAGCGGATGTAATCATCAGCGGAATGTTCGGCAGACCTCGAAAAATCTGCGCGAAGATAATCACGTATCGGAAAATCGAGCGTTGCGCCCATGTTCAAACCGAGCCGCACGGGTCTTTTATTTGAAAACCACCGTTTATACGCAAGAATCAGCGACAAAAACGTTCCTTTGCCGGACAGCGAGACTCTATCTTCGGATTCTCCACTCGTATAGTCATCAAACCGCGTAGTGCAGAACGAAACCATCGGTGTAAAGGCGATGGAATTTTTTTCGTTAAAATTGAAGCGGAGAGACGGACCGAGTTTTGCAAAAAAAGAAGTTGCCGACAGGGTTTCCTCTAGGCGATTCGGGAGATTTTTTGAGCTGTAGTTCAAAAAACTTACGCCGCCAGTACCGCCCAATCCCAGTTCAATGTGCTGAGTCAGCGGAAGAAAATAAAATACCGCCGACAGCTCAATGCCGTACGTGATTGCGTCCGAAAGCGCCACATCGGGGGATTTCGTCGCGTAATTGCTTTTGTCAAAAGAAAACGTTTCGTATTGCGCCGGTGTCATCGGAAACACATGAATGGTCGGCGACACTTCAACGCCCGCTGAAAGAGGAAACAAGAAAAGCAACAGTAGTAACGATAAAGCCCCGTTCTTTTTCATGACTCGGCACCGATTTTTTTTAATTGCTCTCCGCCGCGCCGGGCAATCCGATGTCTTTTCGGAAGAACATTGCGTCGAATTTTACGCCAGCCATCGCTTCGTATGCTTTTTGCCATGCGTCATCGAACGTATCGCCGTGAGCCGAGCATGCAAGGACGCGCCCGCCACTCGTGATAAGCGTGGGTATTTTTGCGCGTCGGTCGTTGATTGCACCGGCGATAAAGACTTTTGCTCCCGCTGCATCGATGATGTTCTGTGCGAGCGTAATGACCTTGCCTTTCGCGTATTTGTACGGATAGCCGCCGCTGACTGCGACAGGCGCAACCTGAAAGCCAGTCTTCCATTTCATTTGGAACGTGCCCAGCGTGCCGTTCATGATAGCCTCGCACAGTTCGGCGAAGTCAAAATCCATCATCGGAAGCACTGCCTGTGTTTCGGGGTCGCCCAGGCGCACGTTGTATTCGAGTGCCTTTGGTCCGTCTTTTGTAATCATAAGCCCGAAAAAGATAAATCCGCGGTAGTCCATTTTTTCGGCGATGAGACCGTTGAGCGTTGGCTGCAAGATGTTTGCCTCGAATGCCGCCATCGTCTCCGCGGTGACATCGCTCAGCGGGCAGACTGCGCCCATTCCGCCGGTATTCGGACCTTGCGCGCCGTCGAGCAAGCGTTTGTGGTCTCGCGCGGGCAAGAATGCCTTAATGCAC
This sequence comes from Treponema sp., assembly GCA_017484285.1. Lineage (GTDB taxonomy): Bacteria > Spirochaetota > Spirochaetia > Treponematales > Treponemataceae > Treponema_D. The sequence continues at coordinate 92,197 of JAFUTH010000005.1, read as the reverse complement.
GCCGTGCCGTTTTTCGCTGATTCTTCGGTGACGCTCACTGCGGCGAGCACAGAAATCTCAACGCCCTGCAAGTATTCTTCGATGACGAGCTTTTTGCCTGCATCTCCGAGATTTGCCGTGAGTTCTTCAACGGCTTTTTCGGCGTCTTCGAGCGTTTTTGCGACGACAACGCCCTTTCCTGCCGCCAAGCCGTCCGCCTTGATGACGATGGGCGCGCCTTTTTCGCGCACGTAGGCGAGGGCTTTTTCTTTGTCGGTGAATGTTTCTGAGTCGGCACAGGCGACTCCGTATTTTTTCATGAAGATTTTAGACAAATCTTTTGAGGCTTCGAGCGCCGCGCCCTTTGCCTTTGGACCGACCGTCGGGATTCCCGCGTTCCACAGAGCATCGGCGATTCCTTCGGCGAGCGGGTCTTCCGGACCGATGACGGCAAAATCGACTTTTTCGGCTTGCGCGATTTTGGTGACTGCTTCAACGAATGAAAGATTTTCGGTCTCTTTGTGTTCCTTTGGATCAATATTGCGGCATTTTGCTTCGTGTGCGGTGCCGCCGTTTCCTGGCACGCAGATGACTTCATCGACACGATTTGACTGTGCGAGCCGCCATGCGATTGTATGCTCGCGACCGCCACTTCCGATTACTAAAATCTTCATAATCTGACCTCTGTTTTGTTTTTTAGATTTGGTAACAGTGCCATTTATAGTTTTCGGGTGATTAAATTCGCCCAAACAATGACCTGTGTGATTGTCTCTTTTTTGAATGTGCGCGCTGGCTTGTAAACATCGTAGCAAACGAGTGCCTTGACCGCACCAGAGTCGTCTTTGCAGAGCACTTCGATAGTTGAGGCGATGTCCTTTGAGCGGTAAATCTCATATCGGCTTGCGTCGATTGAGTTGAGCACATTCGTGTTGTCGAAGTGGAGAAAGCCGAATTCGTTGAAATATGAAAAATATGCGTCGGTAAACTGACCGGAACGCGCGTCAACGGTATCGTTCTCGTTCGTGGCGGCAACGCAGACGATGTTAAAGTGTTCGTCGTACACTGTGATTTTGCTGATGTTGATAAAACCGATGATTTTTTTGAGTACGGTACGGAGCGATTCCGTGTCGTTTTTTTTGATTGCATAAATTGAATCATGGATTTCGAGCAGAGAATCAACGTTTTCCTGAAAGAATTTGCCCGAGACGACCCTGTCATCAATCTGCTGGTTCTCGATGAGAATTTTGTCGTGGATTTCCGGCTTGTAAATGATGTAGCAGTTGCGCCCGCGATATTTTGCGATGTACAAGCATTTGTCGGCGAGTTCAAACAGCTCGTTGTATGATTTTGCCTGCTCTGGGAATTTTGCGATTCCCATTGAACAGGTGACGATGCTGCCCGGCTCAACGTTCGTGATGCTCCACTGTATGCCCGTGCGAATATTGCGAGTAACGTTTCGGATGTCATCTTCGTTTGTGCGGTCAAGAATGACGAGGAATTCATCGCCACCAATACGACCAGCCATGCCCGCACCCTTGATTGAGTCCTGAATACAGGTGGCAACAGCGGTGAGCACTCGGTCCCCGAAAATGTGTCCGTACGTGTCGTTGCACTCTTTGAATTTGTCGACATCAATGATGATGAGTGCGCACGGGGCTTTGTCTTCATCGATTTTTTTGATGGCAAGCTCAGTGATTGCTTTTTTGTTGTACAGCCCGGTGAGACCGTCTTTTTGCTCGTTGTAAAGATTTGTTACGACATCAGATTTTTTGCTTGTTTGGACGCTGGCGACAATGAGCGATGAACTTCGTGTGCTCGTTTTGAGCGTGTGCACGGTGAGCAATTGCTTGTTTGCTTGTAAGAATGAGTAGTAGCGGTTCGATTCAAATTTTTTGATGTCTTCAAGCATGGCATCGAACTGTGATTTGCTATCGTTGTGCGCGAAATTCAATTTGAATGTCTGCGGAAAGAATTCACGGAACGCATCAATTGGACCGCTTACGAGCGTTGTTAAGTCTTTTGTGTTTTTGAGGACGAACTTTGCGCCGTCATAGGTGAAATAATATGCGTCAAAATTCTGGAGAAGCGCGGTGAACTCACGGCTGTCGAGCAATGCGCGGTCAAGCAGTGAACGCGAGTAAGAAAGCTCCTCGATGACAATTTTGAAATTCTCGCCCTCACGCGTGATGGTAAGAATGCAGGAGATGAAATTTTCTTGAGGACGGATGTTTGCGATAAAATTGTGCTGAAAAAGCGTGTCGTCAAAATTCTCAAGGTAGAAACGGAGATTTTTTGCGTCGGATTCTTCGAGAATGTATGAAATGTTTAAATCGAAATCAGTCTTGTGCAGAAGATTAAGAAACGAACGGTTTCCATCTTTGACATTTAAATCTTTATCGATGATGAAACTTATGTCACTGATTCTCCGCTGATTGAGTCGCTCCAACTTCTTATGCTCCAAATCTTTAATTTGCGCAAATAGCGAAAACAGTATAGCACATCTCTCAAAATATTTAAAACAAATTCCGTAAGAATTCGATAATAAAACATGGACTATTTCTTTTTGTTCGTCGGCGCAGTGATTTTAGTGCTCGCGCTCATGTTTTTTATGAAATTCAAGAAGATGCAGACTCGCCCTGAGCCGAAGAACAATGCGCTCCGCACGCAAAAAACCGAGAACGGCGCGATTGAATTCGTCCGCTGCCCGCTCTGCTCGACCCCGCTCGCCAAAAATGAAGATATGTTCTCGCGCATTTACCGCCCCATGACCACCGCCGACCAGCGCATGACCGTGCACGGCTGCCCGCACTGCTACCCAAAGCCCGAGCCAGGCGTAAAACGCATCTGCCCCGTCTGCGGAAAAGAAGTTCCCTTAGACGGCGAGCTGATAGCGCGGCTCTTTAACCGCACCGAAGGCAAAAAGCATGTGATGATTACGGGCTGCTCAGAATGCTGTAAAAAGCACTAGAATTTCATTCTTCCACGGAAGCTTCGCGCAAGCGTGAGCCTGTCCGCGTATTCAAGGTCGCCACCCACAGGCAAGCCGCTTGCAAGGCGTGTGACCGTTACGCCCTCAATTTCTGAAAGAAGCCGCTGAATGTAGAGCGCGGTGGTGTCGCCTTCCACAGTGGGATTCGTTGCCAAAATCACTTCTTTGACCGTGCCACCTTTCACGCGCTCCAGCAAATCCGCAATGCGAAGCTGGTCAGGTCCCACTCCTTCAAGCGGGGCAATTACGCCGCCGAGCACATGGAACAGCCCTGAAAACTCGTGCGAGCTTTCAATCGTCGCCACATCTTGCGGCTGCTCCACCACACAGATAATGCTCTGGTCGCGGAGCGGATTCGAGCAGATTGCGCACGGGTCGCTTTCCGTCCATGCACCGCAGACCGAACATGCGTGAATCTTGTCTTGGAGCGTGGCAAGCTGATTTGCAAATCGGGCAATCCACGCGGAATCCGCTTTGAGAATAAAATTCACGAGCCTGCCCGCAGATTTTTTTCCGATTCCGGGCAAGCGCGAAAATGAATCGGTGAGTTCGTCAATCGCAGTCATTTTGGTGCCTTACAGACCAGGAATATTCAATCCGCCGAGCAGAGAGCCGGATTTTTCCTTGATTTTTTCCTGTACTTTGTCCATTGCGGCATGATGCGCGGCGACAATCAAATCCTGAAGCATCTGCACATCGCGCGGGTCAACGGCAATCGGGTCGAGCTTTACCGCCGTGACCTCAAATTTGCCGTTCAGCGTGACCTGCACGATATTCCCGCCCGAAGAGCCAGTCTCAGAAATCTGCGCCAGCTCTTCCTTCATCGTATTCATCGTTCCCTCAAGATTCTTGAGGTTTTTCACCATATCAAATGGATTCATGGTAGTCTCCTGTATTTATTCTTCTTCTGTATCATCGGTTTCATCGTTCGTTTCGCTCGGGTGTGCGCTTTGTTCGCTTGCCCGCTGAGCGTTTTCGGCGGCGATTTCTTGCTCTGTCTTTTTTGAGTGACCGACAATCTGACCTTTGAACACATCGCAGAGCAATTTTACTTGCACGGGCGCGGTCTGCTCAACAGGCGTTGTCGTTATTTGCTTGAGCGTGACTTCAAATTGAAGTGGCTCGTTGTACAGTTCCGAGAGAAACTGCGAGATGTTTTTCGCATGGGAATCAAGCTGCATTTTCAAAAAACTCGACGAGACCTGCGTGGTGACGGTATTTCCCGTTTTGACCCATGCGCCCGTCTGATAGAGAGAGCTTGCGAGCATGGGGTCGCGCATAGAAAGCTCTTTGATTGCAAGGCTTCTAAAATCCGAGTCGCTTTGATTCTGGGGCAGTGCCGCTGTTTGTTGAGGCGGCACAGCTCCGCCGTAGCTAAAAGATGATGTCGAAGCTGGTTGGTCACTGAGCGTAGCCGAAGTTGGCGTGGGGTCAGGCGGCGCAAAATCTTCAGTCATAGTGCCCATGTCGGGCGGAACGCTCGTTGCGAATTGCGGTGCGGAAGGTGCACTTGGCGCAAATGGGTTTGCTTGTGGGGGCGCGGACTGTGCGGGAGCACCTGCCTGCGGAGCGGGATTCTGCGGCGGTGGCGCGAAAATATTGCGTGGCGCGGAATTCGGCGCACTCTGGGCTTGCTCGCTTCCAGGCATTTGCGTAATTACGCGGTTAAGATACGGATTTGCTGATTGCGGTGCATTTTGCGGATTCTGCGAATTTTGGGCAGTCTGTGTGACAATTGTCCGATTTTGCTGAATTTGTTGCATTTGTGGCGCGTTCTGTGCGGGCGTGGAGTGGCTTCCCTGCATCAACAGATTTTTTGCCTCGTCAATCGCCTTTTTGACTTCGCTCGGAGAAACATACTGGCTGAGCCAGCTAAGCCGAGAAAAAGCCAATTCCAACTCGTATCGCGGAGAAAGCGAATAGCGAATATCGCGGTAAAGCTGCAAGAGAATCGAAAGTGCTCGTTCAAGCTGAATCGGATTCCACGCCTGCAACACGACCCCAGAATATCGCTCGCGAGACTGACCGAGCAGGGCTTCCTTTGTGATTCCCGCGCGAATTAAAAGAAGCGAACGCAAATAATCTGTGCAGTTTACGATAAATTGCTCGATTGAAACACCGTTCTGCAAGAATTCGTCGATTTTTAAAAGCGCGTCCTGTGTTTTGTTCTGCGCGGCATCCTCAAAAATCGCGTTCAGGCGGTCAACGCCCACAAGACCGAGTTTGTCACGGATTTTATCGTACGTGATGTGGTCGCCGCTGAATGCGGCAACTTGGTCAAAAAGCGTGTACGCATCGCGCACTGAGCCAGTGGATTCCCGCGCGACCCAGTACAGGGCTTCATCGTCTGCCTGAATGTTGATTTCAGCAGCGGCTTCGGCGAGCAATTGCTTTACACGCTCAATCGGCACGAGTCGGAAATTGAATTGCTGACAGCGGGACTTAATCGTAGCGGGAACTTTTTGCAATTCAGTGGTCGCGAAGATAAAAATGCAGTATGGTGGCGGCTCTTCGATTGTTTTGAGAAGCGCATTGAACGCCGAGGTCGAAAGCATGTGAACCTCATCGATGATGTAAATCTTGTAGCGGCTGCTCTGCGGCGGAAAAAGCACTTCGTCCTTAATCTGGCGCACATCGTTTACGCTCGTATTTGAAGCACCGTCGATTTCGATGACATCAGTGCTCGCGCCTTTGGTGATTTCCAAACATTGCTGGCACTTTCCGCACGGAGTCGCAGTCGGCCCGTTCGCACAGTTCAAAGCCTTTGCCAAAATGCGGGCGGTTGAGGTCTTTCCGCAACCACGCGGACCTGAAAAAAGATAGGCATGAGCAATTTTCTGTGATTGAATCGCATTTTTGAGCGTTTCGGCAACAAATTCCTGACCAGCCAAAGCCTCAAAAGCCTGAGGTCGGCGACGGGTCGCAGTTACTTCATAAGACATGGGCTCATTTTAGCCGATTTTATGGACTTTTGGTAGCGTTTTCATTATCTTTAAAATATGAATTTTCTCGAATTTAACGATGTCACTTTTACATATCCTGCCGTTGAGGGCGATTTGGACGAAAACGGCAAACAGATTGAGCCAAAGCCGGTTTTTGAGCATTTTTCGGCGGAGCTTCCCAAAGGCTTCGTGAGTTTTGTCGGGCAGAACGGCTGCGGAAAGTCAACGCTCATGCTTTTGGCAAGCGGTCGCCTCACGCCAGAAAGCGGCACAGTTTCGCTCTTGGGGCAAAATCCCGCCACACTCGGCGATGAGCAAAAAAATCTGCTCGCCTCGGTGATTTATCAGAACATGGAATTTGAGACCGAAGACAAAGTGAGCGAGCTTCTTTCGTTCGTGTATCAGAACGGTGCGCTCAAAGGAAACGCACAGGCAATCCGTGGTTCGACTTCGCTCACCACCCAAAATTACAGTCTTCTTGATGAAGTTATCGATGTCTTTGAATTGCAGAATGTCTTGGAGCATCCGCTCACAAAATTGAGTAAAGGCGAAATTCAGCGCGTTCTGCTCGCGTTCGGCATTTTGTACGGAAGTGCGTCGCTTTTTATGGACGAGCCGCTTTTTGCGCTCGAAAATTACCAAAAAGAAAACGCGCTCGCCTATCTTAAGGAATTCGTCCACAAAACGGGAACGACTATTTACATTTCAATGCACGAGCTTGATTTGACAAAAAAATACGCCGACACTGTGCTGCTTTTTTACCCCAACCGCGACATGGCTCTCGGCACGCCCGAAGAAGTCCTCACGCGCGACGAGGTTGAAAAGGCATACGGCGTTCCCTACGCAATGCTCAAAGACCACGAGAATTTGAGCCGCGAATATTTAAACAGCCTCGCTACTCAGAAAGGGGAATCTCAATCGTAAACTGTGCGCCGTGCGGCTCTGCATTTTGTGCACGAATCGTGCCGCCGAGCGCAGTGATAAGCGTCTGGGCGATGGAAAGCCCCAGTCCTGAGCCGCTTACTTTGCGTGAGTGCGCTTCGTCTCCGCGATAGAACCGCTCGAAAATGTGCGGCAATGTTTCTTCCACAAAGCCCGGGCCGTCGTCAATCTCTTCAATGATGACGGCATTTTTTGTTTTTTGTGCGCGCAATTGGATTTCGCATGTTCCGCCCGAGAATTTGACGCTGTTTGAAATCAGTACGGTGAGAATCTGATGCAGCATCTCGCTGTCTGTGGTGAGAGGAATGTCGTCGCGCTTTTGCTGCTGGATTTCGTACGTGATGTGCGAATCGGCAGAAAGTGCTGAAACTTCGTCTGACAGGCGCGCGAACAAATCTTTGAGCGAAATCGTTGAAAAATTCGGCTTGACGCGCCCGCTTTCAATGCGCGACATCTGCAACAAATTCGCGATAATTGCCTGCATCGATTTTGACTCTTGCTTGATTGCGTTGAGCGATTTTTCGAGCTGTTCGGGATTGTCCTTGCCCCAGCGGAGCAGCAAGCCTGTCTGTCCGATGATGACCGTAAGCGGCGTGTTTAGCTCATGGGAGACATCGCTTGAAAACCGGCGTTCGCGCTCAAAATCAATCTTGAGTTGCTTAAAAAGCCGGTTGAATGTTTTTGAAAGCTCGTTGATTTCGTCATCATACTCGCTGAGCGGCAAAAGCTCGCCCAAATTCTCACTCGTGATTGACTGCGCGGTCTTCGTAATCTTTATGACGGGGCGAATCGTCCGCTTGGTGATGAGCAGTGACACAAAGAACGAGATAATCAGAATCGGAATGATGGTAACGCCAATCACTTTCGGCAGAACAATGAATGTTTTTACGAGCGAGTCGTTATCTAAATTGAGCGCGACGGAAACGATGTAGGTCTTTCCGTAGATGACATGCGACTCAGCGACGTAGAGAATGTTTAAATCGCCGTCAAAAAAGTAGTCTTTGATGAATAGCGTCTTTGCGCTTCCGTTTGTATCTTCGAGGAGAGGCAAGAAGGGGTCGTTCGTGGCGATGAGTTCCATGTTTTCGCTTTCATAGACGAGATAGGTCATGTAGTAGGGAATCTCTTTGAGCGTCGTGAGCGATTTGCCCGGCGTGTCGTTGAAGATGTTTTTTTGCACGGACTGATAAATAGCTTGCTCGGCTTTCTGTAATTCAAGCGTTTGACTTGCGAAGACGACTGAACGCGTGAACAAAAGCAGGACAAGCGAGAGCGAAATCACTGCCATCATCAAGATGAACATGAATCGAAGAGAAAGCCGTAATGCAAACGAGCCTGAGAAAAATCGCGGAAATCGGAGCTTCATCTGATGCCCTAAATCATCATGTAGCCAGTACCACGCACCGTTTTGATGTATTCTTCGTCGGTGAATTTGCTGATTTTTGAGCGGAGATAGCCGACATACACATCAACAGTGTTTTCATCGATGTAGTGTCCTTCGCCCCAAATCGCAACGATGATGTCGTTTCGGCTCAAGACTTTGCCCTGTGATTCGACAAAAAGCCGGAGCATGAGATATTCTGTTTTTGAGAGCAGAATCAGATTGTCTTTGATGGAGCATGCCATTTTTTCGGGGTGCAGTTTGAGGTTGCGGAGTTCGGTCGCGGTTTGCCCTTCCGGCTGAGAGAATGAGATTCGGCGGAAGAGTGCATTGATTCGTGCCAAGAGCTCTTCAAATTCAAAGGGTTTTGGAATGTAGTCGTCTGCGCCTGCGTTCAAGCCGTTGATTCGATCGATTGGCTCGCTGCGTGCGGTCTCAAGAATGATAGGCACATTTGAGATTTCGCGTATTCTGCGTAAGACTTCGATGCCGTTGAGTTCGGGAAGCATGACATCGAGCAGAATCAAATCAGGCTTTTCGGATTCAAATTTTTCGAGCGCCTGTCTGCCCGTTTCTGCGAGCCGAGTGATAAATCCTTCGTGCTCAAGCTCAGGAATAATAAAATCAGAGATGCCACGGTCGTCCTCAACGATGAGGATTTTGATGCTTCGTTCTTTGCCAGTTGCTGCGTCAGTAATTGTCGCGTTGTTCATGTTTTTCCTCCACACTTCAGATTCGCACGTTTTTTTAAATAAATCAACTTTTGCTTGCAATATCTTCGTTTGTTGAGTTGTCGGAAATGCCCCGGACTTCGATTGGCACGAGTGCGCTGCCATCGAATGCCTGGACGTCTTTTATTTCGAGGGTGAACAGCGAAGTGGTGACGGGAATGCTCAGACGCACGGTGTCGCCTTTTTTGTTGAATGCGAATGTCGTTTGTGCTGAAAGCGACTCACCGTTGATTTTTATTGAGGAATAGCTGAACGAGCGCGGATTGATAATTTGATTAAACGTGATTTCGATGTTTACGGTATTGTCCGAGATGCGCTCGGTTTTTATTTGCTGGAGCAAGAAATCTTCGTCAGAGAATGACATGCGTGTTCCGCGATAGTTGATAAAGTCTTCGCTTTTGATTTGGATGTCTGAATCGCTGTCCTGTGACTCTTGACTGAGTTGATCCTGATTTGCGGGAATCTGTTGTGAGGCAGCAGATGCCGTGTTTCTTTTGAGCGATTCGCTTGGTTTTGCTGTGTCTGAGCGGCGGCGAGCCGATTTTGGTGTGGCGGGGCGACGAGGGGCTTGGGGGGAGTGGTTTGGCGACGTATGTGAGCCGTTTGGACCGTCCATGCCCGGGGCAGCGAAAAGAATATGACTGAATGCGAATAAAATCGATAGCAATAAAACCCGCTTTTTCATACTCAAAAGTATAAATCATCGGTTGCGAAAAGAAATGAAAAATTGCTAAAGATTCGATAAGACTTTTCTTACACTCACTGCAAAAGCCCGCAGAGAATGTTTAGCGGCTTTCGGTTTCTGGTATTTCGCGCATGGTGTACTCGGTGTCTTCGTCAATCATTCTGAGGAACACATCGGTGATGTCCGGGTCAAAGTGCGTGCCTTTGCAGCGCGCGATTTCGGCGCGGACTTCTGCCTGCGGGCGGATTTGCGTGTATGTGCGCTTTGAGGTCATGGCATCGTATGCGTCGGCGAGCGCGATAATTCGTGCTTCTTCTGGAATTTGCGTGCCTTTGATGCCGTCGGGATAGCCCGTTCCGTCAAAGTGCTCGTGATGCCAGCGCGCCCCGATTGCAAGCCCCGGAAGCTCGGTGATGGTCTTTAAGATGTTGTAGCCGGTAATCGTGTGCTCTTTGATGTCGGCATATTCTTCATCGGTGAGACGGGAATCTTTTCGGATAATGCTTCCGGCGACTCCGATTTTGCCGATGTCATGCAGCAAGCCCATCGCGTAAATGTCTTCTTGGAACTGCTCGTTTCGACCCATTCTGCGGGCGATTTCTTTTGAGTATTTGGCGACGCGATACGAATGACCGCGCGTGTAGTGGTCTTTTGCGTCGACCGTGCTTGAGAGCGCGACCATGATTTGCTGCGTGAGCCGTTTGACTTTGCCGACCTGCTTGTCAACTTCGTGCTGGAGATTTTTTTGGAGCAGAGAAAGCTCAATCGTGTTCTGGACGCGCTGAATCAAAATGCCGGGAATGAACGGTTTTGCGATAAAATCGACCGCGCCCTCATGAAGACCGCGAATTTCGGTCTCGTTGTGCTCGTCTCCGGTCAAAAAAATGACGGGAATTGATGCTGTTTCTTCGCGTGCTTTTAATTCGTGCAAAACGGCGAATCCATCCATGCCCTTCATGTACACGTCGAGCAAAATGAGGTTCGGCGTGTGTTCTTTGACGTATTCGAGGCATTCTTCGCCCGATGATGCCGTTGAGACGGTATAATTCTGCTGCTCGAGAATTCTGCGGGCAAGAGACGTCATCATTGTTGAGTCGTCGACGACAAGAACTTCACTTTTTACAATCATGCCAAAGATTTTAATATATTTTTCAGATTTGTGCGACAGTTTTTGCTATTTTTCAGAGAACACGCTACAATATTTCAAATGAAAATCGTAATTGTAGGCGCGGGATTCACGGGCACGCAGCTTGCCAAGCGTCTTATAAACGGAAAAAATGATGTCGTTCTCATCGACAATGACGAAACCACGGTGCGCCATGCGTCAAATCGTCTCGACTGCAACGTGATTCAAGCTGACGGAAACAATCTCGAAACTTTGGAAGAAGCGGGCATCGAAACGGCGGATGCGCTTGTCTGCGTTACCTCAAACGACGAAGTGAACATGATTACCTGCTCGCTCGTCGATTCAGTCTACCCAAAGATTCTCAAAATTGCCCGTGTGCGAAATTATGCCTACTATGCCAACACGAGCGCGGCAAGCCAAAAGCACGCGAGCAAACTTTCAAGCGAAAACCGCCATTTGTATGGAATCGATTACATGATTCACCCCGATGTTGAGGCGGCGGAAGCGATTGTGGCGGCAGTGGAGCACGGAGCAATCACCGACTCGCTTCAATTTGAAAACTCTTCTTTTGAGCTTATCCGCGTTACGATTGAAAACGGAAGCCGCTTGGACGGAATCGCGCTCCAAAACATGCGAAAACTCACCGAAAAAAAATTCGTGGTTGGCTATGTCGAAAGCGCGGGCGAAACTTCCCTTCCGAGTGGCGGCACGATTCTGCACGGTGGGGATTGTCTTGGCATTCTCATGAACCGCGCGGATTTGCCCGACATGCTCGCGCTTTGCGGCTCAAAAGTTAAAGATGTCAAAAAAATCGCGCTCGTGGGTGCGAGTCGAATCGGAACGATTGTCGCGGAACGGCTGATTCACAAAAAACAGAGCAAATTCGCAAAATTCTTCGGATTCAAATCAAAAGCCTCGCAAGATTTTGTGATTGTCGACTCAAACGAAGCGAACGCAAAGGCGGCGAGCGAAAAATTCCCCGGAACGCGCGTTTTCTGCGCCGATGTCACAGAGGAAGGTTTTGTCGAAGAAGAAGGAATCGACAAATTCGATTTGGTAATCTGCGCCACCTCAAACTACGAGCTGAACATGGTCATGGCGGCATACATTGAGTCGCTCGGCGTCGAAAACAGCATCGTGCTCGTTGCGAATGCCGCGTTCGGTGAAGTCGCGCGAAAAATCGGCATTGAAGTCGCCGTTCCAATCCGCGATTCCGTCGTCGACAGCATTATGAGCCACTTGCGCGGCGACAGCGTGACGGGCATTCACTCGGTAAACGGTGGCTCGCTTGAAATCGCGGAAATCACGATTCCCGAAACGAGCGAAGTGAACGGAAAGGCGCTCAAAGACATCGCCGAAAACGGAAAATTCCTCTTGCTCCAAGTGCAAAAAACGGGCGAAGAACACTACTCAATTCCCGTGGGAAGCACCGTCCTCGATGCGGGCGACAAAATCGTCCTCATCATCAACGCTAGCGAAAACGAGACCGTCATGAAGAAATTCGGCACGGAACTATAGAAAACGGAAAAATGAAAACTGAAAATGGAAAACTGTAAATGACACAACTATTCGTCTTTGCGCGGCTTATTTTTATCGTTCTCTCGATTGTGGGATTGAGCTTCATCGTTCCGATTCTCACGGCGCTTTCGTGCGGGGAATTTTCTGTAATTCCGAGTTTTGCCGTTCCTTTGGCAGTTTCCGCACTTGTGGGAGCGATTTTTTTCTTTGCGGGCAAAAAAACGACGATAAAATTCTCGATTCGGAGCGTATTCGCCTTTGTCGCGCTTGCATGGATTTCAATCAGCGTGTTCGGCACCGTTCCGCTCTTGGCAAGCGGCAGTTTTTCCACCTTCCACGACGCGCTTTTTGAGAGCGTTTCGGCATTTTCCACCACGGGAGCAACGGTTCTTTCCGATGTAGAGTCACTTCCGCGTTCAATCAACTTGTGGCGGTGCCAGATGCACTGGCTCGGTGGCATGGGAATCATCGCACTCACGGTCGCACTTCTTCCGCTCCTCGGTGTGGGAAGTTTCCAGCTCATCAAAGCCGAAAGCACAGGGCCAGAAAAGGGCAAAATCACGCCCAAAATGGCAAGCACGGCAAAAACGCTCTGGTTTTTGTACACGGGATTCACGGTCGCCGAATTCATCGCACTCAAAATCTGCGGTCTTGATGTAATCGATTCGCTTTCCTACGCATTTTCCACGCTCGGTACGGGCGGTTTCGCCACCAAAAACGCAAGCGTGGGCGCGTACAATTCGCTCGCCGTCGAAATCATCTGCACGGTGTTCATGTTCCTTGCGGGCGTGAATTTCAGTCTCTATTTTTATGTGATTACGGGCAAATTTGAAGAAGTCAAAAAGAATTCGGAACTCAAAGCCTACATTTCGCTCTTTGCGCTCTGCGTGATTGTGATTGCGCTCGTTTTGATTCCGCATTACGGCTCGTTCGCAAAAGCCCTGCGCTATTCGAGCTTCCAAGTTGCAAGCGTTATGACCACTACGGGATTTGCCACCGCCGACTACGAAACGTGGCCAAGCGCGGCGCAATATTTTATCTTTTTGCTCTTTTTTACGGGCGGCTGCTCTGGCTCAACTTCGGGTGGATTCAAAATCATCCGCTGGGTCGTGCTCAAAAAGCAGGCATGGAACGAAATGCTCAGAATGTTGCACCCGCACGGCGTTTTTACGGTCAGTCTGAATCAAAAAGCGGGGCGCAAAGATTTGGTCTTCAATGTGGCGGCGTTCACTTTCGTCTATTTTGCGCTCGTTTTTTTCACTACGATGGTCAGCACTTTCTGCGGATTGGACATGTTCACGAGCCTTACAGCAAGCCTTTCAATGGTCGGAAATGTCGGTCCTGCGTTCGGCACGCTTGGCCCGAGCGCAAATTATGGTATGATTCCGACATTCCTCAAATATTGGTATTCATTCGCAATGATTGCCGGTCGTTTGGAATTGTATAACTTGATTATCTTCCTTTTCCCCGATTATTGGAAGAAATAGCTAGAACCATCCGTACCTTCCGCCGACCCAATGCGCGTTTGTGGTCGTAAACGGCGCGGATTTGAATGAAATTTTTTGCTCGAATCCGCGTGTGCTCACAAAAAACCGCACTGTTCCCGATTTTCCGTCTCGCATGGCGGTGAATTTCAGTTTGAAAGTGATTCTTTCTTCGCTTCGTGCTTTTTTTGATTCCAGTGCTGAAAGATTTGCTCCGCCCACACACTCGGGCGCAAAATTTGTCTCACTTTGGGCAAGCGAAGCGCGGCGAGAAATCTTCTCGCTCCACAGGATTTTCTCTTCGCGCTGTGCGTCTCCCGATTCGCTTCCGCGGGACTCAAGATAGGAAATCGTAAATTCGTTTTCGCCCGATTTTTCGACTTGAAGCGCGGCGTATTCGTTCCCCAAAAAGATGATTCCCCGCCGCTCGTTTTCGCGCCATTCTCCCGCAAGAGAGAATTCTTTTTCATAAGAAAATTTTTTTGAGTCGATTTTTTTCGTGCAGACTGACGGCGTGAGCCACAGGGAATTTTTCGTGGTGGAAAAATTGCGTTCGTTCGGCGTTGCAGAAAATTGAAAATCAGACGGAGTTTTTCGAGCGGTCATTGAGCCTGTCGAAATGACACTCGGCACTTTCCATTTTTCGACTGGCTCGCCCACGACAGAAAGGGCTTTTTCGTCATCGAGTGCGACTGCGTTTCCCATGACGCACCAATCGCCAATCCACCGCATCGGCTGTAAATGCACAATCCGACCGAAAATGCCAGCGTCCTGAAAGTGAATGAACCAATCTTCGCCGCTCGGCGTTGTCACCCAGCCGCCTTGATGCGGGCCGTTTATGCGCGAATTTCCCTGAGCGAGCACGATTTTTTCTTCATAGTCGCCGTCAATTCGCTTTGAGCGCAAAACCGTCTGCCAGCCGTTCGTCACTCCGCCTGCGGGCGCGAAAATATAGTAAAATCCGTTCCGTTTGTAGAATTTCGGGCCTTCAATCGTCGGTTGCGTTTTTGTGCCGTCAAAAATGAAGCGGTCTTCGCCAATCACTTTGAAAGTGGCTGGGTCGAGTTCCAAAAGCCCGAGTTTTGAATTGAAGCCGATTCTGCTTTTTACATAGGCATGGACGACAAAAAGCCGCTCGTTTCCGTTCTCGTCGGTTTCCCACAGCGGGCACGGGTCTTCAAAGCCTCGTCCGCTCCACACGCACTGTAATTCGCTCCATTCGCCGTAGGGGTCGCTCGCGCTCGTAAAAAAAATGCCTTCGTCAGGAGTCGCAAAAAAGATGTAGAATCTTCCGCCGTGAAATCGGATTGACGGTGCCCACACGCCCTTTGCGTTCTGCACTTTTTCGTAGCCCGAAAGCGGAATCGACGTGCACGCGTAATTGATAAGCTCCCAGTGAACCAAGTCGCGCGAATGAAGAACAGGAAGAGCCGGAACAAAATTAAAACTCGAAGCCGTGAGGAAAAAATCATCGCCCACGCGCACCACATCAGGGTCAGAGTAATCGCACAAAAGAATCGGGTTTTTGTAATTCATTCTGTAATCTCCGTAAAAATCCGCGTTTATCCGCGTCTAAATCCGAATTCCGCTCAAATCGTTTGCGTTTGATGAAAATTCAATGTTTTTAAACACACTCGCGTCTGCCGTCATCACAATTCCGTCGGCGAATTCCTTTTTTTGAATCGTGGGGAAAAACTGCTCAAGTGTGCCGATTTTCTTGAATCCGCATTTTTCGTAGATTTTAAGAGCGTTCTGCCATTCTGAGTCGACGAGCAGCAGCACGGTTTTGATTCCGCCGAGCGAGGCACAGAGCGCCGCCACTGCATTTACGAAGAATTTTTCACCTAAGCCCTTGCCGCGATAGTCTTTTAAAAGCGCGAACGACGAAATGTAGAGAATCGAGCCACTTTCCTTGTGCGTGTACAGCGGATTATGCCCAAGCTCAAAGCGTTTTTCGATTTTTTTGCGGGCATTTTTTTGCTCTTTTTCGCTCGCGTGCTCCAAAAGCGAGAAATCGGGAAGTGAATCCCAGCGTTCGGCGCAGAGATAGCCGCACACGAGCGCGACTTTGTTCTTGAGGACGACTTCATCGCTAGAATCGGCGAGCACCAAAAATCCCTCGGGAAAGAGCTTGAGCCGTTTTTCAAAGACGCGCTTTTTTTCTTGAATCTGAGGAATGAACGACTGGCGCTCAATGTTCATAATCGAAAAGAGGTCGAATGGCTGTGCCGGGCAAATAATCATGCTGAAATTATGCTAAAAATCGCAAAAAAAATCACAAATTTTTGAAAATTTCGCTTAAGTAAATTTTTGGGAGTCCGAAACTATAACTGTAGGGCACAAAACCCGGTGGGTGGGCGCCCCCACAGGCAACAGGTTTCAAAACTGAAGACCTGTCGTTAAAAACCAGATAGTAATATAAGGAGATACACTATGGTTATTAATCACAACATGAGTGCGATGTTCGCACAGCGTTCAACAGGTCTTACAGAGTTGAGCAACACCAAGAACATGGAAAAACTTTCATCAGGTATGAAAATCAACCGTGCTGGTGATGACGCTTCTGGACTTGCAGTTTCTGAGAAAATGCGTGCTCAGATTCGTGGTATGAACAAAGCTTCTGAGAACGCTCAGAACGCTATTTCATTCATCCAGACAACTGAAGGCTACTTGCAGGAAACAACTGACATCGTTCAGCGAATCCGCGAACTCGCAGTTCAGTCATCAAACGGTATCTACACTGATGAAGAACGTATGCAGATTCAGGTTGAAGTTTCTGCTCTCATCGCAGAAGTTGACCGCATCGCATCACAGGCTCAGTTCAACGGTATGAACCTCTTGACTGGTCGCTTCGCTCGCTCAACTGGCGAAAACTCTGTTACAGGTTCTATGTGGTTCCACGTTGGTGCTAACATGGACCAGCGCATTCAGGCATTCATCGGCACAATGACCGCAGGTGCTCTCGGACTCCGCAATGTCGGAAACGAAGAGATTATGACGCTCGGAACTCCGGACGAAGCTAACCGCGCAATCGGAACTTTGGACGAAGCTCTCAAAAAGATTAACAAACAGCGCGCTGACTTGGGCGCTTACCAGAACCGCCTCGAGAAGACAGTAGTCGGACTCGACATCGGTGCTGAGAACCTCCAGGCTTCTGAGTCACGCATCCGTGATACTGATATGGCTAAGGAAATGGTAGACTTCACAAAGAACCAGGTCCTCCAGCAGGCAGGAACAGCTATGATTGCTCAGGCAAACCAGCAGTCACAGTCAGTCTTGAGCTTGCTCCGATAAGCCACGCGATGTCGGGAAATACTCGGCATAAAAAAACCGCTCTCAGTCGAGGGCGGTTTTTTGTGTTTAAAACATGGTTATTTTAATTAATCGAAATTAGTACCAACCATTCGGCAAGCCACGTACGTAAGGAGCTTTTTTGCCGTCAGAAGATACGACACTGCGCATATTATTGACACCGTCACCGCCAACTATTGTTGCGGTTAAGCTTGGCATAATCGCATACGAGCCATGCGACTGCCTTGTTGCGGAATCCTCGCTTGTGGTGAGCAAGAAGTACGTGTAATCTTCACGGAGCGGCTTTTTATCAGTTTCAGAGTCACCGCTCGCCAATGGATCGTCCCAAGTCGCATCCAAGAGCAGCCAAGAATTACCGTAATTCGTGTTGTTCCATGCGTGAGCGTTGTACTGTGCGCAAACTACAGTTCCCTTTATACCGATTACGCGTTCCAGAGCGGTGAACAAGTTCGCATAGCCTTCGCAGACACCCATTTCATATTCAAGGACGTGAAGCGCGTCCTGAGCCTTACGCTTTGACGTATTGTTGAAGCTGTCATAGTCGTAGTACATTCTGCGCACTTCCCAGTTGTGCAGTGCCTCAAGTTTCTGACCGTCGGTCGCATCTTCTGGAAGATTGGCAATAACGTCATGAACTGCATTGGTAATGCGGAAATCGTCGCACTGACACCATGAAGACGGGAGCAAATAGCTAGCTTCTTCTGCCGAGAGAGAATCGTTTGTATTTGTTACGGTCATCGTATAGGTTGTCGCTCCGCTCGTGTAGAAAGAACCATAGCCGCTTATATCTATATCGCCCTGATAGTCGCCATCCGGTGAATAGTAGGTGAAATTCGCTTCTGTAACGAATACCGTGTACGTTCCCGCGCCAAAACGGAGCCAGACTCTCTGGTAGAAATCGCCTTCCGGCAAGAAGTAATACGTCACGTAATCATCTTTTGTGATTTTAACATAGCCGTTTACGCCGTTTGCCGTACCTTTGAGGATAAAGAAACCGTCCGCGCTAAAGCTCGAGCCGTTTGGAGTCGGGTCTTCCCAGGTGATGTTTGTCGTGTTTGTGCGTGAACCTGAAAGATTCGTTATTGTGCCAGTGAACTCATTTCCGCCAAGCGTTACAGAATCAGAAAGGTAGTCAGCTGAATGAACTGTTACCGTTGTATTGCTTGCTGTCTTTCCGTCGATTGTTGCGGTGACGGTGAATGTACCCTCAGTGCTTGGGCTGAACGTGCCGTCGGTAGCTCCATCCCATGTGACTGTTTTTTCGTTGATTACAGAGCCATCTGAGCGCAGGGCTTTTGCGGTGAACGGAATATCAAAGCCGCCAACGTAGGTCTCCTGCACGCCTTTGGGAGAGATGTCCACCGACGCTGTTGTGTTTGCCGCAAGGGTGATGTTGTCGAGATAGACTGCGTTTGTGTATGTCGTAGAATAATAGTTATTCGTTTTTTCTGCGGCGAATTTTACGGAATGAGAGCCAGCGGAGAGAATCACGCTTGCATTCTGCCACATTTGACCGCTACCTGTCGTTTCAAATGAAGGTGTACTTTCTTCGTCGACATAGACTCGGAGATAATCTGCATCGTACAGGTCGCATTTGTAATCGAATGAGAGCGCGGATTCTTCTGAGACGGTTATCTTGTAGATTGTGAGTGAAGAAGTTCCCGATGTGCTAGAAGAACGAGTTCCAATCTTGAAGACCTCTTCATGCGTGTCAACAAGCGCGTCCCCGTACTGCACCCAAGTGGCATACACCGGGTCGGCATCGAGCACTTCTGCGGCGACACCTGCGCCAATCCACATGTTCTCATCGAGCGTGTCGGCAAAAGTCTGATTGATAGTAGACAGTCCCTGAATCGCGTCACCGAACGCAAAGTCTTTTACAGAGACAAAGAGTGTTTCTCCGCTTGTATAACTGCTTGACGAATCTGAGCGTTTCCATGCAATCGTGTGCTCTCCTGCTTCAATTTCGAACAGGGCGTTCTGCCAGTCACCGCCAAGTCCTGTGTAAGATGCTACGACCTCACCGTCAATCAAGAATTGGAGACTGCCATCGTATGCTTCGTAAAGATTTGTTTTTACCTTGAATGAAAGTGCCTTTGTTTCGTTGAGAACAACAGTTCTTGCAAAACCGCCCGTTGTCTTCATACCATCGAATATATACACACCGTCAGATTCTGTAATTGCACTGCTGTTCGTAACCGTCCAGTCGGAGCTTGTAAGAATGTTGTCAAATGCGGTTGTCAAATCTGTCAATGCAGATTCAGGGATTGTGTAGGCTAAACTCGCCGTATAGCTTGTCGCTGTCTCAGAGTAGAAACCAAAATATTTGGTAAGACCTTTATATTCGGCGCAGTCTACCGTTCCTTCAGCAGAAAGTTCAAGTGTTTTTTCAAATTTGCCGTTCTCATCGAACACTACTAGCACAGGATTGCTGCTTCCGCTCGGAATACTGACCGTCAACACACAGTCAAACTTTTCATCAAACGCTTTTCTGAGCACTTTCAGTTCGCCAGCTGCAAGAGTACCTGAATCATTCGCGGTACTTGCTGGAAGTGAATAGAATACTGGGCTTGTGACTTCACCCATCGAAATGTTCACGACGCTATCGTTTGTCGCCGAAGAAAGCACATTCTCGGAGCTGTCGAGCATTTCAAGTTTTAATTTGCCAACGGCATACGAGTATGTCGGGATATTCTCGAAAGTAAGGCTGTAGACCTTTCCGATTAATCCATTGCTTCCTGAGATGCTTTCAGAATTGTCTGCTTCTAAATCAACAGTGCTATGCACGACCCATGCAGAGGTCTTGCTGTTGTAATAACTGAAACGCACTTTTGCTGTTCCAGGCATGATGATTCGGGCACTTGCATTCGCCATCGCCGCATAATCGGGCACGAACACACGGAAGGATGCATTTCCATATGTTTTTGTATCTTCAACTGAAACCTCAGCAGTGTCAGTCTGTCCAGAATCAGTTTGATTGCTTATGTCGCTACAAGAAATGAGCGAACCAAAAAGCAAAGCAGTCGCAAGTGCACTGCCTATCGCAATATGCTTTATTTTCATCTTGTTCTCCTAGAAATTAGTATACAATCGGAGCTAACGTTCCGCCTTCATCAACGATGAATGTCAGGCGCACAGAGAAGATTTTCGTCTCACCTGCCGCAAGGTCGATATTCTGCCATGAATATGCCATCGCGCTGTCCTGTCCAGAAGTGTAACCGTCTGTAATTCCGTCGTCATAAACGTGGTTATAACTGTGGCTTGCGTATTTACCAATCCAGTGTGAAGATACAGGCGTTACACCTTCTCCAGATTTGCTGTAGAGAGCGAATACCATGTTTGTCACTTCGTCCATAAGATTTGCGCCATAATCAGTCAATGTAACTGGAGCATTATCATTTCCGGCAACCTGAATATCTGTGAATGAGCCGAATTTCTGATTTGTCAAATCCTCTGTTCCAATATTAGTAAGAGCCTGAACGAAGATTACAAACGGAATTCCCTTGTCATACACAAGGACTGGAACGACATCGATACGAAGATTACCAGATGTTGCGCTTCCTGTTTCAGAAAGGCTGACTTGTGTATCATTTAGCTTCCAACCCCAGCCAGCATTAACATATGTTGTTGACTGCCACTTGTTGTTGGTGCTGTCATATCCGATAATATCAAACTTTCCGATATTATCCACGTCGGCAGATTTATTTGTCGTGTATTTATACGCAACTTTGCCAGCGGTATCCGTCGTATAACCTTCGTAATCGCTAGAATCCTCAGAAGTAAGCGTCTTCAATGATGATGCGTCATAGGTGAATGTGTCAGACGTGTTCAAAACCAATACGCTCGCTACAGCCGCTTTTCCACCCGCCTTTGCCGTGATGGTCGCAAAGCCGTCACCCTTTACCGTTACTGTACCGTCAGCAACGGTGATGACATCTGCGTTGCTCGTTTCCCAAGTGACAGTTTTGTTCGTTGCGTTTTCGGGAAGAACTGTTGCCGTCAAGTTCGTCGCACTTGAATTCTTTCCTAGTACGATTACGGATTTATTGAGTTCAATGCTTGTAACAGGGATACAGAATGTGACTTTTACGGTCTGTGCGGTTAATTCATCAACTTTGACTGTAATTGTCGCTGTAACGGTATCAGGACCGATGCTTGTCGTTGAGACAACACCATCTTCACTGACAGAAACAGCCGTATTATCGCTTTCATAGGTTATAGCCGAAGCTATCGCATCCGTAGGCTCAAGTGCCACATCAATAGCATACGTTTCAGTAAATCCAAGTTCTATTTCTGTTGCATCGAGAGAGAATGACGTTACGGCTGGTTTTACGGTAAATGTAACATATGACCCGCTTATGTATGTAGTGCTTCCATATTGCCATTGCGCATAAATATACGCGACACCTTCTTTTTTTGCTTTTACCGTTGTGCCTGTAATGGTGACAACATCAGACTCGGTATTTGTTGCTCCAAAAGTATATGTCGAAGTATATGCCTTGTAAACGACATCAGAATTAGCATTTTCAGGCTCAAGCACAGGAACAAGAGTATATTCTGCGCCGACTGCCACGGTTTTAGCCCCCGTTGTGAAAGAAACTGATTCAAGTAGGATAATCTTGTCAACGACAGTAACGACTGATTCGGCAGGAACGCCGTCTGCTGTGTAGGTAATCGTTGCCGTTCCCTTTGAAACTGCTGTTACAACGCCACTTTCACTAACAGTGGCAACCGATGTATCAGAACTCAGCCATGAAGAAGTTTTTACGACAGGGGAAGAAATAATCTCTCCTTCGGCATCATAATAGCTTGGGGAAAGTGTTTTCGATGTCGTTCCCTCAAGTTCTAGCGTGAAATCAGAGCCCAAAGAAACAGAAGTTGCTTTCGCCCCCACTGTAAAGTAAAGTGTGTTGCTACTCACATAATTTGTACTAAAGCAATAGATATACGTTGTTGCTGATTTTTTTGCGGTAAATGTTCCCGCTTCGCTATCGTAGGTAAATACGGTGTCATCATAATGCCACGTAATGGTTGAAGCATCCGCGGTGCTTGGGTCAACAGTCATGGTAATTTTGATTGCATCACCAATATGTAGCAGGCATGAATCTGAATATGTTCCAGTCCCAGTTACCCCTTCAGTGGCGATAGCCAGTGTGATTCCTGTAAGTTCTGTTTCATCAACTGAGGATTCGACCGTGATTGTTTTTGTTACAGATTCGCTATAGTTTCCCTCAGAATCATATGCTGTGACTGCGATTTCATATTCAGTGTTAAGATTCAGCTCAGAGATTGTCGCCGTTGTTGTTGTAACTGTTGTTGAATAAACCTCAACACCAGTCATGGTAACGCTCACTTTATACTCCACAACAGATTCTGTGGTAGATGCAGCCCATTCGGCGAGAACACTTGCGCCTGAATTAACAACACTTCCTGTAAGCAAGAGATTTGTTGGAGCCGCTATCGTAACAACATCTACAATTTCTGTTGCACCAGACTCTGAGATTGTGATGATTTTTGACACTGAGTTGCTTTCGACATTTGATTCATTGACCGCAGTGACAGAAATCTTGTATTTCGAAGGTGACAATAGAGATGAATAAGTTGTCGCAGAGACAGTTTCTTCATCAATAGAAATCGGCGTTTCGTATGAGACATCAGAAATCGAGACTTTGTAGGTAACAGATGCAGTTGTTGATGCCGTCCAAGAAGCTGTCACATCAAAGTAACCGGGTATTTCTTGATTTGCGCTCACTGTAATATTCAAATTTGAAGGAGAAGCGACGGTCGTGTCTGTTTCTTCTTGCTCAGTAGCCTTTGTCGTTACAGAAACAACATAGGCTGCGCTTTGATTGCCCGTCGTATCGACAGAAATAAAACTAAAACTATAATCAGTTCCGGCAGTCAGACCTTCAACTGTATATGAAGTCTGTGATTTTGGGACTGTTGCGCTGGTCGATCCAGAACGCTGAATGATCATTGACGCATAATCCGAATCAGATGGATTTGTCCATGAAAAAGTGACTGTCGTCGTAGTAGCTGATGTTTGTACCGCAGTCAATTTTGCAGGCGGCGTTGTGTCTGCCTGATTTGTGCTTCCTTCGTCAGAGGAACAACCAACGAAAACTAGCAGGGGCACGATAACTCCTGCCAGCACTCTTTTTAAATACCGCATAGCGTCTCCTTTTGGAAAACTTTAAAGTTCTCCAATTTTGATTTTGTTGGATTGAACTTTCTTCAGTGAAGTTCTATCTTACTATTCAAATGTACCCCCCCCCCTTCATTTTTAGTCAAGAGTAAAATTTATTTTTTTCTTATTTTTGGTGGGGATTTTCTTACTTTTTCAATTTAAGCGTAAATAAAAAAGCCCCGAAGAACGGGGCTTTGTGGTCGATACTAGGATCGAACTAGTGACATCTGCCGTGTGAAGGCAGCGCTCTACCGCTGGGCTAATCGACCAAAGATGGCTTGTATTCTATCCAAGAAAGCCCATTGCGTCAAGAATAATTGAGCTGGCAACGGTTGCGGCTGTTTCTGTGCGCAGAATGCGCGTTCCCATTGAGCAAAGCGAAAAACCTGCGCCTTCGAGCACATCGCGCTCTCGGTCTGTCCAGCCGCGTTCTGAGCCGATTGCCGCCACCACTGAATGAGCTGACTCGTGCGCCAAAAACTCATGAAGACTGCATGACATTCTCCTGTTATCAAGGGCTATCTTCGAGGAATTTTCCGTTTCCATTCTTCCGTTTTCAATTTTCAAAACCTCATCAAGCGACGCGAACACTTCCAATTTTGGAACGTGCGTGCTCGCTGCCTGTGCCGTGCCGTCGAGCAGCATTTGGTACGCGCTTCCGTCGGAGACGACGTTTGAGTCGAGATAGGATTTTTCGGTTAAGTCCGTGCCGCAGAGAATGACTTTTTGCACGCCCAAGCCCGCAACGTCGCGCAGAAGACGGCGGAGCTGAATCGGGCGGGGAAAGCCGATAATCAGCGTGAGCGGGTAGAGCCGTTTTCCCGCGGATTTTGGCTCGAATGAAAAGAACACGTCTCCCGCGTCAGAAATCTTTGTAATCGTGGCGATGCCTGCATTTCCGCCGATGATACCTGCGTCGAATGTGTCACCTTCGGCTTTGTGAAGCACTTTTTTGATATGCTTTGCGCGCTCATCGGTTTTTGAGAGTGGGTGAGTGATTTCTTCCGGTGTAAAAAGACAGATGTTCATTTTATGCTTCCTAAGCCTCCGTTAAGACTTCGCTTATATTACCAAAATCGGGGCGATTTTTTCTAGGCGTGGGTTATAATAGCGGTGAATGATGAAATTGGAGGCACGCATATGAAAAACAATCTGCTTATGGTATCTGCATTTGTACTCTTTTCGCTTTTTGTTGCTTGTTCTGACATCAGCGAATCAAGCGCATCGTCTCAAACAACGGAAACATCTGATAACGCAACGAGCAGTTCTGTGGAAACGTCCGCAACGGGCACTTCTGGCACCGCAACGACAAACTCATTGTCGGCGAGTGAGGGAACGCAGAGCGAAACCTATTCTTCCGACACCATTGAAGTCTCGTCTTCAACAAAAACGCTCACGATTTCGGGGCTTTCAAGCGGCCAGTCAATTTACATGGTACGAACGAATCCAACAGCGTCGGCGATTTCTTCGGGGTATACGCGCTATGTTTCTGCGGCGAGCGGGCTCACCACATCAGCAGGAACGGTGACATCTTCCTCAAGTTCGGGTGGCACTCCTGAGATTTCGACTCCGTGGTCGCATGGCGGACCGCATCGCTGCCTCACGTCTTCTCTTTTGGAAAGCCTTGATGTTAATTCCGCGTTTGATTCGTCTCGTGCGGCGACTTCTTCACTGACAGAAGCAACGCAAATTACCCCGGTGGTGAACGAGACGACAAAAAAAATCTACGTGGACACTGATTCTGACATCTCGACGTTCTCAAAAAAGACGGCGACCCTCCGTGCCATCGGTGAATACTGCTACGTGTGGGTTGTCGGGAGCGCGAACGATGCCACCTATTGGACGAGCGCACGTCTTTCCGAGGGCGGGGAGCAGATTAATGCCGAAATCGCGCAAAACATCGCTGACAATTTTGACAAAATCTATCCGATGGTGCGAAAAGTCTTTGGTGACGAATCTGACGAGCTGATTTATAACAACAAACGCTATGCTATGGAGACATACAGCGACACGGGCGCGATGGTCAATATCGTCGTGTATGACATTGGCGCGGATTATGCCTCTGATGCGAGCGGGGGCACGGTCGGGTATTTTTACGCGAAAGATTATTACAAGGGAAGTTCTTCTTCATCTGCGCTCAAAGCCTCAAACGGCGGAAAGTATTTCTATATCGACGCGTACTACACGGCGAATTATACGAGCATGGTATATTCGACGCTCGCGCATGAATTCCAGCACATGGTTGATTGGGGCGTAAAATACATGGAGCAGGGAATTTCGACATCGACCTGGTTCAACGAGATGCTTTCAATGCTCTGTGAGGATATGCTGAAGGACTATCTCGAGGAGAACAACGCTGATTTTACCGATGATGACTCACCGATTTCGCGCCTGCCGATGTTCAACTGCCACTATTACGACACGGGATTGGAATATAAGACGAGCGGAACGTACGATGTGTATTACAGCTATGCGAACAATTACGCGTTCGGCGCATGGCTTGTGCGCAATTACGGCGGCATCGATGTGCTCAACGCGCTCTCAACGAATGCGTATGTGGACACGGCGTCAATCACTGCCGCGACGGGTGAGACAATGGAAAGTCTCTTGAAGGCGTACGGTCGGGCATGCCTTGTCGATGCGAGCGGCACGGGCTTCAATATTGCGCTAACTCAGTCATCGTATGCGTATGACGGCTACGACTATCCGCTTGACGCGATTAATCTTTGGAGTCTTGAGGAGACGCTTCCTGATTTATATGCGAAGTATGCGGAGAACGCCGCGTACAGCTCGTATTATGTATTCGACGGACCGGTGTATTTTGGCTATAACAAGCAGGCTGAAATCCGCCCGTATGGATTTACGCTCTCAAAAATCGGTACGGCGACCAGTTCCGAGGTGACGCTTACGTTCAACAGCTCGAATGTATCCTCAGCTCAAAACGTGTATATCGTCATCTATTAAAAAATAAGCCCCGTTTTTTGTTTCATTTGGCGAATTCTTACGTTATACTTGAAGCATGAAACGGGATTTCTTTTGCGGAGTGCTCGTTCTTTCGGCGCTTGCGCTCATTGGCTGCTCGGATCTTTTCAGCACGGCTTCTGTAACGGTGCAAAATCAGCTGTCTGCCACTCAAAAAGTTGTCTACACAACGGAATCCGACATCTTCGCACTTGACTACACTACGGGCACGCTCGTTATCGAAGGCTCTGCTCTCGGCGGAAAAACCGTCTATTACGCGAGCGTGAATACATCGTCTTCGGATATTTCCTCGTCGCGCGTAAAACTCATTTCTTCTTCAAATCACCGGGGCTCGGTCGCTTCTGCGGGCGACGTTACGATACTTCCGTTTTCAGCGACGGATGATGGCGATGCCCGCCAAACGCACGTCGCTCATGCGCATTTTTATGACTGGAAGCCTCGCTCTTGCGAATCGGCGGTAGATGCGTTCCGTACGATAGACAATCCCGTGTCGGTGAGCGGAATACCGGTCGCACAGATTACGGATTATACAATCGGAACGACGAAAAAGCGATTATGGACGCTCAGCGGCACTGATAGAAATGGAAATGCGCTCTATGCACAGCGAGATGCACTGCTTTATGCGTACAATGGCACGTGCAATGTGTGGATTGTGAGCGGCGATTCCTATATCAAGGCTGATACGCGAGAAGAACTCGCACAAAAAATCGCCGATGCATTTACGGCTTTTTATCCGGTGGTCCGCGCTGTTTTTGGCAATGAGTCGGACAACGTGTATTATAGTTCGACTGGCTCTCGCTGGCAGACTGCGCCGATGGACTATCTGAGCGACACGGGCACAAAAGTGAACATCGTTTTGTATGATTTATACACCGACAAGACCGAAGGAAAAGTGCTTGGTTTGTTCAATGGCATGGATTATTATCCATCGGACGCTGATTACCAGAAGATTTCCGGTTCACAGACATCAATCGGCTCGTATTCAAACGAAGGCAAGTATTTTTACCTCGATTCGTATTTTGCGACGACTGAGCCCGACGTTATGATTTCGACGCTGGCGCATGAGTTTCAGCACATGATTAATTTCGGCGTAAAGTCGATGAACGGTCTTTCGATGGACACGAATTTCAACGAGATGCTTTCGATGCTCTGTGAGGATATGATGCAACGCTTTCTTACGGAGCATGGCTGGGAAGTGAGCGATTCTGATTCTCCGCGCGGTCGGCTTTTGCAGTTTGTAATTGACTATTTTGATTGCGGAATCCGTGATTATGATGAATCGTCGCTTTCGTATGCGAATGCGTATGCCTTTGGTGCGTGGTTGTGCCGTCAGTATGGGGGTGCTTCCCTCGTCAAAGAGATGATGGCGAATCAGCGGGTGAATAATGACTGTATCCTCGCGGCGGTGAATGCGGTCAACAAAACGAGTTATGATTTTACGACGCTGTTCGGTCAGTTTATAAAAGCGTGCTATGGAAAAGACGACACATACACCTTCAACCGTGATGCTGATGAACGCGAACTCTATGACGATGGCGTGACGACATACTCATATCCGATGACGGCTATCAATTTCTGGCAGGTCGGTTCGATGTATGATTTGCGGAATCAACGTACCTCTGCTACGGTGTACACGACATGGAAGGAGACGTTGGATAATCGGGCGACCTCTTCAAAAGGAAAAAATCTCTTGGACGCAGAATATCCGTATTTTGGTCCCGCCGTGTTTACGCAGGGAGCGTTGTATCCATATCTCATGGCAAAATACGGCATGTTGCTTTCTCGGAAGACGAATGTCATTCCTGATGATACGACACGCTACACGCTCACGTTTTCAACGACTTCGGGCGAGACAAGTCCCGGCATGGTGACCTACGTGTATATCAAATAGCGAGAGTATACGCACGGCACGCACTTCGGGCACTTTGTATGTTTTGCGCGGTGCTTATCGACAAATAGAGCGGGTTTCAGTAAAATTGCTCGTAAATTTTTTAATCTATTTGTGGAGGCACAAAAATGAAAATGGTAAAAGTCATGGCGGCTCTTTCTGCGGCTGCCCTTGCTCTTATCGGATGTAACTCAAAATCTTCAACTATCAAAGTCGGCTCAATCGGTCCGCTCTCAGGAAATTATGCGGTGTACGGCGGTGACTGCAAAAACGGCGTTGAACTTGCAATCACTGAAATCAATGCGGCGGGTGGCATCAACGGTCAGCTCTTGGAACTCATCGCAGAAGATGACGAAGGTCAGCCGGAAAAATCAGTTTCTGCATACAAAAAGCTCGTCACAAAAGACAACGTAAAATTCATCATCGGTTCGCTCACGTCTGGGTGCGCAATTGCAATCACACCGCTCGCTCAGGCACAAAAAATCGTTCAGATTGCGCCTGCGGCAACCGCTCCCGCTGTCACAGATGCCGGAAATTTCATCTTCCGTGCGTGCTACGATGACCCGTTTCAGGGAACTGTCGGCGGCAAATTCGCGGCTGAAACGCTCGGCTCAAAAAATGCGGCAATTCTCTACGACATCGGAAATGACTACTCGGTCGGTCTCTCAGAGAATTTTACGGCTTCTTTTGTCGCGAACGGCGGCACAATCGTCGCGATTGAGTCTTACTCAACGGGCGACAAAGACTTCAATGCGCAGCTCACCAAAATCAAAAACGCAAATCCTGATGTCATCTATCTTCCTGACTATTACGGCACGGTCGCGCTCATCGCAAAACAGCTCCGCGCTCAGGGAATCACAACGCCAATCGTCGGCGCTGACGGTTGGGACGGTCTTACCGAGAACGCAGGCGATGAAGTTCTCAACGGATTCTACTCAAATCACTATGCGGCTGACTCAACCGAGCCAAAAGTCCAGAATTTCGTAAAGAACTACAAAGAAAAATACACGCTTACCCCGACTTCGTTCGCGGCTTTGGGCTACGATTCAGTGTACATGCTCCGTGACGCAATCGAAAAGGCAGGCAATGTTGATTCAGAAGCTGTCCGCGCCGCACTCGAAGCGACAAACGGCGACTATATGACCGGTCATCTCACGTTCAACGAAAAACACAACCCGGTTAAGGGCGCAGTCATCGTTGAGCTTGTGAAAAATGCGGAAGGAAAATTGACGACCGTTTATAAAACGACGGTCAATCCGTAAAAACGCGTGCGAATAAGCGCACAGCCCGCAAGCTCGTACCTTGCGGGCTGTTTTGTTTTAAAGTAAAATAAAGGAGAAAAAGTATTCTGGAGGAACTCTTGAACTCTGCCTCTATTTTTGTTCAGCAGATCGTGAACGGTCTTTCGCTTGGGAGCATTTACGCACTCATTGCGCTTGGCTACACGATGGTCTACGGAATCGTAAAGCTGATTAACTTTGCTCACGGCGATGTCATGATGGTGGGCGCGTACGCAGGATATTTCGTGCTGTGCGCGCTCGGTGCAAGCCCGCTCGGTATGACAGTTGCATTTGCGGTCGCTATGGTCTCGTGTGCGCTGTTGATTATCCTTATCGAGCGGGTGGCATATCGTCCGCTTCGCTCGGCTCCGCGCTTGAATTCGTTGATTACGGCGATTGCGATTGAGTTGATTTTGCAGAATGTCATGCGCATTTTGCCCTTTGTCGGCCCGAACCCACGGCAGTATCCGACGATGCAGACGGTCAATTTCTCAGTCGGCGTGGTTTCAATCTCAAACATTCAGCTCGTTGTCATCATTTTGAGCGCGATTCTCATGGTGATTCTGAACTACATCGTCAATTACACCAAAGTCGGCAAGGCGATGAAGGCGGTTTCGTTCGATTTGGGCGCGGCGAGCCTTATGGGAATCAATGTGAACCGAATCATCACGCTCACGTTCGTAATCGGCTCGGTGCTTGCGGGTGCGGGCGGCGTTCTCTATGCCACGGCATACCCTCAGATTGACCCGATGATGGGCTACATCCCCGGCTTGAAGGCGTTCGTTGCGGCAGTCTTGGGCGGAATCGGCTCAATCCCCGGTGCAATGGTCGGTGGCATGATTTTAGGCATCGCCGAAACGATGGTCAAAGCCTATTTCCCCGCCCCCCAGTACGCCGACGCGATTTCTTACGGCATTCTGATTCTGATTCTGCTCGTAAAGCCCGCCGGATTGCTCGGAAAACGAGTGCGGGTGAAGGTGTAAGGGGGCGGCAGAATGAAAAATCTACAAACACGAAATACTTTGATTCTGACGGGGATTGCGGCGGTCGCGATTTTCGTGCCTTTTCTTCTCATAAAACTCACGGTTATCAACGCGTACACGGCGTATGTGATTACGCTGGCGGGAATCAATGCGATTATGGCGATTAGCGTGAATGTTGTGAGCGGAATCACGGGGCAGCTCACGCTCGGGCAGTGTGCGTTTGAGGCGGTGGGCGCGTACATGACGATGATTTTGGCGCAAGATGTGGGCATTCCGCTTCCTGTGGCGATGGTTATCGCTCCGATTGTGGCGGCATTCCTCGGATTTTTGATTGGTTTTCCGACGCTCAAACTTGAAGGCGACTATCTTGCGATTGTCACGCTTGCGTTCGGCGAGATTATCCGTGTCGTTTTGGTCAATCTAAAAGGCATTACGGGCGGTCCGAACGGAAAGAGCTTCAAATACTCGTTTTTGCGAGACAGCCTTGACTGGGGAGCCGCGCTTTCCTACCTTGTGATTATCGGAATGTTGGTCGTGATTATCGTGCTGTTGCAGAATTTCTTGCGCTCAAGCTACGGGCGGGCAATCATGGCGGTGCGCGAAGACGAAATCGCGGCGAATTCAAATGGCGTGAGCGTCTTCAAGTACAAAATGCTCGGCTTCGTGGTGGCGGCGTTCATCGGCGGAATCGGCGGTGCGCTCTACGCTCCGTTCATCGGTCTTATCAAGCCGGAGCTTGCTAGTTTCAACAACTCAATCAACGCTCTCATTTTCGTTGTTTTGGGCGGCATGGGGAGTATCACAGGCTCGGTTTTGGCGGCATTCGTCCTCACATATTTGCAGGAATTCTTGCGCTTCTTGCAGAACTACCGCTTGCTTTTGTACCCCGTCGTTCTGATTTTGGTCATGCTCTTCCGACCGCAGGGCTTGCTCGGCATGAAGGAACTTTCGTTCATCAAGTGCTGGGACGGGCTTCCGGGATTGATTAAAAAGCTGAAAGAAAAGCGGGCGAAGGCAACAGAATCGAACGGAGGTGAAAAATGAGCGAAAAAGTCATTTTGCGGGCTTCCGACATTTCGATTGTGTTCGGCGGTTTGCGGGCAGTGAGCGATTTGAATCTTGAACTGTACAAGGGCGAGCTTGTGGGCTTAATCGGTCCGAACGGCGCGGGAAAAACGACCGTGTTCAACATGCTTTCAGGAGTCTACACGCCCACGAGCGGGCAGATTACCTACACCGACAAGGGCGAAAAGCTCCACATCGTAAACAAAATGTCGCCCGCCCAGCTGAACAAAATCGGCATAGCGCGGACATTCCAGAATATCCGTCTTTTTGGAAATCTCACGGTGGCGGACAATGTTCGGATTGCCATGCACGCCCAGCGAGAGGCAAATCCGCTCCACATTCTTTTCAGAACGCCAAAATTCCGCAAAGACGAGCTGATGATGACGAACCGAGTGCGGAGCTTGCTCAAACTTTTCGGCTTGCGCGAAAAAGAGGGCGAGCTTGCGAAAAATCTCCCGTACGGCGAGCAGCGAAAGCTTGAAATCTGCCGTGCGCTTGCAAGTCAGCCGCAAATCCTTCTTTTGGACGAACCGGCGGCGGGCATGAATCCGCAGGAAACGAAGGAACTCATGGAACTCATCGCGCTTATCCGAAAGGAATTCCACCTCACGATTCTTTTGATTGAGCACGACATGAAGCTCGTCATGGGAATCTGCGAACGCTTGTATGTTTTGAACTACGGCCGTGTACTTGCGACAGGAAAACCCGAGGAGATTCAGAAAAATCCTGAGGTTATCAAGGCGTACCTGGGTAGCGAAGCGGGGGGAGTCGTTGTATAATAAGTTTTGGAGGTGCAATATGTCAGACCCAGCTTTTGCAGATTTTACAGAACAAGTTCTCTCCCTTTCGTATGAGCAGACAATCATTTTAATGGGCAAGATGTTAGAAGCTTTAAAAACAAAGCGAAATGAAGAAAACTATGCCGAAATGGAAAACGATATTGCCCGAAGTTCAATGAACACGATGTGGGAGGAATTAAAAGATGACACATGGTGAGATTTGGACAATTGATTTTGGTGTACCTGTGGGCAGTTTGCCCTCAAAAATCCGCCCTGCCGTTATTATGCAAAATGATTTGCTTGGCGTAAAAGATTTGAATACAGCCGTTGTAATTCCATTTACTTCAAATCTTGACCGAGCAGATTTTGAGCCGAATATCCTCTTTGAAAAATCAGAAACAGGACTTTCAAAAGATTCTGTCGCTGTCATTCATCTTATCGGTGCAGTAAATAAATTTTGCTTTGAAAAGAAAATTTCAAAACTCTCCGATGAGAATTATCAAAAACTTGTTGAAGCCGTTATAAAATTGATTGAAAATAAATAATCTCTTTGTGAGAAATTTAAATGGAGACAAATAATAGAAAACATGCTTAAAGTCAAAGATTTAAAAGTCAGTTACGGTTCGATTCTCGCGCTCAAAGGCATTTCGTTTGAGGTCAAGAAAGGCGAAATTATCTCGCTGATTGGCGCAAACGGCGCGGGAAAGACAACCACGCTCCATTCAATCTCGAATCTGATTAAAAAACAGAGCGGAACGGTCACATTCAAGGGCGAGGACATCACGAATCTTGCGGCGGACAAAATCGTCAAGGCTGGGCTGATTCATGTGCCCGAAGGTCGGCGCGTGTTCTCAAACCTCACTGTGCGCGAAAACCTAGAAATGGGTGCGTTCTTGCGGAAAGACAAGGCGGGTATAAAAGCCGATTTGGAGCATGTCTACGAATTGTTTCCCCGTCTCAAAGAGCGCGTGAAGCAACTTGCAGGAACGCTCTCAGGCGGCGAGCAGCAGATGCTTGCGATGGGGCGTGGCTTGATGTCAAAGCCCGAACTTCTTCTTTTGGACGAGCCAAGCATGGGATTGGCGCCGATTCTCGTTGACGAGATTTTTGACATCATTCAGAAAATCAACGCCGACGGCACGACGATTCTCTTGGTTGAGCAGAACGCATTCAAGGCGATGAGCATCGCAAACCGCGTGTACATTCTGGAGACTGGCGAAGTTGCCTCATCGGGCAACGCGGAAGACATGATTCACGATGAGGCTGTCAAGAAAGCGTACTTGGGCGGATAAGAATCCTCACAGAGCTTAAGAGAGCACAGAGAGCGTTATTTTTAAGAAAAACGAACGCAAATCTGAAAGTCCTCTGTGGTCTCTGTGTACTCTGTGAGAAACTAAAATAGGAGGATAAACATGATTGTACGAGACTTTATGACGAAAAATCCGGTGTATACGAACCCGAAGGAGCTGATTTCCACTGTCAAGAACACGATGGACAGGGAAAAAATCTCGAAAATGCCTGTTCTTGACGATGCGGGGAAGCTGATAGGCGTTATCACCAAGACTGACTTAAAGAAAACCATGCCGTCTGACGCGACCACGCTCGATATTTACGAGTTGAGCTACCTCATCTCAAAGATGACCGTCGAAAAGGTGATGAAAAAAAATCCGATTACGATTCAGAAAGACGCGACGATTGAGGAAGCGGCAAAACTCATGGCAGAAAAGGGAATCTCCAGCGTCATCGTTATGGACGGCGATGTGCTTGCGGGTATCCTCACGAAGTCCGACCTTTTCAAAGCCGTGGTCGATATGTTCGGCTTTAAGTACGATGGCGTGCGCGCTTCGCTTGAGGTGAGCGACAATTGCGGCGAGCTGGCAAAAATCAGCAAAGCAATTGCCGACAAGCAGGGCAAAATCGTCTCGTTCATCACGGCGGACGGCAGCGATGTAAGCAAGCGAATCATCACATTCAAAATCATCGGTCTCAAAAAAGCCGAAGTAGAAGAGATTTTGAAGCCTCTGGGCGTGGAAATCAAAGATATTCGATAATTACCCGCATGAACGCGGATAAAAGCAAAAAAAATCCCGCACTATGATTTTTCACAGTGCGGGATTTTTTTGACTTAGGCTACGCTAATCTGAATCTTGCGCGGTGCAATTTCTGCTTTGCGCGGGATTTTTACGGTGAGAACGCCGTTTTTGAATCCTGCGGTCACGCCCTCAGCGTCGATGTCTTTCGGGAGCGTAAAGCTTCGGCGGAACTCGGTTCGGCGGCGTTCGCGGAGCAAGAACTGCGGTTTTTCAGCCTCTTCTTTCTTCTCGTGCTTGTCTTCGGTTTTGTCCTCGATAGCTTTTGTCGTTTCTTTTACAGAAGCAATCGTCAAAACGCCCTCGTTGAGCTCAAGGCTTACATCATTTTCCGTACGTCCCGGCAAATCCATGTCGAGGATGTATGAATCCTTGTTCTCAGTCACGTCCACGTCAGGAACCGCGGCCGAAGTTCCGCAGTAGCCAGATGTGCCATAAAAATCATTGTTGAGCCAGTCGTTAAAAAGTGAAAGTGCGTTCATAAAAATCTCCTTCCTAGCTAAGCTAGGTATTGTTTGTAATGTAATTTTTTTGTCAGTCTTTTTTTTCTGACACTAGAGATTAAGCAACTTCCGTGCCAAGTTTTGAAAAATGAAAACGGAAAATTGGAAAAGTGACCGTTGAGCAAAAAAGTAGGCGGAAGCAAGGTTGCGGTACGAATCCGCTTTGCGCGTGCGAGCGAAGCGAGTCAGATTCCTATTACGCGCAACCGCGGATTCTAGCACCGCGTTCTTGCTGGGAGCCTACTTTTTTTGTTTAAGATGCCAAATTTTCCTATTTGTGTCAAAATTTCTTGTATATCTGCGTCATTTTGACCCATTTCTTTCATTTCCTGATATTTTCTCTGCGCAATCTTTGCTTTTCGTGAAAATTTCGTTATCTTTATACTGTGAGTGTTTCAATCGAAAACTTTTTAACAAACTTTCTCAGAACGTACCCTGCGCCCTTTTCCGCAAAGGAACTTGCGGCAATGCTCTGCGGGCTTGGGCACAAAATCTCTCTCCGCGAATTAACTGATTTCCTCGATAACGATATTCGTGCATTCGCGCTTCAAAGAAAAATGTACATCACGCGTTCTGGAGCGTTCTCGAATCAGGTTTTTAGTTTTGTTCCTACGCAAGAAGAGGTTAATCAGCGGGTTTTTATTCCGGGAGACCGCTGTATGCCGTTCGTTGACTTTGATGTGCTTTCTTTTTCGCTGACGTTTGAATTCTTAGGACAAGAGCTTCCTCGAAAAACATTCAACACTGATTGCAATACTGCCCGCGATTTGTTTTGTCTGTACGGAGATGAATTTTCTGCGCAGTATATCAGTTCCGATCCGGCATGCGCGGATTTGCATATCGCTGAGAATAATTTTGATCTTCCCTTAAAACTTCCCCTTACTGGACTATCGCTTGAGCCTGTCTTCGACAAAGTTGACTTCAAATACGGCGATCGAATCATGTGTCGTGTTTCTGATTGGAATCGGGGCATTATCGATATTATTCCGGTGCTTACCCATAAACTCAATCCGTTTCAAATCAGCTCTGAGGATATGGAGCGGCAGAAGTGGTACGAAACGCTTGAGAATGCGCTCCTTGAAAGTTTTGACCGCATGGGTCCCTGTTCCTCAATTGAAGAGCAGCTTGCAAATGTGTTCTATGAGCATCGTCATGAGCTGTGTGTGCCTGATTGCGGTTCGATTCATGAGTTTTTAGATGTCTCAAAAAAAGTCGGACTGGAGCTTTTTGGGGTTGAGACGCGTTTGTGGTTTAAAGGTCAAGATGTTCCTGCGCTCGGCAAATGGAACGAAGACATGTACGAAGATGTCGGCAGGGCAATTCCTTTTTTCGCACTTCCTGATTTCGTGATTGATTGTTACCTCAAAGACCAGATGTACGAAAAAAAAGACAATATTAAAGAGGTCATTGAGAAAGTCATTCCGAAGCAAATTCCTATTTCAAAAGAGGAGCGGGAATTGCTTACATTGCAAATCGTCAATAGAAATGCTATACTCCGTAAAAAGTACAATTGGTTTGCCGATTTTACAAACGGTTCACTCCGTCATCGTGCATTGCAGCTTTTTTCGGAAGTAGGCTCTCTCGTATACGAATTGGATTGCGACAATAAAGAACTGGATCAATTGCCTCAGCAGGAATTGGTCACGTTGTCGCAGTTGTATACGCACATCTCGCGGATTCTTGAGATTCTTTCCGATGATTCTGAGTGCGAAGAAGGCGAGACCTGCGCAATGGAGCTTTCCCTTGAGGGCATGGAGCTCAATTTTGAAGATATAAAACCGCTTCTTATTTCTGCTTTGGACAAAGTAAAAAAGAATCGGTTTAATGTCATATAAACATTTTTAAAGGTAGGGTTTTTATGAACTGTAAAGGAATTGCTGCTGTCGCAAAATCTGTCCGTAGCTTGTCTATCGACGCGATTCAAAAAGCAAACTCAGGCCATCCTGGTCTTCCGCTCGGCTGTGCAGAACTTGCTGCTGTCCTGTACGGAGAAATCTTAAAGCACAATCCGGCGAATTCAAAATGGGCTGACCGCGACCGTTTTGTTCTTTCTGCTGGTCACGGCTCAATGTTCTTGTATTCAATTCTTCACTTGGCGGGCTACAAAGTTCCGCTTGAAGATGTCAAAAATTTCCGTCAGATTGGCTCAACTTGCTGCGGTCATCCTGAATACGGAATCACCGACGGCGTAGAAAATACCTCTGGCCCGCTCGGACAGGGCGTGGCTCTTGCGGTGGGTATGGCTTTGGCAGAAAGCATGCTCGAAGCAAAATACAACACCCCCGCACACAAAATCGTCAATCACTACACATACGCGCTCGTGGGCGAAGGCTGTTTGGAAGAGGGTGTTTCTTCAGAAGCGTGCTCATTCGCTGGCCACAATAAGCTCGGAAAACTCATCGTTTTCTACGACCAGAATAAAATTTCTATCGACGGCTCAACCGACATCACCTTTACCGAAGACATCGGCAAACGCTACGAAGCGTACGGCTGGCAGGTCTTAAAAGGAAGCATGTACGATGTCGAAAAAATCGCCGCGCTCGTTGACGAAGCAAAAAAATGCGAAGACAAGCCAACGCTCATCATGCTCAAATCTACAATTGGCAAATTTGCGCCAAAACAGGGCACTCCCGCAGTTCACGGCGAACCGTTGGGCGAAGCGGATGTCGCAGAAACGAAAAAGAATCTCGGCTTAGACCCAGAAAAATTCTTTCAGATTGACGATGAAGCCGTCAAATATTTTGCAGACAAAAAAGCAGAATTCGCAAAACGCGAAGCTGATTGGAACGCTGAATTTGAAGCATGGGCAAAAGAAAATCCTGAACTTGCAAAACAGTGGAAGGCTTCTTACGAAGGCACAGCTGACGGCGAGGCAAGCGACCCGACCTACGAAGTCGGAAAATCTGTCGCAACGCGCACGGCTTCAGGCGACATGATTAATGCAATGGGCTTGCGCTATTCATACCTCGTCGGCGGAAGCGCAGACCTCAAAGGCTCAAACAAATCAGGAATGAAATGCGACGGCGGCACTTACACGCCCGAAAATCGCGCAGGCCGTTCAATCGAATTCGGTATCCGCGAATTTGGTATGGCGAGCGAATGTGCAGGTATGGCATTGCACGGTGGCGTTCGCCCGTATTGTGCGACTTATCTCGTCTTCTCTGATTACATGCGCCCGTCAATTCGTTTGGCAGCGCTTATGAAAATGCCAGTCATCTACGACCTTACGCACGATTCAATCTACCTCGGCGAAGACGGTCCAACGCACCAGCCAATCGAGCATCTTTCTTCACTCCGCTCAATCCCGAACTTGCAGGTGTTGCGCCCAGGTGATGCCGAAGAAACGGTTGCGGCTTGGCACATCGCAATGGAAGCAAAAGACCATCCGGTTTTGTTCGCGCTCACTCGTCAGAATGTTCCAGTCTACGCAAAAGAAAACGCTGACTGGCGCGAAACAATCAAAAAAGGCGCGTATGTCGTCAAAAATGGCGCGGCAACTCCAGATGTCACTATTGTCGCGACTGGTTCAGAAGTCAACATGGCGTTGGAAGCGGCGGCAAAAGTGAGCGGAAAGACCGTCCGCGTCGTTTCAGTTTTGGACAAAAATTTGTTTGAAAGCCAGAGCGAAGACTTCCAAAAGCAGATTTTGGGCAATGCAAAGCGCGTTATCGTTGCAGAAGCAGGCGTCAAAACAGGCTGGGAAGGCTATGTTTCAAGCAAAAAAGACTTGTTCACGATTGACCGCTTTGGCGAGAGTGGTCCCGCCAAAAAAGTCGCGGAAGCGTTCGGCTTCACGGCAGACAAGCTTGCGGAACTGATTAACGCATAAAGAAAGATTTTCATATTCATATAAAAAATGCCCTGTGGAAGATGCTCACAGGGCATTTTTTTTGCCTTAATTGCTATCGTAGTAAATAATCCGCGTTTATACGCGTCTTTTTTTAATCACATACCCCGCAATCGCAACGCCGATTCCGCCCAAAATCATGAGGAAGCACAAAATCTGCCCTGTGGAAATGTTGAGCAAACTCGTGTTCATGTAGATGGGCGCGTTTGAGTCAGCGGCGATTCGGTAGCCGATGTCTGCATCCGGCTCGCGGAAATATTCGATAAAAAAGCGGAAAAAACCATAGCCACCCGTGTAGAGCGCGCCCGAAAATCCGTCGAACGGCTTCTTTTTGTGCAAAAGCCAAATGATTGAGAATAAAATAACGCCTTCAAACAAGGCTTCGTAGAGTTGGCTTGGGTGGCGCGGAAGGTTCACAAGATTCGTCTGTGCTTCCATTCCGATTTTTGCCATAAATTCTTTGACCCACGGTAGCGAAGAAGAAAATTTTTCGGCGTGCGGAAAGACCATTCCCCACGGAGCGGTGGTGATTCTGCCGTACAACTCGCCGTTCATAAAATTGCCAATTCTGCCAAACGTGTAGCCGAGCGGAATTGCGGTGACCATGGCATCAGCCCACTTGAAAAACGGAACGTTGTGTCGCCAGCACCAGAAAATCATTCCGAGCAAGCCGCCGATAAAGCCGCCGTGATAGCTCATGCCCGCAAGCCCTGTGAATCTGCCATTTTGGAACGGCCAAAAAATGAGCCACGGTTTTTTGAAATAAATTCCCGAAGTGTCGTAAACCAAAGTTGAAAAAACGCGCGCACCAATCAGCAAAAAGACGATGCCCGTTGCGATAAAGCTAAAAATATCGTCTTCGGTGGCTTTTCGTAATGTGCCGTCAGCGTTTGTCGAATCCAACGCGCCCTCGCGGAGCAATTTTTTGAGTACAAAAAATGCCGTGCCGAACGCGAAAATGTACATTAAGCCGTACCAGCGGAGCAAACTCAAAACGGGTACGCCGGGGAAAATCTCTGGGTGAATCCATGACGGATAGGTGACGTACAGCGGCAACATCATACTTTGAATCCTTGCTGAGCCGCCTTGACGAGGCGGTTTTTGAGCATAATATTCTCGTTTTTGAGCTGTGTGAGCTCGTATTGTTGCGTTTTAATCATTTCGGCAAGCTCGCTTACGTTTAATGCGCCCGAGCCAATCAAATCTTCGACGTATGAGAGTTTTGCTGAGTAATCGTCGCTCGCTTCTTCGGTCGCCTGCTCGAACGTTTCGTCAAAAGAAAGTGACTCCGCCTGCATGATTTTTTCGGCGATGCGGAAAATTGCCTGCGCGAGCACTGAATTCGGCTTGTACACGGTGACGGGAAGGCTCGAAGAAAGCGCCTTGTCCTGCATTGAGTCGCGGTACATGACACCGAGCGATTCAACTTCAAGACCGAGATACTGCTGGCACGAGCGGCGGATTTTTTGCGCTTTGTCGGCATCTTTTGGCTCGTCAATCATGTTCATGATGAGCCGCGGACGGAACTGGCTGAGCCGTCGCTTGAATTTCTCGCCGTTCTCCGGGTCGATTTCGGTGATTTTTTCGATTAATTTGGGAATGTACAAGCGCTGGAGTGATGAAGAATCGTTCCGAAGTTTGTTGATGAAGTCCGCCGCTTTTGAGTTCTTTTTGAATGTTGCCGACATGAGGCGGAACACCGCGTTCTTTAAGAACAGGTAGCCGTTGAGCGTTGCCGTGACGGTGGGGGCAGTGACGATAATTCCCTGCGGAGAGAGAAGGAATAAGTCCAAAATGGTGAGATGTGTGCCCGCGCCCAAGTCGACGATGAGATAATCCGCGTCGACGGAGTGGAATTTTTTGATGAGTGCGTTTTTTTGCGCGACTTTGAGCGCGCTCAAGCCCGGAATTTCTGAGTCGCCGGCGATAAAACTGACATTTTTGTAATCAGTCGGCGAAATGATTTCTTCGAATTTTGACTCGCCCGTAAGGAATGTGCCGATTCCTTTTTTGGGGGAATTCTGCCCGATAACAAGATGAAGATTTGACGCGCCCAAGTCCAAGTCAGCGAGCACGACTTTTTTGCCCGCCTGCCCGAGCGCAATGGCTAAGTTTGCTGAGAGAAGGCTTTTTCCGACACCGCCTTTTCCGCTTGCTACTGGAATAATTTGCATGGAAGCGATTATATCACAAGATTCTCGCTTTATAAAGATTTCCAATTGATTTTTCTCTTATAGAAACATAAAATAGCAGTAACATGAAAAATTTTGATTCTATTATGAAACGCGTTAATTCCATTCTTCTGATTTTAGTAATCGCGCTTTTTGCTTCGCAGTGTTTTGCACAGTCTTCTTCAAAGTCCGCAACCGAAAAATCTTCTCAGTCACGCCAGTACATGGAGCTGATGAACGGCGTGTTCGATTTTGTGCAGCGCAACTACGTTGATGAAATTGACCCGCAGGTGCTGTACGAGGGCGCGCTCAAAGGCATGCTCGAAGCCCTCAAAGACCCGTACACGGTCTACCTCGACAAATCAAGTTTCCGAAATATCAATGACACAACGTCCGGCTCGTTCGGTGGCGTCGGCTTGCAGATTTCAAAGCCCGTTGAGACAAGCTCCGAAAAGCCCGCCTATGTTGAAGTCGCCTCTCCAGTCGAGGACACGCCGGGCTTTAAAGCGGGAATTGTTGCCGGCGATTTGATTATCTCAATCAACGGCACGGACACGTCTACGATTACAATGGAGCAAGTGCTTGATATGCTCCGCGGAAAGGTGGGCGAGAGCGTCGATTTGGTCATTCGTCGCGGAAAGAACATGGAATTCCCCGTTACGCTCGTTCGTGCGATTATCGAAGTTCCCACCGTCAAATACGGCATGATTGAGGGCACAAAAATCGGCTATGTGCGCCTCATTGAATTCACGCCGCAGACGGTCGAACGCACTCAGGAAGCGCTCGATTCATTCAAAAAGAACAATGCCACGGCTCTTATCATCGATTTGCGCAACAATCCGGGCGGTTTGATTACGAGTGCGGCTGACATCGCCGACAAATTCATCGATAACGGTCCGATTGTCACAACAAAGAGCCGCCTTTCATTCGAGAATTCGGTCTTCACTGCCACCGCAAAAAAAACGACCGTGCGAAACATGCCGATTGTCGTTCTCATTAACAAAGGAAGCGCGTCTGCCTCGGAAATCGTGAGCGGGGCTTTAAAAGACAATCACTTGGCGTATCTTGTCGGTCAGCGCACGTATGGCAAAGGCTCGGTTCAGCAGGTGTTGCCGCTTTCTGCGACCGACGGCATTAAAATCACGATGGCACGCTACTACACGCCGAGCGATGTAAACATCGACAAAATCGGAATTCCGCCTGACCGCGAAGTTCTGTTCCCCGTTTTGAGCGAAGAGGGCGAAAAGCAGTATCTCGAATTGTACAAATCAACTGAAATCGCGGATTTTGTTGACGGCCGCACCAATCTCACCGAAAAGCAGATTGCCGATTTCGCAAAAAAACTCAACAAAAAGTATCCCGAAATTGACGAAGCAAGCCTGCGCAAACTCGTACGAAACGAAGCGAACAAAACAAAAGGCACAATGCTCTACGATTTGGATTACGACATTCAGTTGAACGAAGCGATTTCAATTTTGCAGAAAGAAAATTTCACTACGCTCATCAAGAACACAAAAACGCTCAAAGAACTGCAAGATTTGGCGATTTTGGAAGAAGAAAAAGCTGAAAAAGATAAAAAATAAAAAAAAATGTCACACGGATTCGAGTTTCCTACGGAAACTCAGGCTTAGTTTTAAATTGGAATTGCGTAGCAATTCCGAATCCGTGTGACAATAAAAACTCATGCGCCAGTACATTTCACAGAACGACATCGACAGGAACGGATTTCTCGCTATTGGCGGAAAAGATTTTCGCTATCTGCGTAGTGTTTTGCGCGTAAAAGCGGGCGATATGATTTCCGTGCGGCTTCCGAGCGGCAGCTTGCAGCCGATGACCGTGTGCCTGATTGACGAAAAGGCAAAAAAAATTTCGTTGCAAATCTGTGACCTTGCTCAAAGCGCGAAAATGGAAAATCAGCCCGAAGAAACCGAATCTATCGAATCATGCGAATTCACGCTTTTCATGGCGGTGCCCAAATCGGCGAAATTTGACCAAATCGTGCGGCAGGCGACCGAGTGCGGCGTGGCGCGGATTGTTCCTGTGCAGACGGAATTTTCGCAAAAGGGGAGCGAGAAGATGAATTTTCGCTCTGAGCGGTTTGAGCGAATCATAAAAGAAGCCCGCCAGCAAAGCGGAAGCCCTGTAACCACAAAAATCGAAAACTGCCTGAATTTCACCGAAGCGGCGGAACTCTGGCAGAGCGAAACGCAACATCTTTCCGAACCAGAAAAACTCGCCGTCGTGCTTTACGAGAGGAACGATTCCACCGTGAGCATTCTTGAAGCGTGCGAGCGCGTGCAAAATCCCAAAAAAATCGCGCTCTTTTGCGGGAGCGAGGGCGGAATTTCCCCACGCGAAATTGAATTCTTGCAAAAATCGGGCTTTACCGCAGTTCACCTTAAAACGAACATTCTTCGTTGTGAGACGGCGGCATTGTACGGAATCGCGGCTCTTCAAACTCTCTTGTAACTTTTCTTAAATTCATGTTAATCTGTAGGCAATAAAAAAAGAGGGAGTCCTTCCACAAAATGACACGAATCGAATTGCTGGGCGTTCCTGTTGATGTATGCCGTCCAGAAAATCTCGAAGAAGAAATCATGAAAATCCTCGAAAAGCCGGGCACAAAGCAGATTGTGTTTTTGACGATTTGGGATTTGCTCAAAGCGCGCAACAAAAAAAAGGACTTCGGCGACTGT
Organism: Treponema sp.; assembly: GCA_017484285.1. Taxonomy (GTDB): domain Bacteria; phylum Spirochaetota; class Spirochaetia; order Treponematales; family Treponemataceae; genus Treponema_D. The sequence continues at coordinate 48,637 of JAFUTH010000005.1, read as the reverse complement.
TTGCGCAACGCGGACTTGGTTCTTCCGGTCTCAAAAAGCATTATCAAAGGCGCGCGCTTCCTCAAACTCACGGTTCCTGTCCGCTACAATCCATTCAACGCAGTCATTCAGATTCTCAATACGCTCGACCAGCACTATCGCACGCTGTACATGCTTGGCGCGCGCAAAAAAACGTTGCAAATCGCTGAGCGGAATGTGCATGACACGTTCCGAAACCTCAGAATCGTCGGTCGCTATGTCGGCTATTTCCCAAAATCTGCCGAAGACGATGTCGTTCAGGCGATTTTTAAGGCTTCGCCGTCGCTTACCATCGTGAGTGATGGCATCAAAGAAAAAAATCTGTGGTCATATCATCGGCGCGAAAAATTCTCATCGAGCATCTTCCTGTATTATCACGACTGTTTTGGCATCTTTGCTGAGCGAATCCGCCGCGTGAGCGAAAAAACGTTCGATGCGGGCAAGGAAATCTGGAGCGAGATTCTTCACAACCCGATACGGATTTTTTTGATATTTCCGTACATGTGGTATAAAATTTTATTACTGTGCACTCGGCTTTTCAAAAAGAAAGAATCCGAGGTGAGCGCATGAATTCGGTGACAATTTTTTCAAATCAGCTTGATGATGTATTTTTCGTCCGTAAAAAACGTCCTTTGTTTACGGTTCGATATGCGGCAGATAGCTTGCTTTTGAAAATAATTGTCGAACAAACGCGTTCACGTATTATTTTTGCCTCCCGGTCGGTCTCCAGTGCGCATATAAAACAATTCGCCGAGTCGAACGGCTGCAATTACACCGAATACCAATCCCGTGACGAGCTTTCGTTGCTTGTCGCAAAACACCTGCCTTTCCATGATTCCCACATTCAGATTGTTAATCGTCCAGAAGAAGTCAATGAGTATTCTCTTGAAGCCATTACGACTTGCAAAACGATGAGCAAAACATTTTCTGCGTTGGTCGGTACGTCGCGCGCCATGCAAAATCTCCGCGCAGAAATCATTCGGGTCGCAAAATCCGATGTGTCAGTGCTCTTGCTGGGCGAAACGGGAACTGGAAAATCAACGGTTGCCCGTGCAATTCATGAACTTTCCGCACGACGCACGCTGTCTTTTAAAAGTGCGTTCATCTCGAATGCAAATGAATCGCTCGTTGAAGCAAAATTGTTCGGCGTGAATAAGGGCGGTTTTACCGATGCTGTGTCTGCGCCCGGTGTGTTTGAGGAAGCAAACGGCGGAACGCTCTTTCTTGATGAAGTCGGAGAAATTTCACCATCGGTGCAAACAAAACTCTTGCAGGTGCTGAGTGATGGCGTCGTCAATCGGATTGGCTCAAACAAGGATATTTTAATTGATGCGCGCATGATTTTTGCGACGAATGCGAACCTTGAGCGCAAAATTCGGGAGCACACGTTTCGCGAGGATTTGTTTTATCGCATGAATGATGTTTCGATTGTCGTGCCGCCGTTGCGCGACCGTCTTGAAGATATTCCAGAACTTGCGCGCGCTTATTTAAAACGAGAGCAGTTTGGAAAAACAATTTCGGACACGGCGATTCAGACGTTGCAGACGCTTTCGTGGAACGGCAATATCCGCCAGCTCGAAAAATGCCTCAAGCGCGCCGCGTTGCTCTATTGTGACGGCGACGTTATTGAGCCGAAGCACATTCGTTTATAAAATCTCACTGCCCGTTTTTGATTTACTCGCTAAGCCCGCCGCTTTGCTGAACACTTTTTCGATGTAGGCGGCTTCGCTTTCACTCAGTGCGGCGCGCGAAAGTACATCCGTCCAGAATTTTTCCATGTCGCTTCTTCCCGTCACTTTAAAGAAGCCGATTTTCTGCAAATTGTCGGCAATTTCCGTTGTCGTCTTTGAAAGCCGTTCGAGCGTAACGGGCACTGAACCGCGCGAGATTTTTTTATTTTCATCGAGGAAATTTCGGTACAAATGATACGAAATAATCTGAACCGCGTGCGAGAGGTTGAGCGAGCCGAATTCCGCATTCGAAGGAATCGTAACGCCCATAGTGCATTCGTCGAGTTCTTCTTCTTCAAGACCCGTGCGCTCATTTCCGAACACCACGGCGATTTTTCCGCTCTGCGTGATTGGCGAAGCGGTTTCGGCAAATTCTTCGGGCAAGAGCAATTTTCCGCGCTTTTTCCCTCGACGGCGTGTTGTTCCCGCGCAAAGCACGCAATCTTTCGCCGCGTCCGTGATTGTGTCAAAGAATTCCGCGCGTTCCCAAATCGGGGAAGCATGAATCGCAAGAATCCGCACGCGCTCTTCGTCAAAATCAGATTTTTTTCCCACAATTCGGAGCGTTTTTAAGCCATTGTTCGCCATTGCACGGCACACCGCACCCACATTTCGGCTTTCTTCGGGGCGCGAGAGAATTATCACGACATTTGAAAGATTCATACAGTCAGTGTACTGAAAAAGAATTTCCCTCGCAATGACGGACGCGATTCGCTATACTGAGGGCATGAAAATCTTTGAAGGCAAAACCGCGCTTGTGGTGGGTGGCTCGGGCGGAATCGGGCGGGAAATTTCGCTCGCGCTTGCAGAAACGGGCGCAAGTCTCGTGATTCACGGCTCAAACAAAAGCGAAAAATCCGATTCTCTCGTGCGCGAAATCACCCAAAAATGCGGAAATTCCCCGCGTTTTCTTGCGCAAAACCTGCTTGATTCTCCGTTTTCCGCGCTTGAGTCTTCTCCGTTGCTTTCAGAAGCGAAAAAATGTGACATTCTCTGCGTGTGTTTCGGCCCGTTCGTGCAAAAGCCGCTCCATGAAACAAGCCGTTCTGACTGGGAAAAAGTCGCGCTCTATGACTACGCGCTTCCGGGGCTTCTCGTTTCTGCCGCATTGCCGAATATGATAACGCAAAAATTCGGGCGGATTTTGCTTTTTGGCGGCACGGGAACGGCGCACCGCACGGAATTTTCCACAAATGCCGCCTACGCGGGCGCAAAATCGGGCGTGAATGTGCTTGTTGCCTCAGTTGCCGCAGAATACGCAGAATATGGCATCACGTGCAATGCGATTCTTCCGGGATTTGTTGAAACGGAATATCTTTCGCAAGCCCAAAAAGCCGCTTTGAGTGAGAAAATGCCGCGCGGCGAGCTTATTTCTACATCATCTCTTGCGAAAACGGCGTGCACGCTGCTCTCGAACGCAGACATCAACGGGGCGGTGCTTCGTTTCGATCAGGGCTGGTCTGTGCTTCAAAATCAAGAATAGCGCGGTAATCGGGAAGAAAAAACCATATCTCCGTATGATAGGACAAAATTTACTAGACGAAATGGAGATTTTTGGTGTATCATATGACCTGACATAAAAAAATGTATCTTTTTGAGGTAGCAAGGTATGAGTAATAACAACGACATTGTTCCTGGATTCAATGACGAAAAAGATGACAGCCTTAAAATTAATATCGAAAAGGTTGCTGAAGTCGAGAACGGGCTCGTTATTTATTTGAATGGCTATATTGACACATACAACTCTAGTTTCTTCCAAAAACGAATTTCTAAAGCTGTCGAAGCAGGATTTGTCAATCTTATTTTCAATTGCTCTGCTCTCAATTACGTTTCTTCAACGGGTATCGGTTCATTCACTGCATTCCTTAAAATGATTAAACCGCAGGGCGGCGACATCGTTCTCCTTGAAATTCAGCCAAAAGTCTACGAAGTATTTCAGCTCTTGGGATTTTCTCAGTTCTTCAATATCAAAGATTCTATGCCTGATGCAATTCAGTTCTTCCAGCAGGGGGCTCCGGTCTCAGAAAGCATTTTCCCCAAAATCTTTAGCTGCCCCGTGTGTTCAAAGCGGCTCAAAGCAACGCGTGCGGGTCGCTTCCGCTGCTCAGAGTGCAAGTCAATTCTCGCAATCGACCAGCATGGTCAGGTGTTCTTGGGCTAAACGTACATTTAATACGATTTTATGCAAACCACTTCTCACGAAGTGGTTTTTTTTCTTTTGTTTTCGTGGTATTCTGAGAGAGAAATGAAACGCGCGCTTTCTTTAGGAATTGTTTTTTTTGGCTCTTGTATTGTCGGTACGATACTTTTTGCCGTTCTGTTCATGTTTAGCTGCGATTTGTCTATGTTTGTTACCGGGCTATCGTCGTCTTTCTTCTCGTTGCATTTTTTCTTGACGGGCTTACTCATCGCGTTTCCGTTGGCGTGCATTATCAGTCAGGTGCTGTTTGTGCTCTATCTCATTCGTCATCACGGGGGCGTGCTGCTTCCGCTCATCATGCATATCGTCTTCGGTCTGATGATTTGGCTGCTTTTTATTCCGGTTGATTTGCATTTGATTTCTCGATACGGCTCAGATGATATTTCGACGCGGGTCAGTGAGACATCTGCCGGCGTTTTCCGAAAAGAAGATCACGGTATTTTTTATTATTCGCGTGTTTCTGAAGAGGGGCTTACTGACGGAATCTTTATCGACACGAGTGGCTTCCTCGGTCAGGAAGGCTCGGTCATTCCTTTTTTTGACGTTCCGTTCAACAATGAATCGGCATTTCCCTATTCTGACATCATCATCAAGAATTCTATTCAGCCGCCTGCAATCGTCACCTTTCCGCTCACGATTTATGGAGCGGTGCTTACGGCGGCTCAATACAGCGAGTCGTCAGGATTTTTGCACTGGCTTGCGTTTGCGAGCATGGGGCTTGCGCTCATTGCCGTTTTTGGCGTTCAATTTGCAAGTTCATGGAAGCTGGCGAGCGCTTCCTCTGTCGTGTCGACCGCGATTGCCATCATCTTCATAAACTATCTCTATTACATGAATATCATGCCGGGGCTTTTTAAAGAGATTTCTGCAAAACTCTCGCAGGTTTTCGGCGCAAAAGACCCGCTCATCATTCTGATAAATCTGCTTCTGTTCGTTTTGCTTGTCGTTTTCGGTGTTTTTATGGGAATTTACCGTGAACGGGGTGACGGATTCATGGGGGAATAGCATATGAGACGAACTGGATTGATTGTTTTTATATACGCTTTTTTTGCTTTCGCCGTATGCCTGCTTATCTCAAGCTTCATGAAGAGACTTCCGATTTTGCTTCCGGGCGAAGAGGGGACCTATGTGTTTGTGCGCGGATTTTTGTTTTTCTGCACGTTTTTGCCCTCGCTCGTGTTCAGTTCATTTTTAATTGGGTGCGCAATTTCTTACGGAAAAAATGCTGAAAAAGCGAAAATCAAATATTCGCCGCTCATCATGTCGCACTTCCGAAAGACAATGATTGCCTCGATTATGCTTGTGTTTGGCGTCTCGCTGATTACAGAAGTATTTGTGCCGTTGTTTGAGCAGCGTCAGGCGAAGGCGCGGATGAAGCCGGTGTTGTTCGCGGAATTCATGAATCTTGGCAAACAGTATTTTGACGAAGGAAACATGAATCTCGCATTTGAGTATTCATACAATGCGCTGCTTCTTAATCCAAAAGATAAAGATGCACTCTTCATCAAGGAACATTCTGAGGCAGAGCTAAAATCGCTCAAGATGATTCTTGACCGTCCGGAGCCGCCGAAATTTGTATTTGTGCCGCATAAAGAAACAAAGGGCGAGACGGTGACGTCACTCCTCAAAAAAGCGAAGGCAGCGGCAGAACAGAAAAATTGGTTTGACGCGCACTATTATGCATATCTCGCACTTGAAGTCGGAGACAGCAAAGAGATTAACTGGGACGACGCGAATCGGCTTGCAAGCGAGGCATGGAATCATCTGTTTGATCCGACGATTATCAAAGAGAGCGACGAGCAGATTCTATTCCGAAAAAAGCGCGAGGCATACAAAAATTTTATCCGTGGTGACAACATCGAAGCGTACTATCAGTTTTTGGAAATAGCCGCTTTTTCTGATGTTGCTGCTCGTGACCCGGATGTTGCGAAATTCCTTGATATTGCGCAGGAACGTGTTGAAGAGCAGTGTTTTTTCATTGAGGAAGTTGAAAATCTCCGTCGCTTTGAAGCCTACAATAACGTCTATTTTTCTATCACGCATGACGATGGCACAAGAGATGTCGTGTATATCCGTGGCATTACGCCCGTCAAAAACTCGGGGCGCATGATTCAGTATTTGCGCGGATTTAATTTGTTCACCTATTCCGCGGACGGGCGATTCTTGCGTTCGCTGTTTGTGCCGTATGCAAAAATGCTTTCTGAGCGAGCCGATACTTTTGATGAGGAAGCAAAAGCGCGCTTTGGTATAAAAGATTCGTTCAAAAACGTTCCCTACCTCATGCTTGAGAGCATTTCAAAGACCGAGCGCGGAGGACGGAGTTTCCCGACGTATGAGTATGATGCTGACTACGCGAGCAAAAATGATCCGTATCTGAACAATTACTTTGTCCTGGGCTTATCTCAGTCAGATTTCAATCTTTTGTGTGATGCGACGGCTGGTTCGGTAAAAATGAGCCTTGTTTCGCTTATTCGTTTTTTGCCAAAAACGCGTGAATTCGGCTATTCGTTTGAAGTCTACAATTCTGATTTTGTGTACCGACTTACGTACCCGCTGATTATTTTGATTTGCTGTATTTTTATGGCATGCATGGCGTGGAACTATCGCCTAAAAGACAGCCAATTGTTCAAGTTCAAGTGGATTTTTCTGTTGCCACCGCTGACACTCATCTTGTATTTTGCGTTGTCATGCGCGTTGTTTGCATATCGGCTTGTGACGTATGCGCTTGTCATAGGACTTGGAGCGGGCGCAGTGTACGTAAGCGTCGCGCTCCTCGTGCTCGCATTGATTATTGTGTGTCTTATTTTTGTCTCGAGAACCGCGGACTAGTCTTCAATTTCAACAATCTCAATTCGTGCGCCGAGTGATTTGAGTTTTCCGACTAAATCCTCGTAGCCGCGTTCGACTTGATACACATTGCTGATTTCGCTTTCACCGTGTGCAATGAGCGCGGCGATGACCATTGCCATGCCTGCGCGAACATCAGGAGAAACGAGTTTGTCGCCGTGGAGCGTACACGGGCCAGAAACGACGGCGCGGTGCGGGTCACAGAGCGTAATGCGTGCGCCCATTGAGATGAGCTTATCCACGAAGAACATGCGGCTTTCAAACATTTTTTCAAAAATCAAAACCGTGCCTTCAACCTGCGTGGCAACGACCGTCATGATTGAAGTTAAATCTGGCGGGAAGCCCGGCCACGGAGAATCGTCGATTTTGGGAATCATGCCGCCCAAGTCGGTGTTCACTTTCATTTCCTGCCCGAGCGAAACGGTGAGAGCGTCGCCGTCGATTGTCCAGCGAATGCCAAGTTTTCCGAACGCTACGCGCAAGGGGCGCATATCTTTTGGATTTACGCCCGTGATTGTGATTGAGCCTTTTGTTGCGGCAGCAAGCCCGATATACGAGCCGATTTCCATGAAGTCAGGGCCGATTGAAAAATCCGTTCCGTGCAGTTTTTTAACGCCGTCAATCTGTAAGATATTGCTTCCGATTCCAGAGATTTTTGCGCCCATCGCGACGAGCATGTTGCACAAATCCTGCACATGCGGTTCGCTTGCGGCGTTGTTTATGATTGTGTGACCTTCCGCCAAAACCGCCGCCATGATTGCGTTTTCGGTGGCGGTAACGCTTGTTTCGTCAAGGAAGATGTCAGCGCCCACGAGCTTATTCGCCGTGAATGTGAAGGGACCTTCTACCGAAATGCGCGCGCCGAGTTCTTGTAAGGCAAGGAAGTGCGTGTCTACGCGGCGGCGACCGATAACATCTCCGCCCGGTGGTGGCATGACGGCTTTTCCCGTGCGAGCGACTAAGGGTCCCGCGAACAAAATAGACGCGCGGATTTTTTTGCTCAGTTCCGCGGGAATGTCCGAGCAGCGAATCAAAGACGCGTCGATTTTCCATTCATGCTCGCCGATTTTTTCAACCGATGCACCGAGTGCCTGCAAAATCAAGAGCATAACGCCCGTGTCTTCGATTTGCGGAATGTTCCGCAAGATGACGGGTTCTTCGCTCAAAAGAGTTGCGGCAATGCAGGGTAAAGCCGCGTTTTTATTTCCACTGGCGGCGATTGTTCCGCGAATCGGAATGCCGCCTTCAATTCGATATTTGTGCATGGTTAGTTCCTTTCGTTAGTTCGACATAAGTATATCAGAATTTCCGTTGCTTTTTCCATCTGTTCGAGCGAAGCCCATTCCGTGCGCGAGTGATAGTTATGCCCGCCCGTAAAAATGTTCGGCGTAGGAATTCCCATTTCGGTGAGGCGAGAACCGTCCGTGCCGCCGCGAATCGGCGTAAAGACTGGCTCAATGCCCGCTTTTTTGTACGCCGCGACGAGTTTTTCGATTACATCTTGCCGGTCGCGGAAACCGTTCTTCATGTTGAGGTATTGCTGTGTGTGCGTGACCTCTGCCTTTCCGCCAAAACTTTCTGCCGTGGCATGCGCAAGCGTCTCGACGAGCGATTTTCGTTTTTCCATCGCAGCAGAATCAAAATCGCGCAGGAAAAGCACGACCTTCGCGCTTTCGATAGAGCCTTCAATCGTCATGGGCGCGTAAAATCCTTCGTAGCCGCTCGTGGTTTCGGGGGCTTCGTGGCGCGGAAGATTCGTGACGAACTGCGAAGCCATCGTGACCGCGTTCACGAGCTTTCCGCGAGCCGTTCCCGTGTGAGTGGAAACGCCCGTAAAAGTAACTTCGCTCTTGAACGCGTTAAAGCACTCGGTTTCAAGCTCGCCGATATGCCCGCCGTCAACCGTATACGCGTACTTTGATTTGATTAGGTCGAGCGGAACCGCGTCCATGCCGTGCCCTGTTTCCTCATCGGGAGAAAAGCAGACTTCGATTGCGCCGTGCGGGAGTTTGTTTTTTATGAGAGATTCAAGAGCCGTCATGATTTCGGCGACTCCCGCCTTGTCGTCAGCCCCGAGGAGCGTTGTTCCGTCACTTGAAATAATTGTTTCATGATTTTTGCCCGCGAGTGCGAGCGCAGAATCCGTTTCGGGATTGAGGACATCACCCGAAGCGAGCGTGATTTTTTGCCCGCCGTAGTTTTTGTGAATCTGGGGCTTTACCTGCTCGCCACTCACTTCCTCAACCGTGTCGATGTGCGCGAGCAAGCAGAACGGCTCGATTTTTTCACAGCCGCTCGTTGCAGGCAAAAGACCGTACACATAGCATTTTGGTGTGACGCACACATGTTGCAAGCCGAGCGCGTTTAATTCTGATTCTAAAAGCCGCGCCAAATCAAACTGGCGTTTCGTGGACGGCTGAATTCCAGAATCAGCAGAAGCCGAATCCGAAGTCGTCCACATTTGCACATAGCGAAGAAATCGCTCCAAGAGCGAATTTTGAAAATCCCAACCCATGCGAAAAGTATAGCGGATTTTTAAATCTTCTTCGACCCCTTTAAAATCTCAATCACAGCGGCGGGAGTTTTTGCCTGCAAAAGCGCCGTGCGAACTTCTTCGTGCATGAGTGCGCCGCTGAATGCCGCCATTGCGCGCATGAGCGGGCCTGAGTTGTCAATCGGCGAGACGAGCATGACGAAAATCTGCGCGGGCTTTCCGTCGAGCGAGCCGTAGTCCATGCCGTCCGCCTTGATTCCGATAGCAAAGCATGTTTCTGTTACGCCGTTCGTTTTGGTGTGCGGAATTGCGATTCCTTTTTCGAGACCAGTGCTCATTGAGGCTTCTCGTTCTTTGAGCGCCTGTTTGACCATCTCTCGGTTTTCGACCGCCCCCGACTGGCACAAAAGCGTGAGTAATTCGTCCAAAATTTCGTCTTTTGTGTTGCCCGTGAGATTTGTTGAAATGCAGGCTGGGGAAAGGTAGCGCGTCATCGAATTCGTAACGCGGTTTTCGGGGCTTGCAAATCCGTATTGAAGCGACTGCGTGTTTTTGAGTGCTGCGAGCGACTGCATCGATTTGTTCAAACGGAGCATGATTTCGTAGAGTTCGCCCTTTACGAAGCCCATGTCTTCTTCCGCCGTTTCGATGATAAGGCAAGTGCCGTCTTCTTTGAGCGAAATTGCCGTGTCGCCGCGCCGCGCCGTGCAGATTCCGTCGGTAATGTTCATCATCTGCACATAAAAGCCTTCCGCGCGCAAATCTCGGTGCAAAATGTCCATGACGAGGTGGGTGAGTTCCTGATTTTTAAAATCCCACTCAAATTGCTGGCTTTCAGAAGAGGCGACTTCTTTTTTTGTACCGCGCCCTTTAATCGAAAGCGAAATGTTCAGAATCGGGGGAGCGACGAGCGTTGTCACAAGCGTCATCAAAATGACCACGCCGAACAAATCCTGGTTTACAATCGGAAGCCCTGCCGCGTCTTTTGCCGTGAGACCGATTCCCGCGATAATGAGCGCGACTTCGCCACGCGGAATCATGCCAGAGCCGATTCTAAATCCGCCTTTGAGATTAAAGCCCAAGCCGAGCGCGGGTAAGCCACAACCGAGCAATTTTGAAAGCACGGCAATGAGCGTGTAAATTCCGCCGCAAATGAGCACATTTTTGCTGAATAATTTGGTGATGTCTACGCTCATGCCCGTAACGGCGAAAAAAATCGGCACGAAAAATTTGTAGAGCGAGTGGATTTTTTCTTGAATCACGGGCGCAATGTCCGTTCCTGAGAGCGCAAGCCCCGTCGTGTACGCGCCGATAATCATCGCGATGCTTTCCTTTTCAAAAAATCCCGCGAGCAAAAAGGCGACACCGAGCGCGGCGATTGAAAAATCCGTTGCTCCGCCGAAAAGACGCACGAATCGGGCGATTTTTTTTGAAAGAAGAATGAACACGACCGTCGCCACGAGCCAAATTCCGAATGCTTTGAGCGCAATCAAGCCGATTTTTCCGCCTGAAAGCGTTGCCCCCGTGCCGAGCGCGGAGACGATTCCCATCACCACGGCGAGAAGCACGATTCCGAGCACATCGTCAAAGACCGCCGCCGCCAAAATCGTAACGCCTTCGGGAGAATCCATCTTCTTTTTATCTGAAAGAATGCGCGCGGTGATTCCGACCGAGGTGGCAGTTGACATGATTCCCAAGAAAAGGCACTTGATGTCAAACAAGCCCGAACATTCGATTCCCAAAATCGGCAGAATGAACATGGCACAGCCCGCGCCAAAAAAGAACGACACCACAACGCCGCCCAAACCGATGATTCCGCCCGAAACCGAATATTTGATGAAAAGCGAAAGGTCGGTCTCCAAGCCAGAAGAAAAAAGCAATATGATAGAAGCAATCTGCGCGAACGCGTACAATTCGGGCGAGACCGCTCCCGCGAGCGATTCCGTAACGCCAAAAATTCCGTTCGGAAAGCCCGGAAGCGCGATTCCGCCGAGCGCGAACGGCCCGATGACGATTCCCGAAATGAGCTCGCCCAAAACGGAAGGAATTCCCACGCGAGCCGCCAGTTTTCCGAAAATCCGTGCGGCAAAAATGATGACTGCAAGTTGAAAAACAAGATTCGTGATAATTTCTGTGATGTCCATGAAAAAAATAACTCCAAAAATGATAGATGCGCGCGTCTTCGTTCAGCGCATGCGTCCAATGCGCGATTATACTATCAGAAAGATGAAAACAATGTAATAGTTTTGAAAAAAATACGAAAATTTTGCAAAGTTTGCGGTTTTATTGAAGGCTCTGAAAAAATCGATGGGAAAGAAAAGAATTGCCTTGAATTTACGGTTCTTTCAGTTAAAATAAAAGAGATTATTTGCGCGGAGGTCTTTCATGAAAACTCTTTTTAAAATCGGTTCTCGTCTTTTTATTCTGCTTTGTGTCCTTTGTTTTTCGGCATGTAATTTCAACATTGAAGACGAAAAAGGCGTTTCATTTATGACGCTCACGATATATCTTTCGAGCGACATTGCCGTTCCAAACGGAAGCGTTACCGTTGAGTACGGCTCGGATAATCGGAATGGGTGGACAACTGCTGAGGCAACGCTTTCTTCTGATGGCATGACGGCGACCGCGCAACTCGATGGCTATTACACAAACACGCTCGGGAACTTCCTCAAGACAAAATATATCGTTAAGACGAGCGGTGGAAAGACACTCAGTGTTAAAGCCGACAAAGAAAAAATAGAATTCACCAAAAATGGCACCGAAACAGTCAATTTAACCGCGGCTTCCTCATCTGATACTGACGGGGAAACTGACGCAACAGCGACTGTTACGGGGCTCGCGTTGAATCAAACATCGGTGAAGACTGCAAAAGATTCTTCTGTTGAACTCACTGCGACGATTTCACCCGCAGACAGCACAGAAACAATTTCATGGACTGTCAGTGATGCAAGCGTTGTTTCTTTGTCAGCGACAACGGGCGCGACTGTTACGGCGACAACACTTGCCGATGGAACAGCGGTCGTTACCGCTTCGGCGGGTTCTTACAGAGCCACGTGTTCTTTTGTGGTAAAATCAACACAAGGGGAAAGCGAACAGATATTCTGGCGTGCCGATGATTATGATACGGTAACCGAAGCATGGCAAACCGACGCGACATTGGGCATTATGACTGTTGTTGCAAAAACGGGCTCAAAGGCGACGCTTGAAGAACGCTCAGCGGTAGTCGATTCTTACGAATTTGCAAAGGCGTTCTCTTCCGGTGGTGGAAGTGTTTCAAGCAATGCGCTCAAATTCACGCTCTCAAATGCAACGACTCTCACAATCTTTGCCGCTGCCGCAGGTTCATCGGGAACACGGAATCTTATGATAAAGATAGGCGACACTGACGCAACGAGTCTTGGCACAACGACTACGACTGCTACCACATATACGTATTCATACGAGGGAACTGAATCTGTTGACTGCTATTTATGGTCATCGACATCAAGCATTAATTTCTACGCCGTTCTTCTTGACGTTGAGGGAACGGGAACGTCAACCACGATTGTGTATCCTTCTGGCATCTCTCTTGATAAAACGACGGAATCGCTTACCCGCACCGATGATACACCATCTCCAACGACTACACTGACTGCAACACTCGCACCGACGGACGTCACGAGCGGCTACGATACAATCACCTGGACTTCAAGCGACAGTTCTGTCGCAACGGTTTCTGACGGTGTTGTGACGGCGTGCGGGCCGCGCTCTGGTTCTGAGTCTGCAACAATCACGGCAAAGACAATCAACGGATATAAGGCGACGTGTGTCGTAACAGTCACCTCGGAGATGAGCGCACGGGTCATTTCTCTCAGTGATTCTCCTGTTGGCTACGCACGTTTGGGAACGAATTATGTTACGGATGGCGCGCAAACGGTCGTCTCGACGCGCGCGGAGTTGCTGGCAGCGGTCGAAAAAGGCGGCATCATCGTCGTTGACGGTATGATTGACATGAGCGAAGGAATGTTGCCCACAACGGCGGGCGGCTCAACATCGGCATTGGACGCATTTGTTACGGTTCAAACGACATCATTGCATGCTAAGAATGCTTCTACCTATCCGCAGGTGTTCGAAACCTACGAGGCATTTAAAACAGCGTATGCGGCACTCTGCTCGGCGGCAACAAATGATAAAAGCAAAACCTCAACGGCGACGACATTAAGCCAAACCTTGTGGGCACTAAACGCGGCGTATGGAAACGTCATGAAGCTCAATCTTGTTTCAAACACAACCCTCATCGGAAAAGATGCAAGTTCGGGAATAACGGGCGGCTCGATTCAGATAAACGGTTTGAGCAATGTGCAGGTTCGCAATCTGACGATTCAAAATGCCTATGACCCGTTCCCGCACCACGAAGAAAACGATGGCTTTAATGCGGAATGGGACGGCATCGTCGTTCAAGGCGCAAGCAAAAACATTTGGATTGACCACTGTACGATTGAGGACACGTTGTACACATCGAACGTTACTATCTCAACGGGCGGAACTGAAAAATGGCAGACCTATGACGGCTTGTGCGATATGAAGAACGATTCGACGAACATCACGGTGTCGAACTGTCTGTTCAAGAATCACGACAAGACGATGCTGATTGGCTCGAGCGATAATGACGGCGACAACACTGTGCGATTCATCACACTGTACCAAAACTATTTCTACAACTGCGGTCAGCGATTGCCGATGGTTCGCAACACGACGATTCATATTCTAAACAATTACTACGATGCCTCTAACGCGCATTACAGCAATTCATACGCGGTGGGTGTGCGCAAAAATGCCATCATTTACGCGGAGAACAACTACTTTGGAAGCGGAATTAAGCAGAGTTTCGCGAATTCGTATGGCGAATTGTATTCGTCTGGAAATACGGACAATTCAACGAGTGGCTGTCAGTCGAGGGTGACGGGTGCAACGCTCTTTAAAGACGGTGTTGGTGCTTACACTTACACGGCGCTTTCTGCGGAAGACGCGAAAACGCAGGCAGAAACGTACGCCGGTGCCGAATATACTCTGAGATAGACGATTCGTATTTTCTCTCTATTTTCCAAGCGCGTAGGAGTTAGGCTATGAAACACAGTAATTTCCGGATACGAGCTTTTGTCTGCGGTCTTCTTTTTGTGCTTGCTTCGTGTGCCGCTTTTCACCAATCAGAAACCCAATCGTCGCTCTCAATACGGTTGCCGGACGCACCGCATCGGGCAGTCCAAATGCAGGACGACATCGCGCGATATGCGGTGCTGCTTTTTCCGACCGAACTCGCTGATGCCATCACGCAGCTGGAAGAGTCCGATGCCACTGTCTCTCGTTACCTAAGCGCACTCGGGGTCGGCGATGTTCAGTCATATCTTTCTGAAAACGCGTATTTCGGCAATCCCGGAAGCACGGTCACGATTTCCGATGTCGAGGAAGGCTCTCATCTTGTGTTTCTGCTCGCTCTCGGCACAGATTCGAGCGTGCTTGCGTTTGGATACGCGTCTGCCACCGTCGTTCAAGGGCAAAATACCTCGGTCGCGATTTCACTCCATTGGACAAATACGGCGTATCGTTCGGTCAGCATGGATCGCATCAGTGCGTTCGCTGACACGCTCGCTGCGATTGAGGCTTCTACTGAGTACGAGAACATCTATCTTCGGTTTAAAGGTGAATTCTCATCTGACGGAAAAGACGGCACGAGCGAAGAAATTGACATCATCCGAAGCACCTTAAAAGAAAAATCGCGTTCGTATGCGCTCGACTTTAGCGCAACGACAGGCTTGACGACATTGAACGGCATAGGAGACAGCACTACCGAGGAGTATACGGGCTCATGCTTCTTTGACTGTGATTCCATCGAGGCGATTGTGCTTCCCGCAAGCCTCACCTCAATCGGAAACGCCGCTTTTGCAAACTGCGACCGTCTTGCGCGCATTTTTGTTGATTCAGGAAGCGAGTCGTTCGTCTCTGAGGACGGTATTGTGTACAACAAGGCAAAGACGACGCTCATCGCCTATCCAGTCGGCAGAAGCGACACCTCGTTTTCGATTCCCTCCAGCGTAAAAATCATCGGAAATTCGGCGTTCTTTGGTGCGGTAAATCTCAGCTCGGTGACGATTCCGCCATCAGTTACGAATATCAGGTATTGCGCGTTCAGGAATTGCACCGCGCTCACGAGCATCACGCTTCCGGATTCGGTTTCTGAAATTCGAGACTTTGCGTTCCGCGAGTGTTCGTCGCTTACCTCGGTTACGATTGGAAGCGGCGCGGAATACTTGATGCGTCTTTTTTGGGAGTGCGACGCGCTCACGACGCTCACGATTGCAGCCACCGATAACTGGTACATGGTCTCCGACAAAAACAACATGGCGACCAAAATAAACGGGGTCGCTGTTGACGCTTCTGTATTTACGCCGGCAAATCTTGTCTCGGAAGAGAGCGCGTATTATAAAGCGATGTTCTATCGTCTTACAGAGAGCGACATTGAGCTCTCACAATACGCACGATACAATTTTGTCGGTCTCGGTGAATCGCAGTTACCAGACGGATTCTTGGTTGCTTCGGTCAGCACGGTTTCCGACAGTTCTTCGTCAAGCAGCATCGGCGTGTCACAGGGCGTGTGGAATCTTGGCGGGGCGATGATTTATTCGCCACGGAAAGATTCTGCGTTCAAGGTTTCGTTCAACCGCTCTTCCAAGCTTTCAACGTTCATCTCCTTCAATGGAAATTCCGGATACTTCTTCGAAGACCGTACAACGTATGAGCCGAGCTATTGGAATCGCTACATTTCCGTTCCGACCTACAATGTTTCGGGCGAGATGACTATCACGTATGGCGTCGGAAGGGGCAGCAGCGCAGTTTCTGATACGGGCGTGATTGCTGTGATTGACCAAGAGGGAAACATCATCGCTTCCCAAGAAAATCTTCCGCTTACGACCGGGCAGGCAAGCACCGATCTTACGGTTCACCTGACAAGCAGTATTTCATCGGTCATCATTGTGTTTAGCCGTGGCAGCGAGGAGAACGCAGGCGGCTCATTGCAGATTTACAACATCCTTGTTCCGAGACCACAAGCAATTTCGCTTGATGGCATGCTGTTCAAGCAAGCCGATGGAACGGGCGCAGGGGCGGCGTACCTCAACTTTAAGGAAGATGGCGTGGCGGAATACCTCAGCGTAAAGGATGCGGTCGTCACAACGTACGCAGGCTCATACACAATTTCGGCTCTGACAGTACAGCTTGACTTTGCCGATTCTGGTTTCACGGAGCCGTCACTGACGCTGTATGCGTCTTTCGGAGCGGACGGACTTGAGCTTTCTGACGACACTCGCACGTTCTCCCGCTATTACGGCGAAATTGTAATCGATGAGACCATTTCTGGAACAATCCGCACATTCTCAGTCGACACCATAACGTTCACATACACGCTTGAGAATCAAACAAAAACATACTCGTGGACAGAAGAAGACGGAACGGAGCACTCTTATGATGATGACGTTGCAGTTCTTACCGTGCGGGCATACGACGCTTCCCAAAAAGAAATAACCGCTACTGCCACATGGAATTTTGAGATGTATGAGAATGGCTTTCCGTGCGCTCTGCGTGAATCCGACAAAAATGTGGCGATTATAGACGGCTGGAATGAAAATCAGCTCTATCAACTCTATGTTCTCATGACGTACAACGGCATGACGTATGACCATTTGTTCGATGTCTTTATGCAGTATAAAGACAATCACAAAACGTTCACAATCGAGTAAGGGGAGCGTCTTATGAAAAAGAAATGGTTTGTTTTTACGAGTATCGTGGCTCTTTGTGTTATGGTGGCTTTTGTTTCTTGCAGCGACATATCGAATTCTTCGACTGGCGAGCCTTCTTCCGCTTCTTCTGAGCAGAACTTCACTGTGAGCGGTACGCTTTCTCTGGCGAATTCATCGCGCGCGGCGTTTCCGTCAAAGCTGCCCTATTCGCTAGACTCGCTTTCGTATCAAATCTATGCCAGCAAGATAGACAACACTGCGTCCCCATCACAGCAGGGCACTATCGAAAAGCAAAGTGACGGCACGCTTGCCTATACGGTCACGCTCACCACACAGGGAACATGGCTCATTTCTGCCGATGCGTTCATCACCGATGGCTCTTCTGACGACTCGGCTCAAAAAACAGTTTTTTCCGGCCGGGCTGAGTATTCCACAGGGAGCAAAACGGCGCCTGTCATCATGCTTGAGCCATCTTTCTTTGATACCGACGATGATGAGATTTCCGTTTCGCTCGCCTTGTCTTTTGCGCTTGAGAATTACACGGTCAGTAAAATTGAGTACATGCTTGATGCTGGCTGGAGTGACGGAAGCAACCGCACGACGATTCCGGTAACGGGGGATTCCGCACTGCTTGAAGCGCATGCAATAAGCGGAACGAATAGGCTCTGGCTGTTTTTTTATGATGCAAGCGGCGTTCTTCTCTATTTTTGCCGAGAAAGCATTTGCGTAATCTCCAACACAGTAACCGATACCTGGTGTGGCACTTCAAAGCATTTTGTGACAGACGGTACCGGCACGACGCGCTTTGTTTTGACAGATGACTGCATAAATACGTTTATCTCAAAGGCATATTACGTGAGCCAGTCGTACGGAGATGACAGCAATTCAGGCTCAAGCGGAAGCCCGGTAAAAACGCTCAAATGCGCGCTCGACCGGATTCTCTCGATTAATGACGGCGAGAGCGACTACAGCATCACTCTCGTGGATGCGGTGACCGATGATTCAAAAGACGCGTACACCGCACAAAATCACTATTCATTCATCAGTATTGATCCGGGTGAGAAGCCCTTGCACCTCTCTCTGAACGTGCAGTGGTCCGCCCCTGATACATCGGCGGTCGCAGGGAACGGTACGGGGCGCGTGTTCTATATTGGCGCGAATGCCGATGTCGTGTTTTTTGATATTCGTATCTTTTCGGGCGGAAGCGCGACGAGCGGCACGTGTGACCGGGGTGGCGGTGTGTACGTCGCAAATGGCGGAAAGCTTACGCTGAACTACGGAAGCGAAATCAGAGAAAATGCGGCAACTCTGACAGGCAGCGAGGATGCGTATGTCGAGGCGGGCGGAACGCTCTGTCTGTTGGACTCGAGCCGCATTGCGAATCTGTATCTCGAGAAGGATGCTGTTCTTTGGACTGGAACTCATACGAACGATGAGATGACAATCACTGTTTCCGATTATGACGACACGAGCCTTGTGTGGCTGAAATTCATCGAGCGTATTGAAAACGAGAACGGAACGCAGGTTGTCGAGGAAATAACCGATGAGAACACAATCAACTGGATGCTTGAGAAAATTACGGCAGCGACTGTTTCTTCTTCCGACGGCGAGGACAGGCATTTTATCTTCACGGCTGAAGGCACGCTATACGAACAAAAGAATCACTCGGGAACGATTCAGTCATTTACCATCGACAAAATCACGTTCTCGTATACGTTTGAGAATAAAGTGGTGCCTGACTCATGGACAGACGAAGACGGAAATGTGCATGAATCTACGTACGGGCAGGGGGTTCTTACGATGACGGCGACCGACGAAAGCGGGAATGACATTACAGATGCGATTAACTGGGGATACGAACTATTTGCAAGCGGTGATCAATATGATTCAAATTACTCTGGTGAGAATACGTTCTCCGTTCAGTATCTTGACGATAAGATGACCTATCAGCTCGTGGTGATGGGAACATACAAGTACGTTACGTATGACCACACGTTTACGCTGACGCTTTCACTCGATGATTCTGGCATTGCAACATACGTTATCGAATAGGGGAGAAGAGATTATGAAAAAGCCATTGCATGTACTGTTCGTTGTTGGCGTAATTTTGTTGTCTACGCTTGTCGGGTGCTCAGACCTCTCTCACGCCTCTCACACTCCTGTTTCTCAATCATACACGGTTACCGGAAGTGTTTCCCTGACGGTTCTGAGCGGGGCTGCTCCCCGTGCGTACGTGTCGAGTTCGGCACGGGCGGCTTTTCCTTCACAGTTTGACACCTCGCTTATCTATTGGGTTACTGCGAATAAAAAAGAGACTGGCACCACGGTACGAGGCACTGTCAGCTCGCAAGAAGACGGCTCTCTTTCTTATTCCGTTACGCTCACGTCTGAGGGAACGTGGGAAATTTGTGTATATGCAACCATCGAAAATGACGAAAATGTGCAATCGGTGTATAGGGGCAGCGCGGACTATTCCACTGGCAGCGGAGAAGCTCCGTCTATCACGCTTGAGCCACAGGGTTATTCGTCTGATGTCACTTTTCCTGTCTCGCTTCCCATTTCGCTCGAACTTGAAACCTATACGGTGAGCCGCATCGCGTATTACATTGATTCAGAAGACAACACTGCGGAAATTCCGATTGCTGAAAATACGGCGACTCTTGAGACAGAGCTTTTTCCCGGAAATCATCGGCTTGTGCTCTATTTTTATAGCGAGAATGGTGCGCGTATTTTTATGTGCCGCGAGAATGTCACGGTATTTGCGGGTGCGGTGACGGACACATGGTACGGAACATCGCAGTATTTTACGACCGATGATGATGGCACGACTCGCTTTGTGTTGACGGATGCGTGTATTGGAAGCTTTATTTCTCATGTGTATTACGTTGATTGTGAGAATGGAGACGACTCAACTGGCGGAACATCGAAATTTCCGCTTAAAACGATGCAGTGCGCGATTGACCGCATTATCGCTCTTAATGACGGAAAAAAGTTCTTCATCTTTTATTCTGAAACGATACGAGATGAGAGCGGAGAGACATACACCGAAGAGCATCACTACGCGTTCGTCAACATAGAGCCGGGCGACAAACAATTGACGCTTGAGATTATTGGTCTGATGGGTGGCGACGATGAAAAACAGACTATTAGGGGCAACGGTACGGGGCGCGTTTTCTACATTGGTAAAAATGCGGATGTCATGCTCAGTAACGGCGTGGTTGTCTCGGGCGGAACTGCCACAACAGAGACCTGTGATCGTGGTGGCGGCATATACATTGCCGATGGCGGAAAACTAACCCTCTCTTCAAACGATTATCTTACGGATAACACAGCGTCGCTCACAGGCAGCGAAGACATCTATCTTGAAAGCGGTGCAAGCCTGTGGCTTCAATCTGCTGGAAACGCAGGAGCTGTCTATCTTGAGGCGGGGGCTGATTTTGCAACACACGACGGACTTATGAACGCATACGGAAGTCACGAGTATGTCTGTGGCGCAACAATCACGCCCGCAGTGTATGGCGATGATACCGTGTGGGTGACATACTGGGAAACTGATGCGCATACGACGCAGTGTACGAACGCGGAAGACTGGGCTGTCCTTCGCGCAATTGAGGCTGTCCATGTCGCAAATCATGACGGAAAAACGTATGCGCTTACGGCGAGTGGCACGATTGCCGAAACGGGTGTAGAAACGACGACGAGCGATTTGGCGACCGTGCTTGCTTCGTATGAAAATCTTTCTGAAACCTATACGATCGAAAATCCGCTTTCCGTTGCGCTTACAGATGTCAGCCCAGACTTGAGCGCGGTGAATACGGCATTGCGTGATTCTCCTGTCTACGTTGCGTTGGATTTGCATGCGTGTACAGAACTCACCGAAATCGGTGCGAGCGGGGCTTCAAATTCTTCGACAGAGGCCTTCCAAAAATGCGAAAAACTTGTCTCTCTTTGGCTTCCCGATACCGTGACGGCAATCAACAACTACGCGTTCTACAACTGCACGTCGCTTACGTATATGCTCATTCCCGACACGCTTGCCAAGATTGAAAAGGGAATTTTATACGGAAGCGCGTTTTTATATTTCCGCATTACGAATGGCTTGACTGAAATTCCCGAGTATGCATTCTGGAAGTCAAACACTTCAAGTCTTTTTGTTACGAAATACATCACATCGATTGGAAAATATGCGTTTGCGGAGTGTAATTCTTTATACTCTCTTAGTTTTGATTCCGAAAGCACTGTCACAACACTCCCCCAAAATGCATTCCGCTCGTGCACAAATCTTCAAGAACTGAACTTGCCGGCATCACTTACAACGATAGAAGACGCAGCTTTGTATGAGTGTACAGGGCTCACCACAGTGACGATTCCCGAATCCGTCTCCGAAATCGGCATAAAAGCGTTTGCCAAATGCGAAAATCTGTCCTCGATTGTTTTTGAGTGTGAGGAGAATACGGTGTGGGAAATCTATCAATATGATTCGGAAACAAATGCGGCGAGCGACACCGTAACGGGCGAAATTCTGACATCAAGCCTCATGAAAGACCCGAGCCAATTGACAAGCGATTCAGTTGCATGCAAACTTGTCAAAAAGGAGTCATAAAAATGCTAATAGGTAAAAAACAATTTCTCATTCTCGCGGCGTTTGCGGCGTGCGTATTCGGATGTGCGTCATGCAAGCAGGAAGATGACCCATTTACGGGTATAAAAATTGCTTCTTCTGCCACAACAGGAGATGCGGGCGGTACAGTTTCCATTACTGCCACGTACTATAACGAAGATACAGCTGATGCTTCATCAACGGTTACATACACGCTTTCCGCTGATTCAACGGGCGGCGCATATTTCGGAACGAGCGGAACGCTCACCACGACGGGCACAAGTGGCTCTGCGGTAACGCTCACGCTTGGCTCAACGGGCGGAGAATCGGTCACTGTTACTGCAACGTGCAACAGCTCATCTGCATCAAAAAAAATCTACACAAAGACGACAACCTCAGTGACAGATACGCCAACAGGCTATGCGGGCGTGGATTGGGTTTCTTTCTATGATTCAGAGAAACTTGTTACCGTTACTACAAAATCTGAGTTAGTGAATTATGCCAAGCAGGGCGGATACACGATTCTCGTTGATGGTATGATTGACTTGAGCGAGGGAATGTTGCCTTCCGGCACAAGCGGAAATTCCACATCTGCATTGGATGCGTTTGTTGCAGAAAATTCTGAGTCGGCAACAGGAACGAAATATACAACATATTCTGCATACAATTCGGCAAAACTCTCTAGTGTCTCTGAAAGCGCGGACTGGACCAATCCTTTGAATAAAACCTACCGAAATAAAGTCAGGTTTTCTGTGGCGAGCAAAACGGCAATCATCGGTCTTGGGGAAAATTCTGGTGTCTCAGGGGGTGGAATTTCTATAGGAAGTTCATACGTGGTTTTGCGAAATCTCGTGATAAAAGACGGCTACGACCCGTTCCCGAACCACGAGAAAGACGACGGCTGGAACGCGCAGATTGACGCAATCGGCATAAGCGGCGCAAATCATGTGTGGGTTGATCATTGTACGCTTGAAGATACCATTGAAATGGGAACTGCCCCGAATGCATCAAAAGAATCATCGTCAAATCATAAGAAATTCCAGACATATGACGGACTGTGTGACATCAACGCAAGTTCGAAATATGTTACGGTCTCAAACTGCATTCTCCGAAACCACGACAAAACGATGCTGATTGGTTCTGGCTCTTCCGACAAGAGCGGCGGATACATTACGCTTTCAAACAACCGCTTTTACGGCTGCGGACAGCGGCTTCCGCTTACTTGCTACGCGAATATGCACATCTACAACAACTACTACGGAGATGCGAGCGGATTCTACTCGAATTCGTACGCAATCGGTGCGCGATACGACAAATACACGATTATCGCCGAAGGAAATTACTTTGGAAGCGGTATTTCTGCTGCATTCAAGGCATCTACAACTCCGACGGGCATTTGCTATGCGCTCGGAAACTCAACGGAATCAGGCGGATTGAGCATAAGCGGCTCAAAACCGTTCTCTGTTCCCTATTCATATGATTTGCTTTCGTATACTGACGCAAAGAGCTTTGTTTCAAAAAATGCCGGTGCGGGGGTAATCAGTGTGCAATAACGCGCATTGCTCAAATTCATACATCTCACTAAAATATTGGAACAAAATCTCGAGGTAGAAAAAATGGAATCTTCTAAAAGAACGGTCACTTGCGGCGAGTTGCGCAAGGGCGATGTTGGCAAGTCAGTTGTATTGAACGGATGGGTTTCCCGCTCACGCGATTTGGGCGGTTTGGTTTTTATTCAGTTGAGAGACCGCTACGGAATCACGCAGGTTATGGTGGGCGACGGGGCGAGCGATGAAGTCAAAAAAATCGCGTCGAGCCTCAAAAGCGAATATTGTATCGCAGTCAGCGGCACGGTTGCCGCACGAAGCGAAAAAGATGTGAATCCCGACATGGCGACGGGCGAAATTGAAGTCGAGGCAAAGGAAATCGAAATCTTTACGACTTCACAGGAATTGCCGTTTTCTATTGAAGAAGTGCGCCAAAAGGACGGAACGGTCGTGCTTCCGAACGAAGATTTGCGCCTAAAGTACCGCTATTTGGACTTGCGCCGCGAGCCGATGCAGAAAAACATCATTTTGAGAAGCCAGGTCACTTTTGCGACACGAGAATATCTCACGAGCAAGGGATTTTTGGAAATCGAGACCCCGACCTTCATCAAGTCAACCCCAGAGGGTGCGCGAGACTACCTTGTTCCAAGCCGCGTTCATCCGGGAAAATTCTATTCTCTTCCGCAGTCTCCGCAGCTCTACAAGCAGCTTTTGATGGTCAGTGGTTTTGACAAATATTTCCAGATTGCGCGATGTTACCGAGACGAGGACGCGCGGGGCGACCGACAGCCCGAATTTACGCAGATTGATATGGAGATGAGCTTCACGAACCGCGAGGAAGTTTTGGAGACGACCGAAGGCATGATGGGCTACATCTTCAAAAAAACCTTGAACTACGACCTTCCCGCACAATTCGACCGCATTTCTTGGGACGATGCGTTTGATTTGTACGGAAGCGACAAGCCCGATTTGCGCTTTGACCTCAAGATGCAGGATGCCGCGTTCATGGCGGATTTGAGCGACTTCAACGCATTCAAGGCGGGAGCGGCAAACGCCTCAAAAGAAATCGAGCGGCACAAGCGAAGCGGACTCAAAGCCCTCGTGGTGAAGAATGTCGCCGACAAATATTCACGCAAAATGATTGAAGCTCTTGAAAGCGTGGCGAAAATCAATCACGCGAAGGGCTTGGCATGGATGAAGATTGACGCTGAGGGCAAATTCGAGGGCGGAATCAGCAAATTCTTCGCTGGAAAAGAAAGCGAAATCTGCTCAAAACTCGGTGCTGAAAAAAATGACTTGCTCCTTTTTGTGAGCGATGAAAAATGGCAGACAGCCTGTGTCGCTTTGGGCGCAGTGCGAAAGCAGCTCGGAAAAGACTTGAATCTCTACGACCCGAAAGACGAATTCCACTTCGCATGGATTATCGACTTCCCGTATTTCGCTTGGAATGAGGACGAAAATCACTGGGAGACCGAGCACCACATGTTCACGCTCCCGCAGAAAAAATACTGGGATACGCTCGAAAGCGACCCCGGCAGCGTAAAGGGCGACCTCTACGACCTCGTTTTGAACGGCTACGAGCTTGCTTCGGGAAGTATGCGTATCAACGACCCGGCATTGCAGCAGCGAATCTTCAAAATCGTCGGCTACTCAGAAGAGCGCGCTCAGAAAGCGTTCGGCTTCCTCGTTCAGGCGTTCAAATTCGGCGCTCCTCCGCACGGTGGAATCGCACCGGGACTTGACCGCCTCGTAATGCTCATGCGCCACGAGGAAAGCATTCACGAAGTCATCGCGTTCCCGAAGAACAACTTGGCGGCGAGCCCGATGGACGAATGCCCGTCGCCAGTGGACGAGCAGCAGTTGAAAGACTTGCACATCGTCTGCACCGAAGTCGAAAAAGACTAACACCTAAATCCCCGAAGTATCTGTGTTTCGGGGATTTTTTTCTGTCTGAGAACACACTTATCAAATCGGACTATTTTTCGCTTGTTTTTCTTTGGCTTTCAGTGTAGTATTTATTTAAATATAATGAAAACAATCTTAAAAAATGCTTTTGCGTTTGGAAGCCTTTTTTTTGTATTTCTTCTTGCGTCTTGTGGCGCAATCGAGCCCCGTCATGAACGGGTTCTCGGTACGGTGTGTTTTGTCAATCTTTACGAAAAAGGCTCTGCGAAGCTCTACGATGCGATTTTTGACCGTCTCAATCAGATTGATGATGAATTCAATCTTAATAAACCCGAGTCATCTCTTTCACTGATGAATGCGGGGGCTTTTGACGCTTCGGTTGTCGTTTCTGCTGATGTGTTTTATGTGCTTAAAACGGCAAAAGAGGTTGCCGCGCTTTCCGACGGTGTCTACGATCCGTCTATTCAGTCAATCGCTCGGCTCTGGGCAATCAATTCCGATAGCCCGCGTGTTCCGAGCCAAGCTGAGATTGATGCCGCGTTGCCCGCAGTCGATTACACAGCAATCGAACTCAACGAAGCAGATAGCTCAGTGCGTTTCACCAAGCCGGGTGTTTCCGTTGATTTGGGAAGTATCGCGAAAGGCTTTGCCGCCGACGAGATTGCGGAAATCTGTAAAAAAAATCATATAAAGCGTGCGGTCATCGATTTGGGCGGCAATGTCTACGTGTACGGCAAAAAAAAGAAAAATGAACTCTGGCGCGTCGGCATAAAAAATCCCGAAGACCCGCAGTCGTCACCGTTTGTGTCTCTTCTTACTACCTCTGCATCTGTCGTCACGAGCGGCGCATATGAGCGTTTTTTTGAAGCGGACGGAGTGCTCTACCATCATATTTTCTCAACAAAAGACGGTTATCCGGTTCACAATGATATTTTGTCGGCGACGGTCGTGTGCGAAAAATCCATACTCGCAGACGCGCTCTCAACGACGGCGTTCGCGCTCGGCTCTCAAAACACAAAAGCTTTGCTTCCTCAACTTGCCGCTCATTTCAAAACGCCGATTGGCGTCGTCCTTATCAAAGAAGACCATGCGGTCTGGGTGAGCGACACGCTCTCTGGAAAAGTCTCGCTTTTGTACGGCGATTGGCGAATGGAAAAATAGAGATATTCTGTTTTTTTGCAAAAAAGGTTACATAGAAAACAATAAATTTTCTCAAAATACCTATGAAAACGCAAATCTCTGCGTTATAATTTGAATCAGATTTTTTTTGGGGATTCGCGTGAGTCTCTTGATGTTGCGTGCATTGTAAGGCGGTTTTTGATGAGTTATGATTTGGAACAGATTACTTCTAGGCAGCTAGAGGGGATTGTCCACATTCTTAATCAGTGTACTGATTCTTTTCTTTACATTTTTGATCTTTCTCATGACACATTCTTTATCTCACCGTACGCAAAAAAGCTCTTCAATATCCCCGACGAAAAAATCGAAAACGCCATGCAGGAAATCATGAAGCTCGTCTATCTAGACGATCAGGCTTCATTGCGTGCGGAACTTGATTTGGTAAAATCTGGTCGAAAGAGCGATTACAATCTTGATTGTCGCTGGCTAAACAAAAATGGAAAGCCGTTGTGGGTTCGCTCAGTCGGAAAGTTGTTGCCAAACGGTGACGACGAAAACAAAATTCTCTTGGGGCAAATATCGCTCATTTCCAACGAAGATAAAACTGACTTGCTTACCGGGCTCGCCACTGAGTCGCAGATGCGCATTGATTTCGGCTCTGTCTGGACAAAAAAACAGAATGTATCGGGCTTTATTCTCAAAGTCGACATCGACAATCTCGGCTCAATCAATGAGCAGTACGGTGTTATGACGGGCGATGTGATTGTCTCAAAGGTCGGTGATTGTTGCCGAAAAGTCTGTTCTGGCATCGCAAAGGCATACAAGCTTTCAAGCGACGAATTTGTCTGCATGAATCTGTCAGGAAAATCTGCGATTACGGCGCAAAAAATGTACGAAAACCTTCGCCGTGAAATCTCCGAGGCAGAGTCAGGCTTGGGCTACGACATTATTTTCACTGTTTCAGGTGGCATGGTCGCGTTCATGAACGACAGTTCGCAGCTCGATACGCTCATGAAGAAAGTCAACTACACGCTTTCAAATGCAAAGGGGAACGGGCGCAACAATCTCGCAACCTACAATGCGGTTGACTATACTCGGTATCTTCGCGACATCGACTTCAAAGAAAAAATTCGCGAGGCAATCCGCAATGATTTCTCGGGATTCGAGTTGTATTATCAGCCCGTCGTCAATGCAAAAAATTTATATCTTGATGCGGACAAAACCGTCCTCAATGTTATCGGCTGCGAGGCGCTTATCCGATGGACATGTCCGGGCTACGGCCTGTTGAATCCTGACGAATTTATTCCCATTCTTGAGCGCACGGGCATGATTGTCTCGGTTGGACGATGGATTTTGCGAACGGCGTTCACTCAGTGCGCAGAATGGAATCGCGTCCAAAAAGACCTGCGCGTGAGCGTCAATCTCTCATACATTCAGGTCAAAAAGAGCGATATTATTCGCGATGTCGAGACGGCATTGCTTATTTCAGAAGTCAATCCAAAGAACGTTACGCTGGAACTCACCGAAAGTGGCTATATCGATGACGGCGAGGGCTTGCGCGCGCTCACCGAGTCATTTGCAAATTTGGGCGTGAATGTCGATATTGACGACTTCGGAACGGGCTACTCGAATTTGCGCTATTTGCAGTATCTCAGGGCGAATACGCTCAAACTCGACTATACGTTCGTTCAAAAAGCGACGGGCGGAAACGAGGGTGACCGAAAAATTATCAAGCATATCACTCAGATGGCGCATGAACTGAACATGGAAGTCTGCATGGAAGGCATCGAAGAAAAAAGCGACATCGAAAAACTGATAGAATATGGTCCCGACAAGTTCCAGGGATTCTATTTCGGTCGTCCCTGCAACAATGTCGATTTCCGAGAACATCATTTGCGTCTCGACGTAAACAAAGACATCTACAAAAAAAGCAGATAAGCACACATACGGGCGGAATCCCTGTTTGCTAGATGTAATGCTTTAATTCAATCTTATCGATTTTTTTGGTCTTTACCGCGACGATGTAGCTGCCGGTGATTGCCGAGAGCACGTCAAATGCGGTTGCGAAGCTGCACAAAATCGGTGCGGCGGGGCTCAAAAGCAAATATCCTGCCTCAAATCCTCTGCCATACAGTGAACAAATCGCCGTGAGCGCAACGAATGTGCCGCCTTGAGGGAATGTCCCGAGCGCGAATGACGTGATGAACGATATTGCGAAAATCCAGATTACATCGAAGAAAGTAAATCCGAGACTCGAGTATGAGCGCAAAATCGTGACGAAACAGATTGACGTGACGAGTGCGGTGCCTCCGCGCGCAAAAATTGAAAAAAGCGGGAGCGTAAAGTAGTTCGTCTCGTCGTGAATGCCGAGGCTTTCTTTTGTGTGCCGCTGGTTTGTGAGCAGCGCGAGGTTTGTGTCGCCAGAGAAAAAGCCCGTGATGATTGAACAAAGGCTTGCGTACAACACGTGGTACGGACGCAAATCCTTGCACAAAAGCCGGAGAATGAGCGGATAGATAATGCCCGCAACGATGAAAAAATCAACGAGCAGCATGATGCAGAGCGGCATAAATGTTGACACCTCAAACACGACGCGTGCCTGCATGACCCAGTAGGTCGAAATGGCAATCATGCCGACCGACAGCCATTCGACGAAAAATGCTGACATCGTTTGGCACAGCTTCATCGCTGATTCAAACACGCTCAGCACGGGCTTTGAGTCGTTCGTGTCAGATGCGCACGCACCGCCCGCGAATGCCGCAAGCACAAAAATCGGCAAGAGATACAAGCCGTCCTTGAGTGATTCAAAACCGGAAAACGGGAAAATACTGAAAATCAGTGATTTGACATCGATGGTGGGAACTTCCGAAATCTTCTCGCCTGTGATGGGAATTCGCGGCACTTTTACGATAAGAATCGAGAACAATCCGAGCAGAACAAGAATCAGTGTTGAGCCGATGAGCGTTGCGGCTGTCCATACGCTCGTTTTGAGAATGTGCCGCTTGTAGCGTAAATTGAAAAGTGACATCGCTGTTCCAAAGAAGATGAGCGGAACGAGTGCATAGCGACCAAAACGGATTGCGAATTCCGAGAATCCGGCAACAATCGAGTCTACCTGCGGTGTGTTGAGCGGAAGAATAAACGCGGCGATAACGCCCAAGACAGTACCAATTACATATTTAATCCAAACTTTCATGTCATTCAGTATAACAAATTGCTCTAAAATCTACCACCTTATTAGAAATCTATGATATACTATTTCGCTATGGGAAAGATGATTTTATTCGCCGGCAAAGAACTTCCTGCGGGAAACGATATGGCATCGGGGGCAACGTTTCAGGGAAAAAAGGTTATCGCAACAAGCCTGACTGCTCCCGAGACAGAAGAATCGGATAACGCGTCAAATGCGGTGATTCCTGTGTTGTGGAACAGGGGGTCTGCGCTTTCATCACGCTCGGTCGCGCTCAAGTGCGAAAATGAAGGCGGCATCGATGAAGCTGTCCTCGTTTTCGATGAATTTTATCTTGCAACAAAATACCGTGAAATCAACAACAACGCGCAAGTGCTTGAAGAATTGATTGGAAGCTACCAGTATCTTACCCAAGAATTAACCGCGCGATTTTTACGTACTCCCGAAAAATCGACGAAGATTGCTTTTCTCCATAAGGCAAATTTTTCTCTTTGTGATGGCATTACGTCGAATTCAATTCGTTCTTCGGGCATAGAGCTTTCAAATCCTCTCGTCGCGGCTGCGGCAGGCGCGTTTAAGTCTTACGCCGAGAACATTGCGGCAACCCTCGCAGAAACATCCCCGATAATTCCACTTTTGATTTCGTGTGAGCCAACAAATGAGCTTTCAAAGCGAGACAGCGCGATTTCGATGTGGCTCTGCGAATACATGGATTCTATCGACAACCTCAAAAAGCCATTGTCGCCCAAGCAAAAAGTTTCCTGGATAAAGGCGGGCGCAAAAAACCCGACAGGATTCGGAATCTTAGGGTTTTAAAAAGTGAGCAGTGAGCAGGTAGGAGTGAGAAGTTTAGACGGGACATCGCTTCGCTCGTCCTTGTTTTTGTGATGTGAGAATATATGAATTACGAAAATCCGCTTATCGTACAAAGTGACCGAACGCTTCTCCTTGATGTGCATGCGCCGCGCGCCGAAGAGTGCCGTAACGCGCTCATTCCCTTTGCGGAGCTTGAGCGGTCGCCCGAGCATTTGCACACCTACCGCCTCACCCCACTTTCATTGTGGAACGCGAATGCCGCCGGCTTTTCTCCCGACGACGCGGTGAATGTCCTGCACGATTTTGCGCGCTACGATGTGCCCCAAGCGGTTGAAGTGTGGATTCGCGAAACAGCGGGGCGGTTCGGAAAACTGAGGCTTGTGCCAGCACCGTGGATTGAAATTGAAAACGGAAAATTGAAAATGGAAAATGCAGGGGGGGAAGTCTCCCCCTCGGCTACAATGGCTACGCCATTTCCGCCTACCCCCTCTACGGGGGATGCCCCCGTAACGCCCCCGAAAGAGCCAATCAAAGAAGAATTTCTCTATCTTGTCACAGAAAGCATTCCTGTTTTTAAAGAAATCGCCGCAAGTGCAATCGGGCGGAAGTATCTCACGGTCGCTGAATATCAAGAGCCGCAAGACGCGCTGATGAGGCAGACCGTTGTGACGGAAGAAGAAAAATCGCACTGCTTCCGCCTTGCTCTCACCGACCGAGGCACGATAAAGCAAGAGCTTTTGCGCATGGGCTGGCCTGTAAAAGATGATGTGCCGCTTATTGACGGTGAGCCACTTGAAATTTCTTTGCGCGAAACAACGCTCTCTGGAAAACCGTTCACGCTCAGGGCGTATCAGAGCGAAGCGGCGAGCGCAATCGTGGGGAACAAAGGACCGGGCACGGGATTTGGTACGATTGTGCTTCCATGCGGCGCGGGAAAAACAATCGTCGGCATGAAGGTGATGGATTTGCTCAAAACGAGCACGCTCATTATCACTACGAACATTTCCGCCGTTCATCAGTGGATTGACGAACTCGTGGACAAAACCAATCTCACGCGCGACGACATTGCCGAGTACACGGGTGAAAACAAAGTGATTAAGCCAGTGACGGTCGCCACTTATCAGATTCTCACGTGGCGGCCAGAAAAAGACGGTCCCTATCCGCATTTTGCGCTTTTCCGAAAGCGGGCGTGGGGCTTGATTATCTACGACGAAGTGCACACGCTCCCCGCTCCCGTGTTCCGCGTTGCCGCCGAAATTCAGGCAGTGCGGCGCGTGGGGCTTACGGCAACGCTCGTGCGCGAAGACGGCTGTGAAGGCAATGTGTTCTCGCTCGTCGGCCCAAAAAGATACGATGTGCCGTGGAAAGATTTGGAAACAACGGGCTTTATCGCCACAGCTGAATGCATTGAAGTGAGAATCGACTTGGGCGAAGAAAAGGAAATTGAATACGCCGTGGCTGATTTGCGAAAAAAGCACCGTATTGCAAGCGAAAACCCGAAAAAGCCCGAATTTGTCAAAATGCTCGTCGAAAAATCGCCGAACGACAAGATTTTGGTCATCGGGCAGTATTTGAGCCAGCTCGACGAGCTTTCCAAAATGCTCGGTTGCCCGATTATCACGGGAAAAACGCCGAACGAAGAGCGCGATAAAATCTATGCCGATTTCCGAAGCGGAAAAATTCGCGTGCTCGTGGTCTCAAAAGTCGCGAACTTTGCGATTGACCTGCCCGACGCGAGCATGGCGATTCAAGTGAGCGGAACTTTTGGAAGCCGACAGGAAGAAGCCCAGCGATTGGGAAGAATCCTCCGCCCCAAAGAGCGAAAATCCCGCTTTTTCACGCTCATTACGCGCAACACCGTCGAAGAAGAATTCGGCTCAAACAGGCAGAAATTCCTCGCCGAGCAGGGCTATCAGTACCGCCTCGTGCGTTGTAAAGAAGCGAGCGAGCTGGGTGAAATTCTGGACAGCGAGGCGATATGCTTGAACTAGAAAGCAGGCGTTGCGGGCGGCGTTTGAGCCCGCAGAGAGGGTAGCGACCAACGAAGTGGGCGCGTAGGGGGAGACTTCCCCCAAAAAGGAGCAAAAAATGACATTAGACCCGAAAGTACAGAAAATCATCGACTGGCGCGAGAGCATTGCCTTGCTGCCCGATAACCATTTTTTTGAGATTATCCGCATGTATTTGGGCGAGATTAAGACTCCGTTCAACAAGCAAAAGCTCATTGAGGAGCTTGGCGCGTTCATTCGCAAAGAAGAGACGCGAAAAACGCTCATTTCGCTCCTCAGCGAGGCGGATTTGCGGGTGATTTCGGCGGTCAAATACATTTCCAATGCAAGTCAGGAAAAACTTTTTTCGTTTTTTTCGGGGGCATATTCGTTTGCAGAATTGTACGAGCGGCTTTTGAACCTTGAAGAACGGCTTATTCTCTACCGAAAGAGCGACCGTGCGGGCGGAAAAACCGTCATCGCGATAAATCCGCACCTTGAAGACGACCTTGAGCCGTACACAAAGCAGTCCGTGTTGCTTGAACCGCCCGATTATGCCGAACTTTCTTACGAAACGCCGTCATCGCTCTCACCCGAGCTGATTGCGTCGTTCATTTCGTTCATTCATAAAAATCAGGATTTGTGCAAGGCGGACGGAACGTTCAAAAAACGCACGGCTGCCGAAATTGAGCGGCTTTTCCCTGCCAAAACGGAATTGCTTTTTAATCTCACGAAGGCGTTCATCAATCTTTCGTTGCTCCGCGAGATTCCCGAGGGCTACGAAATCGACAAGAACAAATTTCTCGCGTTTGCAAAACTCGACCCGCGCTTGCAATACGCGTATCTGTGTGTGGCAAGTCAGGGCAGATTTTCTCGGAGCGGCTTAGCACGGCAGGCAAAATTGCTCCTCGATGTGGCGACTTCGATTCCTCACGGCGGATTTTCGCGGAGCATCATTTTGCGCCTTGCGTATTTGATTTCAGAAGACCAGAGCGACGCGATGGGGCTTTCTTCATTCGGCGCGACTTCACGCTTTTCTTCGATTTTGAATCGTGCGGGGGCAGGCTCTCGTGACGCGGATTCTGCGATTGTCGAGCATGATTCTGATTTGTCTTCCATTTTGGATAGACTGATTGAATGTGCCGCCTTGTTTGGGCTTCTCACCAAAAAAGGAACGGATGTGAACGGCGAAGCGATTTTTGTTTCTGGCACGCTGTTTGATGAAAGCGAAAAATTTGAAGAAGTGCCAAAAGTCTTAAGCGTTGACGCGGCGTTTACCGTGACGATTATGCCCGGTCTTTCGCTTGAAAACCTCATTCCGCTCATGGATTTTATGGAATTGCGCCAGTTTGACACGGCGGCGGTGTTTGAAATCAACCGAAAGTCCGTCATGCGCGGTTTTGACGCCGGATTAAGCGCGAATAAAATCTTCTCACTCTTAAAAAAGTACAGCTCGTATGAAATTCCGCAGAATCTTGAAATTTCCGTTGATGATTGGAGCCGCTCGTATTCTTCTGCAACGATTTTCAAAGGCTATGTCTTGCAAGTGAGCGCAGAAAACGCGGCGATGACCGAAAACAACCGCGCAATCGCGCCCTTTATCGCGCAAAAACTCGCCACGGGAATCTATCTTCTCTCGGTCGAAAGCGACGAGCAGGCAGCTGGCATTATCGCGCGGAGCGGCTTGGACTTCATCGGCAAAATTAAAACGCCCGAAAAGAATTATGAAAGCATCGGTTTTCCCGAAATCGCCGTTCCCGAAAAGACCGACCGATTTGACTCAGACGAAGAAGCGCGTCCGACTTCCGACGAGGAGCGAGCCGCCCACTTTGAGGCAATGCGCGCCGAGCTTGAAAAACTGAATCTCCCCGTCGAAAAAAAAGAAGGCTTGGCAGAGCGAATCCAGCACAAAATCATCCTCTCGCCCGTGCAGCTCCGCGCCGACAGCGTAAAATACGAGCGAATCGAGGCGGGCGGCATGGATTTTTCGGGCAAACTTCACATCATTGAAGGCTCAATCTCGAACAACAGCATGGTCGAGTTACAATTTGATGACCGCGTAATCGTGGGCGTGCCGCTTTCCGTGAACAAAACGGGCAGCGATGCCACCGTGCTCATGGAAGTCATGCCCGAACGAAGCGAAAAACTGCTCTCAATCGGTCAGGCAAAGTTCGTGAAGCGCATTC
Source organism: Treponema sp. (assembly GCA_017484285.1). Classification (GTDB taxonomy): domain Bacteria; phylum Spirochaetota; class Spirochaetia; order Treponematales; family Treponemataceae; genus Treponema_D. The sequence continues at coordinate 14,225 of JAFUTH010000005.1, read as the reverse complement.
GCGGAAGCGTGCTGAGGTAATGGGCTGCGATTCTGCCTACACATTCTGCAAAAGGTGCGGGATAAGCGAGTTGTCGAGCATTTCAAACGCAAAGCATTTTTTGCCCAAGTCTTTGAGCGATGCGCCGATGTGGTAGAGCGTTTTTTGGTCGATAATCAAGAAGCGGTCGTGCATTTTCGCCGTGTAATTTACGCTCAGAGTTGGATATTGCGCATTGAATTTCTGAATGTCCTGCGCGGTCAGTTTCGTTTTTGGGTCAGTAAAGATTGTGACGGTTACATTTGCTTGCTTTTTTGTGAATCGCTCCAAAACGCTTAAATCCACATAGTTGTCCACCAAAATGATTTCTTGCGTTGCTTGCGCAATGAAAGATTCAAATTTTGCGTATGCATCAAAAATCTGCCCTTGAAAGAAAATGCCCTGCGTGTCGTTTACATGGTATTTGTCAAGGAGCGTGAAGATTTCCGAGACTTTTTTGTCGGTTTCTTTTTGGTGAATGTCCGACTTGAGCAGATGCTTTTTTATGTCGTTGATTTCCACGAAAAGATGGGCGTTGTTCTGAATAAAATGCTTCATTTCCTTGAACATTCTGATAAGCATTTTGCTCTGCGTGACGGCAAGCTCGCCTTTCAGTACGGTCATGAGCATGTAAATCCCCTGCTCAGTGAATGCGTACGGAAGAACTCTGCTCATTTTGCTATAATTTGCGGTCAAAAATTTTGACCGCAAATTATCCGTTTCTGCTTCTGTCAGCTGAAAGCGAAAATCTTCATCAAAGCGGTCGATGTTGTTTTTCACCTGTTGATTAAAGGCTTTCGTTGTGTATCCGTAAATTTCTGCAAGCTCAAAGTCAAGCATGACTTGAAGACCGCGGATTGTGTAGATTTTGTCTTTTAGCTTTTCTGTGTCGTATAAAGAAATTTCCGTGTTCATTCTTCCCCCACAACCCGCAGAATTTCCGCGCCAAATTTCTCCACTTTCTTTTCGCCGAGTCCGTTCACATTGTAGAGATCATCGGTTGTGTGTGGCTTTTTGAGCGCGATGTCGTTCATGGTTTTGTCGCCGAAAATGATGTAGGGCGGCACATTCAGTTCTTCGGCTTTGTGCTTGCGCCACTTTTTCAAGTCGCTTTGGATTCGTTTCGCTTCTTCATCATCACCGAAATCAACTTCCTTTTTGTGGAGAACGAAGCTTGCTTTCTGCTCGTTGCCTGCTTGTGACCATGTGAGCGAATGCGAAGACTTTTTCTTTTCGGGTTTGGGGAACATAAGTCCACCCGCATTTCCCACGCTTGCACGGTTTTTCGGGGAGAACGCACTTTCTGCGTGTAAATCGCCTGAATTTTCGCTTCCCTTCGGCATGTTAAACGGGAGCATGATTTTGTCACGGTTTTTCAACGCGGCAAGTCCGTCGTTTGTGAGGAGAAGAATGTTGTAGTCGCCGTATTTGGTGATGAAATTCTTTTCGAGGAGGAGATTCACGATTTCGTGCCACTGATTTTTATCAAGTTCGCGCCCGATTCCCCATGTGGAAAGCATGTTGTGCCCGTTGTCGAGGACTCGCTTAGAGCGTGAGCCGAGCAAAACTTCAATCACATACGCCGCGCCGAATCGTGAATTCGTGCGGATAATGCAGCTCATGAGCTTCTGGCACGGAATCGTCATGTCAATTTCGGGAATCGGTCCCATTTCGCACAAATCACAGCAATGCCTGGTCGTTCCGACCTGGTTCTTTCCCGTAAAATCCTCGCCGAAGTACGACAAAAGCAGCTTCCGTCGGCAAGTGCGCCCCGTCGCGTAGGAAATCATGCCTTGTAAGAGCGTTTCACACCGCGCCTTATCGCTCGCTTCCTCAAAAAAATAGCGGATTTTGTGAATGTCGCCCGCCGAGTAGAGCAAAAGAGCCTCGCTCGCCAAGCCGTCTCGCCCCGCGCGCCCGATTTCCTGATAATACTGTTCGAGAGACTTCGGCATGTCGTAGTGAATCACGAAGCGCACATTCGGCTTGTCAATTCCCATGCCGAATGCGAGCGTGGCAACCATAATCTGCACTTGGTCGCGGATAAATTTCGTCTGATGGTCGGCACGCACTTCGTCGGTAAGCCCTGCGTGATAATTCAGCACGGAATAGCCGCGCCTGTCGAGTTTTTCGGTGAGTTCATCGACCTGCCGCTTTGAAAAGCAATAGATGATTCCGCTTTCATCCCAGTGACGGCGGATGCACTCAACAACTTGGTCGAGCGCGTTTCGGTTTTTCTGCCGTACATCGAGAAAAATGTTCGGTCGGTCAAAACTTGAGACCAAAACGGCGGGATTTTTCAGTTTGAGATTTTTGATGATGTCCTCTCGAACGGAGCGTGTCGCCGTCGCCGTGAGCGCGAGAAACACCGCGCTTTTGAACTGGCTTCGGAGCGAAGAGATTTCAAGGTAGTCTGGTCGGAAGTCATGCCCCCACTCGGACACGCAGTGCGCCTCGTCAATCGTAATGCAACTGACCGTCACGCGGCTGTCGTGGAGCAAGTCGTTGATTTTGGGCGTGACGAGCGTTTCGGGCGCAACATACACGATTTTTGTTTCCCCACGCCGAATCGAATTCATCGAGTCCTTGTAATCTTCCCACTCAACCGTCGAATTGAGGAACACCGCGTTAATCCCCGCCGCATTGAGGCTCGCCACTTGGTCTTGCATGAGCGAAATGAGCGGCGAGACCACCACCGTAAGCCCCTCAAAAATGAGCGCGGGAATCTGATAGCAGAGCGACTTTCCGCCACCCGTCGGCATAATCGCGAGCGTGTCCTTCCCCGCAAGCACATTAGAGATAATATCTTTTTGAAGCAGCCTGAAACTGTCGTAGCCAAAAGCAGATTTTAAAACTTCTTCGGGCGTTTTGTTCGTGAAATCCATCTTTTTTCCTTTAAAAAGTGCGAGAATTATACCATAAAGCACTTGTCTTTTTCTCAGTTTTTTGCGATAATTTTTTCACTTGCCGGGTTGGTGAAATGGTAGACACTACAGACTCAAAATCTGTTGCCTTCACGGGCGTCTGAGTTCGAGTCTCAGACCCGGTATTTATGCCGTTCAGTTTTTCTGAGCGGTTTTTTTGTTTTCTGTGCGAATGCTTGCAAAGGGGCGAAGTGTAATTTGCAAATATCACTTGTACAAAAACGGACGGAAGCGAGGTTGCGACACGAAATCCGCTTTGCGCGTGCGAGCGCAGCGAGTCAGATTCCAAATACGCGCAACCGCGGGTTTCAGTGGCGCGTTCTCGCTGGGAGTCCGTTTTTGTTGCCTGTCAGTGTTTGCAATTTTGCACTTAATCTCTCTCCCCGTATTCTTCCAACGCGCCACTGCTCTTACGCAACTGAATCGCTTCGAGAATGTGCGCCGTGCGAATCCGCTCGCTTGCATCCATGTCCGCAATCGTTCGGGCGAGTTTCAGAATCGAACTGACAGCCCGCTGAGAAAAATCGTTGTTGAAAATTGAATTGTCGAGAATCGTCTGCTCGTCTTTCCCGAGCTTGCAGAATTCAAGGATTTCCTGTGGCGAAAGGCTCGCATTTTTCTTTCCTTGCCGATTCCGCTGAATCGCCGTTGCCGTCGCAATCTGCTCGCGGAGTTCCGCCGTCGAGATTCGCTCGTCGTCATCTTCATTAAAATTCTGCACTTTCTCGCAATTCTGGCAATTTTCCTGCTCGGTGCACACTTCGCACGGGTGAACGCGCTTTTCCTTTACTTTTACTTCTTGCGCGGTATTCTGCACATGGATGCGAATGTCGATTCGGTCAAGGAGCGGAGCTGAGAATTTCCGCCAGTATTGCCCGATTGATTTTGCACTGCACAAGCACATTTTGCCCGATGCGCCGTAATTTCCGCACGGACACGGATTTGTCGCAATCAAAAGCTGGAATCGCGCGGGGTAAATCGTGGCGCGACCGGCACGGCTTATCGTAATCGCGCCGTTTTCAATCGGAACTCGGAGCATTTGCAGAACCGAAGTGCGAAATTCCGATGCTTCGTCCAAAAAAAGCACGCCGTTGTGTGCGAGCGAAATTTCTCCGGGGCGACAGTTCATGCCGCCGCCGCACACGCCTTCAAGACTTGCGCTTTGGTGCGGCATTCTGAACGGCGGAATCCGCATGAGCGGCTCGCTCGGACTCAAAAGCCCCGCGACCGAGTGAATGCGCGTGGAGCTTTGTGCTTCTTCAACCGTCAAAAGCGGAAGCAACTCGGGAAACCGCGTGAGCGCGAGCGTTTTTCCGCAGCCCGGTGGTCCGAACGCGAGCAAATTATGCCCGCCCGCCGCCGCAATCTGCAAGCCGCGAATCAAATCCCGCTGATGCACAATGTCGCTAAAGTTGATTCCCTCCGTTTCGGGCGGGAAAAGCACGCCGTTAATCGAAACGCTCCCCTCGGGAACAAATGCTTGCTCATCTCCGTCGTTCAAAGCGGTGAACAAATCCGCCTTAAAAAGCGCGTCGTAGGCTTCCGTGAGATTCATCGCGCCGAACACCTTCATGCCCGCGACTTCCCGTGCCTCAGCCGCATTCGCCGTGCTCACGATACATTTTGTGATTCCCGCCTGCACAGCCGTGCTTGCCGCCGCATGAACCGCCTTTACCGGGCGAATTGCGCCCGAAAGCTCCAGTTCGCCCATCACCAAAATTGGCTCTCGGTCAAAGCCCGCGCTTCCGCCTGAGCCATTGCTACCGTTTTCGGCAGATTTTGCTTTTGCGCTTTCTGCAAGAACCGCGAGCGCGAGTGCCAAATCAAAGCCCGCGCCTTCTTTTTTTAAGTCAGCGGGGGAGAGCGAAATGAGCACGCGTTCCATCGGAAACTCAAATCCTGAATTCCGGATCGCGCTTTTCATTCGTTCCCGCGATTCTTTGACCGCATTGTCCGCCAAGCCCACGACATCGACCGCGGGAATTCCCCGCCGCAAATCGACTTCGACCGTCACGAGCGAACCTTCGTACCCAAAGGGTGAAAAAGAAAAAATCGTCATGTTTTTTGCCTCCGCCTTGTTATAGGCGCAACTTCATCACTTTTGACATTCGCTTTAAAAAAAATTTGGAAATTCTGCAAATCGGTTGTATACTAAAGTCCAGTGAGGGAGTGCTTCCCTTGCAATCTGTCATAGTAAAAAACGACGTCGGGCGTTTTATGACGATTACGCTACTGGTAAGGAGTACTAAAATGACTAAATCAGTTTCAGCCGTCGGCTTTGTATTTGAAGAAAAACAATCGGACATGATTGAAAAAAAACTGTCACGTATTTCATATGCGGACGATCTCATCGTGGATTTGATTCTTCGTGTAAAGCATGACAAGGCATATAATTTCGATTGCACGGTCAATTTCAAATGGGGTGCGCAGGCTCATGTCGCTTCTGAGGATTTTGATTTTGGTGCGGCATTGAACAAACTTATGGACGTGCTTGATACAAAAGTCAAAAAAGAAAAAGACAAGATTCAAGAAAAGAAATAACGATACATATTTCTTTGATACAGCCACAAAATCGTACAAAAAACGTCTTTGTTTTTGTGCAATTTTGTGGCTTTTTTATTAAAAATGCTTAAATTTACTTGCGTTAAAAACGAGAAAAATGTATAGTAAATACATGGCAGAAAAACCTTTCACAGTGCTTGATTTAATAGACATTGAGCTCCCCGAACACACCGCGCTACGGTTAAAATGTATAGGCGGACGCAAAGGGCTTTCAAAAATTATTTCTGTTCCAGATCTCAATCGGCCGGGGCTCGCATTGACAGGTTTTTTTGATTCATTTGCAAGTGGGCGCGTCCAGCTTTTCGGAAAAGGAGAGCATGCTTACCTCGAAAAACTCCAATCAGAAGATAAAATGGATGCTGTCCGGGAGATGTTCAAATTTGACATTCCTTGTGTTGTTTTTTCGCATGGTATTTCCCCATCCGACTCATTCATGAGAATCGCCGAGGCTTCTGAGTGTGCGGTTCTTCAAACTGATTTGGATTCTACTGAGTTCTTGCAGCGAATTCTTCGTCTTTTTTCTAATGTGTTTGCACCACGAAAAACGTTGCACGGTGTTTTGGTTGAGGTGTATGGAATCGGCATTTTGCTTACGGGGCATTCCGGTGTCGGTAAATCGGAATGTGCGCTTGAGCTCATTGAGCGTGGGCATCGTCTTGTCGCTGATGATGTCGTCGAAATTCGTTGTGTAAACGGCAATTCAATTCTTGGACAAGGCGCAAACTCGCTCATCAGTCACCACATGGAAATCCGCGGTTTGGGCATCATCAATGTCGCGCAGATGTATGGTGTCGGTTCGATTCGCGAGCAAAAAGAGATTCAGTTGGTCATCAAACTTGAAGAATGGAATTCTGCAAAAATCTATGACCGAGTTGGCAATAATCTCGATACGGTCAATTACCTCGGGGTAAAAATTCCCACCATCGAGATTCCGGTAAAACCAGGCCGAAACTTGCCCATTATCATCGAAGCGGCGGCAATGAATGAGCGATTAAAATTCCGCGGATATAATTCTGCGCTTGATTTTAATCAGAATATTCTCAAATGGATTGAAACTGGTGAAGTTCAGGCGGCATATTATGGCAGCGACGATTCTTATTAAGTTTTGATAGGCGTTGTGGCAAAAAATAAAATGGCTTTTTTAAGTTCATCATAAATAAAGAGAGGTTTGTATTATGACAGAAAAAATCTTAACTGTTGGCAACCGCGCTGGCATTCACGCTCGGCCTGCTGCATTGATTGCCCAGACTGCGAACAAATTTTCGGCAGAAATCACCCTCGAAAAAGATTCTGCAACGGTAAATGCAAAATCAATCATGGGTGTTATCACCATGGCGGCAGGGTACAACACGCAGCTTACATTAAAGGCTGACGGTCCCGACGAAAAAGAAGCTGTGTCGGCGATTGCCCAGCTGTTTGACAGCAAATTTGAAGAAGACTAGGTCTATCCCCGGTGCAAGGAGTTTAATATGCGACAAATTACAGAACGACAGCAGGAAGTTTTGAACTTTATCTCTAGTTTCAGCACAGAAAATCATTATCCGCCGACAGTTCGCGAGATTGGTGACCATTTCGGTATTTCATTGCGTGCCGTGCAGGATCATATCGCCGCGCTTCAAAAGAAGGGCTATCTTTCGCAGAGCCAAAAGCGCGCTCGTTCCATCAGTGTTATTTCTGGTGCAACATCTGAGCCAGAGGCCTTTGTCAAAAAAGTTCCGCTTTTGGGCACCGTTGCCGCAGGAAAGCCGCTCTTGAGCGAAGAGAATCTTGATGGCTATGTCAATCTCACGGAGCCCTTCGTTCGTCCTGGCAAAAGTTATTTTGCGCTCCGTGTTCGTGGGCAGAGCATGATAGAGGCCGGTATCCTTGAGGGGGATTTGGCGGTCGTTGAGCAGGCTCAAACAGCTGTTGACGGACAGATTGTTGTTGCGGTTATCGATAATGCAATCACACTCAAGCGATTCTACAAAGAAGCTGACCGAGTGCGCTTGCAGCCAGAAAATGCAGCATTCCAGCCGATTTATTCAACAGATGTTACGATTGTGGGAATCCTTTCAAACATCGTGCGCACATACTAGCTTTTGAATTTGTGTGGCAATGGCAGCACCGATTTACCTTTTTACCGGTCCAGAAATTGGAAACCGGAACGAGCAGGTTGAGACAATAAAAAATTCTCTTACAAAAAAGTTTGGCGACCTCGACAGTTATCTTTTGTATGCATCCGACTCTAAAATTGAGGACATCATCGCAAAACTACAGACCGAATCGCTCTTTATTCCTGCAACATGTGTCGTTTTACGAGAAGCCGAGCTGCTCAAAAAAAAAGAAGAAATCGAGCTTATTGCCTCATGGCTCAAAACTGCGAAAGACACAGCCACGCTCATCCTTGTCTCCGATGAGATTTCCGTCGATGCAAAACTCACGAAACTTGTGCCAAATGAGCATAAGCAAATCTTTTGGGCAATTGATGAAAGCAGGCTCGGAGATTGGGTTCGGAATTATTTTCGCAAAAATGGCTACGCAATCGCGCCTGATGCCGTTGATTCGATTCTTGAGCTTACAGAAAGCAACACCGAGGCTCTCCGCACTGAATGCAATCGATTTTTTCTCTGTTTTGCAAAAGATCATGAAGTCACGGAATCCGATGTGGAACAGATTCTGGCGCATAACCGCGAAGAATCCGCCTTTTCCCTCTTTGATGCAATGGCGAATCCCTCGGATGCTGCTTCTGCACGGCTTGAGTCTGCGCTTTCAATTTTGCAAAAAATTCTCCTTACAAAAAACAACAGCCCTGTCATGATTCTTGCGGGGCTTGCCTCGTGCTTCCGTCGCTTGGAGTTGTGGCATTCGATTCACGCGGGTGGAGCATATCTTGACGATTTTGCGCTCAAAACGAAGGGCTTCACGAGCAAAACGGCGCGTACACAGTATGCGCGGGCTTCGCGGGTGTGGACGTTCGGTCAGTGCGCGGCAATTCTAGCCTCTATTGCGAGCACTGATTCCGAGATTCGCTCGACAGGCACCACTATGCAGGAGACGCAGCTCTCGCTCCTGCTTTACGAAATCATCATGAAGAATGGTGGGCGGACAGCAGTCTACGAATAAGCACTTAGCTTATCTCAATTGTGCTGAGCAAATCCCGCAGCTTTTTCAGTTCTTCTGCGGTCAGTGTAACACCTTTGCCCATTTTTTGATGGTCGGCTGACCAGCTTCTTAAATCATACTTTGCCGGTTTTTTGTTCCAAGAGATTTTGTTTAGCTCAAGATTCCAGCCACCGCTTCCTTCTGATACAACAAGGTGGTCGCCCATAAACTCAAAGGTGAAATTCTCTGCCATTTGTGCCTCCGTTTCTTAATCCGTTAGAAATCTCTAAATATACGTTTGGGAGATTTTATGTATTATAAATCAAAAAAATCCTTCGCGCATCTTTTTCTTTTCCGTGTTTTCTTGCGTCTGCTTTGTTTCTACTTTATAATTTACGTGGAAATTCCGATATTATAGTCTGAATAAAACCGTTTAGGGAGGAAATAAGTGAAAAAGTATTTGCTTACCGTTACTGCTTTTGCCATGATAATTTCATTTATGTCTTGTGGCTCAACACCGACTGCTGAACCGGAAGTCGATGTCGCGCCGGCTGTCGTTGAAGAACCGCCTAAAGAAGAAGAGCCACAGCCAGAGGTCGTTCCAGAAGTTCCTGCTGAAGATTTTTCTGAGAAAAATAAAGCACTCTTGGAGAAGGCAGAAAAGGCTCGTCAGGAGGCGATTGATGCCGATGCTCAAACGTATTACCCAGACTTGTTTGCAGCGACTGACACCTATTATGCAGAAGTCAAAGACGGCGTTGAAAAAGAGCCTTCTAAAGACCATTCAGACCGCATAGAAGATGTCATCGCGAAATTCAATTCGTTGGCGAAAGCATCTGAAGCACGAAAAATGAAAGAACGCGCCGATGAGCTTGGATTCTCCGACGCTGATGCCGAAAAAGCACTCGCTGATTACGACACTGTTTCACAGAATGGAGTCGGAAAGGACATGCTTGATCAGGCAGAAAAGGCACTCGCTGCTTATTCTGCACTTTTTCTCCAGAATATGACGCGTCTTGCGCAAACAGAACGTGCCGCCGCTCTCGACGCAAAAAAACAAGCTGATAGTGTAAAAGCGGGTGTCGCAAAAAAAGCGGAATATACCGCTGCATCTGATACGTTCAAAAAAGCTGATTCCTCATATGTCACCAAAGATATTGAGGGCGCATATAAAGGCTACAAATCTGCAAAAGAGACATTCCTCAAACTATACGAAACCGTTTCTGCGAATCGTGCCGCTGCTCAGGCTGCCATTGAGCGGGCAAAAAAACGTGTTGCGGAAGCCGAAACGTATTCGGTTGAGGCTGATTCAATCGCGCCGTTGGAAGGTGAGGTCGCAGGAATCGAAAAGGAAGATGCGGTTCTCCTAGAAGAGGACAATTTCGCAAATCCTGATGATGCTGTTATCGACGTTGAGAGCAGTGAGGACGCAAAAACTGCCGCCGCATTGGATGAACAGGCAACAGAAGCTGCCCCTGTCGCTGAAGGAGAAGCAAAATGAAAAAAAGTGTAATTGTCGCAACGTTGTTTTTCGCAACTTCATTGATTTTCGCCGTAAGCTACAAAAACAACACGTATCAAAAATTGGCCGATGAATATACAAAAAAAGCCCAGAATGCACTCGACGCGGGAGAATACATGCTCGCAGAAGAGTATGCGCAAAAGGCTGAGGAAAATGCGATTCTTTCAGAAGAATTTGTCAAAAAAATGCTCGCGAAGGCGGATTGTGACGCGGTGATGAAGCAAGCGGCAAAAAAACTCGAATATGCGAAAAGCATTAATGCCGAGCGCAATTTTCCGATGGCATATTCATCTGCGCAACAGGCATACGCAAATGCGCAGGAATCATACAACGGCGAGGATTATATTTCGGCGACCGCATTTGCAAAACAGGTGCTTGAGGCGCTTGCCGACATAAAAGAAATCACACCGTTGCCGGAGTATTATGTCGTCCGTCCGTGGGCAGAAACAAAAGACTGTTACTGGAACATCTCTGGTCGTCCGTATGTATACGACAACCCGCTCTTATGGGAGAATTTGTATCAGGCAAACAAAACCAACATGCCGAAGCCGAATGACCCGAATCTCATTCTTCCCGGAATGAAGATGAAGATTCCGAGCATTACCGGCGAGTATCGTGAGGGCGTGTATAATCCCTCAAAAAAATACGACCCGTACACAGCAAACCGATAATCAAAGCTGCCCTGCGCTGAACGTGCGGGGCTATTTTTTTTCTTTGAGCAGCTTGTAGCGCAACAACGCGGACATCATGAGCGCATGAGGGTATTCTGGGCTTCCGATTTTCTCATACACTTCGTCGACCGGAATCTCCAGATATTCGACAAATTCATCGTCATCCAAATGCTGTACGCCAGTGCTGACTAAATTTTCCGCGGCAAAAAAATGCACTCTGTTTCGCATCAACGCCGGATTTGGATTTGCGCAGCCCAGATAGGTGAGTTTTTCCGCCTTGTATCCCGTTTCTTCTTCCGTTTCGCGCCGTGCGGCATCTTCTGGTTTTTCGCCACGATTTATGACTCCGCCCGGAAATTCGATGCTCACTGATTTGTTTCCATGTCGCCACTGCCGAACCATAAGGAATTTCCCGTCAATTTCGGGAATGACGATAACCCAATCGGGGGCGTCCATGACGATGTACGTTCCGTTTTCTCCGTTTGGTGCTGCCGATGTGATTTCATTTACCGTTAGGACGGGGGTTTGTAAGAGTTCCCGCTGAGAAAGTTCGTTCCATTCAAGATTTCTGCAAGCCATAAGTGTCTCCTGAAAAAGTGTTTGATTTTATCTACACTTATTATACAATAAAGTCGATAATTAAGAGAGAAAAACTTCATGCATGTGACTTCAATTTTTTTCACGCGGAGGAGATTATGGCGATTATTACAGTTTCTCGACAGTTGGCTTCTCTTGGTGATGAAATTAGTGCAAAAATTGCCGAAGAACTTGGCTATGCATACTTCGGTAAAAAAGAAATCGAGAATCGCATCGTCGAACTTGGCTTTCCTGCTGCAAAACTTGCAAAATTTGACGAACGGAAGCTCGGTTTTCTTGCGGCACTTACCCGTGGTCGCGACGAATATCTGAATTATCTTCAAACGGCAATATTTGAGGCTGCATCGCAAAATAATTGTGTCATCGTCGGGCGTGGTTCTTTCATCATTCTCAAGGAGTTAGAGAATCATGTTTCTTGCCGGTTTATTGCTGATGAACGCGTGCGTACCGATCGGCTTCAAAAAGAATTGCATTGTAGTTTTAAAACCGCCGCGAAGAAGATTGCAGAGAGCGAGGCGCAGCAAAAAGGATTTCACAAAGGCTTTTTCAATTTTGACATTCATGACCCGGCAATGTTCCATGTTCTTGTGAATACGGCGATGCTTGACGTCGATTCTATCGTCGCTTCGCTTTTGGCACTGACGAAAAGTTGCGTTACGCCCGAAAAAGATGCAACGGGGCACAAAAAAATCGAGGAATTGCTGATTGGACAGCGAATTGTCAACATGCTCGTTTTTGATTACAACCTGAACATCAATTTTTTGCGTGCATCCATCGAAAACAAACGAATTACGTTGCATGGCGTCGCTGACTCGTCTGCGATTGTCGAAAAGGCTTTAACGATTGTTTCGTGCGAGCTTCCTGATTATGAAATCAATTCTGTCATCAGCATTGTGCAGGACTTTAAGGCGTACCGGCAGTGAGTTTGTTGTCGTCTTTTTTTCAAAATACAGACGTTGCTTTTATCGTCCAGTGTTGTGCATTTTCTTGCGTCATCCTTGTTGGTTTTGCCGCCGGTTCTGCGCTCAGAATGTGCTTCCCGTCAAAAAAAGGTTCTTCGTTTCGTGCGACACGATTTGTGAGCATCTGCCTTTTTTTAAGCATTGCCGCTATACTGTATACGATTCTTGTTTTCACCGAGAGAGAGCTTTTTTGGTTTTTGGGTTTTAGCGCAGCTCATCCTCATTATCTTGAAATCCTGTTGGGCGTTTTTTTGTTTTCGGCACTGCTTTCTCTTTTTTGGAAGATTCTGATTCCCGTCACCATCGTGCTCTATGGATGCTTGTCGATTTTGACAGCCCGCTTTCTTCAGAAATGGTTCGGTGAGCAAAAAGATGTCTGCTCTCTTGTCATCGATGAGCAGGAGTTGGTGCTTGATGGCGTGCATATTCCCCGTTATTCAGAAGATGCGCCCTTTCTCTTGATGAAGTCTTGCGGTCTCCCCAGTATCTTGATTCTGCCAATACGGCGAAACTGGGCTTGCCTTGAGTATTCTCATGAGCGTATTTCGCGTGATGAAACAATTTCTGCGCATCCAGCAGCATCTGATCTCGCTTTCTTTGAGCAGGAACGCTCATTTGGTTTGCTCAAATATCGATTTTTTCAGAAGTATGCCCGATTTGTCCTCGTACATTTTAAGACTGAACTCATTGAAATCCCGATTCCTGACGGATTGTTGTATCCGAGTTTGTTTTCTGTACATGTCGTTTTCCATTCCGGTGCATTTCGTTGTGAATTAATCCGTGAAATCTAGCATGCCTTGATTCCCAGTCTATTCTTGCATTTACTTTTTCAGTGTAAAAATCTATACTAGACAGCAATGAAAGTTTCTAATCGATTTACTTTAGCGCGCGCGCTTTTTGCGCCGGTTTTTTATGTGCTTTTTAATCTTCCCGTGTGGCTTCATTCTGACATACTCGGAATTATTTCTGCATGTATTATGATTCCGCTTTTGGCTGTTTTTGAACTTACTGATTATTGGGACGGTCACTATGCCCGGAAATACAACGAGGTCAGCGACTTCGGAAAAATATTCGACCCCTTTGCCGACGTTATCTTAAATTTGACCGTGTTCATATGCGCTGTTTCCGCCGGTTACATGCCAATGGTTCTCTTCGTATTGATTTTGTATCGAGAATTCACACAGTCGTTCTTGCGAATGTCCGCTCTCAAAAAGGGGGTTGCAATCGCTGCTCGTAAAGGCGGAAAACTAAAGACTGTATTTTACATCATTTCAGGTTTCTTCTTCTTGACGCTTGAGAGTTTTATCCGTTTCCATTTTTCGTTCATTCCTGAATTTGTGAGTTCTGTTATTATCGCAGTGCTTCGCTGGAGCACACTGACTCTTTTTATCGTTTGTGTATTTCTCAGCTGGGGTTCATTTATTGACTATATAAAATCATTTTATTCACTCATAAAAGATGGCGAATAGCATTTTCTTTATACGACATTTTGGTATTTTGCTGGATTTTGCCTAGACTTCCGCAAAAAAAGTGAAAAAAAAATAAAAAAAAGTGAAAAAAAAGCGGGAATTCATATTGACGGGGATGCGGGAGTGTGATAGATTACTTCTCACCCGCCGCGGAACGGCGGCGGGCGTTCTTTGAGAGGCAGACGCAGTGAGGGAAAGGAAGGGCGAGGCGGCCCCAGACGGGGCGCCTCGGATACGGACGCATGTACAAAGCATAGAGCCGGAGGGGAGGGGTTTCCCCGACGGCGGTTCCTAATCAATGAGATGGTTGGTCAGGGAGAGGATGATTTGTGGCGATCTTTAGCCGCCTCGGCGGCTTTAGGATAATCATGGAGAGTTTGATCCTGGCTCAGAACGAACGCTGGCGGCGCGTCTTA
>JAFUTH010000004.1 GCA_017484285.1 Treponema sp. | reverse complement strand
TGTCACGTTGCTTTTTGGCATGATGAAAGTGCCGTCCGTAACCGTAAGCTCATTTGCGCTTGCATACTTTACGCTGTATGATTCCAGTTCATAGCCACTATCTGCCGTCGCTGTAAGTTTTATTGTTGCCCCCGCTTCTGCCGATGTCTTGTCAACGCTCACTTTGCCATGCTCAATGGAAGATGAAACTGTGACCGTGTACATGGTCGGGTCGTCATCAACATTTGACTTACACGAAGCAATGCAAAAAGCAAGCGCAAGAACCGTACCCATTAATATGAAAACTTTTGAATAATTCTTCATAGATGCCTCCTAAATGGTTTAAAATATGAAAAGCCCATGAGCAGGGCATAATTTATGCCTGCATCATGGGCGGTTTTCCTGTGTGAGAAAGTTGTAATGTCTGATTTAAAATGCGTGTAGCCCGAAATTATGTTTCGGGCAGAGTTATAGCTAGTGCTGTGCTGTGAATTTTGACACGAAGAGAGAAATTATGTCAAGTGGACTAGAGAAAAATCTTGTTTTTTTGCATGGATTTGCAAACATAATATGTATTATAACACGGAAATTTGATTTTCGGGGAAAAATCGGTGGAAGATTTAAAAAAAATTAAGGGAAAAGGAAAATTCCTAATAGATATGCCTGTCTGTTTTCGTTTAAGCTTCTCATTTGTTGTGTCTTAATCTACCTTAAACAAATCCATCTGCAAATCTGGAACGCACTTATAATGTTTGCCGTTTGCGGTGCAAAGAGTTTCATTATTTTCAATGGCTGTCGAGGCAAGCAGAAATCGAAAACGGTATGTTCCCGCGTACTATCTTTTTGGCATTTTCATTTCCTCTGAAGAACCAGATAAGAACATCGCTATCGAATATCAAACTGACGCCCCTTTCTCATATTGCGGACATAATCATCAACAGAAATTGAATTGTCATGATTTTTCCAAAGGCCAAAAGCTTCGTTAACGGCAGAATCATAAGAACTTTGAACATCTTTTAACGCCTGAAGTTTTTCTTCCCTTGTTGAAGAGTTTTCTTTTTTTTGTACAAAATCATCTAAAAATGTGATTATAACTTTCTGAGGCTTTTTGGAAACTCTTTCTTCGACCAAGCAAACATTACCGTCATAATAACCATTTACTGCAAGCATAGTTCTACCTCCGTTTTATGAAGATAATTATATTATAGCACTAAATCAGATTTTTTGTGAATTATTTGAATGATTTGTAAAGTTCGGAAGGAAGTTTAAAGGGCGGGAAAATAAAAAGTCCTAATTAAGCGGCGAAAGTTTTTGTATTTGCAGAAAATGTTTTAGGAAGAAAAGCGTTAGGGTATGTAGCACCTGCGAAGCAGTTCCGAAACGAAGTGTAGGAATGAGCGTTAGCGAAGTAAAACGAGCACGAAAACGAAAGTGCTCGCGGAACACCCGACCCGAACGAAGTGAGGGGAACGCCCGAAAAATCATTGTCCAGAACGCCGGCCTTGTTCAGCTCCATAGCCATGTTCAAGCCAGTCTGCCCGCCAAGGTTAGGCAGCAGCGCGTCCGGTCGCTCCTTTTCAATAATCTGCGAAAGACGCTCCACATCCAGCGGCTCAATATAAGTAGCATCCGCCATAACCGGGTCGGTCATGATTGTAGCCAGGTTAGAGTTTACCAGCACAATCTTATAACCCTGCTCACGCAAAGCCTTACAAGCCTGAGTTCCAGAATAGTTAAACTCACAAGCCTGACCAATCACAATCGGCCCCGAACCGATAATCAATACTTTGTTGATGTCATCGCGTTTCATCTATTTTTACTCCTATTTAATTTGCAAAAAAAAGCGAACTCTAAAAAAGAATTCGCCTTAGAAATCAAAAACAAAAATAGGCCGAAGCAAACTGCGTGCACCTATACGGTAAAAAGTGCCATTCTTCATAACTTTTCAATTGCGACTTATTCAAACAAATCGGGATCAGAACTTGTAAATTTAGTAAAGAAATCGCAGGTGTCGCCGTCATCAACGACATATGGCGATGTTCCAGAGTCAGATGTAACACAAGAATTTAAAAACTCTTCTGGAGAGGTGACTGCTACTATTTTTAAGAATTTGAATTTTAGTTGTAAAATTCAAATTTCAAACATATAATTGCAGGCGAATATGAATTTTCTTGGCAAGCTCATTCGGGAGAAAAGATGAGCACGAATTGTAGAGAATTTATATTCGCCTTTTTATGCTATATGCCATACGCAATTTAATTTATGCAATTGCAAAAAGATAAGCGATAGGAGCAAACATCATGCCCTCACATCTCATCAAAATGAAAAATTCTTATTTTCAACGCGAGTTTTCTG
This sequence comes from Treponema sp., assembly GCA_017484285.1. Lineage (GTDB taxonomy): Bacteria > Spirochaetota > Spirochaetia > Treponematales > Treponemataceae > Treponema_D. Next base: position 49,151 of record JAFUTH010000004.1, on the reverse strand, counting down.
AAAGCACAGAAGAGCGAATTTCTACTTTTTTCAATTTTTCTGATAATGAAAACTTACTTTGTGCCGTGTGGACAGCTTCATTTTTGCGATATGGTTTTGTAGTCAGCGACAAAGCTCTTTATTGGTTTCTCAAAAAAGGGGATTAGGCGAAGAAAAAGGAAAGACACTCTGTGACATTTTAAAGTTCGCCTTCACGCAGGGAGAACTTCCGCAAGCAGATTTGGGCGAACTCGTAAAAACTCCTGCTTTCGTTCCTTTGCGAAGTTTCTGTGATGAAGTTTTGAATATAGCAGATGAAAGTGCAGAAAAAATCGCGGATTTTAAAAATTCTGTCGCAAAAGGCTTCCATGAAATTACGCACATACAATTCAAGGTAAAACGCGCAGAAGAAACAGAAACACCAAAATCTGAGTCCAAAAAAGAAAATATTTCCGCAGAAAGCACTACGGAATCTAAAAATACGAAATCAGAAGAAGAGAACTCGACTCCATCTGAAAAACAAAAAGCTGAGTCTGAGTCACCCAAACCGGAAACAACTTCAAATGATGACAGCGAAAAAGCAAAGGATAAAACCGTTCCACGCAAACAAAATTCCGCAGTTTCTTTCTTGCTGAATTTACTTGATATTTGTGCAAGCCTTGTGCTTCTCTCAAGCATCGTTGTGCTTTTAAAGAAAAACTTACTCACAAATGAGATTTCCGAACAATTCTCCAAAATCGGACTCGCTGTATATACCGTACTTAAGTGCACCATCACCTTTTATTCCAAAAACGCTGCACGAAGAGTCATCTCGCTAATTCTTGTTCTTATTTCAATTATGACATATGTCTTGTTTTCATATAGTTTGACTATGCGACAAGCTGGTGGCTATGAATTTTACATTCTCATTTCTGTAATTTTGTGCTTGCTTTCATACTTCGCATTTGAATTTGCCTGCGGATTTAAGACTGAAATCATTTTCAAGAAAATTATCGCGATTATTGTTTTGGAGTGTATTTTATATATTATGGCGTGCTTTGCGATATATGAACAGAAAGAAACTCTCGTAGAATCCGCTCGTAGGTTCTGGCAAGAAATTTCTAAATTTGCAAAGACACTGTAAACCTTTTGGTAATTAAAACCGTCGCAATTAACAAGCGGCTTTCGGGGTATGTGCGCGCTAAAAAATTTGAGGAAAAATTTAGAGAAACAGGGGAATTTTAAGGGAAATTAGAAGAAAATTTCCCCTAATTTCCTCATGCATCCGGTTCTATAAAATATACACGCCCGTGGTGTCAAAATTGAGACAGGCACTTTCGCCCGCCTCGTAGATTTTTTTGCCCAACGGGTTGTAGTCGGTGATATTTACGCTCTTTCCGCCCACGTCTACCTGATAATACTGATAGCTTCCCATAAAGGTACTGAACGTGACCGTGCCGCGCAAAATTCCCGTGTCGGCGAGCGTTACATTTTCCGGGCGAAGAACGAGAGAGGCACTGCTTCCTACGCTCAAGCCCGCGTAATTCTGCACTTCAAGTTGTGTACCCGCAACTGAGATAGTCGCCGTAGCATTTTCGCCCTCGCCGCTTACGACAAGCACCGCCGCATCAAGGAAATTTGCCTCACCGATGAAGTCCGCCACGAATTTGTTCACAGGGCGGTAATAAATCTCGCGCGGGCTTCCGATTTGCTCGACCTTTCCCTTGCTCATGATGATAATCTGGTCGGAAATGCTCATCGCCTCGCTCTGGTCGTGGGTGACATACACGGCAGTGATTCCGACTTTCTGCTGAATCTTTCGGATTTCAGTGCGCATTGTGACACGGAGTTTTGCGTCGAGGTTTGAAAGCGGCTCATCAAACAAAAGAACGCCTGGCTCCATAACAAGCGCACGAGCAAGGGCAACTCGCTGCTGCTGACCGCCCGAAAGCTGGTTCGTCATGCGCCCTTCCATGCCTTCCATCTCCACGAGCTTCAAGATGTTCATTACCTTTTCTTTGATTTCTTCTTTGGGAAGCTTGCGGATTTTTAAGCCGTAGGCAACATTGTCGAACACATTGTAATGCGGCAAAAGCGCGTAGCTCTGGAACACCATCGCCGTATCGCGTTTGTTCGGCGGAAGCGCGTTAATCGGCTCATCACCGAGATAGATTTCGCCCTCGTCTGGGCTTTCAAAACCTGCAATCATGCGGAGCGTGGTGGTTTTTCCGCAGCCGGAAGGTCCTAAAAGCGTGACGAATGTGCCGGGCTTAATGTCCAATGTGGTCTCATGAACTGCGTAAAAATCTTTGCCCGTCTTGGGGTCTTGATAGATTTTTGATATATGGTCGAGGCGAACGCCTTTTTTCTCTTTTGGCATAGTAGTATCTCCTTTTGCGTTAGTCTTTTGCTTTTATTTTTCTGCTTGTGCCGAAGAAGCGAATTCCGAGCCGCATCAAAAGCACCGCACCGTATGTGATGATGATAAGCACCGTCGCGTACGCACAGGCAATTCCGTAGTTGCCCTTTTCAGCCTGCTCGTTGATTTGGCAGGTGATGAGAAGAAAGTCCGGGGTGACGAGCAAGATGATTGCCGAAATTGCCGTGATTGAGCGGACGAATGCCGTGACAAGCCCCGAGAAGAACGAATCGCGTATCAACGGCAGCGTGACCGTCATAAAGACCCGTGCACTTCCCGCCCCCATGTCATACGCACTTTCTTCGATTGATTTGTCGATTTGTCGGAGGGCTGAGATTCCGCTTCGCGTTCCCGTCGGAAGAGAGCGCACGATAAAGACGATAATCAAAATCAAGCCCGTACCGTAGAGACTTGACATCACGCCCGTTCTGAAAAGACCGTTCGCATAACCGCGGATATAACCGATACCGAGAACCGTTCCCGGAACCGCCATCGCAAGCATCGAGACAAATTCAATGAAGCCCTTCGCCTTGAACTTCTTTTTGACGACGAGATAGGAAATAATCATCGAGAGAAGCGCCGTAAGCGGAGCGGCAATCAAAGAAAGCACGAATGAATCTTTGAACGCCTTAATGCCGCTTGTGCGGAACATGTAATCAAACCACTTCCACGTAAGCGAGTAATTTCGCCCCCAAAGTTTGAAGAGCGCGCCGAACGGAACCATCACATAAAGCAAAAGAACGAACAAACTCGCCGCCCCACAGAGCAACGAAAGCGGAACGCGCACGCTCGTGTCGGTGATAAGCATTCGCGCACGGCTCGCTTTTCCCGTGAGCGTCGCGGCAGTCTTTTGCTCAAGATAATATTTCTGGATAAGGAAGAGAATCACCGTAAGCGAGAGAAGCACCACCGACATTGCGGCGGCACCCGTCGCATCATACGCGCCTGTTACCTGCAAGTAAATCGTAGTTGCAAGCGTGTCGTATGAACCGCCGATAAGCATTGGGTTTGCGAAATCTGCGACCGACTCAATGAACGTTACCAAAAAAGCATTTCCTAAGCCAGGGAGAAGGAGCGGCAGGGTGACGCTTGTAAAGACCTTCCAGCGGCTCGCCCCCATATCGCGGGCCGCTTCTTCAAGAGACGGGTCGATATTCTTTAAAAGCCCCATGAGCATGAGATAGCAGACGGGGAAAAAAGTCATAATCTGAACGATGGCAATTCCCTTTAAGCCATAAATGTTTGAATCAGTGATGTGCAAGAGCGAACGAGTAATGATGCCGCTTCGCCCGAAAAGCATAATCATCGAAAGGGAGAGCACGAACGGCGGCGAAACAATCGGGAGCATTGACACGAGACGGAACAATCCGCTCAGCACCTTCGTGCGCAATTTGACATACACTTCCACATAGGCAAACAAAAGTCCTATCGCAGTGGAAGCAAATCCCGTAATAAATCCGAGCGTGATGGTATTTGTGAACGCCGTTCGGAAGCGCGCCATGCTCAAAATGCGCTTGAAGACAGAGAGCGTGACTTTTCCTTCGCTCACGAGACTGTCTAAAAGCACCATCAGCAGCGGATACAAGATAAACAACGCAAGAAACACCAAAAGCACTCCAATCATGCTGATGAGCACTGGGTCTGCGAAGAATTTTTTTCGGTCGAGCGCACGCCCTTGATTTTCATTCGCCATTCACATTTCCTCAATAAGAAGCAAGAGCGTGCCACAAAGAATTATGACACGCTCCGTCTAAAAAACTGCGTATTACCGCAGGCAGAAGTTGTTTTTATTTTGTCTTGAACTTGTCGTTTGAGCCGCTTTCCATCGCGTTGAAGAAGTCCTCGACATACTTCGCGCTGTTTTTCTTTGCATCCTCAAAGTCGTATTTAATCGTGTTGTTCATATCAAGACCGAACTGAGTCGCTTCTTTTGGCTGCTCTGCGTTTGAAAGAACGAGGAACTGATAAGAACCCGCCGTTTTTGCCAAATTCACGCAGTCGGGAGAAAGCGCGTATTCAATCCAAAGTTTTGCGGCGTTCGGGTGTTTTGCGCCCTTAAAGATTGCCGTTGCGCCAACCTCGAATGAAGTGCCGTCTTCCGGAACAACAAGACCGATATTCTCGTAGCCCTGAAGAATCTGATAAATGCCGTCATGCAAGAATCCAACGCCGATAACACATTCATGCGGACCGACCATCTTTGACGGACCTGAGCCAGATTTTGTGTACTGAGCGACATTTTGATCCAATGCCTTGAAATACTCCATTGCGGCATCATGACCTTTCATCTGAATCATCGTGTTGATGACAAGTTTTGCCGTTCCTGCCGTGTTCGGGTTAGAAAGCATAATCAAGCCCTTGTACTCAGGTTTGAGCAAGTCGTCCCATGTTTTTGGAGCGGGAAGATTTTTCGCTTTTAACTCTTCCTGATCAACCATGAATCCCAAAATTCCTTTGTAAATTCCGAACCAGCAATTTGTTGCGTCTTTGTAATCCGCGCTGATAAGATTTTTTGCGTTCGCTGCGTCGTATGACTCAAGCAAGCCCGCAGCAACAGCCTCGTTATACGGGTCAGTCGTGCCACCGAACCACACGTCAGCCGATGGATTTCCGCGTTCCTCAGAAATCTTCGTGTAGACTTCCGATGTAGAAAGCCGCTGATACTTTGTGGGAATTCCGTAGAGCTTTTCAAAGTTCTTTACGGCAACAGAAAGATATTCTTCCTCACAAGAACCATATACCGTAAGCGCACCTTCTGCCTTTGCAGCCGCAATAAGCTCGCTAAATTCGCCCGCAGTATCGCCAGCCTGCGCAACATTCGCAGCCTTTTTGTTACAAGCAGAAAAACTGAGTGCAAGAACAGCACCAGCCAACACAGCAAGAAGTTTTTTCATAGTACCTCCAATTCAGGAAAGAAAATAAATCCTTACTAAAAAGTATATGACCGAAGTTTGGAACTTGCAAATTTTTTTTGCTAAAGACGCAATCTCCGTTTTTCGTTACACTTATCGTCATGAAATCACCGCTCACTACACTCTGCTATATCGAAAAAGACGGCTGTTATCTCATGTTACACCGCATTACCAAAAAGAATGACATCAACCACGATAAATGGATTGGCGTGGGCGGACATTTTGAAGAGCGAGAAAGCCCCGAAGATTGCCTGCTCCGTGAAGTAAAGGAAGAAACAGGACTAACGCTCGATAGTTACCGCTTTCGTGGAATCGTGACTTTTATTTCTGACGATAACCCCGCCGAATACATGCACTTATTTACGACCGATAGTTTTCATGGTGAGATTATTGACTGTGACGAAGGAAAATTGGAGTGGTATCCGATTGACAAAATCGACGAGTTGGAGCTTTGGGAGGGCGACAAGATTTTCTTCAGATTGCTCCGCGAAAACGCGCCATTCTTTTCGCTCAAACTCGTCTATAAAAAAGGCGAACTGATTGAAGCCCTTCTGAATGGAAAGGCTATCGCTCGGTAGTTTTAGCTATTTCGCAAGTTTATTCAATTCTTTTTCAAATTTTCGGTCTTCTGCTTCTTTTGCAGGACGGTAAAGAATCAGCACATTCCCGATAAGGCGAACAAAAGTCGCTTCTGTTTTTTCGGTGATTTCATTGCTCAAATCGCGCTTTTCTTCTTTGAACTCGTTGAATTTGATTTTGATAAGCTCATGCTCGCCAAGCAGGCGCGAAATCTGCTTGATTTGTTCTTCGGTTACGCCAGCCCCGCCGATTTGCACGAGCGCGTTCAGCGGCTGCGCGTTCTTTTCCAAAAATTTTCTTTGTTTTGCGTTAATTTCCATAAAAGCCATTATAAATTTTCTGGCGCTAAAAAACAACTGTTGAGAACATCTGCTGTTTTCTATATAATGAGTTCGTTAAAAATGTCATTATCGGGCTTGCCCGACAATCATCGAGGAAACTATGCCAAAAATTGAAGTAAACGAAAAACTGTTTTTTAATCTTCTTGGGAAAAAATACGACTACGACACGCTGGAGCGAAAACTCGTCTGCGGAAAGGCGGAGCTTGACGAAAAGCCCGACATGTCTCAGAGCGAGAACGAGCGCGTCATCAAAATCGAACTGAACGACACGAACCGCCCTGATTTGTGGTCAACGGGCGGCGTTACGCGGCAGCTCCGCTTGCACGAGGGCGCAAAACGCTCTGACTACACAAAATTCCTCTCGCGTGCGGGGGCAATCAAAGACTCGGGTGAGCGCCTTGCGATTGTCGAGCCTGATGTAAAAGAAGTGCGTCCGTACATGGTCAGCTTCGTGATTTCTGGAAAAGCAATCGACGACCCAATGCTCAAAGACATTATCCAAACGCAGGAAAAGCTCTGCTGGAACTTCGGTCGAAAGCGAAAGTCAATTTCAATGGGCGTGTACCGCGTTTCTCAAATCAAATGGCCGGTTCATTACACCGCCGTTGACCCCGACAAAACTTCGTTCGTGCCGCTCCAGTGCACCGAGCCGATGACTTGCCGCCAGATTCTCACCGACCATCCAAAAGGAAAAGATTTCGGTTGGATTCTTGAAGGAGCAAAAAAATTCCCGCTTTTAAAAGACGACAAGGGCGAAGTCATGTCGATGGCACCGATTATCAACTCGGCAACGCTCGGTGCGGTTCAGGTGGGCGACAAGGATTTAATGGTTGAGCTTACTGGCGACAACATGGAAAACCTCATTCTTTCAGCGAACATCGTTGCGTGTGACTTCTTCGATGCGGGCTACGAAATCCTTCCTGTCAAAGTCGTGCATCCGTACGAAACAGGCTTCGGAAAGGAAATCACCGTTCCGTTCTATTTCCAAAAGCCCACAAAGGCGACTCTTGCCGCAATCAACAAAAAGCTCGGCTGTGATTTGACAAAGGCGCAGGTTCTTGACGCGCTCAGCCGCATGGATAACGATGTTGAGGCGAAAGACATTCCCACAAACGAAAAAACGGCAAAATACTGCACGGCAAACAAGAGCGATGTCGAATTCACGCTCCAGCCGCCGCCATACCGAAACGACTTCTTGCACGAAGTTGACATCATCGAAGATGTGATGATTGGTCTCGGATTGGATTTCTTCAAGCCACAAAGGCCGAACGACTTCACCGTGGGAAAACTCTCTGATATCACGCTGTTCAGCCGAAAGGCAAAGGAAATCATGGTCGGCTTGGGCTATCAGGAGATGATTTTCAACTATCTCGGCTCAAAACGCGACTACATTGACCGTATGAATATCAGCGCGGACGGCGTTATCGAAATCTCAAACCCGATGAGCGAAAACTATCAGTTCGTGCGCCCGTCAATCATCGCTTCGCTTCTCCGTGCCGAAAGTGCCGCCGCAAACGCAATCTTCCCGCACAAGATTTTTGAAATCGGAAAGGTCGCCTTCCTCGATGAGAGCGAGAACACAGGCACAAAGACAATCCAGTCGCTTGGCTTTATGACCGCCGCAAACAACGCAAACTTCAACGACTTGGCAAGCGAAGTCTCAACGGTGCTCTACTACCTCGACCACAAATACGAAGTCAAAGAAGCGAACGACCCGCGCTTTATCACAGGTCGCCAGGCGGCTGTCCTCGTGAACGGAAAGCAGGTCGGTATCTTCGGCGACGTCCACCCGCAAGTGCTCGAAAACTGGCAGATTTCAGTTCCGTGCGTTGCAGGCGAGATTGACTTGGAAGAGCTGATGTAGAGAGCCGCTCGCCAAAAGCGAACAAACGCTCATTTTTGGAGGAAGTATGCTTACAAATGTAAAATCACTTAAAGATTATCTCGTTGATGTTTTGAAAGTGCCAGAAAAATGCATTCAAATCTACAATAAAGACGGAAGCGTGCCAGGAGCGAACAAAAGTCTGCCCGCGTTTTTTAAGGAAGAATACGGAATCGAAAACGCCGACATAAAAGAAGGTCTCAAAAAAACGGCTTCTTTCAACGACAGCGTAGCCGACATCATCACAAGAATCGAAAAACTGTGTAATGTTCCCGCAGCCTGCATAAAATTCCTCGATGAAAAGGGAAATGTGCTCAACGGGAACACTCACATCGACACCGTAAGAAAGAATTTCGCATAATACTTTCAAGAAAAGCCGTGCAACAATGCGATGCACGGTTTTTTTATAGTGCCAAGATGGAATTAAGAAAACTCAATTATCAAAAAGAACTTGAAAAAATTCTCGCACAAATTGAAACCGAAAAAGCGAAAAATACTAACTTCAAAAAACCAACGTTGCTTTTGCATGCCTGCTGCGGGCCGTGCTCCTCGTATGTGATTGAATACCTCGCGCAAGTTTTTGACATCACGATTTTTTATTACAACCCGAACATCCACCCCCGCGAAGAATATTTCCGCCGCCTCGAAGAATTGCAGAAATTCCTCACGCGCTTCCCCGAAGCCACCAAAAATGCCGTAAAACTCATGGTTGACGAATACAATCCCGAAGATTATTTTGAAGCGACAAATGTTCGTTCGGAAGTTGAATTACAAACCGAGCCAGAAAAGGGCGAACGCTGCCGAAGATGCTACAAGTTCCGAATGGAGCGGGCGTATAATTATGCCTGTGAGCACCATTTCGACTACTTCACCACCACCTTAAGCATAAGCCCCCACAAAGACAGCGAAAAAATCAACACGATTGGTCGCGAACTGGAGCACATGCGCTTTGAGGAAATTACGGAAAATAGCATGGAGGAGAAAGAATTTGCTGAAAGGGAACAAAAAACGAACGGTAGTTTTGATATTACCCCCCGCACAAAATTCCTTCCCGCTGACTTCAAGAAAAAAGGCGGATTCTTGCGCAGCACCCAACTTTCCGAAGAATACGGCTTGTGGCGGCAGGACTACTGCGGATGTGTTTATTCAAAACAAAATATGAATTATACTAGATAAAAATAGCTGAGGAGCGACCAGATGGCTTACAAAATTTTCATTGACGGAAAAGAAGGAACGACAGGACTCAAAATCTACGAGCGGTTCGAGAACCGAAAGGACATCGAGATTTTGCTGATTGACGACGAAAAGCGAAAAGATCCCGCAGAACGCGCGAAAATGATTAACGCTTCGGATTTCACTTTTTTGTGCTTGCCAGACGCAGCTAGTATTGAGGCGGTCTCGCTCTGTACGAATCCAAAAGTGCGCATTATCGACGCTTCAACGGCGCACCGCACAAATCCCGACTGGGCATACGGCTTCCCCGAGCTTTCTGCCGAACACCGCGCAAAAATCGAAAAATCAAACCGCGTGGCAGGGCCTGGCTGCTATGCTTCGGGCTTCGGCGCAATCTGCTATCCGCTCGTAAAACACGGAATCATCTCGCCGGACTATCCCGTGGTATGCCATGCGGTCTCGGGCTATTCCGGCGCGGGAAAAAAAGCCATCGCTCAGTACGAAGACCCGAACCGCAATCCCGAGCTTGATTCTCCGCGATTGTACGCGCTCACACAGGAGCACAAGCATCTTCCCGAAATGATGAAAGTGAGCGGGCTTAACTACAAGCCGATTTTCAATCCGTATGTCTGCGACTATTTCCAGGGAATGACCGTCACGATTTCGCTTCACGCGCGGCTTCTCGAAAAAAAACTCACTGCAAAGGAAATCGCTGAGGTCTTCAAAGAGCATTACGACGGCTGCCGATTCGTGAAAGCCGCTGATTTTATGGGCGAAGGTGTTTTAACCGAGAGCTTTATCCCCGCGAACACGCTTGCCGGCACGAACAACATGCAGATTTTCGTCTGCGGAAACGACGAGCGAATCGTTATTACAAGCCGCTTCGACAACCTCGGCAAAGGCGCAAGCGGTGCGGCTGTTCAGTGCATGAACATCATGATGGGAATCGACGAAGGCACGGGATTGTAAGCATTTGCGGTTTTTCTTCCGATAATTTAAGAAGCAGGGAAATTTCAGATGGAAGAAAAACCGATTTTAGAAAAAGCCGAGCGAATCCGTGATGTCATTCGCTATATCAAACGATTCAAGAACGCGGCGGTGGTCATTCACATTGACGACGACATCATCGACTCGCCGCTCTTTTTGAGCCATATCCGCGACATCGCGCTCATTCATCAGGCGGGGCTTCGGGTCATCATCGTTCCCGGAGCGCGCAAAAAAATCGACGCGGCTCTCTTGCAGAACAACATTTCCTGGACATATCAGAACGGAAGCCGAATCACCCCAAGCGAGGCGATTCCCCTTATCCGAAACGCGGCATTCGACGCGGCGAACATCGTCATGACAAGCCTTGCGGGCGAAAACCTCACGGCAGTCATCGGAAACTGGGTTCGTGCACGGGGAAAGGGCGTGCTCTCGGGCGTTGACTTCGGCACGGCGGGCGAAATCGACAAGCTCGACGACGAGACGATAAAAACGATTCTTGACAGCGGGGTTATCCCGATTTTTCCGTGCATCGGCTGGAGCTTGAACGGAAAGCCCTACAATATTTCTTCCGCACAGCTCGCTGCCCAAATTGCGACCCACTTGCAGGCAGACAAACTTTTCTTCCTTCTCCCGAACGCCGAGCTTTCAGAAAAATTCTTCACGATTCCGAAAGATGTTGGTCTCTCTCCCGAAGGTTGCATTCCCGCGATGAATATAGAAGAGCTCGATGAATTTTTGAAAGTGAATTCTGAGAAAAAAGAAAAAACCGCCATTTCACGAAAAACATCTTCCCCAAGCGAAAAAATTCTCTCGATGCTTCGGCTTGCGAAAAAAGCCGTTGAGCAGGGAGTTACGCGCGTGCACATCTTGAACGGCTCAATCGAAGGAACGCTCCCGTGCGAGATTTTCAGCGACCTCGGTTCAGGCACGATGATTTACAAATCGAACTACGGAAAATTCCGTGCCATGCGCCGCGAAGATATTTCAGCCGTCCTTTCTCTCATGCGACCGTTCGTTAAGAAAGAAATTTTGCTCCCCCGGAGCGAGCAGCAGATGGAAAGCGAATACAACGACTTCATCGTCTACGAGCTGGATGGAGCGGTCAGAGCATGCGCCGCCCTGCATATATACGACCGTTCACAAGCAGAAATTGCCGCCCTTGCCGTGGACGAGACCTGCGCCCACATCGGAATCGGTCCAAAGATGATAGAATACCTGATTGAAAAGGCGAAAACAGTCTCTATCGAAAGCGTCTTTATTCTCACCACACAGACCGCCGACTGGTTTGAAAAACAGGGCTTCACCCCCGACGAAATCGAAACGCTCCCCGAAAAACGCCGCAAAAAGTGGAATCCAAAACGCGGCTCAAAATTGTTCAGGCTAAACCTCAAAAAAAATGAACGAACGGAAGTGATTTAAATATGAGCGCTTTGTCTTACAAAACGCGAACACAAAAAAAATGAATCACCGTTCGTTCTTTAAAACTGCCTCATCGGAACAAACTGTAACATATTCTTCAAAACCCACTACCGCAAGGGTGAGATACTTGAAAAATTCTTGTTTCATGTGAAACACAAAAAAGAAATAATTCTCAGCCTAAAAACACCCACAATACAGCCCATGCATCTTCTAATAACAAAAAGCTAAACAAACCACACGAATTCATGAGAAAAGCCAAGAAAAACAACTGTTCCACATGAAGTATTTTCATTTATAAAATGTCGCAAAACTTCACGCTATCCTTTTTTCACAAAGTTTCATGTGAAACACAAAACGCTGCATTGTTCATGGCATTTTTTACAAAGCCTCTTGCGAAATCGAAGTCTAAGCCCCCCCCTCTTGTTGGTTTAAGAAATTCGTAATAATATTTTCAGAGAATTAGCATTCGGATTAAACAAAAACAACACAACCTCTTCATGAATGATTATCGGGTTTTATCACCAAAGAAATAGTTTTCAATATAAAAAACGACGCATCGCAAACAATAAAATCAAACGGGCTCTTTACTAAAATTGCCTTTTCTCGCTACAAAAAAGTTTAACCGCCTTTTTCGATTCTCATACCACAATCAAATTCAAAAAACAGCTTTTTCGTTTCACATGAAACAATCAACTCGCAGCCCCACCAAGAGATTGACCGCGCCCCCATCACCTTGAACGAGATGTCAATACGATTACGTTTTAACGCTCTTTTTTCTTAAAAGTCATACAAAAAATAAAGAAAACATAACTTTTCCACAAAGTGTTTAAAACTTGTTGATAAGTAAAAATTTTCCACAAGTTCTTAACAAAATGTGGATAAGTTTCATGTGAAACATAAGGAGCGACACGACAGGGGCAAAAGCAGTGAAAAAGGTTTCTTTGCTACACTCGCGCGAGTCTTTAGAAAAGCTGTGATTTTTCGACCATAATAAAAAACCGGAGAAGCACATATACTTCTCCGGTCGCCTGATGGTTACTAATCAATCACTAGATATGAACGAAAAGGAGAGTGATTGATTTCACTACCAAAAATCCCCATTGAGAATTGTATCTTACAAACGAACTTTTGTCAGCAGAAATTTTAAGTTTTTTGGAAAAAGTTTTTCTATTTTTCAGAAACTAATTTAGTGTTTCACATGAAACGCTTGTTGTTTTCCCGACTTCCCTCTGATACTCTCTTGAAAAACTTAAAATTATTACCTATCGTTCGTGCATTTTTCAGCTATTCGGTTTTACCCTCATTTTGGATGCATTTTTGTGATTTCATATTTTTATTTTTTCTGATAACCTAAAAAGCATATCTAAGAGGAAAAATGGTTAATCTCCACATAAAAAATTTTGACGAACTTACCGTTTGTGAATTGCACGATATTTTAAAAGCTCGCGTTGCTATTTTTGTCGTTGAGCAAAAATGTGCCTATCAAGAGATAGACGGATTTGATACAAAAGCAATTCATGTTTGGCTTGACGAGGATGGAAAAATTCTTTCATATTTGCGAATTCTTCCCAAAGGCTGCCATTTTGACAATGTTTCAATCGGCAGAGTGATTTCCGTAAGGCGTGGCGATGGCTTTGGAAAGCAAGTGCTCGAAGAAGGGATAAAAGTTGCTCGTGAAAAATTACATGCAACGGAAATCGTTCTTGAGGCTCAGGTTTATGCGCAAGGATTTTATGAAAAATCTGGCTTTGTAAAAACATCCGATGAATACTTTGTTGATGGGATTCCCCACATTATGATGAAGCGATGAGATTAACTCCAACTTTGACTTTAATAAGCAAGTTACATTAACAGCATATTTCTGTCCGTGAGCTGGCGAAAAAAGCCGTGCATCGCCATGACGCACGGCCTTCTTTTGGTTACTCCTTATCCTGGGCGACGCTGTCAAAGCCGACAAGGTAGTCTGGGGCATCGATGTTAATCACTCGTGTGCCGCTTGCTCCCCTGCCCTGCTTTGAGACGGTTGAGGCTTTTATTCGGAGCGTTTTGCCTTGTCCTGTCATGCAGATGATTTCCGCGTCTTCGGAGACGGCTATCGTTCCGACAATCTCGCCTTTGTTGTCCGTGTTGCCGAAGATTCGCTGTCCGCCTGTGCCTCGTCCGTGCTGACCGAATTCCTCGAAGTCAACGCGCTTTCCGACGCCTTTTTCAGTGATGACGAGCGCATCTTTTCCTTCTTCAACGCAGATTGCGGCGGCAAGTTCGTCGCCCTCGCTCAGTCGGATTCCCGTAACACCTGCGCTTGCCCTTCCCATCGGTCGGACATCTTCTTCGTTTATGCGGAGTGCTTGACCTCTACGGGTGACAAGCATAACTTCGTTGTTTCCGCTTGTCAGAACGGAAGACACCAATTGGTCGCCGTCCTTGAGTTTGATTGCGATTACGCCGCGTGTTTTTGCGTTCGCGAACTCAGTTGTCTGGCATTTTTTGACGATGCCGTTTGCGGTCGCCATGAAGATATACTGAGAGTCGGTATAATCCTTCATTGTGACGATGGTGGTGATTTCTTCGTCCGCCGAAACCTGCAAGAGTGACTTCACGCTAGAGCCTCGGCTTGAACGGCTCGACTCTGGAATCTCGTGCACTTTTATCCAGTACGCTTTTCCTTCGTTCGTGAGGAAAGTGATGTAGGATTTTGTGGTCGCGATGAAAATCTGGTTGATGTAATCGTCTTCGATAAGGTTCGCGCTGAGGCTGCCTTTTCCGCCTTTTGCCTGCGCCTTGTAGAGCGTGAGCGGAACGCGCTTGATGTAGCCCATTTTTGAAATCATCACGACGACTTCTTCTTCTTTAATCATGTCCTCGGTGTTGATTTCTTCGACTTCATCAGCAACGATGTCAGTCCGTCGGTCATCGCCGTATTTTTCTGCAAGTTCGTTCGTCTCGTCTTTGATAATCGCAAGGATTTTTTCGTGATGAGCGAGCAAGTCTTCGAGATGGTCAATCAATGCCTGCAACTCGCGGATTTCTTTTTGCAAATCCTCAATCTGCAAGTGAGTGAGTCGCTTGAGCTGCATATCGACGATTGCCTGTGCCTGCTCGTCATCGAAATTGAACCGCTCTTCCAAACGGAGTTTCGCCTGCTCGGTGGTGTCGCTTCCCCGGATAATCTTGATTACTTCATCGATGTTGTTGATTGCGGTAATCAATGCTTCGAGAATGTGCATTCGGTGCTTGGCGACTTTGAGGTCGTAAATCGTTCGGCGCGTGATAACTTCGTCGCGGTGGTCAACGAAATATTTAATCAGCTGTTTGAGCGTGAGAATCTGCGGCTTCAAATAAGTGGGTTTGAGCGTAAGCATTCCCGGTTCGTCATAGCGCGGCGTGCCATCTTTTTCTTCGGGAACGAGCGCAAGGTTTATAACGCCGAAATTCGCCTGAAGCTCGGTCTTTGAGAAAAGCTGATTCAAGATGATTTTTGTAATCGCGTTCTTTTTAAGCTCCACCACAAGACGCATACCGACGCGGTCGGAAGTTTCGTCGTTAGCGTCGGCAATTCCTTCGATGATTTTGTCGTCTTTGAGCTGGTTGATTTTCTTGATGATGTTGGTCGTGTTCACACCGTAAGGAACTTCTGTGAAGACGATTTTCTCGTGGCCCCGCTTGTCCGTCTCAATGGTGAACTTCGAGCGGATTGTGATTTTGCCCCGGCCAGTCCTGTAAGCCTTTTTGATTCCCTCACGACCGTAAATCGTGCCGCCTGTCGGAAAGTCCGGACCTTTGATGTAGCGCATGAGCTCATCGATTGAAATCTCAGGATTATCGATGTAGGCAGAAATAGCTGCCGCAACCTCGCGCAAGTTGTGGGTCGGCATATTTGTCGCCATACCGACAGCAATACCAGTCGTACCGTTACAAAGGAGGAAAGGAAATTTCGCCGGAAGAACGGCAGGCTCTTTCGTGGTGTCGTCAAAGTTTGCCACCATATCGACCGTATTCTTGCTGATGTCAGAAACCATCTCTTCGGTGATTTTTGACATTTTGGCCTCAGTGTATCGGTAAGCCGCAGCCGGGTCTCCCGCAATAGTACCAAAGTTACCCTGCGGAGTTACAGTCGTATATCGCTGAGAAAAATCCTGACCCAAGCGTACAAGGGCATCATAAACAGAAGCGTCACCATGCGGATGATAGTGACCCAAAACTTCACCGACAATCGTAGCGCATTTTTTAGTCTTTCCGCCCGAAGAAAGATGGAGCGTGTCCATAGCGTACATGATTCGGCGGTGAACCGGCTTCAAACCGTCGCGCACATCAGGCAACGCACGCTGCACGATAACCGACATCGAATAGTCGATATACGCCTGCTTAACTTCATCCTCAATCGGAATCTTTATGACCGTTCCACCCTCCGGGGTCTGCGTTTCTTCTAACATGTGTATTTCCTTTATTTTATTATTTTTTTATCTTTTAAGTAACTTTCAAATTTTTCATCTGAAATAACTTTATCATAATTACTCTTCACTTTCCCAAGAGCAATGTCTTCCGTCAAATCTGAAATAAACTTTCTGAAATCGGGAGAATCTTCGGAAAGTCGGTCGAGCGTATCCCAATCAATATTCTCGTTGTAACGAGCAGGACAAACAATTTCAGAATCATGAATATCATTAGCGTTCAATTTTATAATTCCAATTCCAAATGCATTTGAAAGTCGTTGAAGTTCATTTCTAAAATCAGAATCATTGTTTATTCGCAAACAGACTAAATAACCTTCATTTGCCCAACTTGAATTTGAAACTGCCTGAAAAAAACATTGGCGCAAATTCGAATAATCAAGATGTTTTTTCATCTCAAAAGAAAACAGTTTGATTGCATTTACATTCATTGATTTTTGAAGTTTTGTTGTTTCTGTTGAATAATCGCCAAACGGAAAATAAACTCCAACCAAATCAGGATGCAACCATTCATTAGCTCCTTTTACTTTTCGCACAGAATTTTCCTGATAAATTGTCTTTGTATAGCAATGAAAATGTGCATTTTCCTTAACATATTTCACGAGAAGAGGATGAAAATCTCGTTCATTATAATTGCTTTCATTATTCTTTTTTATTTCGATTTCTTCTGTTTTTTCTATTTTAGATTCGATTTCTTCTGTTTTTAATGTTCCTCTCAAAATAAAACGGGACGGGTGTTTTGAAACTTGAACAA
Source organism: Treponema sp. (assembly GCA_017484285.1). GTDB lineage: Bacteria > Spirochaetota > Spirochaetia > Treponematales > Treponemataceae > Treponema_D. The sequence goes on along the minus strand of JAFUTH010000004.1, from coordinate 32,276 downwards.
ATGTGCTTTTTTCACCATTTTCTTTTACATCTACATACAATCGCGCTCCGACAGTTGCCGAAGGAGTTTTCCCAGAAGAGCCAAGTTTTTTATCGAAACCTAATTCAATAGCTTTTTCCCAAATTTCATCAGGAGAAAGAGGCGTTTTTAATTCTTCAAAGACATCTTTTATCAAATCAAAAAAAGTATATTGTTTTTGCATTCTACTCCCTCTCAAACTCATCGGCTATGAATTCTGCGCTTTCAGCCCACATTCCTGACTGTGGATTTTTTAAAGACTTAAAAGTTCTTGATTTATAAAAATCTTTTAATATTTCATCAAAAGTTTTATTTAATTTCTCAGCCAATATACGCACAACATGTTCAATTTTCATGAGAATATCAATTGTTATATCTTGATTATTGTACATATATTGTAACATTAAAATTTTTCCCCTTTTTCCAAAAATTTGACAAATCAACTTGCCTATGTTATATTCAATCTATCGATGTGAGGTGTCTTAGTTGCCCTGTCCGCTACATTTGTAGTCGCATCACTCAAGCCTCTGAATCTTTCGGAGGCTTTATTTATCTTTTCTTTCATTTACTTCTACCCCCTCTCAAATTCTGCTTCTTTATAACTTACAAATGAAAACATTTTTTCATTTGTAAGAATTTTTTCTTCAATAAAATCTCCGTTATCTGCATCGTCTAATAAATGTGTTTTAGAATTAACTTTTACAAGATAATCTTTTTTTCCATTCGTAGTACAATAAAAAGAATCTATTACTGTAATTTTATCTCCTTTTTTTAATGGATATTTTATACAAGATATTAACGCTATTTCATTATCAATATATATGAAAGACTTTCCAATTAAATTCATATTAAAATAGTTCCCCTGTTAACCTTTTCAAAAATACTTTCAAATCATTCGTCAACAGAGAACGATTTGCGGTCGAAATTTTCGACCACAAAATTGCTCCCCCTCTCCGTCCTAAATATCCAAATTCGCGTAGCTGGAGTTGCTTTCGATGAATTCGCGGCGCGGCTCTACTTCTTCGCCCATACAGACGGTGAAGATTCGGTCGGCGGCTTCGGCATCGGGGATTGTCACGACGCGCATTTTTCGGTGAGCGGGGTCCATTGTGGTTTCCCAGAGCTGATTTCCGTCCATCTCACCAAGACCTTTGTACCGCTGAACATCGATGTTGTCTTTCTTCGCTTTTGAGTCTGCCGTTTGTGCTCCCGTTGCATTTGTGCCTGCCCCTTCGGTCTGATTTTCTTCGCCCTCTGATTCTGAATCGGTCTCTTCGGCGACGGGCGTTTTGTCGGCTCTCAGTTCACGCAAGATTGAATCGCGTTCTTCATCGGAATATGCGTAATACACTTTGCCCTTCTTGCCTTTTTGCAGGCGGTAGAGCGGTGGCATCGCGAGGTAGACATAGCCGTGTTCGATGAGCTGCGGCATGTATCGGAAGAAGAATGTGAGCAAAAGCGTGCGGATATGGCTTCCGTCAACATCGGCATCCGCCATAATGATGATTTTGTGGTAACGGAGTTTTTCGATGTTGAAATCCTTGCCGAATCCCGTTCCGAGCGTTTTGATTACTGGGTCAAGCTTGTCGTTTCCGACGACTTTTTCTGCGCTGACCTTTTCGACATTGAGCATTTTTCCCCACAGAGGAAGGATTGCCTGCGTTTTTGAGTCGCGCCCTTTCTTTGCAGAACCGCCCGCCGAATCACCCTCGACAATGTAGACTTCGCAGATTTCGGGATTGTCTTTGATTGAGCAGTCGGAAAGTTTTTCGGGTTTTTGGAATCCCGCGCCGACCGTCTTTTTGCGCGTGGCTTCTTTTGCCTTTCGCGCGGCAACTCGTGCGGCAGCCTCGCCCACAGCCTTTTCAAGCACTTTTTCAAGGACGACAGGATTCAGCTCAAAGAAAATCGTGAGTTTTTCTTTTACAAGAGAATCGACAATCGTGCGCACTTCCGTGTTTCCGAGTTTGTCTTTGGTCTGTCCGACGAATTCAGGTTCTGGCACTTTCATTGAAAGAACCGCCGCCAATCCCGCGCGGACATCTTCGCCCGTGAGTTTTTCTTTTTTGTCCTCGCCTGGCTCGAATTTTCCGTCACGGTCGGGCATCTTTTTCTTCATTTTTTCGTTGCTATCGAGTGCCTTGTTCAAAACCCAGAGCAACGCCGTTCTGAATCCGTCAAGGTGCGTTCCGCCGTCACGCGTGTTGATGTCGTTTACATAAGTGTGAATGTCTTCGGAATATGAATCGTTGTACTGGAAGGCAAGTTCCGTAATCACATTGTCCTTTTCGCCTGTGATATAAATCGGCTCTTCGGGATAGTAGAATTTGCTCTTTTTGTTCTGGTTGATTTCTTTTACATAGTGAACGATTCCGCCCTCGTATTTGAGGACTTCTTCTTTTGGCGTTTCAAGCCGTTCGTCTCGGAAAGTAATCACGATTCCGCTGTTCAAGAACGCAAGTTCCTTTAACCTCTGCAAGAGAACATCGAAATCGTAGGTGGTCGTCTCGGTGAAAATCGTTTTGTCAGCCTTCCATCGGATGAGCGTGCCGTGCTTGTCAGTGTCGCCAATCTGCTCGACCTTTGTGACAGGAATTCCGCGCTCGTACTTCTGGCGGTAAATGTGTCCGTCGCGGGAAATGGTCGCCTCAAGCCAGTCAGAAAGCGCGTTCACGCAGGAAACGCCGACACCGTGCAAACCTCCCGACACTTTGTAAGAAGACTTGTCGAATTTTCCGCCCGCATGAAGGCGCGTAAGAACCAGCTCCAACGCAGAGATTTTTTCGGTCGGGTGAATGTCCACGGGAATGCCGCGCCCGTTGTCCTCAACGCGAACGATGTCGTCCTTTTCGAGCGCAACAACGATGTTGTCACAGAAACCCGCCATCGCCTCGTCAATACAGTTATCGACCGTCTCGTACACCAAGTGATGCAATCCCTTCGGACCCGTAGAACCGATGTACATGCCCGGTCGTTTGCGAACCGCCTCAAGACCCTTTAAAACCTGAATATTCCCCGCTGAATAGCTAGCCGCCATTTTTTAATTCCTTGTAAGTTAAAGATTTATATTTTGTGGATAAAAGACATGAAAAGACTTTTAGAGCATTTAATTATAGTTGATTTTAGAAAAAGAAACAATAAGAAGAATTTTTCCCGTTGAGAAAATTCAAAATCCACACTATTATAAATTTCATGTCAGAACAGATTTACAAAGATTTTTTTGAAGAAGCAATGCGATTGATTCACGATGAATTGGCAAATGCCGGTCAAGAAAACGATTTCATCTTGAATTTTAAATTTTCTTACCTTGAAGATACTATCTCAGAAATCAAAGTTTCTGTTCCGTCTAAATTTTTGTGGGACAGAATGGTGCAAAAAGGCAACATTCAAAAAGTCGAGTCAAAAATCAACGAGCTTTCCGGACAAGAAATCAAACTTTCGCCTGTTTTCAATTCAAAACCCGCTGAACAAGTTTCTTCATCGGTTTCGTATGCTCAAACCGAAAAAACTGTTTCAAAAGAACAAAATGTTTCATCTTCTTCATATTCGTCCGGCTATTCTCCATCAGAAAATTCAGTAAGCGTACAGCAACGTGCGTCACATCCCCAGCTTATCGAAGAATACACGTTTGAAAATTTTGTTCCGGGAGACAACAGTCAGTACGCATATTCGGCATGTTTGGCAGCTGCAAAAACTCCTGGTCACAAAAATTACAATCCGATTCTTCTCTACGGACCTTCTGGTGTCGGAAAAACACACTTGATGGTCTCCATCGGAAATTACATTTACTCGCAGAATCAGTCATTCAAAATCGCTTACATAACCACAGAATCATTCATGAACGAATTTACGTCAGCCATTCGTGAAAAGAATGTTGACAAATTCACTAAAAAATACCGCAAGCTTGATATGATTCTCCTCGATGACATTCAGTTTCTTGAGGGAAAAGAAGCACTCCAAAATGAGTTGTTCTACACATTCGATGAGATTTACAATCGAAAAGGTCAGCTCGTTTTTACCTGCGATCGTCCTATCAAAGAAATTTCCGGTATTGCAGAGCGATTAAGAACCCGATTTACACGAGGACTCAATATTGATTTGCGTGCGCCCGATTACGAAACGCGTCTTGCCATTCTCGATAAAAAGTTGCAGCTGCAAGGAAAAACACTTTCTCAAGAAGTAAAAGAATTCATCGCAAAAAATGTGCAATCAAACGTGCGTGATTTGGAAGGTGCGCTCTCAAAGATGATTGGCTACGCTGATTTGATGCATAAAGAACTTACGCTCGACATCGCAAAAGAACAGCTTTCTGACTCAATCAATGCTTCTGGAAACGGAATCGTTACAGTCGAAATCATCCAAAAAGTCGTAAGCGATTATTACAATGTCTCAGTCGATGATTTAAAAAGCGAAAGCCGTAAAAAAACGCTCGCCATTCCGCGCCATATTGCGATTTATCTGTGCCGCTCTCTCACAGAATATTCATTAATGGAAATCGGTGAAGAATTCGGAGGACGAGACCATACGACTGTTATGAATTCTATCAGCAAAATTGAAAATCAGCTCAAAATTGATGCAACTATCAATGACACGCTTAAAGTTCTCAAAAAACAAATTAAGGAATACAGCTAAAATTTTTAGATAGAAATAATGTTTACAATGTGCTAGAATCTTGTTGATAAATTGTTGAAAACTTGAAAATTTGTGAAATTGTGGAAAACCTGTGAATTAAAATCAACCAGTTTTCCCAATTCCAATTCTTTAAACATCAAGTAAATAAACCACTTATCAACAAATTCACAGTCCTTATTATTACTATTACTAAATTTTTTAAAATTTAGAATTTAATAAAACCTGTGAAAAACAAAAAAGGAGACTTTCATGAAATTTACTTTCGACAGAAACGCGATGATGAACGAAATTTCCATTGCGCAGGAAATCATTTCTACAAAGAACGCTTTGTCAGTTCTTTCAAATGTTCTTTTGATTGCAGAAGGAAATTCTTTGACCGTAAAAGCGACTGACATCAAAGTAAATTTCCAAACGAAAATTCCCGTTGATATTGAAGAAGAAGGCTCAACAACCGTTCTCTGTGACAAATTCATGGGAATTCTTTCAGCTCTTCCTGAGGGCGAAATCGAATTCTTCTTGCAAGACAAAGACAATCTCGTTTCGGCGGTGATTCGCCACACAACCAAAAAAATCAAATTCCAGCTCAACTGCACTTCTCAGGACAAATTCCCGGAGATTGCCGTTGCCGAAAAAGTCTCGTTCTTCGATGTTCCGGCAAAAGAGCTTAAAGCTATGATTTCTCAGACGAGCTTTGCCGTAAGCGATGACGAAACGCGCTATTTTATGAACGGCGTTTACTTCGAGAAAAAAGAAGACAAACTCGTTCTCGTTGCAACGGACGGTCGCCGCTTGGCGTATGCTGAAAAGGCAGTGCTCGCGGGCGTTCCAGACTTCCCGGCTGCAATTGTTCACCCGAAAATCCTCAATGTCGTTGCAAAGCACGCTTCCGATGAAGGTCAGATTTCAGTCGCAATCGTCGATAAAATGATTTTCTTCAATTTTGCGAACTATGAATTCTCTGCCACATTGATTGACGGTCAGTATCCGAATTACGCGCGTGTTATCCCCGAGAATCAGGCTCATTCTTTCAAAGTCTTGAAGTCTGAATTCGTTGACGCGCTCAAACGAATCTCAATCATGCTCGACAAAACGGGAAGAATCATTCTCAATCTCGCGCCCGGAGTTCTCACGATTACTTCAAAATCAACCGACTTGGGTGACGCAAAAGAAGAGATTCCGTGCCAGTACGCGGGCGATGAAGTTTCAATCTCAATGAACTACAAGCACATCGACAGTCCGCTCAAAGTGATGAATGTCGAGAATATCACTTTCGAGTTCACTGAGGTCATGCGGGCAGTTACGCTCCGACCAGAACCGGCAGAAGATTATTTCCATATTCTCATGCCGATGTCAGCTGAGTAATGCCAGTCCTTTCTGTTTCGTTCGTAAATTACCGCAATCTCGAAAACAAGACAATAGACCTTCTTTCAAAGGAGGTCTATTTTGTCGGCGAAAACGGTCAGGGAAAGAGCAATCTTCTTGAATCGATTTATTTTTCTGCCTACGGAAATTCGTTCAGAACGCGGGCGGATGCAGAAATCGTCAAAGAGGGCGAAAAATCGTTCAGCGTAAAGACTTTGTACCGCGAGGAAAACGGAAACACGGCGAGTCTTTTTTTTACCTATGAGAACCAAAAAAAGCGAATCGAAAAAAACGGAAAGACAATAAAAGACCGCAAAGAGCTGATTAACACGATGCCGTGCGTGCTTTTTTGCCACGATGATTTGGACTATGCCACGGGCGAGCCAGAAAAAAAACGGTTTTTTATCGACCAGTGCCTTTCTATGTACGATGTGTTGTACATTGACTTAAACCGCCGCTACAAAAAAATCCTCAAAAGCCGGAACATTTCACTCAAAGAAAAAAAATACGACATGCTCGACATTTTTGACCAGCAGCTCAGCACCGACGGAATCGAAATCCAAAAAAAACGGAGCGACACGATTTTTAAATTCAACCAGATTTTCGGAAAACTCTACGAGCAGATTACGGGAATCGACGGCGTTTCAATCAAATATGTTCCGAGCTGGCGAACCGAAGAAAACGAGGCAATCACCGCGCAAAAAGCGATTTCGATTTTGCAGCAGAAGCGCGAGATGGACAAAGTGATTCAGACGACGATGAGCGGTCCGCACCGAGACAGAATCGTGTTCGTGCGGAACGGAAAGAATTTCGTGCCGAACGCTTCAACGGGGCAAAGGCGGCTTTTGGCGATTTTGCTCCGAATCGCGCAGTCGATTTATTACACGCATGTCACCGAAAAAAATCCGATTCTGCTCATGGACGATGTAATGCTGGAGCTTGATCCCGACAAACGCCAGTCCGTTACGACCTTGCTCCCCGAATACGACCAGCTTTTCTGCACATTTTTGCCGGGCGAGCCGTACGAGCGGTACAAAAAATCAACGACGAAAATCTACGAAATCGAAAAAGGAACTTGGAAAATTCATGAGTGACGAGAATCTTATCAGTGCACAGGAAATGATAATGACCGCGTTCACGAACATTGAGCGCGCGCAAATAGAACAGAACAATGCTCTTCTCAAATCGTGGAAATTTACCGTCCAGTCCATAAAATCAAACGCGAAAAACGGCGAGAATCTCGGAATGAATTTGTATTCCCATTCGCGCGTGGTCGATTTGAAGAACGAAATTCTGTTGGTAGAATGTGACCATCCCGGCTGGATTCAGACTTTGCGCTTGTACCAAAAATACATTCTCACGGGGTTGAGGCGCGGCATTCCCGACACGAAAATTTCCTCTCTCGCGTTCAGACTTCGGGGAACGAATGCGGAATTGCACATCGAAATTTCAGAAGAAAAAATCCGCAGCGAAATGCAGTCAAAAATCGAAAAAGAAGACGAAGTAATTCGGAAATTCGATGAAGAAAAAAACGAATCGGTCATTTCAGGCGAGCAACAGAAGCCAAAAAATTCCGCTGAAAAAAAAGAAATGCCTGAAAATTTGCAAAGAATTTTGGACAGATTAAAAGCCGATATGTTGACCAACGGCGAGTAAATTTGCTAGACTACTTTCCACTACCAAAAAATTCTTTTTAGGGAATGAAGAATTTTATTGCTCAATTTTATCAAAATTCAGGGAAAAATCCCCACTAATAAGGAGAATGTTCTATGAAACGAACATACCAGCCATCAAAAGTTAAACGAAACAGAAAATTTGGATTCCGCGCTCGCATGAAGACACGCGGTGGTCGCATGGTTCTCGCTCGCCGACGCGCTAAGGGTCGAAAGAAGCTCTCAGTTTGCGACGAGCACAAGAAATACTAATTTAATTTTCTAAAATGGAGCAGATTTTATGAAGTCAGCAGGTTTTAGTCGTGAAGAACACATTAAAAATCCTGCTGATTTTAAAAATCTGTTCAAAAACGGGAAACGGGCAAGCGTTGCGGGAGCAAAACTTTTTTATCTTCCCAACAATCTCGACTTCAACCGAATCGGATTTCCCCTTCCCCGTGGTTTTGGCAATGCAGTAGCGCGCAATCGTGCAAAACGATTCAGTCGCGAAACCTATCGTAATTACAAAGCACACCTGAACACCGGATATGATATGCTTTTTTTGGTATATCCCCCTTCCGAGAAAGACTCGTTCAGCACGCGGTGTGTTCAATTTCGTACATTGTGTGAAAAAGCCGGTTTAGTCAAAAAATGAGAAAAACGATTGTTTTCATTTTGTGTCTGCCTATTCGCTTTTATCGGAAGTTCATTTCTCCGCTAAAGCCAGCGTGCTGCCGATTCTATCCCTCATGCTCCGCTTATGCGCTTGAAGCGTTTGAAAAACACGGTGCTTTAAAAGGCATGTATCTTTCTTCAAAACGGATTCTGAAATGCTCCCCTCTTCACAGTGGCGGTTACGATCCCGTGCCATAATACACAGAAAATTTGTCACCTCGCGCATAGCCGAGAGGTCTAAAGGATATAAAAAATGGAAAAAAACACTGTTTGGGCTATCGGTCTTTCTACCGTAGTTCTGGTCGGTTTCTTTGCCGCGCAGACTTTTTTGTTTCCGCCACAGCCGCAGGAACAGAATCAGCAGGCAGAAAATCAGACTGAGCAGGATGCAACCGTTGTAGAAAATGAAGCGGGAAACGCTGAAGTTTCATCAAACGAAATTCTGTCTTCTGAATCAGTTATTGCAGCATCAGAGATTTCTAATGCTGAGTCTACTGAAAATCTTAGCGAAGAAAACTTTACCATCACCACAAATAACGTTAAGGTCACGTTTACAAACCGTGGCGGCGACATTGTAAGCTACGAGCTTATCGAAAAAGATGAAAACGGCAATCTTAAAAACCGTGACGTTGATACGGGAAAGGGCGTCGAGCTTATCGAAAATCTTTCAGATAAAAACAGAGCGTTTGCGCTTTCTCTCGGCGGAGCAACAAAACCGATTGTAAATGATATTTTTACTGCTAAAAAATTGGGCGACAATGCAATCGGATTTTTCAAGAAATTCACTTCCAAAAATGCGGACGGCACAACGAGTGAATTCACGTTGGTAAAAACCTACACTTTCAAGCCGAATGATTACACTTTTAAACTCGACATTACAATCGACGGCGACGAGAATTTCAAAGGTCTCGATGTAGGTGGCTCTGCCTACACGCTTCGCACCGCTCCTCAGATTGGTCCAAAATACAATCCAAAAGTTGACCGCTACGAGTATCGAAATTTGATTTCTTTCAACGGCGAAAAATCAAAGAAAGTCAATGTTGGTTCAAAGCAGACGAAAAACTACGAGCGCGACTGGGTATGGACGGCAATTGCTGGAAAATACTTTGAGTTTATCGTCTACCCCGAAAATCAGAACGCAATGTCGAATACTGTTGTGTATAATTCGGAAGTTGAGGTTGGTGATGCGATAAATGCTCAAGTTAAGATGACTCGAAAATCTATCGATAAAAAAGAAACTACCGATAGTTATTATATCTATGCAGGTCCACGCAATGAGTCTGAGCTTAAAAAATATGTCTCAGAAGAAAAAAATGAATGGGGATTGAGCGGAGTTCATTTCAACGAGAGTTTGCAGACTTCGGGATTCTTGTACTGGCTTGAAGTCGTGCTTAAATTCTTGCTCGAGACTATCAACAAACTCGTTCACAACTGGGGCGTTTCAATCATTATCGTTACGATTATCTTGAAGATTTGTCTGTTCCCGATTACAAAAAAGAGCTTGGAAGGCACGCAGAAAATGCAGAAATTCCAGCCGAAAATGCAGGAATTACAGACAAAGTACAAGAATGACCCACAGAAATTACAGATGGAAACGGCAAAAATGTACAAAGAAATCGGCTATAACCCGATGAGTGGCTGTTTGCCGATGCTCTTTCAGTTCGTAATTTTGTTCGCGATGTACAATCTGTTCAATAACTACTTTGAGTTCCGCGGAGCTTCGTTTATCAAGGGCTGGATTGACGACCTTTCGGTAGGCGACCATGTGGGCAAAACGTTCGAGCATGGACTTCCGTTCCTCGGATGGAATCAGATTCGCGTTCTTCCGGTGATTTATGTGATTTCTCAGCTTTTGTTCGGAAAAATCACTCAGAACGGCGGAACGGCTGCGGCGGGTCAGAATGCCGGACAGATGAAGATGATGATGTATGGTATGCCGATTATGTTCTTCTTCTTGTTCTACAATGCACCGGCAGGTTTGTTGCTCTATTGGACGGTCAGTAATATCTTCCAACTCGGGCAGCAGCTTATTATCAACAAAATGATGAAAAATAAAGAACTAACGATTGTTAGTAAAAATAGGAGAAAATAAAATGACTTACGAATTTGAAGGTAAGACAGAAAAAGACGCAATCGAAAAAGCAACAATCGAGCTTGGTCTTGAAAGCGATCAGTTTGATGTTGAAATTATCGAAACCCAGAAAAAGACTCTTTTTAAAGCGGGCTATGTAAAAATCCGCGTTCACACTGACGAAGCAACTCCGGGCGTTAAATATGACGACGAATCTTCTTCACCGGTTGAGACTGCAAAGCGCGTGATGGGCAACCCGATTCCTCAGGACGAGTTTGAGCAGAAATTGACTCAGTTTGTTTCGGACGTCATTACAAAAATGGGCTATGAAGCAACTGTTGAAATCATGTTCCGTGAAGAAAAGAAAATCGGTCTTAAACTTTCTTCAGAAAATTCTTCAATTCTCATTGGACGCAAAGGCAAAAATCTCGACGCGTTGCAGCTTCTTGCGAATGTGTACGCAGGTCACCTCGGTCGCGAAGACGTGCGCGTTATTCTCGACACAGAAAATTACCGCGTTCGCCGCGAGGAAAATCTTGTTCACCTTGCCTACACCACTGCCGACAAAGTTCGCACAAAGAGAACTTCAATTCTTCTTGAGCCGATGAATCCGTTTGAGCGACGGTTGATTCACACCACGCTCAATGATTTCTCCGACATCGAGACAAAGAGCGAGGGCGAAGGTCTTTACAAGCAGGTTCGCGTTATCTTCAAAGGTAACTACTAAAAAAGAGGCACTGGCTCTAAGGGCCGGTGCTTTTTTTTCAGGATACGAGCGAATTTTTATCTGTGGGTTTTCATGAAAAGAATTATTCTGTATACAGCTTTTTTTGCATTTAGTGCGTTTGTTTCAGCTCAGTCTGTTGCTCCCGAAATTCTCGAAAAGGTAAAATCTTCTGGTGAAGTGCAGAATGTATTTTTGAATGATGATGAAGTGCGCCTTTCTCTTGTTCCAAATACAGAACTTTCTTCACATGCGCTCACTCATTGGGATAATTCTGAAAAGCCGCGCCTTACGACCGAAAAACTCTTTTATCTTGATAAAAAATCGCTCGGTTCTGAGAATTCTGTTTCTTCGGCATCAATTGAAAAAGTCTCAAAGGTGATTCGGAAAATCTCCACAATGAAGGGAACGGAGTATTACTCAAATCGTCACAAAAAATGGGAGACTTTGTATCACGAGGCGTATCTTGTAAAGTCTCCGACTGAAAAAATCCGAATTCCAGACGATACAGATGGCAGTGCAGACGGAAAAACGCTCTACTGTATGCAGGATGACAATTCGTTTGGAAAATGCTACTATAAACTCACGTATAAGCAGCGTACGAATGAAGTGAGCGTTTGTTTTGATAATTTCGAGCCGCTCAAATTCGGTCCGATTACGGCGGCAAAATCTCACCATGTAAAGATAAATCTCGTGGTTGTCGATGAGGGCGACCATTTTTTGGTGTATCTTATGGTTCAGGCATATTATCCGCGGATTGCTCTTTTGGAAGACAAGATGATTGATTCTTTCAATGCGCGCGTGGATTCAATATACAAATGGTTCGTTGCACAAATGTCGGCGAACTAAAGGAGTTAAAAGTGAAAAAAAATTTTTTTGCGGCAATCTTCGCGTTGCTTGCAATATCTTTTGGAGGATGTAAACCAATGGACAAAGAATTAAGCGCAATCAAAGGCAAAGATGGCGTTTTTGCGATTATGGAAACGAGCAAAGGCTCTATCGTGCTTGAATTGTTTTACAAGCAGACACCGCTCACCGTTACGAATTTCGTCGGTCTTGCAGAGGGTACGCTTGATGCAACAAAGGGCAAGCATTTTTATGACGGGCTCACGTTCCATCGTGTTATCGCTGATTTTATGATTCAGGGCGGAGATCCAGAAGGAACTGGTCGCGGTGGTCCGGGCTATCGTTTTGCTGACGAATTTGATCCAAGCTTGAATTTTGACAAACCGGGCTATCTTGCAATGGCGAATGCAGGACCTGGCACAAACGGAAGCCAGTTCTTTATCACGCACGTACCGACTGATTGGCTCAACCAAAAGCACACGATTTTCGGTCAGGTGGTGAATGAAGATTCTCAGAAAGTTGTAAACGCCGTTCAGCAGGGCGATAAAATCGTAAAAGTCACGATTGTGCGACAGGGCGCAGACGCTGAAAAATTCACGGCAACACAGGCTGATTTTGATAGAGAATCAAAAGAAGTGAGTGCACGAAACGCTGAGAAAGCAAAAGCTGCCGCAGCTGCAAAAATCAAAGAAGTCGAAGAAAAATTTCCTGGTTTTAGCAAGGATTCAAACGGAATCTACTACAAGACCACAAAGGAAGGAAGCGGAAATAAAATCGGCGGAAAGCGCGCGGTTGCCGTTGAGTATAAAGGCTATTTCGTGAGTGGTCAGGTGTTCGACCAGTCAAAAGGACGCGGACCGCTTGAGTTTACGACCGCGGGCGGTCAGATGATTCCGGGATTTGACATCATGGTTCAAGATATGAAGCTCGGCGAAAAGCGAACGATTGTTCTTCCGCCAAGCCAGGCATATGGCGAGAACGGCATTCCGGGCGTAATTCCTGGCGGTGCATATCTCGCATTTGACATTGAGCTTACAAAGGTTAAGAACTAATCCAATTAGCAAATTTTACTAAAAGAGCGTACGGTTTAAACGTGCGCTCTTTTTTTATGTCTTTTGCGATGAAATAAAAATAAAGCGTTCTGAAGAAAAGCGGGAGTGCGACTAATATACAAACTATCGGAAGTTTGTGTTCAATAAGTGAGTAAATCATGATGTATACAAAACTAAGGAAACTTACTATCGACCAGTAGTATATTTTTAGCAAACGGTTTTGAATCGGCTTAAAAAGACTGAAAGCAGCGATTACATGCAGCGGAACGAGAAATAAAAAATGAAAATTGTTCCGAAACATGGTTTGATTTGAAAAAATATCCTGATAGAAAATTACACAGCCCGCAAATCCGCTGATAAAAAGCACTAAGAAATCGAAAATTTGCATGGTCTTAAAAATAGATAGAATGTACAGTTTTTCAAAAAAATAAACTAACACTTGGTAGACTGTTATCAAAAACACAATGATCGCGAAGATACTGAGCGTAATAATCAGAGACATTCGCTCTTTGTGGAAGAGTTTTGAAAAGTCTTGCTCTTGAAAATCGATTTTTTCTTTTTCAGACAAAAGAACAAAACTATCGTTCAGTTGTTTGTAATATGTGTTATGCTGTGTAATTTCGGAAAATGAATACCGTTCGGTAGTTGATTTGTCGCCGACCATGCGCGCAGAGTCGTGCAGAATCTGAGAAATGTGGGTTTCTGAGTTATTGGTGAGAATGTCAAAATCATACGTGTATTTGGGAAGCGCGTTGTTCATTAGGGAAACAAAGCGGAAAATGTACGCGACTTCCGCAGGGCTCAGTTCTAAAAGAGATTCCGTTAAACTAACATTCGCTTGTTTTTGTTGTGAGAGAAAGTAATCTAAAAATGGAGATGTTTGAATCTCTGCCTTTTTTCCATTCAAAAAAAATTTTAAAAGAAAGAGCTCGTCTTCAAAATTCTCAAAGTGAGCAAAATCGATTATGCGGTCGAAGCCCGTTTTTGTGTCATATATACGCAGGCAGCTTTTTGAAAAGAGCGAATGAGAAATATCGTTATAGGTAACAGAAAGAATTGAAATTTTCGCCTGCTGAGAAAGTTGTTCTGGAAAGGCAGTAGCAGACAGCGAAAAAAGCGGCAAAAACAAAAGCAGTGGAATGAGAAATACTTTTTTTAGGTGAACGGAAATTTTTTTTCGCAGGAAAACCATTTTACTCTGACTTTTTTGATTCTCTTTATTTTATACTAAAATTCGCTCTATTGCGAGAGAATTCGTAAAATGGTAGAATTTCTTATTCTTTCTAAAAAGTTCGATTTTATGGAATTTAACACACCCTATCTTACTGAACAAATTATTGCCTACATCGGAAACAAGCGAAAACTTCTCCCGTTGATTTACAAAGCAATCGAAAATGCAGGAATTACTCCGAGTGAAAAAATCAGCTTTTTTGATGTGTTCTCAGGAAGCGGTGTTGTTTCTCGTTTTGCGAAATTCCTGGGGTTTGAGGTGTTTTCGAATGACTGGGAATATTATGCGTATGCGCTGAATCGTGGATTTTTGGATGTTAATGAATCTGATATTGCGGAGCTTTTTGGAAGTCGGGCGGAATTTGAAATTCTTCTCGATACGATAAATGCTGCGCCTTCCCCTCGCGAAGAAGACCAATATATTGCGAAGTTTTATGCACCAAAAGAATTTGACGTTGAGCAGGTTGATTACAAAACGGAACGGCTTTTTTACACGCGCGAAAATGCGCTTGCCATCGATAAAATCCGAAATCAACTCGAGGAATATAAAAAAAAGCCTGATTTTGGCGAGAAATCTTCCAAATCTCAGAAAATGTTCTATCTTTTGCTTGCCAATTTGCTCTATGAGGCGGCGACTCACACGAACACTTCCGGCGTTTTTAAGGCATTCCACAAGGAATTTGGCGGGCATGGGAAAGACGCGCTTACACGAATCATGAAAAAAATTGAGTTGCACTCCCCTGTTTTGATTGACTCGAAAGCGCCGGTTCATATTTTTCAGGAAAATGCGAACGAACTTGCTCGGAAAATCAAGGGAATCGACATCGCGTATCTCGACCCTCCTTACAATCAGCATCAGTATGGAAGTAATTATCACATGCTGAACACGATTGCCAAGTGGGATAAAATTCCAGCTCCGCTTGAGTTAAATGCAAAAGGTATGCTCAAAAAAAAGGCGGCAATTCGTGAGGACTGGGTGAATACGCGCTCAGACTATTGCTACAAGGACTCGGCGGAGCGGTCGTTTGAGGATTTGATTCTGAATCTCGACGCGCGTTTTATTTTTATCAGCTATAGCACCGACGGAATTATTCCCTTTGAGAAAATGCAGGAAATTTGCACGAAACGCGGACGGCTTTCTCTGGTGACGAACGAGTATACGACCTATCGGGGCGGAAAGCAGAGCAACCGACGGCAGAACACGAACATCGAATTTATTCTGAGCATCGATACGAGACGAAAAAGCGATGAGGAATCAATTCGCGAGATTGATTTTATTCTCAAACGAAAAAAGACGTTGCTCCTTTTTAAACAAAAGTATTCATTTAAAAAACTAACGGAAGTTTGTGATAATTTTGTGCAAGGCACTGATAACGAACAAATCGTGTGCATTGGTGCCATCGCTATACAAACAAAAGATTTCTTTACGTTGGAAATTCCTGAGAATTTTTACGATTTGACTTTTGGGCAATTGGAAGTAATAAATGAAAAACTAACGGTCGCTTGTTGTGAGACAAAAGAACAAGAGTTGGAAGAAATCTTGCTCCGCTTAGACTGGGAAGATTCTGATAAAAAATGGCTCATAAAACAAATCCCGGCAACATTGAATAAACTGGCAAATAAAAAGAACGAACGGTCATTTACTGAATGGCTTCCAAGAATCGCACATCTTCAAAAAACAAACAAACGGTTGTATGATTTAATTGCTGAAAAAATTGCGCGAATAAAATTTGTTGCGGAAAAACGTTTTTCTGTGACGAAATAGCTAAATAAAATACGACTTTTCCACAAATTGTTTAAAACTTGTGGAAAAGTCTAACGAACGATTGGTAATTTTTATTTACAAATCGTATTTACCCATGCGAACAATTCTTCCAAGTCGTAGTCGCCTGAGTGCGGAACGTCCCACGGCATGTAAAAATCCACGGTCGCACCAGCTTTTTGCTCAGCGCTTAGTGCAAGCAAAACGGGAATTGCAAAAGCTGTGTCGCGGTCACTCGTTCCGTGGCGGATTCTCCAATAGCGGGCGGATTGTGCGTTTCCGAGATAGTTCATCGCGTTCATTAGTTTGACGATTTTTGAGTCCGCCATTGGAGCGTTTGTCTTGCTGTTCTTGAGCGCATATTCGGTGAAATGCTTGAAGTCGGTTGTCTCATCTCCAAAAAGCGAGTTTTCGCCAGTGTTTGCGTTGAGCGAATCGAAGGCCCCGGGAAGTTTCTGTCGCCCGATGTACTCCATGAATGCAAACTGGTCGATTGAGATTTTGCCGTTGGAATCGGTTTTGATGTACGGTCGCGCGAGAAGTTCAGCTTTTTTCTTCGCAGAGTCTGCTGTTCCGTCTTTTTCAAGCTCGGCGATTTTGTTTTTGAGAGAAACTTCGATATAATTCATGATGAGCGAATTCAATTCCCCCGTTTTTGAGTCATTTTCGGTTAGTTTTGTATTGTTTTTCGGAACGCTCAGAGCGAGCGAATTAACATATTCGGGAAATTGTTTTGCCAGCTCGTGAGAAAGAGCGATTTCTTCTTTCGTCAAACTACCTTTCGTAAGTTTTCGCTCCACATGATAGTCAAGCATCGTGATGTCCATTTTTTGATAGTCGTTGTGATTTTCAAACTGCCATTCATACGCCGTATTGGCATTCTCGAGATTTGTAATCGGGCAATAAACGCTCGCCGCAAAAATATCGTCTCGTTCGCTCGCAGCTCCAATCGCTTTTAAATACGGTTCGTAATCCTTGCTGTTTCCGCTCGCTGCAAGCAATGCCGAAAGGGAGCCGCCCGCGCTTGTTCCGTTCGAGATGATTTTTTCGGTGTCACCAGGAAGCAAATCTTTGTTGTGGCGAAGATAGCGCACCGCCGCCTTCAAATCCACGATGCAGGCAGGGGCTTTTCCCGTGAAGATTCCGCTTGTGTTCTGCGTGGTTCGTCCCCGCGCTCCCGGAGAAGCAACTACAAGTCCGTTCGCAAGTGCTGCTACAGACGCGCTTTCGCTTCCGCCCATTCCCGGGGCAAGTGTTCCCGCTTTTCCTGGCATGTAGCCGCCCACCGTGTTCGGGAAGAAAATCGGCGCGGTTTTTGCCGTGTACCCGTTCACTTCCCCGCCTTCAAAATACGCCGAAGGAATGTAAATGTTCATCGTCTGATAGTCCGTGTCTACGGGAGATGCCACATAGACGATTCCCTCATACGCGCGATACGCGATTTCACTCCCCTTGTAAGAGACTGTGCCTTCGGTGTACGCGTTCATGTCCATTCGGAGCGTGTCGTCCGTAGATTTTGCTGATTGGCAGCTTGTTGCTGTGAGTGCAAGTGCCGCCGTTGCTGAAAGTATTGCTTTGGAAAGAAGATTCATGTGACTACCTCTAAGTGTGATATAAGATGAATTGTAATAAATGAAGAAAAAAAATGTCAGCGATGATGCAAGAAAATTTTGTTAGATAACAGATATTTTTTTAGTATTGGCAAAGAGAGGTGAGAAAATTTTATGAAAATACAAAAAACGACCGTTAGTTTTGCTAACGGTCGTTCGCTTTTTAGGGTTTATTTTCCGAAATACTGGAGTGCATTACCAAAGCTGATGTCTTTGACAATCTTAATCAGCATATCCATATCATCAGGATATTCGCCGTTTTCGACCCAGCCGCCGATGACATTGCAGAGGATTCTGCGGAAGTATTCGTGGCGTGAGTATGAGAGGAAGCTTCGGCTGTCCGTGAGCATTCCGACGAATGCGGGAATCATGCCGAGGTTTCCGAGCACTTTAATTTGCTGCTCCATGCCGTCGCGATGGTCGCAGAACCACCAGCCACTTCCGAGCTGGATTTTTCCCTTGATGCCGCCGCCCTGGAAGCAGCCCATGATTGTGCCAATTGAGTAGTAGTCTTTCGGGTTGAGCGTGTAGAGGATGGTCTTTGGCATTCCGCCCTTTTCTTCGATGAGGTTCATGAGTCCTGCGAGGTTTTCTGCCATCGGCTTGTCGTGGCTTCCGTCAAATCCGGTGTCCGGACCGAGTTTTTTGAACATTGCCTTGTTGTTGTCGCGGATTGCGTTCATGTGCCACTGCTGAACGATTCCTTTCTGCTCGTAAGCGCGTCCGAGAGCGACGAGAACCTTTGTTTTGTAAGCCTCAGCTTCTGCTTCAGAAATTGCTTCGCCTTTGAGTGCGCGGGCGACGACTGCATCGATGTTCGCGTCGGTGTCGATTTTGCATGGCGGATATTCAAGCGCGTGGTCAGAAGCACGGCACCCGTTTTCGATGAAGAAGTCCAATCGTTTGATGAGGGCTGCGATTACATCGTCAGAAGTCTTGATGTTGATTCCAGAAACTTCGCTCAATTTTGCGATGTAGTCTTTGTAGGTCGGAAGATTGATGTTGATTGCTTTGTCCGGGCGGTATGACGGGCGGACTTTCGTGTTGATTTTTCCGATGGGGGCAGTTCCCGCGGCGATTGCCTTGTGGTATTCAAGTGAATCAATCGGGTCGTCTGTTGTGCCGACTGCGTAGACATGGAATTTCTCGAAAATGCCCTTTACGCTCAGTTCGTCCGTCTGGAGCATTTTGTTTGCTTTTTCCCAGATTGCGGGCGCAGTTTTTACGGTGAGCGGCTCGTCGATTCCGAAGTATCGCTGAAGCTCAAGGTGCGTCCAGTGGTAGAGCGGGTTTCCGATGAGATGCTCGATTGTCTCTGCCCATTTGAGGAATTTTTCGTAGTCGGGTTTGTCGCCCGTGATGTAGTCTTCGGTTACGCCGTAGGTGCGCATCTGTCGCCATTTGTAGTGGTCGCCGCCAAGCCAGATTTCTGTGAGATTCTTGAATTTTTTGTTCTCGGCAATCTGCGACGGAATAAGATGACAGTGATAGTCCCAAAGCGGCTCGTTTTTGCAAGCCTCAAACAACTTCTGAGCGGTTTTTGTCTCAAGAAGGAAGTCTTTGTCCATGAATTTTTTCATTTTTTGCTCCAAATAGAACTCCGCACGAGCGGGGTGAAAATTTGCTTTCCATTTTATCACGGAAACAAGAATAGAGAAAGTGTTTTGTGAGATTGGATTTTGTGTAAAAATGCGGTACTATTTTCTGTATGAAACGGATAGCATTTGTTTTTCATCTTGGTCTTTTGTTGGCGTTGGTTTTTGTTTCTTGTTCGTCGGTCAGTATGCATCCTGCGGCGTATGTTGAGGGAACAGAAAATTTCATTTCTTCTGATATTGAGCACAAACAGCTTGCGCGTAGAATCATTTGGAAAAACTATGAATTAAAACTCGAAGGCGTGCGTAATAATCTTACTCAACGAACTATTGACGGGCGGGGAAAATTGAGCGGAACGCTTTCTCAACATGGTACATTCTACAAAAATGGCGAGGAACTTTTTTCAACGGATATTTTTAATGAAGTTGACGGGTATGTGGCTGAAACAAAAAACTCACGCGACACACTGACGGATAATAGCTATCGGATTGAGACGGGTACAGAAAAGAGCGTTTTTCTTTTGAATACAACGGGTGATGATACGCTTTTAAAAGATGAGCGTGATTTTTCTGTTGTTTTTACGCAGATTTCAACATCGATAAACGAGCATGGAAAAATCTATAACATGTGGTTCAATGCGACAATGGGAATTTCCGTCGAAGTAGACGGCGAATTATATGCGGTCGTCGATTATTACCACAATCCGCCGCGCGTGCGAGAAAATCCGCAGTTTTCAAAGACCCTTACCGAAACGCAAAAAGATGAACTCGTTTCTCTGATGCTTGCCCTTTTTAATTATGAAGTTTCTTTTAAAAGCACTGATTTAGAGGCAAGTTCAAAAATTGATATTCGCTAAGCGTAAAAATGTTTTTGAGATTCGGGGAAAGTTGATAAAAACCCAAGAATTTTGATGTAAAAACATGTGATTTGTTATATACTAAGAACGAATTTTTTATGTCCTTAAAGGAGGCTTATAAAGATGAAGAAAGTTTTGGTCTGTAAGGAATTGGACGAACGCGAGACCCGTGTTGCGCTCATTCCTGATGACATCAAAAAACTTGTACCCATGGGCTTTGAAATTAAAGTCGTGAGTGGGGCGGGCTTGAAGTCTGGTTTCACGGACGAAGCCTATAAGAATGCTGGCGCGACAATCGTTGCGAAAGAAGAAGACGCATACTCTGATTCAGAAATCATCGTCCGAATCATGAAGCCTGCTTCGATTGACGGAATTAAAGAAGGCACGCTGCATTTGAGCTACATGGATCCGTTCAATGAGAAAGAGCTTTTGAACAAATTTGCGGCAAACGGCATTCAGGCGGTTTCTTTGGAGATGATTCCGCGCTCTACGCTCGCGCAGAAAATGGATGTGCAGTCGTCACAGACTTCGCTCGCGGGTTATGTGGCGGTGGTGAACGCGGCGGCAAAACTCCCGAAAATCCTTCCGATGATGGTGACTCCGGCGGGAACGATTAACCCGGCGCGCGTGTTCATCATCGGCGTTGGCGTTGCGGGCTTGCAGGCGATTGCGACGGCAAAACGCTTGGGCGCGCGAGTTGACGCATTCGACACCCGCCCGGTCGTTGAAGAGCAGGTTAAATCTTTGGGTGCTTCATTCGTCAAAATCGACTTGGGCGAGATGGGACAGACGGCGCAGGGCTACGCAAAGGAACTGACCCCTGAGCAGATTGCAAAGCAGAAGGAAGCGCAGGCAAAGGTGTGCGAAAAGGCGAACATCGTCATCACCACGGCGAAGGTTTTTGGTCGAAAAGCACCGCGCCTTATCGAAAAGAATGTGCTTGACCGCATGCAGCCAGGTTCAATCGTCGTTGACATGGCGTGCTCTACGGGCGGCAATGTGGAAGGCTCGAAGCTCTTTGAGAATGTCGTGACCGAAAACGGCGTTACGATTATGTCGGGCGACTTGCTTGAACGTCAAGTTCCCTATGACGCTTCAAAGATGTTCAGTGGAAACATCACCGCATTCCTTACGCACGCGGGCTTCTACGACAAGGAAGCCAAAGAATTCAAGGTGAATCTCGACGACGAAATCATGAAGGGCTGCTTGCTCACGCAGGGCGGTCAGATTATCCACGAGCGGTTCAAGGCGTAAGGAACGATGGCTAGTTCTAAAGAATATTTGGAGTTCGTCCTTGACCAACTTTCGCTCGTGGACGGAATCACGGCGCGAAAGATGTAGGGAGCCGGTCGCCGTCAGGCGAAGAAACTCACGAGGTGAGTTTCTAGGCGAGTCTCGTTCGAAGCTATGCTTCGAGCGCGTTGGGCGAGTACCTGCTGTACTGCAACGGAAAATTGTTCGGCGGGATATACGACGACCGCTTCCTTGTGAAGCCGACGGAATCCGCGCTGGAGAAAATGCCGGAGGCACGGCGGGAACTTCCCTACGACGGGGCAAAGGAAATGCTCCTTGTGGAAGAAGTGGACGACCGCGAATTCTTGAAAGAACTGGTGATGGGAATGTGGGAAGAACTGCCCGCAAAAAAATAGGAGGTTTGCATGGAAGCACTCGCGCTCAAAGAGGAAGCGAAAAGCATCATTGACAATCTGAGCTATGAGCAGACTTTGCGCGTAGTTGATTTTGCCCGAACCTTGGAACGCACGGAAAAAAAAGTTGATGTGCGGGACTTGATGAAATTCAGGGGGAAAATCGATTTGGATATTGACCTTGATGCTTTAAGGGGGCGAAATGATCCTCGTTGATACATCCGTTTGGATTGACTATTTTCACAATGGACCGACAGCAGATGCTGTTGATATTCTTCTTGCGAATGGAAAGGCTTGCGTGAACGATGTCATTCTTGCGGAGCTTTTGCCTTCGATGAGTGCCAGAAACGAAACAGAGGTTCGTGAGCTGTTGCTTGCGATGCCGAAGCTTCAGTTGAATGTTGATTGGAATGAACTTGTCGCAATGCAGACTGAAAACATTCGCAACGGGCTGAACAAGGTTGGCTTGCCCGATTTGATGATTGCCCAGAATGCGATTCAGAGCAACGCCAAGTTGTTTTCGATTGACAGGCATTTTGAGCTGATGAGCGGGATTCATCCGCTTGCCATGTTCAAACCTTCGGAAAAGTGAAAATGCGTTAGGGATTGTAGGGGCGCGAAGCGTTGCGAAGCAATGAAGCGATAGCGGAACCCCGAAAAGCCCGACCGTGAGCGTAGCGAACGGGAACGCTATGAATTTTAAGGAGAAAAGTATGGATATAATGCTTATTTTTGTGTTTGTAATCGCTGCTTTCTTGGGATTGGAGTTGATTGCAAAGGTTCCGTCGCAGCTGCACACGCCGTTGATGAGCGGAACGAACGCTATTTCGGGCATCACGGTGGTTGGCGCGATTTCAATCACGGCGTTGGCGGTCAAAATCGGCGGAAAGGTGGGCGCGGTGCTCGGTTTCCTCGCGATTGTGTTTGCGACTATCAATGTTATCGGCGGGTACATGGTTACTGACCGTATGCTTGGTATGTTCAAGAAGAAGGATGCTAAAAAGTAAGAGGCTGAACGATGAATGACACATTGATTAAAATTCTGTACATGATTTCTTGTATCTTCTTTATCCGCGGCATCAAGCTGCTGGGAAAGACGGATACTGCGCGAAAGGGTAACGCGTATTCGGCGGTCGGTATGCTGATTGCGTGTGTGACGGTTCTGATTCAGAAGGATGTGATGAGCGCGTTCGCTTCGGACGCTTCGGCGTGGGGCGGAAACCCGCTTTTGTCGAACGGTTACTGCTGGATTGTTGCTGCGGTTCTTATCGGTACGATTATCGGTGCAATCTGGTCAAAGAAAGTTCAGATGACTGGTATGCCGGAACTGGTTGCTTTGTTCAACGGTTTCGGTGGTTTGTCTTCACTTCTCGTTGCCTTGACTCAGTACATCGCGGCAGAAAAGGGTGATTATTTCACGGCAGTTTCCCTCGGCCTTACGATTGCAATCGGTGCGGTGGCTTTCACTGGTTCTCTGGTTGCCTGGGGCAAATTGAGCGGGAAGATGACCTTCAAGGGCTGGGTGATTCCTGCGAAGAACGCGGTGAACGGCGTTCTGTGCGTACTGGGCTTGCTGGCGATTGTGGCGTACTCGTTCTTTACGGCGGACAATCCGTTCGGATTCGCGGAGATTGAGAAGTGCGGCGTGATTGCTTCGACGGCGATCTTCCTTTTGCTCGGCTTTACGATGGTAATCCCGATTGGCGGCGGCGATATGCCCGTCATCATCTCGTTCTTGAATGCGCTTTCTGGTCTTGCGGCGGCGTTCGCGGGATTTGCAATCAACAACACGGTCTTGGTCGTGTCGGGCTGCTTGGTCGGCGCGTCGGGCTTGATTTTGACGCTGATTATGTGCAAGGCGATGAACCGCACATTCGGAAGCCTTTTGTTCAAGAGTTTCGGCGGTCAGAAAAAGAAGGGCAACGGGGGACCAGCGAAAGAGCCGAAGGCGATGTCTGTCGAGGACGCTTACATGATTCTGGAAGCGGCGAAGAATGTGGTGTTCGTGCCGGGCTACGGTATGGCGGTGGCTCAGGCACAGCACGCGGTTAAAGAGCTTTGCGACAAACTTGAGGCGAACGGCGCGGAGGTGAACTTCGCGATTCACCCGGTCGCGGGTCGTATGCCGGGACACATGAATGTTCTTCTTGCCGAGGCGAATGTTCCGTACGAGCAGCTGAAAACCGCCGACGAGATGAACCCGCAGATGAGCAATGTCGATGTTGCAATCGTCATAGGTGCAAACGATGTCGTAAACCCGGATGCAATCAACGACGAAAGCTCACCACTTTATGGTATGCCAATCGTAAACGCTCACGAAGCCCGCACGGTATTTGTATTGAAGCGCGGTAAGGGCACGGGATTCAGTGGCGTGGAGAACCCACTGTTCACCAACGACAACACCGTGATGATTTACGGCGACGCGAAGGCGACGGTCTCCGCTCTTGTCAGTGAATTTAATGACCAGTAACAGATAATGCGGTGGTTGAGCGTAGTTGAAACTACCGCGAAAATGGGAAGACACGGCGTATTTTTGAAAAAGTACGCCGTGTCTTTCAAAAATTATGGAAAGAAAGAACTCGGAAAAAAGCCTGTTTATTTTGGGGAATAGCCTGTGTCGGAACTCTCATTCAAAACCTATTGCATAGAAAACTATGCTGAATACAAAAACGATTCTTCTTCAAAAATATTCGATCAATTTGAAAAATCCGGATTGCTCAGGCATCTTGAAACTGATTACGAAGATTTGCACGGAATGGGAAAAGAATTCTTGATGGATTATTTTGACAAATGGCTTGGGGAGGATAAAAAATGATTCTTTATCACGGTTCATACATGCAAATTGAGACTCCCCGAATTATCACCCAAGAAAAAGGGCGGGATTTTGGCTTCGGATTCTACACGATGACGATAAAAGAACAGGCGGAACGCTGGGCAGTCCGCACGGCACGGCTTCGTTCGCGTTTTTCCAATCAGACAGAAAATGCTGTCGTCAATATCTATGACTTTGAAAGAAGTTATGTTTTTTCAAAAGTAAAATGGGAGAACCGCTGATGGCTGACACACATCATCTTGTAAAAACTGTTTTGATTCCGCAAATCGCTGAGCTACTGATGAAGAACAAAGGTTTGTCAGAAACTGCGGCTTTGTCTGCGATCTATCGCTCGCCCATCGCAAGCCTTTTGGAAGATGACTCAATGGGATTATATGGGCAGAGTGCATTGTACTTGTATGGGCTGATTGAAAGTGAAAAAGCGGTTTAAGTTTATTTATAGTAGTTTTCGTGATGGTTACGCAAAGGCGACGGTCTCTGCTCTTGTCAGTGAATTTAATGAACAATAACTAAATCACAATCACTGCTAAAAATTTCATTTTGGCAGATTTTAAATAAAAGGCGGGGAATTTCCTCGCCTTTTATTTTTCTGCTATACTGCTTCCATGACTGAACTGCAACAAAAACTTTTCTCGCTTGCTGACGAGAAATACAAAACTTTCAACGCGAAACTGATTCCGAATGTGGACGGGGAAACCGTAATCGGCGTGCGGACACCTCAGCTTCGTGCGATTGCGAAGGAACTTTTCCGTTCGGGAAACTACCGAGAGTTTTTGCATGCGCTCCCGCATGACTATTTTGAAGAAAATCAGATTCACGGATTTTTGATTGAGCAGATAAAAGACTTTGACGAATGTGTCGCTGAACTGAATAACTTCCTATCGTTTGTTAATAATTGGGCAACGAGTGACCAATGCACGCCGAAAGTCTTTAAAAAGAATACCGAACGATTGCTACCGATTGTTAGTGAATGGCTGAGCCGTGAGCCGAATGAAAAATCAGAATATGTAATTCGCTTTGGAATCCGCATGATTATGTGCTTTTATCTCGATGAGCATTTTAAGCCCGAATACTTACGAGCGGTAGCTAATATTAAGTCGGATTTATATTACATCAATATGATGATTGCCTGGTTTTTCGCGACGGCACTTGCCAAACAATGGGAAGAGACACTATCGTTCGTTGGTAATAAATCGTTTTTAAGCGATTGGGTGCGCAAAAAGACGATTCAAAAAGCCTGTGAGAGTTTCCGTGTGACTACCGAGCATAAGTCTATTTTAAAATCTTTGTTGGTCTAATTGCTGAGATAGGTGAGCCGTCGCCAGTTTTCTCTCGGAAAAATATATTCGTTTGTGCGAAGCGGAAATCGAAAATCTTCTTCATGATACCACGGATCATTGATTCTATTCGGATTTTTGAGAATGTAAAAATCTTGCGCAGGTCGGAAGCCTTGTGCGAGAAGAAAGACGCGTTGCCCTTCTTTTTTGCTTTCGGCAATATCAACAACCATGCAGACGTGCCCAGGAGAGCCTGCATCCATGAGAATATCGCCAATTTGCAACTCAGAGAATGAAATCGGTTTTGATTCATAGCTTTGCATGGAGAATGTATTTGTGTAGGAGAACACATTTCTTAAATAATCAAGAAAGGCTTTATTTTTATCTGGGGGCTGTTCAAATCTTGTCCATTTTTTGAGACTTCCAGCAACATCGATTCGGAAATCTCTTTTCCAATCTGTCCATTTGCTGAGCGTTTTGTTTTCAAAAAGAAATTTGATTTTTTCTTCTTGGGCAGTATGATAAAAATACTCTGCGTATAAGCGCATTATTACTTGTGCGGATTGTTGTAAATCTTGATTTTCAATGGGGAGCGCGAAGACAGCTGCATGTGCCGACTGATTTGGCTTTTCGTGTCCATTGTACAAAAGGACTGGGCTTCCTGCTTTTTTTAGTGGAAAATTTCGTAAGTATTCGGCAAAGCTTTTCTGCTCTGCGGCGATTCGTTTGTAGGTGTACGGGGTGCTTATTCGTTCGGGAATGGTGTTGCCATCATCGTGAATAAGAGAAAGAGAATTTTCTTGTGAAAAAACGATAGCAAAAGAAAGGAGGCAGAAGGTATATGCAAGAAATTTTCGAATCATCGTCTTAGTATATTTTACGGAGTTTGAATTAGCAAGCAAGAAATTTTTCCATATACATTTTTATTTTTTCGCATTAGAATATGACTATCTTTTTTAGAAGAGGTATCTCATGAGCAAAATCGCAATCAGAATAAACCAAGCGGATGTGGTCGCTGTTGCGCTCCAGCCGCTTTCAAAGGGCACGCAAGTCACGCTTGAAGCAATGGACGATGTTCCCGAAGTCACCGTCACCTTGCAGGAAGACATCACAGCGGGTCACAAATTCGCCATCAAAGACATTAAAAAAGGTGAGCCAGTCATTAAATATGGCTATCCAATCGGCTCGGCGACCGAAGATATTGCGGTGGGAAAGCATGTCCACACGCACAACATTCACACGCTTCTTGAAGGCGAACTTTCTTACACTTACAACGAAGCAAAAGCAAAAGCTGCATACGATGCATGGTACAAAGATACCGAAAAACTCCGCGCGAATGTGCCAACAGTCAATGTCTACAAACGCGCAGACGGTCGCGTGGGAAGCCGAAACGAAGTGTGGATTGTTCCGCTCGTCGGCTGTGTAAACAAGATTTCAGAAACGCTTGCAATGTGGGCAAACGCCAAATTCTGCGGCGGAGAGCCAAAGCCGAGTGAAAAAGGCGGGCTTGAAGGATTTTTCACTTGGACGCACCCCTACGGCTGTTCTCAGATGGGCGGCGACAAGGAAACCACGGCAACGATTCTTGCTGATTTGGTGCATCACCCGAATGCGGGCGGCGTGCTGGTCGTGTCGCTCGGCTGTGAAGAAAACAATGTGCCGTACTTCAAGGAATTTTTGGGCGAATACGATGAAAACCGCGTAAAATTCATGGTCACTCAGCAGTTTGAGGACGAACTTGCAGAAGGAAAGAAATTGCTCACCGAGCTTGCCGAATACGCGGGCAAATGCAAGCGCGAAGAAGCCCCGCTCACCGACATCGTGTTGGGCATGAAGTGCGGCGGTTCTGACGGCATGAGCGGAATTACCGCAAACGCATTGATTGGTCGCATTTGTGACGCAATGACGGGCATGGGCGGTCGCGTTATGCTTACCGAAGTGCCGGAAATGTTTGGCGCAGAGCAAATGCTTATGAACCGCTGTGTGGACAAAGCGCGATTTGACAAAACAGTAAACCTTATCAACGGATTTAAAGGCTACTACGCACGCCACAACCAAGTCTGCTACGAAAACCCAAGCCCTGGAAACAAAGCGGGCGGAATCACAACATTGGAAGACAAATCTTTGGGCTGTGTGCAGAAAGGCGGAAAAGCCCCGGTCACTGGCGTGTTAAAGTACGGCGAGCGGCTTCCGCAGAATGTAACGGGCTTGACGCTTCTTGAAGGACCGGGCAACGACATCGTTTCCACCACCGACATGACGGCGGCGGGCGCAAACATCATTCTGTTCTCAACGGGCCGCGGA
Source organism: Treponema sp. (assembly GCA_017484285.1). GTDB lineage: Bacteria > Spirochaetota > Spirochaetia > Treponematales > Treponemataceae > Treponema_D. The sequence continues at coordinate 4,130 of JAFUTH010000004.1, read as the reverse complement.
ACTCCGCTCGGAGCCCCTGTTCCCACTGTCAAAATTGCCACCAACCATCCGCTTGCCCAGAACAAGCACGGCTGGATTGACTTTGACGCGGCAGATTTGCTTGATGAGCCAAGCGACAAAGTACGCGACCGCCTCTTGCAGCAGATTATCGACATCGTTTCAGGACGCGCCGTAACCAAGAACGAAAAGAACGGCTACCGCGAGATAGCGATTTTCAAAGACGGCGTTACGCTGTAAAAGATGAAAGCCGACTTTCCTTTGCGGGGAATGTCGGCTGATTTATTTTAAATTCCCGAACAAAAATTCATTGACAGACAGACACAGGCGAAGTAAGATAATCTTACTAAAAGGAGATTTTTATGTATTCCGCAATGACTTCGCTTTCTTCAAAAGGTCAGATAGTTCTCCCCGCTGAATTGCGCAAAAAACTTTCTTTGCGTGAAGGCAGAAAATTCTTCATATTCAGCGAAGGTAAAAACATCATGCTAAAGCCCGTTGAAGAGCCTGACGAGAAAGAATTTTTCCAACTGCTCGAAAAAGAGCAGGAATGGGCGAGAAAAGTCGGTCTGAAAGAATCTGACATCACCGAAGCAATAAAAAAGGTACGGGCATCGCATAAATGAAAATTGTTATCGACACGAATGTCATAATATCTGCGGTCTTTTTCGGTGGAATGCCACGTCGATTGATTGAACATTTGTTCAATGATGATTTCAACGCGTTCGTCTCGCCACAAATCGTGCAGGAATATGCCGAAACCTATGAAGAAGTTCACGAAAAATATTCTGGCCGAGGAAATCCCGCCATTCTGCAGAAAATCCTTGAAAAATCTACCGTTATTGTTCCCCAAAAAGAAGTCACAATTTGCCGCGACCCCGATGACGACAAATTCATTTCTTGTGCATTGGAAGGAAAATGTCTTTATATCGTAAGCGGTGACAACGATTTGCTTTCACTTGGCAAAGTGGAAGATGTTGAGATTGTCACGATTGCGGAATTTTTGAAAAAGATTAAAAAATAGACAAAAGCCGACTTTCCTGTGTGGGGAAGGTCGGCAGTCCTAACAAAATCAAAAAACACCGTAAGCGACGCAAATCCGTCAAAAATTAGTTTCAAAAATATTTGTCACGCCTAGCTTATCCCGCACAACTAGGATTGTATCTTCGTCATCAAAATAAAGAACATAACTGTTAAAAGTATAGAATGTGTAATTTGTCGTCTGCGTGGTGGGCGTTTGTATTGTGGTTGTGCGGACGGTTTTTCCGCCGACGGAAGTGCTCACCGTAGAAGTGTCATAGCTTTTTGATTCATATGAATTGGTGATTGAACTCGTGTCCGGGGAAAGAAGCGCATAGTATTTGGCATTTCTGTTTTGTGCCACGATTTTTATCGCATCATATGCCCGTTGCTTAACATCCGCTTCTGAAGTAAGCGCATTCGCCCAGCTGTACGCTTTGTAAATGGCTATGTTGCCAAATTCGCTTTCCCATTCACTTTGCGTGAGCCCAAATACATTCAGTGTACTCACTTTTTGCACGGTAAGCTCATGCTCATTCCAGGTATGATTTATATCCACATAGTCGCCATTCGCCTGCAAATAAGACGAATCGACATCAATCGAAGTGCAGCCCGCCAACACAACGCCGATAAGCGACACAAAAACAGCGATATAATTCTTCATAAAATCCTCCATATTCATAAATCCCCTAATAAGATATATGATTTATTTCCTGTATAACAATATTTAATATGGTTAAATCTGTCAATCATTCCATAATAAAATATTATGAATTCAACATCAAAATTCCATCATTATATATAAGTATGGACACGCCCTTAGAAACGGTTTTTCGTGAAAATCTGCGTTTTTACCGACAAAAAGCAAAACTTTCGCAAGAAAAACTTTCCTCGCTTTTGGACAAAAATATCAATTACATCAATATGATTGAAGGCGGAAAAAGCCTCCCGCCAATTACGATGATTGAGCAGATTGCCGAGATTTTGCATGTCGAGCCGAAATGTTTTTTAGAGCCGTTGGAAAAGAATGAGGAAGCGTATTTTGATAAAGAGGCGTTTATTGCGCAAGCAAAAGAACAAATCGCAAAAAGCGCAGAAGAAATACTACAAAACTTACTGCAAAAATCCCCCACATCCGCTATACTACCCTCATGAAATCCCTTACCTTTGACCAAGTGCTTGTCCTCAAAAAAGCCGTGCAGGAGAAATTCGGCGTGAATGTGCATTTTCATGATTATTGCTCGTCGCAGGCGTTTTCGCTCGATGTGCCGAACAAAGAGATTCAGGCATTTATCGAGCAGTATTTTGAGCAGCAGAAAATTCGCGCCGTTTTCAATGACGCGGGCACGGATTTTGTGCTGGAGTAGGTGTTTTTCGCAGTTTTCCCAATGTGCGCGGTATTGCGTACGTTACAAGCCGGTCACATCTGCATTCACAACCGCCAGTTTTTTCTCCAGAATATCTTTCAAGAAATCCACATAGGCATCGAAATCAGCGCGAACGATGCCTGACGGGTCATTGTGCGCACCCCAGCGCATTGTGTCATACTGCTGCGCAACATAAATCTGCTCGCGAATTGTTTCAATCTGTGTGGCAATATCAATCTTTGCGTATGATTCGCCCCACAATTCTTTTGTGCGCGCGGTGAATGTGGGCGACTTGAACAACGCATTGTAGTAAATCGTGCCTTTTAATCTACATGAAGAAGCCTGTCCTAACGCTGCCCAGTCAAAATCCCACACAGGTCCGGCTTTGAGAACATTGTTTGTGCTGTCGAATGTAAAATAGCAGCTTTTCGGATGATCAAGTTCACCGTTATCCATAATTTCATTTACGAGCCAGAATTTTGCCCACGAGTCAATGTCCAGCATTTCCGAATATGCTTCATCGGGTACGCTGCAACTGTTGGTGTTCATTCCTTCGGTAAAATCAGGATAGAGTTTTTCTTCGAGCGCGGTGATTTTTTGTTGCAGGCGATTCAGCCGAGCCTCGCCGCCGCTTGTAATCGCATCGCTGTCGTCAATCATGTAATCGTCATTTTTTATCATGTACGGCATGTTACGGACTGATGATTTGAATTTCACGATTTCGTCATAATACACGTCCATTTCAATCAGATAATCCTTGTCCTCGTCATCGGTCATGGCTTCCGTTCCGTCATTGATGTTCACGCGATTTTCGTCAACTTTGATTGCCTCACCAAGCCAGTACAAGCCTTTGTATTCGCCGTTCAAAACAAAATCGACAAATTCACCGTGAACCGTCCAGTCCAAGCCGACCTGCTCGCTTAAGTAAAATGCCATCTCGTTCCGCATAAAGCTGTTATCAAGATAATTCGCAATCAAAACCCAGCGTTTGTGCTTCGGCATTCCCATGATTTTCTGCTTTTTGTCGAGTTTAAGTGCATATGGCTTTTTGGGCTGACCCCATGTTGAATTTCCTCGCCCGCGAATGCTTGTCGTGACGGCATCAAAATTCCAAGAATCATCACTTGCACCGCTTATTGCAATTGTCGCATTTTCTGTCCAGATTTCTTTTGATGTGATTGCAACCCGCTCTGGCGTTTCCACCGTCACCACCGGCAGCCTCGTGCATGCCACGCTCACCACGTCGGAAACCGCCGCGACGCACTTGATTTCCTCGCCCTCGTCCGCAGAGAGGATGACCGTCGCCACGCAGTAGAAATAGCGGATTCCACGCTCGGTGAAAGTGGGCGTGGTGAGGGTGGCGGATGTTTCGCCGATGACGGCGGTTCCTGTCGCGCTCGTTCCGTCCGCGCTCTCGTACCAGCGGTAGGATACATTTCCCTGTGCTGATTCTGCGGCGCATGACAGCTCAATGCTCCGGTTATAGGGCGCGACGCTCATGGCCTGCGGCTGTACGGTGAATTCTGGCGCGGAAACAATGTCTTTCAGGTACACGGCATCAATCCAAATAGTCGCGCTTTTCGCCTCAGCCACTTTTTTCCCGCCGTCGCCGTTGTCCGCAATCGTATTCGTAACGACACAGTAGTAGCCCGTTTTTCCCAAATGCTCCGTGCGGATTTTGAGCGTTGTGCTTGTCTCGTTTTCAATCGCACTTCCCTCGCTTTCGCCGTCCTGCACCGAATACCA
>JAFUTH010000003.1 GCA_017484285.1 Treponema sp. | reverse complement strand
CCCTTCCTTCTTTCTCTCTTTTCTTTTGTGTTGTGTTTTGTGTGCCGGTGGCCATAGTGGGGTGGTTATACCCGTTCCCGTTCCGAACACGGAAGTCAAGCGCCCTTACGCCGATGATACTCCATTCCGGGGGAAAGTAGGTTGCCGCCGGCTGTTTTCTTTTTCTTCTCGGTGCCCCCGCGCGCTGCCATGCGCCCGGGGGCACCCTTTTTTTGCCCCGGAGGCAGTCGCTTCACTTTTCTTTACAATGACTGTTGACAAGATTTAGTTATATCGCTATTCTATCTTCAACATTTTAATAGTAATATTTAAATGGGCTCGCAAAAACGAGTCCATTTTTATTTTAGGAAACTATGGAATATATTCCTTTGGATTCGTATCCGCATTACGCGGAATGTGAAAAAATCGTGAGCGAGCTTGGCTTTCATCTCGTGGAGCTTAAAATCTCCCCGCAGAACGGAGTCACGCAGATTCTCGCCACGATTACGGGGAAAGACGCGAGCGTGAACATCGGCGTGAACGACTGCTCCCGCGTGCACAAGGTTTTGCTTCCTGCGCTCGAAGAAATGCTCGGCACGGACAATACCTACATGGAGCTTACTTCGCCCGGCATGGAGCGCAACATCAAGAACGCGGCGGAATTTCCGCTCTTTTTGGGGCGCGAAATCCGCGTGTACGACAAAACGGTCACTGACTGGGTGGGCGGCGTGCTCAAAGCCGCTGATTCTGAGTCAGTTACTTTGGAAGAGCCAAAAGAAGACGGTTCGGTCGAAACCAAATCGATTTCTTTGGAGAATATAGCAAAAGCGAAATTCATTCACTTGTAAAAATAAATTTGTCGGCTGAAAATCAGCCGAATAGGAGAAAACCTATGTCAGAAATGGCAGATGCAATCCGTGAATTGACTCAGGACAAAGGCTTTTCACTGGATTCAGTCAAACAGACAATCGAAAACACTTTGCGGGCAGCGTACAAGCGTACTTTTGGTACTGCCGACAACTGTATCGTTACGTTCGCTGATGATATGTCAGATGTTACGGTCGCGTCGCGAAAAACAATCGTTGACGGCGTGTATGACCCCGTTACCGAAATCGAGCTTGAAGATGCCAAACAACTTTCTGAGGAATGTGAGCTTGGCGACGAAATCGACATCATTGTTGACCCAAAATCATTTGACCGCTCTGCTGTTTCAGTCGGAAAGCAGGAAACGCACAAGGGCTTGAACGAGTCTTTCAAAGATAAACTGTACAATGAGTATAAAGACAAGGTAGGTGAAATCATCATCGGCTACTTCCAGCGCGAATACAACGGCAATATTTATGTCGATTTGGGAAAGGTCGAGGGCGTTTTGCCGAAGAAATACCAGTCTCCGCGTGAAGTCTACCAGAAGAATGACCGAATCAAGGCATTCATCGTTGATTTAAAGCGCATTTCTTCTGGCTTGCAGCTCGTGTTGAGCCGTTCAGACCCGAAATTCGTTCAGTCTATTCTTGAGCTTGAAGTTCCCGAAATTCAAGACAAAACGGTCGAAATCAAAAAAATCGTCCGTGATGCAGGCTACCGCACGAAAATCGCGGTCGCAACCACAAAAGAAGATGTCGATCCGGTCGGCTCATGCGTCGGTCCGAAGGGTATGCGCATTCAGAATGTTATTCGCGAACTTGAAGGCGAAAAAATCGATGTGCTCCGCTATTCTGATGACCCGGTTGTGTTCATCAAAAACGCGCTTTCGCCTGCCGAAGTCAACCGCGTTGTGATTCTTGACGACGAAAAGAAAACCGCGCTCGCAATCGTTGACGAAGAGCAGTTCTCTGTTGCAATCGGCAAGAACGGTCAGAATGTGCGCTTGGCAAACCGCTTGTGCGACTGGTCAATCGATGTCAAAACCGAAGAACAGGCGGCTGAGCTTGATTTGAGCGAAATCACGTCACGCCGAGCACAGGAACTGTTCAGCAACAACGCTTCTGTTGAGCCAGACGAGATTTCAGTCGTCGCTGACCTTCCGGGTGTCAATCAGGAAGTCGCGGCAAAACTCGCTGAGGCGGGCTACGACGACATCGAAAAATTCATCGAAGCATACGAAAACGGCGACTTGGCTAATCTTGAGGGCGTTACTGCCGAAGAACTTGAAGAGGTTTCAAAGATTATCCACAGCAATGTCGAATTTGTTGAGGAAGAGGAGTCTGATGAATCGGGTGAATCTGAATCAAAAAGTGCCGAGGGCGAGGAAGAGGAATATTTCTGCCCTGAGTGTGGCGCAAAAATCACGCTTGATATGACAAAATGTCCGTCATGCGGCGTTGAATTCGAATTTGAAGAGGATGAGGAATAAGAGGATTCCTGAGGATTTTAAGGGGATAGAAGAGGAATATGGCGGAAGAAGCTGAAAAAAAACCAGAATTTGTTTTAAGAAAAAAGAAGCCTGAAACTGCGGCAGAAACTGAAAAGACTGAGTCGTCTGCAACACCGACAAAAAAGAAAATTGTCATCAAAAAGAAGGCTCCGTCTCAAGCAGCAAGCCCGAACGGGGGAAGTGAGGCAAAAGCAGACGCAAACTCAGAAGATCGAGCAAAAAACGGCGTTCATGTCGTTGTTAAAAAATCAGCTCCGGCATCTTCCTCTGCTCAAAAATCTTCTGATCAGCAGGAAAAACCTCGGACGGAAGCGCCACGCACTGCGAAATCATTTGAGTTGAATTCTGCGCGCCCAAATGTAAAGGCGGGAAATCTTTCGGGTGGTCGCCAAAACGGCGGCTATAACCGAGACCGCGGTGGCTATGGTCAGGGCGGCTACAACAATAATCGTGGCGGCTACGGACAGAATGGTCAGCGAACGGGCGGCTTTACGGGCGCACAGGCACGCGAAGGCTATCAGAACCGTGAGCGCGACAATAACCGACAGGGTGGATTCAACCGTGGCTACGGTCAGGGCGGAAATCGTCCGGGCTTTGGAAATAGACCGGGCTTCGGACAGGGCGGTCAGAATCGTCCTGGTTTTGGAAACAGACCTGGCTTCGGACAGGGCGGAAATCGTCCTGGTTTTGGAAATAGACCTGCTGGTGGTGGTTTTTCTCCGCGCGGTGGATTTGCACCCGCTCCCATGCCGGCTCCACAGGCAGGCAAAAAACAGTTCAAAGGCAAAAAACAGGTCTACGGTCAGCGAAAAGACAAAGAAGAGCTTTTTGACGAGGAAGAACTGTACAAGAAAAAGCAGCAGACTCCCGCTTCGGTTGTGCCAAAGCAGATTGACATCATGGAATCAATCTCGGTGTCTGACCTTGCGAAAAAAATGAACTTAAAGGCTGGTGACATCATCGCAAAACTCATGGGAATGGGTATGATGGTCACAATCAATCAGTCAATCGATAGCGACACGGCGACATTGCTTGCCTCTGAATATGGCTGTGAAGTCCATCTCGTTTCTCTGTATGACGAAACGGTCATTGAGCACGATGTCGGCGAAGAAGAAAATCATCTCGTTCGACCGCCAATCGTCACCGTTATGGGTCACGTTGATCACGGTAAAACAAAAACGCTCGATGCAATCCGAAAAACAAATGTGGTTGCGGGTGAAGCGGGCGGCATTACGCAGAAAATCGGTGCGTATCAGGTTCATACCGACAAGGGCACGATTACCTTCCTCGATACTCCTGGTCACGAAGCGTTCACGATGATGCGCGCTCGTGGTGCTCAGATTACGGACATCGTTGTTCTCGTTGTCGCGGCTGATGATGGCGTTATGCCTCAGACACTCGAAGCGTTGAGCCACGCAAAAGACGCGAAAGTTCCTATTATCGTTGCAGTCAATAAAATCGATAAACCCGATGCAAATCCAGAGAATGTCATGACACAGCTCTCAAATCAGGGACTCACTCCCGAAGAATGGGGCGGCGACACGCAGTATGTCAAGATTTCGGCTCTCAAAGGGCAGGGAATTGACGACCTTCTTGACGCAATTCTCTTGCAGGCGGAAATGCTTGAGCTCAAAGCTCCGTATGATACGCGTGCCGAAGGAAAAGTCATTGAGTCTCGAATCGATCAGGGGCGCGGTGTCGTGGCTTCGGTGGTCGTTCAGAGCGGAACTCTTTCTGTGGGTGACCCGTTTGTTGCGGGAATCTACTCTGGTCGCGTGCGAGCGATGTTCAATGACCGTGGCGAAAAGGTAAACGAAGCGTTGCCGAGTATGCCAGTTGAGGTCATTGGTCTTGACGACATGCCGAATGCGGGCGACCCGTTCCAGGTCACTGAGACCGAAAAGGATGCGCGCGCAATTTCTGCAAAACGACAGGAATTGAAGCGCGTTGAAGTTGCAAAGGCGGTCAAAAAAGTCAATCTTGACAACCTCGTCTCAACGATTCAGGCGAGCGAAATCAACGAACTCAAAGTCATCATTAAGGCTGATTTGCAAGGTTCTGCCGAAGCACTCAAAACGAGCCTCGAAAAACTCTCAACTCCCGAAATCCGCTTGAATGTCATTCACTCAAGCGCGGGTGCAATCAACGAGTCTGATGTTACTTTGGCGGCGGCTGACGGAAACGCGATTCTCATCGGCTTCAATGTTCGTCCGACTCCAAAGGCAAAATTGCTTGCCGAGCAGGAAAAGGTCGACATCCGAAAATACAACATCATCTACAAGTGTGTCGAAGAAATCACTGCCGCTATGGAAGGCATGCTCAAACCCGATACAAAAGAAGAAGTCACGGGTCAGGTGGAAGTCAGAAATACTTTCAAAGTGCCAAAAGTCGGCGTGATTGCCGGTTGTTATGTTACCGAGGGCGTGGTCAAACGCACAAGCTCGGTCAACCTCATCCGCGATGGCATTGTCAAATTCACCGGCAAGATTTCTTCACTCAAACGCTTTAAGGACGACGCAAAAGAAGTCACCTATGGCTTTGAGTGCGGTATCGGTCTTGAAAACTGGCAGGACATTCAGGAAGGCGACGTGCTTGAAGTCTTTGAATATGTTGAGATTGCCCGAAAACTCGGTGACTCAATCGCAAAGGAGAAAGAAGCTGCCGCACAGGCTGCTAGTGAATCTTCTTCTGAAAGCGCAGAGGACTAAGCGATGGGCGAATTCAGAATGTTAAAACTTGGGGAGCAGATTCGTGATGAAATCTCCAAGTTGATTATGCTGCAAAAGGTAAAAGATCCGCGCGTTTCCACATTTCTTACGATAAACCGTGTTGAAGTGGCGCGTGACTTGGCGTACGCAAAAGTATATGTCTCGTCATTTCTGAATGAATCGCAGGTAAAAAAAGGCGTTGAGGGATTGAATTCTGCCGCGGGCTTTATTCAGTCTTCAATCGCCAAAAAACTTTCGATTTATAAATTCCCCCGTCTCACGTTTGTCGCTGACACGAGTATCAAAGAGGGATTCGACATGGTGAACAAACTCAACCGCCTTGAAGAAGAGGAAAAAGCCTCGCAGAATGAAAAAGAATCAGAATAACGACGTTTCCGGCATTGTCTTGCTTGCAAAACAAGCCGGAAAAACAAGTTTTTCTTCTCTTTCTTCCGTAAAGCGTGCGCTCGGCACAACGAAAGTTGGGCACACGGGCACGCTCGATTCATTTGCGGAAGGGCTTTTGGTCGTCTTGGTCGGTCACCTCACGCATTTAGTTCCGCATATCACCAATTTTGATAAAACTTATGAAGCCCTGATTGAATTCGGAACGGAAACCGACACGCTTGACCCCACGGGGCAGGTCGTAAAAACAGGAAAAATTCCCACAAAAGAAGAAGTTGCGTCCGTTTTGGGCGAATTTTGGGGCGAGACGGAGCAAGTGCCGCCAGCTTTCAGCGCGCTCCATGTTGACGGAAAGCGGGCGAGTGATTTGGCGCGTGAGGGAAAGTCGGTTGAGCTAAGAGCGCGCAAAATCACGATTTCTTCTATAAGGTTGCTTGATTTTAGCGACAAATGGGCGCGAATCGAAGTGTCTTGCTCAAAGGGAACGTACATTCGCTCGCTCGCGCGAGATATTGCCGCAAAATGTGGAACGGTCGCGCATTTGAAGGAACTCAAAAGAACAAGAGTTGGTCCTTTTAGATTGGACGATGCTGTAAGGGCTGAAAGTATTCCGCTGATTGAAAACTCCGAAAATTGTCACACCAAGCACATTCGTTCTAGTGCTTGCTCGGATTCGGATTTCCTACGGAAATCCACTGAGGGAGAAGAATTTGAGCAAATCCGTTCCCATTTACTTCCAATGACTGCTGAACTTGCTTCGCTTTGTGGCATGGATTCTGCGATTCTTTCCACTCGCTCTGTTTCTGATTTTTGTAATGGTCGCCCGTTGAGCGCGAAAATGTTCGTGCAGGATTTTACGAGCGACGCTTCCAAAAAAGAAATCGCAGTGTTCTATCCGAACGGGGAATTTGGCGGAGTCATTACGCGCTCGCTTTCTAAAAATCACATAAAACTTTCGTACGGCTTTGTGATTCAGCAAAAGCAAAAAATGCAGATTTATTCGTGGGAGCAGGTTGCGGGCGGAAGATTCAGTGCGGAATTCAAAGAAAAGGGCATTTCGCTCACCATCGGAAGTTTCGACGGCTCGCACTTGGGGCATCGTTCGCTTTTTTCGGCGGTGCTTTCGCAAAAAGAGCAGGGGCTTGTTCCCGGCGTGCTCACTTTTACGCGCTCGCTCCGTGGCTACAAAAATCCAACCGAATATGAAGGCGATGTGGTCTCGCTCTCGCAGAAAATCGACTCACTTTCTGAGATGGGCTTTGCCTTTGCCGTGGTCGTTGACTTTTCTTCGGAATTCGGTAGAATTGAAGGACACGATTTTCTGAATCTGCTCGTCAAAAACTGCGGGCTCAAGTATCTCGCCGAAGGAAGCGATTTTCATTGCGGATACAAAGGCTCGTGCGGCATGGAAGAAATCAAAAAAATCGCAGAGAAACTTTATTTTTCGGTCGATACGATTGGCTCGGTCATTTTTGAGGGGGAGCGGGTCTCTTCTTCACGAATCCGTTCGTGTATCTTGCAGAAAAATTTCCCCGCCGTTCAGAACATGCTTTTAAAGCCCTTTGAGCTTGATTGCACGGGTTGGCACTGGAAACGCGAGGGCGAAAAGGTCATTTCTGCGCAAAAAAAAGGCGCGCAACTTCTGCCGCCAAACGGAAACTACTCGGTTCGGGTGGTTTTCTACGATTTTAGTCAAAAATCTGGTGAAGCACAAAACAACCGTGCTGCCATATCTGATTGTACATTAGAGAATGGGAATCTTCGCCTCGCATTCTCTGATAATTTAATCAGTGGCTTTGTACGGTCAGTTCAGTTCTTATAATCCAGAGAAAATTTATTTATTTTTTAAGGAGTAAGTAATGGCACTTACAAAAGAAACAACGGCTGCTGTAATCAGCAAATTCGGCGCAAACGAAGCCGACACAGGTAACACACGAGTTCAGATTGCTCTTCTCACTGAGCGAATCAAGCAGCTCACCACACACACTCAGAACTTCCCGAAAGACACGAACTGCAAACGCGCTTTGCTCAAAGTCATCGGTGCTCGCCGCTCTCTTCTCAAATATCTCCAGAGAAAAGACCTCGAAGGCTACCGTGCACTTATCAAAGAACTCGGCCTCCGCAAATAGTTTTCGGAGGTGAATAATGGCAATCAATCGAGTTACATACAAAATCGGTAACGAAGAACTTATCCTCGAAGCAGGCAAGCTCGGTAAGCAGGCGAACGGTTGTGTGTACGCGCAGTATGCGGGCGCGGCTATCGTGGCGACGGTCTGCTGTTCTTCTGAAGTAAAAGAAGGCTTGGATTTCGTTCCGGTAACTGTTGAATACAACGAAAAATACTATGCCGCAGGAAAAATCCCCGGCGGCTTTATCAAGCGCGAAGGTCGCCCGAAGGACAAGGAAATTTTGGTTTCCCGCCTCATCGACCGACCAATGCGCCCGCTCTTTGAAGTCAGCTTTGGACGAGAAATCCAGATTGTTCCGACTTGTGTTTCATCAGACGGAATCAACCCGCCAGATATTTTGGCTGTCATCGCTAGTAGCGCGGCGGTCTCAATTTCTGACATTCCGTTCCACGGTCCTGTCGCGGCGGCTCGCGTTGCCTACATCAACGGCGAATATGTGATTAACCCCACATTCCAGCAGCAGGAAAAGGCTCAGCTTGAAATCGTCGTTGCCGGCACAAAAGACGGATTTACGATGGTTGAGGGCGGCGCAAACGAAGTTTCGGAAGATGTCATGCTCGGCGCACTCGAAAAGGCACAGGGCTTCATCACCGCGATGTGTGAGTTGCAGGAGCAGCTTGTCGCAAAGTGCGGCAAAGAAAAACTCCCGCTCGCTCCACTCAATGTCGAGCTTGAAAACAAAGATGCCATCATCGCAGAGGCAACTCCGCTTTTGGAAAAGGCTTGTTTCCAGGACGGCAAAATGAACCGCGGAAAGGCGATTTCTGAGGTCAAAAAGCAGGTCGTCGCAAATCACGCGGAGCAGCTTTCTGACGAAATTCAGAAAAAGCTCTTTGACGCATGCTTCGATGACATTCAGTACAATCTCTTGCGAAAATCAATCCTTGACAAGGGCTTGCGAATCGACGGGCGAAAATGCGATGAAATCCGCCCGATTACCTGCGAAGTCAATGTGCTTCCGCGCCCGCACGGCTCGGCTTTGTTCACCCGTGGTGAAACGCAGTCTTTGGCTGTCACCACGCTCGGAACGGCTCTTGACGCACAGGTTCTTGACGACATCGACGGAGAGCGAAGCGAAAACTTCATTCTCCACTACAACTTCCCGCCGTATTCAGTCGGTGAGACTGGTCGCTTGACGACTGGCCGTCGCGAAATCGGTCACGGAAACTTGGCTCGCCGCTCGCTTGCCCCGATGATTCCGCCAATCTCAGAATTCCCGTACACGGTGCGTGTTGTTTCTGAAATCTTGGAGTCGAACGGTTCTTCTTCACAGGCTTCAACCTGTGGCGGTTGTCTCTCGCTCCTTGCCGCTGGCGTTCCAATGAAAAAGATGGTCGCTGGTATTGCAATGGGCTTGATTACCGAGCCAGAGGGCGACAATCCGTACGGTCGCTACGAGATTCTTTCTGACATTCTTGGTGAGGAAGACCACTTGGGCGACATGGACTTTAAAGTCGCGGGTACAAAAGACGGTATCACGGGCTTCCAGATGGACATCAAGATTGCCGGCGTTACCACCGAAATCATGAAAAAGGCGCTCGCTCAGGCAAAAGCTGGTCGCTTGCACATTCTTTCTATCATGGAAAAATGCATCGACAAGCCGCAGCCAATCAGCCCGTTCGCACCGAAAATCCTTACGATGAAGATTGCTCCTGATAAAATCGGCGCGCTCATCGGACCGGGCGGAAAGAACATCAAGGCTCTCTGCGCTCAGTACGGCGTTACAATCAACACCGAGGACGACGGCACGGTTCAGATTTACGGAAAAACCGGCAAATCTGCCGAAGAAGCGAAAGTCGCGGTCAAAGGCATCTGCGAAGACCCCGAAGTCGGCGTTATTTACAACGGAACGGTCAAGCGAATCATGGAATTCGGCGCGTTCGTTGAAATCTTGCCGGGTAAGGAAGGCTTGTGCCACATCTCAAAACTTTCTCGCGGTCGCGTTGAGAAGGTCACGGATGTGCTCAAAGAAGGTCAGCAGATTCCGGTAAAATTGCTTGAAGTCGATAAGCAGGGAAGATTGAATCTTTCTTACATCGATGCAATTGAAGCTCAGAAATAAAGCATTAAACTCCAGTCAAACGGCTGGAGTTTTTTATTATCTTGACAATTTGCGCAATCGGTTGCACAATAAGAGCATGAGCATTTATCATGAGATTTCAAGACTTGCTGGCTATGGTGTGGCGACAGGTCTCATTGAAAAAGACGATGTTATTTTTGTAAAAAACCAGCTTCTCCTTCTTCTCGGACTTGACGGATTTGAAAACGACGAGGAGACGAGCGAGCTTCCCGAAGTTGCCGTCTCTGAGCTTGAGGACATTCTTAAAAACATCCTTGATTACGCCGTGGAGCACAAACTCACGCAGAATGACGGCGTGGTTGCTCGGGATTTGTTCGATACGCGCCTTATGAGCGTGTTTATCTCAAAACCGAGCGAAGTGACCGCGCGATTCCGCGCTCTGTACGAAAAATCCCCAAAAGAAGCGACGAATTTCTTTTATAAATTAAGCCAAGATTCTGACTACATTCGCCGCTACCGTGTGTGCAAAGACCTCAAATGGATTTCAAAAACGCCCTATGGCGACATGGACATTACGATAAATCTCTCAAAGCCCGAAAAAGACCCGAAGGCGATTGCTGCTGCAAAGAATGCAAAGCAGGTCGGCTACCCGAAGTGCCTTTTGTGCAAGGAAAATGTGGGCTATGCGGGACGGTTGAACCATGCCGCGCGCGAAAATCACCGCATTATTCCGATTGAGTTGGCGGGCGAAACGTGGGGCTTTCAGTATTCGCCCTATGTGTACTACAACGAGCACTGCATTGTGTTCAATTACGAGCACACCCCCATGCTCATTTCAAAAAAAACGTTCGAGCGGCTCTTGGATTTCGTTGCGCAGTTTCCGCACTATATCATCGGGAGCAACGCGGACTTGCCGATTGTGGGCGGCTCGATTTTAACGCACGACCATTTTCAGGGCGGCGCGTACGAATTCCCGATGGCTCGCGCCCCGATTGAGAAGAAATTCACGGTCAAAGGCTTTGAGGATGTTGATTCTGGAATCGTTCACTGGCCGATGAGCGTGATTCGCATTTCTTCTAGCCAAAAAGAGAGGCTCGTAGAATTCGCAGAGCATGTTTTGGAAAAATGGCGCGTGTATTCTGACGAAAAAGCCTTTATCTTTGCCGAAACCGACGGCGAAAAGCACAACACTTTGAACCCGATTGCGCGGAAGCGCGGCGAAAAGTTTGAACTCGACTTAGTTTTGCGCAACAATATCACCACAAAAGAGCATCCGTTGGGCGTGTATCACCCGCACGCGGAACTGCACCACATCAAAAAAGAGAACATCGGCTTGATTGAGGTGATGGGTTTGGCGATTCTGCCCGGTCGCTTAAAGACGGAACTTTCTGATTTGAATGCAGCCTTGCGCTCTGGAAAAGATATTTCGGGCGACGAGACTCTTTCAAAACACGCCGATTGGGTGGCGGAACTTCGCGGGAAGTACGATTTTGCTTCAATGGGTGAGGAGCAAGTTGATTCCATTCTCAAAGAAGAAATCGGTCATGTGTTCAGCCAAGTGTTGGAGCATGCGGGCGTGTACAAATGCACGGCGGAAGGCAGAGCGGCATTCGAGCGATTTATCAAAGAATTGTAAGGGGAAAAATATGATTGAAACAAAAAAAATTGACGATGAAGTGACGGAATTCACGGTATCGAACGGAACGATTTCGTTTTCGGCGATAAATTACGGCTGCACGATTACGCGGATTCTTGTTCCTTCAAAAACGGGCGAAAAAGTCGACATCTTGCATGGCTTTGACACGCTTGAAGGCTGGAAAGCGGGAAATCAGTCGCATAATGCTATTGTCGGGCGCGTGGCAAACCGAATCAGCGGAGCTCGCTTTACGCTCGACGGAAAAAACTACGAGGTCGACAAAAACGACGGCAAAAACTGCCTGCACGGCGGCTTTACACGCTACGAAAAAATGCTCTGGCTTGGCGAGCCGTTTTCTGATTCAGAGGGTGAGGGTGTGCGCTTTACCCGGACGAGCGCGGACGGCGAGCAAGGGCTTCCCGGAAATCTTGAAATTACTGTGGTGTACAAACTTACGAGCAAAAACGAATTGATTCTTGAATACACGGCGAAAACGGACAAAGCCACGCCGATAAATCTCACGAACCACGCGTATTTCAATCTCGACGGAAGCGGAACGATTTTGAATCACCATTTGCAGCTTGATTGTGACGAATTCTTACGGGCTAACGCTGATTTGACCCCGACGGGCGATGTCGTTTCCGTTTCGGGAACAAGTTTCGATTTTAGAACGGAAAAAACAATCGGGCGCGACATCAAAAATCTCATCACGGACACGGCAGATGATGCGAATCGTTCTTTAACAGGCGAAAATGACCCGTTCGGCTACGACCACTGTTTTATTTCGCATGGCGATGAGTCAAAAGTCGTGCGGCTCGGCGCGGTCTGGTCTGAAAAAACGGGCATTTCAATGGAAATCTTCACGAATCAGCGTGGCGTTCATGTGTACACGGGAAATTTCCTCGCGGGAATCAAGGGAAAGGGCGGCGTTGTTCATAAGCGACACGATGCAGTGTGTTTTGAAACCGAGCGGTATCCCGATGCAGTGAACCACCCGAATTTCCCGAGTTGTATTTTGCGCCCGGGTGAACAATACTGGCACAAAACGGTGCTGAAATTTTAGGAGGATACTATGGCTTTAACAGAAAAAGAATATGATGTGCGGGAGTTGGTTCCCGCGTTTGTGAAGATGTACGGCGGAGAGGCGGGCGATGTGCGCGTGTATGCGTCTCCTGCGCGAATCAACATTATCGGTGAGCATATCGACTACAACGGCGGGAAAGTGTTTCCTGCGGCGATTGACCGCTATCTCTATGTCGCAATCCGAAAGCGTTCGGACACGAAAATCATCTACAACGATGTGCGATTCCCCGGAACGTATGAATTCGACATCGGCGATGATTTTGCCTACGACAAAAAAAATGACTACGCGAACTATCTGAACGGCATTTTGAGCCAGCTCAAAGCGAAGGGCTACAAACTCGACTCTGGCTTTGAGATTTTGATGGTGAGTAACGTTCCTGCGGGTGGCGGCATTTCTTCGTCTTCCGCGCTTGAATGTGGCTTTGCCTATGCGGTGAGCGACACGTTTGACTTGAACATCGACCGTGTGGAAATCGCAAAACTCGGTCAGATGAGTGAGCACAATTTTATGGGCGTGAACTGCGGCATTATGGATCAGTTCATCATCGCGACGGGAAAGAAAAACACCGCCGAAATGCTCGACTGTGCCACGCTCGAATACGAAT
This sequence comes from Treponema sp., assembly GCA_017484285.1. GTDB lineage: Bacteria > Spirochaetota > Spirochaetia > Treponematales > Treponemataceae > Treponema_D. Next base: position 250,908 of record JAFUTH010000003.1, on the reverse strand, counting down.
ACGCGCCGCTCGATTTGGGCGACTATCGTTTCGTTGTTATGAACACGAACAAGGTGCGAAAACTTTCCGACTCAAAATACAACGAACGCCGAAGCCAGTGCGAAAGTGCATTGAAGATTTTGCAGGAAAACGGCGTGAAGATAAATGCGCTCTGCGAACTCACACCTGCAAAATGGGAAGAAGTCAAATCTTTTGTAAGCGATGAAATCTTGCAAAAGCGGGCAAAGCACTGCGTGTATGAGAATCAGCGCGTGTTGGATGCGGTCTCGGCGCTCAGAAAAGGTGATTTGTCCGAGCTCGGGCGGCTTTTGAATGAATCGCACCGATCGCTCAAAGACGATTATGAAGTCACGGGAATCGAACTTGATACGCTCGCCGAGACCTCGCAGAAGCAGGAGGGCTGCTTGGGTGCGAGAATGACGGGAGCGGGATTCGGCGGATGCGCCATCGCCCTTGTCCGAAGCGATAAAGTTGACGCTTTCATCGAAACTGTGCAGAAAGAGTATACGAAACAGATAGGCTATGCTGCTGGCTTTTTTGCATGCCAAAGTGGAGATGGTGTCGCGCGCTTGAATTAGGCTGTCATCACTTCGCCGTTTTTATTAGTTTTTTTAGTCTCTATAAAGCACTTTGAAATTTTTTATCAAATATGCTAGATTTATTCAGATTATGAACAGTGACGTAGCAACATTACAAAACAGAGGAAGTGTAGGTCTGGCATGGAATACTACTGCATAATGGTAAAAACGGGCGAAGAAGAAGCCTTTAAAAAAAGAGCGACGCTTGCCATGCAAGATGACTTCCCGGACGCAAAATTTTTCTTCTTTTATCACATGCGAAAGTCCAATCGTGGCGAGTTTTATGAGCGGCCGATGTTTGTTGGGTATGTTTTTCTTCAGATAGAGAAGCTGACGCCTGAGTTTTTTTCAATGCTTCGGAAGGTAGAAGGCTTCATACGACTTTTACGGGATAATTCTGACCCAACAAAATTTGCCGGCTCTGCCCTTGATGAGCTAAAATTGTTCATTCGGAACGGAGAGCACTGGGGTGTCGCCAAAGTGAAATTTACGCCAGACCAGAAAGTCAGGGCAATTTCTGGCTTTTTTGAAGGGCTGGAGGGCTATGTATACCGCATAAATCACAAAAAAAAGACGATTACAATTACGACATCGCTTACAATGACTTCCAAACGGATAGATGTCCTTTATGAAGAAGTTGAGGCTGTGGAAGAAAAATCAAAATCATAGATGAATACATCGAAAAGCCGCAAGAATTGCATTTTCCGACAATCCTTGCGGCTTTTTTATGGACTACACCACTGTTACTACGGAATCACTGTTCGCAGTAAAGTAGATGAGGCCCGGCTTGGTGACAATGCTCACGCTGTAGCTTCCCGCACTGATTGAGGCAGGGAGCGGAACGTCTACCACATTTGTGCCGCGGCGGTTGTAGACTGAAAGACGGAAAATGCCGTTTTCGTTTTCCAAGAACACACCCTGATTTTCATCCGAAATGTCAAAGGAGAGGTTTCTGCCGTGCAAGCGAATCGTTTTTCCTGCGCTTACATTCAAGTCGCTACTCTCGCTTGCATCATCGTTCAAGACGCTCACACGATACAGTTTTGCCTCGCCCGTGCAGTCGGGCGGAAACTGTTTGTACTCAAGGTCTGCCTTTACGCTTTCGACAGTGGCATCGCTTGCATTGAACAAGAATCCGAGCTGATGGTTGCCTGTTCCCAGAGAAAAACTGTCTTGAATGGTGCTGCATGTGCCGGTGGCGTTTGCGCGAAGCGTTCCGAACGGAAGCTCTACCATGTAGCCTTTCGCAAGATACTTTACCACAATGCTCTCCATTACAGAGAACATGCCGAGATAGTCCGCCTCTGTGAACGAAGAGTTCCAGTCAGCCATTTCGACCGCAAGCTTTGCGAGTTTGAGCGTTTGTGAGCACGTACTTCTAAAGCAGAAACCGTCTTTTGACTCGTCCGAAACAAGCAGGTTTTTCATTGTTTTGATGTTTAACATAGTGTTGCCTCCTTATGGCATGTTTTGTTGTTACCCGGGTACGCAAGAAAAATACCATAGAGACACATCGTTTGCGTGTTCATGAAATGGTCGAAATTTCAGCCACTTCGTGAACACGAGAGATTAAGAAAATGGTGTATAATGCCCGACATTTTTTTTCGCCTACATCTGAAAAATTATTTTGTACGCGCAGAAGAATCTTTTTGTACGGTCGGAAGAATTATTTTGTATGCTCAGAATTATACGGAGCGGCGCTCAGCAAAATCTTTTTGTACGGAGAGCAAACTTCGGAGCGTACATTTTTATTCATGATATGAACACGTTGACAGAAAAGAAAGCCCACTGTAAAATAAGAGAACATTAGTTGTGACTGTTTATGAGTGCGAATGGGCACGTAAATAAGTGCAGCGTCTATTCTCTTTTCCTGTGGCAGCGGGCTATAGCTGCGAGTATGGAGATTTTTTGCAAAAGCGAGTCGCCAGAAAGGGAGAGGGTGTAGATGCGGGCACTTTTTTTTGTTTCTAAAAAGACTGACCTTATCATCACATTTCTATTCTTTTTAAGATGCAATACGGTGGCTGTGTTGTCGTTATTTCTTTATTAAGTAAGCCAAACCGATTTCATAATCAATTTTGTAGCTACATCAATAAAGTTTTTAGATGGCTTTTTACAGAGTAAATTGTTTGACGTTTTTTTTTGCTACAGAAATATCAGTTTATTCATAATAGTATTTTATTCACAATACGGGGCTAATTTACTTCTAACAGGGTAGTGTTCTCAAAAAAAATTGCATAAAAATCTAGCAAAGGAATAGAAAATTGAATTACAGACTCATTGATATGCAGGTTCACGGCGACCGCCGGGGCAAGCTCATCTCGCTCGAAGGCTTGCACAACGTGCCGTTTGAAATCAAGCGCATTTATTACATGTTCGACACACTCCCGAATGAGGCGCGGGGGTTCCATGCCCACAAGGAACTGGAGCAGATTATCATTGCCATGGACGGCGCGTGCCGCTTTATCCTTGACGACGGCGAGAAGCGCGAGCAGGTGCTTTTGAACCGCCCTGACGTTGGCTTGTACATCGGCAAGAACATGTGGCGCGAGATGCACGATTTTTCCTACGGCTGCAAACTCGTGGTGCTTGCCAGCGAGTACTATGATGAAAAAGAGTACATCAGAAATTATGATGATTTTTTGAAGAGTTTGAAGGTGGATAAATGATTCATCCCCTTTCCGACTGCAAAGCTGCACTTCCGCAAAGCACAAACATCTGGCAGTTCTGTGTAGTTTTTCCAGAAGCTAAAATAGGTGAGAACTGTAATATCTGTGCAAATGTGCTTATAGAAAATGATGTTATAATTGGAAACAATGTAACCGTAAAAAGCGGCGTGCAGCTTTGGGACGGCATTACCATCGAAGATGATGTGTTCATTGGACCGAATGCCACTTTTACGAATGACCTGTTCCCACGCTCAAAAAATCCTGACTGGGAACTTAAACGCACTGTAATCAAAAAAGGGGCAAGCATCGGTGCAAATGCTACGATTTTGTGTGGAATAACGATTGGTGAGAATGCAATGATAGGAGCCGGAAGCGTGGTAACAAAAGACGTTCCTGCAGGGGAAGTTTGGGTTGGAAATCCCGCCCGGGGTATAAAGAAAAGTTCGGGGGGGGGGTACAACTGTAGAGTAGTTTTTACCAAGCCTTCCTTCTTTTGTTATGGAAAGGGAGTTGCCGCATGAAAAGACTGCTTCTTCTTTCTTGCGGAACAAACGCATGCTTCCATATTGCAAGGATATTAAAGGAAAAGTTTGCGGATGATTTTTACATCATCGGTTCTGATATAAACAAACGTCACCTTATTCCAACTGGCAAATACCTTGATGAATTTTATCAGTCGCCGTTTTCTGCTGAGGAAAGTTATTATTCGTTTGTTCTAGCCATCTGCAAAAAAGAAAAGGTTGACTTTATCCTGCCAAGTTTTGACAGCGACCAGTTCTTGTTTTCATGTGACAATGCTGATTTGCAGAAAATAGGTGTAAGGTCCTTTGCTATAAGTAGCAAGCTTAATTTTTACCATGATAAAGAAACTACAAATAGATTTTTAGAATCTGTAGGAATACCTATTCCTAAAAGATTTACAAAAGAAAATGTAGAAGATCGCGTAGCTTATTTTGTAAAACCTGTGCATGGTGTTGGCTCTGCAGGAACTTATAAGGTGACAGGAGCGGAGATAAAAAACTCTGACGCAGATTTTAAAGATAAAATTATTCAGGAACTTTGTTATGAGCCGGAATATACGCTCGAATGTTTTTTGTATGACGGCAAAATCTATTCTGTTATGCGGGAGCGCATAGCAAGTAAATCTGGGGTGTGCACAAAGACTAAAATTTTTCAAGATAAAGAATTAGAGCAATATGCATATAAGCTGGCTGAAAACGCAGAACTTCCGCATATTTTTAATATGCAGTTCATGAAAAATCAGTATGGTGAATATGTCTGCACGGATCTAAATTTGCGCACCGCTGGCGGAATGAGCCTGTCGTATGCTGCCGGCTGGGATGAAGTTTCCGCTCTTGCACACATAATGCTAGGAAGCGATGAAAAAACAATCGTTGCTTCTGTAACTAACGAAATCCCTGAGCAATATGTAGTCCGCCATTATGAAGACAGCGTAACAAAAGTTGTAAAAAAACGGATTGCTTTTGATTTGGATGGAACGCTACTTGATTCAAGAAAACGCCATGAAATTGTAATGCGTGATGTCCTAAAAAAGCATGGAATTAATTTGGACACTTCAGACCTAGTTACTTATAAAGCTGATGGTCATAATAATATAGACTGGCTCTTGTCAAAAGGCATTGCAGAAGATGTTGCAAAGAAGGTAAATGCTGAGTGGGTTTCTTTAATTGAGAATGCCGACTATCTGTCCGCTGATTTTCTTTATTCAGATACACTTGATGTTTTGAAGAGGTTGTGCATGGAAAATGACCTGTTCCTTATAACGGCAAGGAGCAATAAAGAAAATGCCTACAGGCAGATAAAACAGCTAGGCATTGCGCACTATTTTGCGGGCATATCTGTAGTAGATACATGTACTGATACACCGGCACTAAAAGCAGCGGAACTAAAAAAGTATAAAGTTGATTGTTTTATAGGTGATACAGAAGCAGATTATAAAGCCGCGCAGAAGTCAAATTCAGATTTCAAGGCTGTTAGTTATGGTTTTAGAAGCGAGAGATATTGGAATACTTATGGAATTGCGTGTATCGCAAGGATAAAAGTAAGCGACTTGGATTTGACAAACTAATATTTGTATAGTATATTTCTATTGTAAGGAGATAGCGTATGCATAAGCAGAATGTAGTTGGAATTGTTTTTCGCGGTCCAGAAGGAAAGAAAGCTATAATGCAGATTATGCGTGCAAAAACTCCTAAGCCAGATCCGAACCTTGAGAAGCGCATGAGGGCATTTGAAGAAGCTGTTAGAAACGGACTGTTTGAAAATAATGCGAGAGTTTGATTTTTATGTTGAACAGCTTACAGATACTATAAACTCTTATGAACTGAAAACTTTCAGGGTTCAGCATGATGAAGCACAACTTACAAATTATTTAAAGAAGATTGCCGTAAAACATCAGGTATCGAAAGTAAATAAAATATATCTGGTAAGATATTCTTCGACTGGGCAGATTGCGGCATGGTTTGGATTAAAAGCTGCAACTTTGCCTTATAATAATATTGGAGATTCTTTCTTAATTCCTGCCATTGAACTTACACATTTTGCGGTTGATGAAAGATTTAAGAATCCTTTAGGGGATTCGTCTGTTCATACAGGTGAATATATTTTCTGGGACTACATTCTCCCCATCGTAAAGGATGTTTCGGAAAAAGTAGCCTGCAAAGCATTATTTGTCTTTGCAATTGATACTCCAAAGCTCATAAAGTATTACAAAGATACGTTGCAATTTAAAGAAATTACAAACACAAACGAAAAGCAGTTCTTTGAATATGCAGCCCCGGATTATGACGAGGGGTGCAGGTTCTTGTATTATCCGCTTACGGAATAGATTTTAACAACAAGGTAAAACCAAAATGACAGTACCATTTCTCTCTTTAAAAGACGTGACCGCAAAATATGCGGACGAAATCCATGAGGCAGCCCTGCGCGTAATTGATTCGGGCTGGTATTTACAGGGCAAGGAAAACGAGCGGTTCGAGGCAGACTATGCCCGCTATATCGGCACAAAATACTGCGTGGGCTGTGCGAACGGCTTGGATGCGCTCGTGTGGATTTTCCGCGCGTATATTGAACTTGGCGTAATGAAGCCGGGCGACGAGGTTATTGTTCCTGCGAACACCTACATTGCGACAATCCTTGCGATTACGGAAAACGGACTTGTTCCTGTTCTTGTAGAGCCGAGCATCGACACCTTGCAGATTGACGACCGCCTGATTGAAGCTCGGATTACGCCCAAAACAAAGGCGATTACGATTGTGCATTTGTACGGACGGTGCGCGTATACGGAAAAAATTGGTGAGCTGTGTAAGAAGTACAACCTAAAGCTGATTGAAGACAACGCTCAGGCGCACGGCTGTATGTTCGGCGGTGTAAAAACAGGTGCACTCGGCGATGCGGCAGGGCACAGTTTCTATCCAGGAAAGAACCTCGGTGCGCTCGGCGATGCCGGGGCTGTTACCACGAATGACGAGGCACTTGCAAAAGCAATCAGAAGCCTTGCGAATTACGGCAGTGCTAAAAAATATGTATTCCAGTACTGTGGGCGTAATAGCCGTTTGGACGAGATTCAGGCGGCGATCCTTGATGTAAAACTCAAGCATCTTGATGAAGATGTGGCTCTGCGTAAGGCAGTTGCTCGTCGCTACAGCGAAGGCATTAAGAATCCCAAAATCACGCTGCCGAAGGTTGCTGATTGGAATGCTCATGTGTTCCATATTTTTACAGTACTTTGTGAAGACCGTGATGAACTTCAGAAGTATCTTGAATCAAAAGGTATTGGTACAAATATTCATTATCCAATTCCTCCTCACAAGCAGGAATGCTATAAGGAGTGGAACGGAAAGAGTCTGCCTGTTACAGAAAAGATTCATGCACAGGAACTAAGCATTCCAATGAGTCCATGCTTAACAGATGAACAAGTACAGCATGTTATTGACTGTGTGAATGGGTTTTAATATATGAGAAAAGTAAAAGTAAGAATTAGTTCTTCTTCAAATAGAAAAATTGATGTTTCTTCATCGCTTATCCAAAGAGCAAATTCTGTAATAATGAGAATGTCTAGAGATGAAATTGTTGATATAGCAAAACAATCTCAATATCTAATTACTGGTGCAGAGATTAATAAAATATATTCTCATGTAAACAAAATAAAATAATATATGCCACTTACTGAAAAACAAAAACATAATTATGCATATTATCAACTGGTTAATGATGAAAATGATTTAATTGGGATGATTGGTTATTCTCTGTATAAAAAGGCAAAGATTGATTATATAGAGAAGTATTATGCTGAAAATAAAGAATATCCTGATGATAATCAATTGCAAGATTTTCAGTTTCAGCAATGTGGAGAAACTATTATTTCAAGTCATAAGAAAGTTGCTGAGCAGTTGATGAATACATTTATGTCAAAATATATAGAAGAATATGGTAAAGATTTATTAGAAAAAACGAAGAATTTAGAATTAAAAATTGATGAAACAAATAAAAGACAAGATGTATTAAAAGATAAAGAAGTAAAAATAAAGCAAAAAGAAAAAGATTTTAAGAAAGATAAGCGACTTTTTGAATTAAAAAAAGCAAAATCCTTTTGGACTGGTGTGCTTCAAAGTTTAATAGCTTCTATGGTTCTTACAATTATATCAGTAATTGTTTTGCTGCAGATGAATATACCGAGTAGCTTTATTGATATGCTTGTGATTAGACTACAACAAAAATAATATAAAGGAGTATTTCTATGAGTACAGCATATTCTGTGAAAAGAGAAGTTAGTATAAAAAACGAAAATGGGACAGCACGTTTTAATGACGATAATTGTGGCTCTTGGATTCAACATTGGAAGAATTATGGTGGAAATAGCGATTTTCCATTGTGTTGTGTGAAAGGTTGTAGTAATTTTGCTGAGCATGGTGCTCATATTACTAGACCTACCGCAAAAAATGAATATTATAAAACTCATCTTTATATAGTTCCAATGTGTGCACATCATAATGGAATGCATGGAAAAATTTTAACTGCCGTTTCAGGAACAGTATTTGTTTGTGCTAATCAAGCTGAAACTTGTGAAAAATAATAAAAGCCATATGGCTTTCTAACTAATAAAATTTTTTTTGATTTGTCGGGTATAAAAAATGAAAACAGTTGCAGTCGTTCCTATGAAATTAAATAATCGTCGTTTACCACAGAAGAATACGAAGCCTTTTACAAATGGCAAGCCTCTTTGTTGGTATATTCTTTCTACACTTCTACAGATAAGAGAAATACAAGATGTATATGTTTATTGTAGTAATCCGAATATAAAAGACTTTATACCTGAAGGTGTAAAATATTTACAACGTTCTGAATCTTTAGATCAGGATACTACAAAAATGAATGAAGTATTGCAGAGTTTTGCAAAAGATGTTCCTGCTGATATTTATGTGATGACACATACTACAGCTCCATTTATTTCTGCTGAATCAATTACTAAAGGTTTAAAGGCTGTTGAGACTGGTGAATTTGATTCTTCATTTGCTGCAAACAAATTGCAGGATTTTCTTTGGAAGGATGGTAAGCCTTTTAATTACGAATTAAATGCAATTCCAAGAACTCAGGATTTACCAGCGCTTTATGAAGAGACAAGTGGGTTTTACATTTATAGAAATGAAGTAATGACAAAACTTAATAGACGAATTGGAGATAAGCCGTTTATTGTTGAAGTTGGAGAAATCGAAAGTATTGATATAGATGAAAAAGAAGACTTTTTAATTGCGGATGCTGTTTATAATTATAAACTTAACATTTTAAAGGAATATGAATGAACAATATAAAAGTTCTAGACTGTACATTGCGTGATGGTGGTTATTGCAATGGTTGGCAGTTCGGACAAAAAAATATACAAAAGATTCTAAAAAGCCTTGTTGATGCTGGAACAGATATTATTGAATGTGGCTTTTTGACCAATAAAATTTCTTATGATGCAGATATAAGTAAGTTCACCGATTTATCACAGTTGCAATCATTTATACCAAATAACTACAAAAAAAAACTTCTTGTAGTTATGGTTAATTATGGGGAGTATGATTTTTCAAAGTTGCCAGAGTGTAAGGATACTGTTATTGGCGGAATACGACTTGCGTTTCATAAGAAAGATATGAAAGACTCTTTAGCGGCTTGCAGAATTATTGCAGAAAAAGGGTATAAGGTTTTTATTCAACCAATGGTTTCCCTTTGTTATTCAGATAATGAGTTTCTTGATTTGATTTCTAAGGCAAATGAAATCAACCCTTATGCTTTCTATATTGTAGATAGCTTTGGTGAAATGAAACGCAAAGATTTGACCAGATTATTTTATATGGTTGAGCATAACCTTAATGAAAACATACAGATTGGCTTTCACTCTCATAATAATATGCAACTTGCATATTCAAATGCTCAGCGACTTGTAGAATTACAGACAACCCGTAGTTTGATTATTGATTCATCAGTTTATGGAATGGGAAGAGGCGCTGGAAATTTAAATACAGAGCTCTTTACTGAGTATTTGAATGAATGTCGAGAAACAGAATATGATATCAAACCTCTTTTGAGCATTATTGATGATGTATTAGAAGGATTTTATCAGCAAAAAAGATGGGGATATTCTCTTCCTAATTATATTTCGGCATTGCATTCTGCTCATCCAAATTATGCATTTTATCTTGATGATAAAAAAACTCTCACAGTTGAAAGCATGAATGAGATTTTTTTGCGTATGGATGAGAAAAAGAAATATGAATTTGATAAGAAATATATAGAAGATTTGTATACTTCGTTTATGGCGACAGGAAAAGAGTTGGCAACTCATAAAACTGAATTAAAGCAATTATTGAAGGAAAAAATAGTATTGCTTATAGCTCCTGGGAAAAGTGCTGAAAACGATAAAGAAAAAATAGTTGATTATTCAAAAAATGAAAATACGATTTCTGTTAGTGTAAATTATGATTATCCATATTTCGAGACTGATTTTTCATTTATAAGCAATATGCGCCGTTTCCGTGAATACCCGAAGGAAAAGCATAATCGTTGCATAATTACAGCTAATATTCTGTCTGATGATGTGTATTTACAGATAAAATATCGAGATCTTTTGAATGATGTTGAAGCAGTTCGTGATAATGCTGGGCTTATGGCTATTAAGTTTCTTATGACCTATGGTGTTAAAAAAATTGTTTTAGCTGGATTTGACGGATATTCGCATATAAATAGTGAGAATTATGCGGAAAAATCTATGGCACTTTTTACAAAAGCTTCATTGCTTGATGCTATGAATAAAGGTATGGGAATGGTTTTAAAAGAATATTCAAAACAGGTAGAAATTGAATTTCTTACAAAACCCGTTTTTTATGAGTAAGGTTGTAGTTTTTGATGTAGATGGTACATTGTTTGATACTAAATCTGGAATTATAAAAGCTCTTAATGAAGTTTTGCATAATTTCGGAATGGAAAGTATAAATCCTGTCGATGAAGATAAATGGATTGGACCACCTGTAAGGAAATCGTTTATTACTTTTTCTAATATGAATGAAGAACAGGCTGAGGCAGCAACAAAGCAATATCGCCAGATTTATACGGAAAAATATATTTCTGAAAGTGTCTTGTATGACGGAATGTCAGAAGTTCTAAATACATTAAGATCTGAAAAATGCCATTTATGTATTGCAACAATGAAAACTCAAGAACAAGTGGAACGCTTATTAACTTTAAATGATATGTCGGATGTTTTTGAAATAGTTCACACTGCTTTGGCGAATGGAAAAAAAACAAAAACAGATATGCTTGAGTTTATAAGGGAAGTATATCCGAATAATTCGAATTATTTTATGGTCGGTGATACTATAGGAGATCTAGAGTCTGCTATGAACATGAAATACGAGTTTATTGGTGCTGCTTATGGATATGGAAAAATAAGTAGGGATAGTTGTTCTTCTGTTATTATGTTTCCAAAGGATATTTTAGAGGTCATTTTATGATTAAGAAACTTGCAAAAATATTGTTAGGAAGAAAAATTTATCAAGCATTAGGGAAAAAATATTATATTTTTTTGTTAAAAAGAAGAAATCGTGACCTTTATAATAATATAAAACGGAATAAACAATTTTATAAAATGCATAAAGGCAAGCGTTGCTTTATTCTTGGAAATGGGCCTTCTTTAAGGGATGTTAATTTAGGTAAACTTAAAGATGAGTATGTGTTTTCTGTTAATTGTTTTGCACGTGTTCAAAACTTTGAACTTGCGAAACCTAATTATCATTTATGGATGGACTATTCTTTTTTTGAGTTAAGGGACGATCAAAAATATAATCATGAAGAATTAATTAACGATTACTATAAAATGGCTGGAACAGGAGCTATATGTTTTGTTCCAGATGTTGCATATTCATTCATAAAAGAGAATAAAATCGATAAGATTTTGGATGTGCATTATTTATTGTCAGGTGAAAGTAATGCAGTTATCCCCGAAATAAAATATAAACTGGATGATTTTATAACAGGTTATTCAACTGTTGTACAGTATGCAATAACTGTTGCAATATATATGGGATTTACAGAAATATATTTATTAGGCTGTGATTCAACGAGTATTATTTCCCTACTAAATAATGCTTTAGATGTAAAATCAAATAATATCCATGCTTATGATAAAGATGATACGAATGAAAGAAATAAACAAATTCTCTCAAACTGGTCTATGACAGACATTTTTTTCGATCAATATACTCTTTTTCATGGATATAAATTATTGGGTGAATTTTCAAAAAAACAAGGTATAGTTTTAAGAAATTGTTCAACAAAAACTTTGATTAATGAGATCTCATGGGTTTCGTTAAATGATGTTTTGAATTAATAATTATGAGACAAGATATCAAACAAAAAACGAAAATAGGAATGTTCTGGAACGCATTTGAAAAAGTTGCAGTTCAGGGCATTTCGTTTATCCTGAATATTATATTAGCACGATTGTTGTCTCCACATGATTATGGAACAATCGGAATGCTTACTATATTCCTGACTTTTTCCAATGTTTTTGTTGAGTCAGGTTTTTCTAGAGCACTTATTCAAAAAAAGGACAGAACTGAAGCGGATTTTACAACAGTTCTAGTATTTAATATAGTTGTTAGTTGTATTTTATATATAATACTTTTTTTTGCTTCACCTGCGATTGCAAAATTTTATAAAACACCAGAATTAATTACTTTACAGAGAGTTTTTTTCTTAGTAATTATTTTAAACTCATTTACAGTTGTACAAAATGCACAGTTTCAAATAAAAGTCGATTTTAGAAGTATTGCAATAATAAATGCTATTGCAGCATTTATTTCAGGTCTAGTGGCTGTTTTAGCTGCCTATAAGGGCTTTGGTGCATGGGCTCTGGTTGTTCAGTCTTTGGCTCGAAGTTTCGTCTCGGCAGTTTGTTTTTGGATTATTGGAAAATGGATTCCGCATACTTTATTCTCATTTTCATGCTTTAAAAGGTTATTTAGTTTTGGTTCTAAACTTCTTGTTTCTGGTTTATTAGGAACTACAATTACAAATATTAATAATTTAGTAATTGGAAAGATTTATAGTCCAGAAAGCCTTGGTTATTATACAAGAGCTCAACAATTTCCAGATCTTACATCAGGAACATTGAATTCTGTACTTAATAATTCTACTTTTCCAATGATGGCATCTCTTCAAGATAATAGTACGGAGCTTATTAAGACCTTTACGAAACTTATCAAACTTACGGCTATACTTGTGTTTCCTGCAATGGTTGGGCTTTCAATGCTTGCTAAGCCAATAATTGTTGTTCTTCTTGGAGAGAAATGGCTCTTTTCTGCTAATTTGCTTTTTTGGCTTGCATTAAGTTACATGTTTATACCACTCAGTTCCTTAAATTTGAATCTTCTTAATGCAATCGGTCGTTCAGATATTTTTTTAAAAATTGATTTTGCGAAAATTCCATTAATTTTTATAACTATGGCAATTACATTTCCAATAAGTTTAAGAGCTGTTGTTATGGGAAAAGCCTTAACAGCTTTTATATATTTTTACATGAATGCTTTTATGATTGGGCGTTTGTATGGTTTTGGTGCATTCAAACAAATTGTCTGTATTTGGAAAGCAATTGTATCAACTATTGTAATGGCAATATTGTTATATATTCTTTGTTTGTTTTGCAAAAATAGTTTTATATGTCTAATATTAGGAATTATATCTGGTGTATTAGTTTATTTTTTGTGTCTTTTACTATTGAAAGAGGAAGAATTGTACATGATTCTTAGAAAAATAAAATTTATTAGAACGAAGGAAAAAAAATAAGATGAAAACAGATATGTTGCTTTCCATAATTATGGTTTCTTATAATGAATCTTCTTTTTTGGCAGAAGCAATAAATAGTTGCCTTTCGATTAGAGATGTTGATAATTTTGAAATAATTGTAGGTGATGATGGTTCATCTGATAATTCTTTAGAGATTATAAAGAATTATGCAAAAAAATATCCGCATATAATTTCATATTTTGTAATGGATAGAGATGCTATACAACCTGTTATTGGATCAATTAGGGCTTCTAATGTAATAAAAAGAGGCCTAGAAACAGCAAGAGGTAATTATTGCTATGTAATTTCTGGCGATGATTACATTTGTGATGGAAACTTTTTTTCTAACGCAATTGATATATTAAACAAGCATCCTAAATGTTCATCTGTAATTGCTCAGAAGTATAAATTAATTTGGCCAGATAAAACCGAAAAACTTGTTTCTAATAAAAGATTCTGCCCTGTCCTTTATTGGAGTGGTGCATATAATCACATTTCAAGTTTTGTATTCAGAAAAGAAATTGCAAAAAAGAATCTTTTGGATAGATTTTGTGATGATACTGGACTTGAATATTCTTTGCTTGGAAAAATGCATACATGGAAATACATTAATTGCTCATCTTTCTACTATAGGCAACGTGATAAAAGCATTATGCATGATTCAGATCCTTTGGAATTGGCTTTATTGGAAATTATGCTTTTTCAAGATTGTTTGAATAAAATTAATACGTGCAATAAGGTTTATACTTTATCACGTTTTTCATCATCATTAATAAGAGTATTTAAACTACGTAAATTGTTAGATAACGCTAAGTATGCAAAATATATAAATAACTGTGAAAATCTTGAAAATAATTTTCTAAAAGAAATCTCAGATTATGATACTGAAAGTGTAATTGAGAAAATTAAAATGAATTTTTTTTTAATATATACATTTTTTTTATCTTTTATGTTTAAAGTTATACGCAAAATCATTTTGTAATAAATCATTTCAGGTATTTAATTATGATAAAGAACTCTAAAGATAATCCATTGGTCAGTGTCTGTGTGATTTCTTATAATTCTTCAGATACAATTATAGAAACTCTTGATAGCATAAAAAAACAAGATTATAAAGACATTGAATTAATAGTAAGCGATGATTGTTCTACTGATAATACTCGGCAAGTCATAGAAGAATGGATGGATCAAAATTCTTCCTTTTTTAAGGATAGCCAAGTTATTTTTTCGGAAAAGAATAAAGGGGTAACACATAATTGTAATCAGGCATGTCGAGTTGCAAATGGCGAAATTATAAAACTGATTGGTGCTGATGATATTTTACTACCAACTTATTTAAGTGACTGTGTTGATTTTTTTAATCGTAATCCTCAAGAACGGGTTCTTTTTTTAAAGGTTAGAGCATTTTTAGGAAATGATATTGAAAAGAAAGCTGATTTAGTAGAACGATATGATTTTCTATCTCTATCAGCAAAGCAACAGTTTGACTGGATTAAAAGGCACAATTTACCTCTTTTGCCAACTGCTTCTGCTATTTATAGGAGAAGTGTTTTGGAAGAGATGGATTTTTTTGATGAAAGAATTCCTATGTGGGAGGATGGTCCATTTTACTTTAAATTGGCTCAAAACTTAATTCACTTAGCGTTTTTAGATAAAGAAGGTGTTTTATATCGTGTTCGTGAATCTTCACTTTCGAATGGAAAAAATATCAATCATATGAAAAGTGAAGTTTTATATTACAGGTATTATTCTCTAAAATACGAATTACTCTATAATTCTCCAAAAGCTTTCTACCATCTATGGAAAATAATTTTTTATAGCCTGAAATATGGAACAAAGTAATGAATCAAGGTTTTATAAAGGTATCAATAAATACAAAAATTATTTCTCCTTTTTTGATTTTTATATGTGCTTGGTCTCTAGTTTTAATTTTATATTTTTTCCATTGGTCAGATTTATTGGTTCCATTATCTTTTTCTTTAACAATTGTTTTATTGTTTTTTATTTTTTCAAGTTATTTATTTGTAAAATATACAAAGATATTAAATTTTAATTTTGTTTTGGATTTAAAAAAAATTGAAAGCTTATTGAAAAAAAATGTTATAGTATGTTCTTTTCTTTTTCTTTTAGAAAGTGCCGCTGCTGGAGGATTTCCGCTGCTGTTTTTGCTACAGGGAACATTTGTATATGATGAGTTTGGCTTACCGTTTGTTCATGTTATTTGGTATTGTTTTTCATCCTTATCCTGCTCACTGGCTTGGTTATTATTTGCTTGTACAAAAAGAAAAAAATACTTATTCTACGTATTTTTCTACTTGTTTCCTGGTATCCTAATAATTACACGCTCTTTTCTTCTGTATAATGCAATCTATTGTATTTTAATAAGTTTATCTTTAAAACAATATAAGTTTTCTGTATTTAAGAAAATATTCTTAAAACTGTTTATTGGAGCAGTAGCAATTCTGCTTGTTTTTGGACGAATTGGGGAGATTCGTTCTTCAACAATGCCTGATTTAGCAAATACAGCTGATACTTATATAGCTCAGATTTCAAAGCCAACGGAGGCTTTTAAAAGTACTCATCTTCCTTCTGTTTTATTATGGGGGTATTGTTATATAACAACACCATTATCAAATTTACAGAATACAATTACTGTTGAAAATGTACCGATTTTTGGAGATAGACATCATTATTACGAATTAATTAATCATTTCCTTCCTGCGATGATTGGAAAAAGAGCTTTTGCAAATCCTGCACCCAACCAATACAAATTAGATTTAGTTGTACCGTATTTTAATCAGGCATCAGATTTAGCTGATGCCTATGTTTCTTTTGGGTGGTTTGGTATTTTTCATGCTCTTATAGGTGGTTTTGTATTGATTGCGATTGTATATATTTTAAAGCGTAAAAGAAATGTTTATTCTTATTTATCGTTTATTTATCTTTCTGTGTTAATACTTTTAAATATTTTTGCAAATATGTTCCACTTTATGGGAATTTCTCCCCAATTTTGGATTGCATTTATATTAAGTATTTTTGATGCCAAAATATTTATGAATCCAAAGGTGATAAAATGATCTCTGTATGTATTCCAACCTATAATGGAGAAAAGTATCTAAAGCAACAATTAGATTCTATAATTCCCCAATTATCTCAAAATGATGAGATTATTGTCTCTGATGATTCATCTACAGATGATACTAAAAATATTTTAAAAAAATACAAAGAGGATTATCCTTTTATTCAATTATTTCTTGATAATAAATTTAAATCACCAATATATAATCTCGAAAATGCTTTAAAACACGCTAATGGAGATTTTATATTTCTTTCTGATCAAGATGATATCTGGAAAAAAAACAAGGTTCAAATTTGTATGAATTATTTACAGACATATGATTTGGTTGTTTCAGATGCAGATGTAATTGATAGCAATAATACTATTATATATGAATCATTTTTTTCTATTAATAATACGAAGCAGGGAAAATGGTATAATTTATTAAAAAACGGCTATTTAGGCTGCTGCATGGCTTTTAATAAACAACTGTTGACTAGTATTTTACCTTTCCCTCACAATTTACCAATGCACGACATTTGGATTGGCAATTATGCATCTTTTAAAGGGTATAAAGTAGAATTTATTAAGGAAAAACTAATAGCATATAGGCGTCATGGCCAGAATGCAAGTATTGCTAGTGAAAAAAGCAAAAGAAAAATACTCTCTAGATTGAAAGATAGATATATTATTTTATACAACCTAAAAAAACACAAATAATCTTTTGCACAAGTCTTTTTATTTTTTTATCAAATCACACTCTTTTTAATTATTCTAAAATTATAAATTTATTGGTTTGCCATGAAAATCTCAATTATTACTGTTTGCTATAACAGCGAAAAAACTATTTCCAAGACTATTGAATCCGTCCTTAGACAAACAAATGCTCTGTTTGAATACCTAATTATCGATGGTGCATCTAAGGACAATACCGTTCAGATTGCGGAATCATACCGTGAGCAATTTGTACAAAAAGGCATTGCCTATCATATTCAATCTGAGTCAGATAAAGGCATCTATGACGCAATGAACAAAGGTATTCGTTCTGCAACAGGAGACATCATTGGTATTCTTAATTCTGATGACAGATATGCTACCGAAGATGTACTTAGTACCGTTATAGATGCTTTTGAGAGAACTCAGACAGAAACCATTTATGGAAATCTTTTGTATATAAAAAACGAGCAACCGTATCGCTACTGGCGAAGCGGAAAATTCCATACTTTCAAACATGGGTGGATGCCACCACATCCAGCTTTTTTTGTGACGAAGGATGCCTATCTGAAATATGGACTATACCGTCTTGACTGCGGTGTGAACGCTGACTATGAGTTTATGCTTCGTCTTCTGGAAAAAGAAAATGCGACTACCTGTTGGGTAGACAAAACTTTCGTCTATATGGCTGCGGGCGGAACAAGTGACAACGGAATCAATTCGCGTATTCAAGGTGTGGTTGATAACAAGATTGCTTGGAAAGCGAACGGAATGAAGCCACCTTTTTACACTGTTTACTGGAAAAAAATCCGAAAAATTCCGCAGTTCTTAACGGCTAAATTCATAAAAATGGAGAAATAACAATGAATATAACAATAATTGGCGGTAGTGGATTCGTAGGAACCCGCCTTGTAAAACGCTTGCTTGACAGTGGCTATACCGTAAAAATCGCAGATAAAAGAAAGAGCGTTGCATATCCAGACTTATGGGTACGGTGTGATGTCCGCAACGCACCAAGAGAAACAAATGATTTTCCCGAAAGCATAACTGATGCGGCAAGTGCGCCTGGCAAACATGATGAAGCGAAAAAAGCAATGCCGATGAAATCTTTGCTTGAAGTGCTGAAGGGAAGTGATGTTGTAATCAACCTTAGTGCAGAGCATCGCGATGATGTAACACCGCACTCATTGTACGATGATGTAAACGTTCAGGGAAATGAGAATATTCTTGCAGCTTGTTCAGAACTTGGCATTCATAAAGTGATTTTTACAAGTTCTGTTGCGGTCTACGGATTTGCCCCTGTTGGAACAGATGAAACTGGTGAAATCAATTACTTTAATGATTATGGTCGCACAAAGTATCTTTCAGAAGAAAAGTACCGTGAATGGCTCAAAAAAGATGCTACGAACTGTGCAGTGATAATCCGCCCGACCGTAATCTTTGGTGAGCAGAACCGAGGAAATGTGTACAATCTTCTTCGGCAGATTGCCAGCGGCAAGTTTCCGATGGTAGGCAATGGCACAAACCGCAAGAGCATGAACTATGTAGAGAATGTAGCCGCATTTATCGAGTACGAACTTAGTCATGATAGTGAACCGGGAGAGCATTTGTATAACTACTGCGATGAACCAGCTTATGATATGAATCATCTTGTTTTGGATTGCTACAAAGCTCTCGGAAAGCCTAAGACAAAGCTTTTCCATTTCCCATACTGGTTGGCATATTGTGGTGGTCTTTGTTTTGATTTACTTGCATTTATTACACGGAGAAAATTTGCAATCAGCTCAATCCGAATAAAGAAATTTACGCAAAACACGTACTTTGTGGGAAACAACATCAAGAAAACTGATTTTGTTGCTCCTATATCATTGGAAGAGGGCTTGCGACGCACTATTGACTACGAGTTTGTGCGCAAGGTGGAAGGGCATACATTTAGCTGTGAGTAACTGCAATTAAAATTCCAGCTTAAACGGCTTTTGTACATTCTTGAACAGAGAATCGATATGATGGAAATTTGCATAGGAAAAACATTTATAAGACGAATAGTCCTCACCGCTGTAAATGACCGTACCCTTTGATTCCGTTGTATCAACATAGTCATCGTACGATGCTATGAATTTATCCATATTTTTGCAAAATTCATCATTCAGGGCTTTGCCACTTTTTATCTCAAACAGACGAAGCTTGTTTTCGCTTTTTAACAGCAAATCGACTTCAAGACCTTTACTGTTCCTAAAAAAATACAGATTTGGTTCAGCTCCGCTGTTTAACCGGGCTTTCAGGGCTTCTGTTACAATAAGATTTTCAAACAAATTTCCTAAGAGGGGATCACGCTGCATTTGAGTTGGTGTTTCTATTCCCAAAAGGTACGAGGCAAGTCCTGTGTCACAAAAATAGACTTTCGGTGTTTTTACCACTTGACTTGTCCTGTTTGTGAACCATGGTCTTAAAATGTAAACAAGATGGGAGGCTTCTAGCATTGAAAGCCATGAGCCGACGGTTACGCTTGAAACACCGATTTCATTTGAGATTGCGGAGTTGTTTACCAGTTGCCCAGTTCGTCCGGCTAGAAGCCGCATAAAACTTTCGAAGCGCATTAAATCTTGAACTGCACCAATCTGCGCAATGTCTCGTTCAAGATAGGTTGCGACATAGTTTTTATAGTACTCGAACGGATTTATACCGCCTTGCGCATATAAATAAGGCATTCCGCCTGAGATAAGCTGTATATCACGGGGTAATTCGATGCCTGTTTCTTTTAGTTCGGCGATTGATAGCGGCTGCATATGTACTATGGCAGTCCTGCCTGCAAGGGACTGTGCTACAGTGCTTTTGAGAGGAATCTGCTGGCTTCCAGTAATTATGTACTGACCTTTTTTGTGTGTTTCGTCAATTCTTACTTGCACTGTACTTAGAAGTTCGGGTACACGTTGAATTTCATCTATGATTACCGGCTCTGGAAATCGCACAAAAAATTCTTTCGGGTCATTTTTTGCCAAAGCACGAATATCCATGTCCTCAAGGTTTGCATACGCATAAGAAGGAAACAGTTCTTTTGCAAGCGTTGTCTTGCCGCATTGGCGGGGTCCAAACAGACATACGGAAAAATAATGAGCCGCAAGTTCTTTTATTTTCTGGCTAATGTGCCTTGTAATCATGTGATTAATATACCGTAGATTTGGTGGAGATTTCAAGTGATACTTTAAATCTCCGCTTTTCAAAGAATAAATTTTTAGGAGTTTACATATGGCAAACATCGCCCTCATCACCGGTATCACCGGGCAGGACGGCTCTTTTCTCGCAGAATTTCTGCTGGAAAAGGGCTACGAGGTGCACGGCATTATCCGCCGTTCGTCATCATTCAACACCGGCCGCATCGAGCATCTGTACCTTGAGGATGCCATCGAGGACATGCACAAGAACCGCAAAGTTTATCTGCATTACGGTGACCTTACCGATTCAGAAAGCCTTATCCGCCTTATTCGCGAGATAAAGCCGACTGAAATCTACAACCTCGGCGCGCAGAGCCATGTGCAGGTCTCTTTTGAAGTCCCTGAATATACGGCCGACTGTGATGCTACAGGCGTGCTTCGCATTTTGGAGGCAGTGCACTTCCTCGGCATGGAAAAGACCTGCCGCATCTATCAGGCGTCTACGTCTGAACTGTTCGGGCTAGTACAGGAGATTCCTCAGAAAGAGACAACTCCGTTCTATCCGCGCTCCCCTTATGCCGTTGCAAAAATGTACGGTTTCTGGATTATGAAGAACTACCGAGAGTCTTACGGGATGTTCTGTTCAAACGGCATCCTTTTTAATCATGAGTCAGAGCGCCGTGGTGAGACCTTCGTAACGCGAAAAATCACGCTCGCCGCAAGCCGTATCGCGCAGGGCTTGCAGAAGAAACTTTATCTTGGTAACCTGAACGCGCTTCGTGACTGGGGATATGCACGCGACTATGTGGAGTGCATGTGGCTCATTTTGCAGCAGGACAAGCCGGATGACTTTGTAGTCGCAACTGGTGAGCAGCACTCCGTGCGCGAATTCTGCCAGTACGCCTTTAAGGAAGCCGGAATTGAGATTGAGTTTAAGGGCGAGGGCGTAAGCGAGAAGGGCTACAACAAGGCGACCGGTGAGGTGCTGATTGAAGTGGATCCTAAATACTTCCGCCCTGCGGAAGTCGAAACCTTGCTCGGCGACCCGACCAAGGCAAAGAAAGTACTGGGCTGGAATCCGACTAAGACAAGCTTCCCGGAACTCGTGCACATAATGATGCAGCACGATATGGAGTATGTAAAGGCAGAAAAGACACTGCACCAGAGATAATTTATGGAAAAGAATTCAAAAATCTATGTTGCCGGTCATCGCGGACTGGTGGGTGGCGCAATCGTCAGATGCCTGAAAGAAAAAGGCTATACAAACATCATTACAAGAACTCACAAGGAACTTGATTTGCTTAATCAGGCTGCCGTGAATGAGTTCTTTGCACAAGAAAAGCCGGAATATGTTTTTCTTGCGGCGGCACACGTCGGTGGCATCGGCGCGAACAGCACGTATCCAGCTGATTTCATCTATCAGAACATGGTGATTGGCTTTAATGTGGTTGAGGCAGCCCGTGTGAACGGCGTGAAAAAACTGATGAACCTCGGTTCGACTTGTATCTACCCTAAAATGGCAGAACAGCCGATTAAGGAAGAGTCACTTCTGACAGGTCCGCTTGAGCCGACTAACGATGCCTACGCGCTTGCGAAAATCAGCGTAATAAAACTTTGTACTGCGTACAACAAACAGCACGGTACAAACTTCCTTTCCGTCATGCCGACAAACCTGTATGGCTTGGGCGACAACTACGAGCTTGAGGGAAGTCATGTGTTCCCTGCGATGATTCGCAAGTTCCACGAGGCAAAAGCAAGTGGAGAGGATGTTGTTCACCTGTGGGGCGATGGCTCTCCTTTGCGCGAATTCTTGTATGCGGGTGACCTTGCTGATGCGGTCGTCTATCTCATGGAAAACAAAAATGCAAGCGACTTGCGTACGCCGACTGGTGACTTTGTAAACGTCGGAACCGGCAGCGAGTGCACAATTAAAGAACTTGCCGAAACGGTGGAAGACATCGTGTATGCCGATGTTCGCAAGGACGGGCGAAGATGCAAAATGGAATGGGATTCTTCAAAGCCGAACGGTACGCCAAGAAAACTTTGCGATGTAACCCGCTTGAGTGCGTTGGGCTGGAAAGCTAAAGTTGATGTACGCGAAGGTGTAAAAATCGCCTATGATGACTTTTTGCATGGGGAAGTGCGAAAATAAAAAGCAAAGAAAACATCAAGGTGGGATGATGTAATTGCTCTCAATATAACATCTTCTTACATATGCGGTGGCAAATGTACAATTGTTATGCGTGAGCCACAGCCCAAATCAAACGCTCCGTCAGAATCTGGCGGAGCGTTTTTTTATGCCCAATTACAATGCATGCTCGTTTTGGAGATACTTCTATAGGGGAGTCTCCTGTAAACAGGGGATTTGTCTGGAAAGCCTCACATGAAAAAAAATTTTAATTTCCTGTTGACAATTTGCGCAATCGGTTGCACAATATGAATATGAGCAATCGGTTGCGCAATTCTATTTACACGATGGACGACATTGCACAGGAGCTGGGGCTTTCTAAAAGCACGGTCTCACGCGCGTTGTCGGATTCGGGCAGAATCAGTCTTGCTACAAGAGAAAAAGTTCAGGCGTTCGCAAAAGAACACGGCTTCAAGCCGAATCTCGTGGCGCGTGCGCTTGCCGGTCAAAAAACGCTCAATCTTGCCGCGGTCATGCCGCTTGAGGCGACTGCCTTGCAGATGATGTTCTTCCACGAATGTCTTTCGGGCATTGTCACGAAGGCGAGTGAAACAGGCTACAGCGTGCTTGTGTGTATGACGGGGCAAATCCTTGAGAGCGCGATTGAGAACCGCAAATTTGACGCGTGTATCCTCACGCAGCTCAAGCATGATGATGAAAACGTCGCGCTGCTGCAAAAATCCGCGCTTCCGTTCGTGGTGATTGGAAGCGGGGCGGGCGAACAGGCGATTCATGTCGACTCTCACATGAAAGAAAACTGTGCCGACTTTACGGTTGCGTGCGTTTCGCGCCTTATGGACGGCTCTCAGGTGCTATTCGTGTGCGGGTCTCTCGATGTCGAGGCGAACAACAATCGTCTTTCTGGATTTTTGAGCGGCATGGAAAGCGACTCGCTCAAAGAAAAATCCCTGCAATACGCGGTCTGTACAGAGGCGAGTGATATGGCTGATGAAATTTCGCTCAATAGCTGGCAGCTCATTCTTTGTTCGGACGATGTGGTTTGCTTGCAGGTGCTTGAAATCTTGCAAGAAAAAAATATCGCAATCGGAACGGATGTAAAAATCGCGTCCTTCCATGACAGCGTTCTGCTTGAGACGCACGTGCCGTCAATCACCGCGCTCAAGGTCGATGCGTTTGCGCTCGGCGAAAAATCTTCGGAACTCGCGCTCAAAGCCATAACAGGCAAGGCGTGTGAAAATATGAATTACGTGGACTGCTCGTTTATGATGCGGGAGTCGGTATAGTTCCTCACAGAGCAAAGGAGCACACAGAGAGAAAATTACACTAAGAAAAATCTCTGTGGTCTCTGTGACCTCTGTGAGAAATTTAAAAAGGAGTTTTGTTATGAAAAGAATTTTTAAACTGGGAATCGTGCTTGCGTGTGCGGCGGTTGCGTTCATGGGCTGCAACGAGAAAAAATCGGCAGGCGGGCAGGTTACGCTCACGGTATGGGAGTCTACGAACGGACCCGATGAGTTCATTCGGCAGGCTGGCGAGATTTTTGAGGCGAGTCACCCGAACATCAAAATTAAGTTTCAGAACGTGGAACTTGGCGACTCAACCGGACAGATTGCGCTTGACGGACCTGCGGGAAAGGGCGCGGACATTTTCGCCGCTCCTCATGACCGTTTGGGCTCGCTCGTGACGGGCGGACACGTGCTTCCGACGGCAAATGCGGATGACGTAAAATCACGCGCGCTTGCTTCTTGCGTTAAGGCTCTTACGTATGACGGCACGATGTACGGCTATCCGGTTTCGGCGGAGACCTACGCGCTTTTCTACAACAAAAAATTGATTTCCGAATCTGATGTTCCTAAAAACTGGGATGACTTGGCTTCGTGGGCGGCTGACTTTAACGGAAAAAATCCCCAGAAGTACGGTTTTGTAATGGGCGCGGGGGATGCCTATTATTCGATTATTTTCACCACAAAAGACGGAAACCGTTTGTTTGGCGCGGACGGAAACGATCGTGCGCACTCAAACATCAACTCTGTAAAGGCTGTTGAGGGTATGCAGTTTTTTCAGGGACTCAGAAAGATTCTTGATGTTCCGGCGAGCGACTTGGACACGGCAACGGTTGACGGCGCGTTCCAAAGCGGAAATGCGGCGCTTCATATCACCGGTCTGTGGAATGTTGTTCCGTTTGAAAAGGCGGGAATTGACTTCGGTGTTGCTCCGCTTCCGGCTCTTCACGGCGACACGACTCCGGCGGCTTCATTCAGCGGAACGCGCGCGATGTTTGTCTCTGCCTACACTGACCATCCTGCCGAAGCGAACGAATTTGCTCAGTTCCTGGTGAGCGATGAGATGCAGAAATTGCGCTTCGAGATTACAGGTGCGATTCCGAGCGTGAACATCGAGGTTTCAAGTCCGTATATCGCAGGATTTTTGAAGCAGCTCGAGTATGCGTTCCCGATGCCGACGATTCCGGAGATGGCTATGTTCTGGGAAGCCATGAACAACGCGAGCAAAAACATCTGGAACGGCGCGGATGTCAAAACCGAACTCGACGCATGTAATTCAGCAATGGTCGGAAAGTAAAAAAAAGAAACCACAGATTAACACAGATTACACAGATTATAAATTTTGAAAATTGAAAGTATTTCGTTTTTACGAACGACTTTCATAAATGATATATAAATTCCGTGTTTATCCGTGTTCATCTGTGTCAAAAAATGGGAGTTTTTATGTTTATAAAAAACGATATGTCAGAGATAAAAAAGATAAAAACGACTGCCTCGTGCTTTATGGGGCTGGCGCATCTTTTGTATCTGAAAGATTATGTAAAAGGCGCGTTCTTTGCGCTGTGCGAGGTCGTGTTTATCGCGTTCTTGCCCGCAATCATTAAAAAACTGATTGGGCTTATTACGCTCGGCTCGCCGCACCCAGAATTGCCGATTAAAATGCGCGACAATTCGATTTTCATGCTGATTGACGGTATTTTGGTTCTCTCGGTGGTGGCGATTTTCGTGATTGTCTACATTCTGAGCGTGAAGAGCGCACAGGCGGGCTATTCGGAATATTGCCGCACAAAACGCTTTAAGAATCAAAAAGACTTGTTCGACACGGCAATGGGAAAATCTTTCCCGATTTTCGGGCTTGCCCCCGCGTTCGTGATGGTGCTCGTCTTCGTCGTGGTTCCGCTCGTGTTCAGCGTTGCGGTGGCATTCACGAACTATTCTGACCCCGCGCACATTCCGCCGAACAACACGGTGGATTGGGTCGGCTTTCAGAATTTCGTTGAATTGCTCGGCGGTCAGAATACCTGGTCAATCGGCTTTTTGCGCGTGGCAATCTGGACGCTCGTGTGGGCAGTGCTCGCAACATTCACCTGCTACTTTGGCGGCTTGATTGTGGCGGTGTGGCTCAAAGAAATCAACTTTCATATTGCGCCCGTGTTCCGCTTTATCTTCATTCTTCCGTACGCAGTTCCGTCTGTCGTTTCAATGCTCGTGTGGAAGAATTTGTTGAACGGCTCGTTCGGCATCGTAAACCGCACGCTCATGCAAATCGGTTTGATTTCTCAGCCGATTCCCTGGCTCGGCACTCCGCTTATGGCGCAGTTTACTTGTGTGGTGATTAACTTGTGGGCGGGCTTCGGCTACTTCATGCTCCTTTCAATGGGCACGATGACGGCAATCAGCGAGGACATGAACGAAGCGGCAAAAATCGACGGCGCGAACCGAAGGCAGATTTTCTCAAAAATCACGCTTCCGCTCGTCTTGTATCAGACTTTGCCTCTCATCATCATGAGTTTTGCGCACAATGTGAACAATTTCGGTGCGATTTACTTCCTCACGAACGGCGCACCCACGGTTTCCGATTCAACTACAACGCTTGCCGGCGGCACGGACATTTTGGTCACTTGGATTTACAAACTCACCGTCACGCTCATGAAGTACAACTATGCGTCTGTCATCGCGGTCATGATTTTCATTGTCTTGGCTCCGTTCGCAATCTGGCAGTTCAGACAGACAAAGGCTTACAAGGAAGGTTCGGTATGATAAAAGAACACGATATGCACCAGTTCAACAAAACGTTGGTGTACCTTATTTTCGTCATTATTTCGATTTTCGTAATCTATCCGCTCGTGTATGTGGTAAGTGGTGCGTTTGCCCCGGGAAACTCAATCGCTTCGCTCAACATCGTTCCGTTTAAGGGCGGCTTTACCACAGAGCATTTCGTGGAACTGTTCACCAAAACCGACTACGGCAGATGGTTTTTGAACACGCTCATTATCTCGGTGGAGACGAGCGCGGCGACCGTGGTGATTTCTTCGCTTTCGGCGTATGTGTTCAGCCGCTTCCAGTTTCAGTTCAAAAAATCGTTCTTGATGAGCCTTTTGATTCTTCAGATTTTCCCAAGTTTTGTCGGCATGATTGCAATCTACGTCATCCTCTACCGAATCGGTGGCTTGGATACGCTCTGGGGCTTGGTGCTCGTCTACACGGCGGGAAACATTCCCTACAACACTTGGCTTGTCAAAAACTACATGGACACGGTTTCGCGAAGCCTTGACGAGGCGGCTCGAATCGACGGTGCAAGCCACTTCCGCGTGTTCTGGCAGATTATTTTGCCGATTGCGCGACCGATTATCGTCTTCTTGGCGATTACGAGCTTTACCGCACCGTGGATGGACTTCATTTTCCCGAAGATGGTGCTCCGAAGCGTTGAGAATCAGACCCTTGCGCTCGGACTTTTCAGCTTCGTCTCCGACAAAAAAAACGAATTCACGATTTTCGCCGCAGGCTCGCTCCTCGTGTCGATTCCGTTCGTGATTTTCTTTTTGATAACCCAAAAAACGCTCATTTCAAGTTTCGGCGGAGCGGCAGTAAAAGAGTAAAAAAGTATGGCATATAGTTTTGATAATATCAGCATAAAAAAAGATGGAAAGCGCGTGTTCCCGATTATGGGCGAGATTCACTATTCGAGAGTTCCGCGCGCGGAGTGGGCTGAACGGCTTTTAAAAATGAAGGCGGGCGGCGTTACGATTGTGAGCGCGTATGTGATTTGGATTCATCACGAGGAAATCGAAGGAGAATATGACTGGTCGGGCGACCGCGATTTGCACGGCTTTGTCCAAACGCTCAAAGACTGTGGCATGAAAATACTCCTTAGAATCGGACCGTGGTGTCATGGCGAGGCGCGGAACGGCGGATTTCCCGACTGGCTTTTGCACAAGGACTACGAACCGCGCACGAATGACAAAAAATACTTCGCGGTCGTTCAAAAATGGTATAAAGAAATCTTTTCGCAGGTAAAAGATTTTATCTGTAATCCCGAAGATGCTTCCACGAGCGAAAACCCGATTATCGGTGTTCAGATTGAAAACGAATACGGTCACTGCGGCGGCTTGTACGAAAAAGAGGGCGGGGAAGCGCACATGAGGTGCTTGCAGAAAATCGCAATTGAAACAGGTTTTAAGGTTGCGCTTTACACGGCGACGGGCTGGGGCGGAGCGTGGACTGGCGGAATGCTCCCTGTAATGGGCGGCTACTGTGACGCTCCGTGGGACCAGCGCACCACCGAAATCGAGCCGAGCGGAAACTACACCTTCACGCACGAGCGCAATGACCACAACATCGGAAGCGACCACGGCTTTGGCTACGGCATCACGTTCGACATCGAAAAATTCCCGTATCTTACGGCGGAACTCGGCGGCGGCTTACAGGTTACGGGGCATCGCCGAACGATTGCCACGGCAAAAGACATCGCGGCGGTCGCGCTCACAAAACTCGGAAGCGGCTGTAATCTTCTTGGCTTTTATATGTACACGGGCGGCACGAACCCCGAAGGAAAACTTTCGACTTTGCAGGAATCAAAGGCGACGGGCTATTTGAACGATTTGCCCGTGAAGTCCTACGATTTCCGCGCTCCCGTTCGGGAATTCGGGCAGGTTTCAGAAATGCTCCGCGAGTTGAAGTTGCTTGCATACTTTGCGGCGGATTTTGGCGAGGATTTGTGCGAACTGAAAGCAGAAATTCCTGTCGAAGTGAAGCCCGATGATTTGGTTTCGCTCCGCTATTCGTACCGAACTGACGGCGAAAAAGGCTATTTCTTCGTGAACAATTATGTCCGCCATCAAAAACTGGCAGAACACACGAAAGTCGTCCTTTCTTCTCCCGACGGAAAAACGGCACTTCCCGCATTTGATGTAAAAAACGGCGACTTCTTTTTCGTTCCGTTCAACATGAAATTCGGAAAAACGCTCGTAAAGACGGCAACTGTCACTCCGTTCATGAAAATCGGCGGTGCGGACGAAAAATTTGTCTTCTACGCGCGGGAGAATGAAACGGCGGGCGAACAATTCTTTGCGTTCGGCGATGAAAACTCACAAAATGCGGCAAAATCTTCTTTCCTCGTGCTTTCTCGTGAAGACGCGCTCAACGCGTGGAAACTCGGAAACCGCCTTGTCATCACCGACAGCGATTCAGCGGTCATTGAGCTAGTCGAAATGACCTCAAACGACAAGCTCAACCACCACGGCGAAATCGTTACGCGCTTAAACGGCTCTGTGTTCGTCTATCCCGATTTTGAAAAAGCCCCAAAAGGCTGGAAGAAAACAGGCGAAGTGAACAAAAATCGTGCGGGCGACCTAAATCCCGTGCTGTTCTCTGAATATGTGCGTGAAATTCCCGAATCAGAAGGCAAAAACGGCGAGCTCGAAGCGAAAAACGAGGGCGGAATCTACAAAATCGACCTTTCCGCTCTTTCAAAAACGCTTCGTGGCGCAAAAACGCGTTCAGACATCTTCGTGAAAATCGACTACACGGGCGAAAGTGCGCGGCTCTACGCAAAAAAGAAGGGAAAACGCACGCTCATCTTGGATCACTTCTATTTGGGCGAAGAGTATCCGTGGGAAATCGGTTTGAAGCGATTCGTTCAGCCAGCCTCCGACTGCGCCCTGAGTGACGATGAGCTTTCCGAACTGGAACTTGAGATTACGCCGCTTAAAAAAGACGCGAAAATCTACATAGAAAAATGGCCTGAAATCAGCGGAGAGGAAATCGCCGTGCTGAAATCAGTGAAATTTGAATCTGAATGGAAATACACAATTTAAATCCACAGATTAGCACAGATAAACACAGATTATAAATTTCGTATAGGAAAGTCTTTCGTGTATTTACGAAACTCGTTCAAATATAAAACTTTTAATCTGTGAAAATCTGCGAGAATCTGTGGATAAAGAATGGAGGTAAAAAATGTTGAGGAAAGTGCTTTGTGCATTTGCTTGCTGCGCGGTGCTTTCGCCTGTGTTTGCCCTTCCTGGAACGAAAGCCAGTGACGCGGTAAAACAAAAAATTGTCGTGGAACCAGTGAAAGGTTTGAGCGATGATTTTATGAAGGGCGTTGACATCAGTATGATTGACCAGATTGAGCAGTCTGGCGGAAAATTCTACAACGCTGATGGAACGGAACAAGATGTGTTCCAGATTCTTAAGGACAACGGCGTGAATTACATCCGAATCCGACTCTGGAACAATCCGACCTATGAAAACGACGTGAAAGACGCGAACGGAAAGGTCATTGCCAAAAAGGGCGAGAAGATGGGCGGCGGAAACAACGACATCGAGACCGACCTTCGCATTGCAAAACGAATTAAGGCGGCGGGCTTGAAATTCATGCTCGACTTCCATTATTCGGACTTCTGGGCAGATCCCGGAAAACAGTACATGCCGCAGGACTGGAAGAATCTTTCTGCAAAAGAACTTGAAAACGAAGTCGAGAAATTCACGCGCGAGACAATCAACCGCTTCGTAAAAGAAGGCGCAGCTCCCGACAGCGTGCAAATCGGAAACGAATTGAACTCGGGCTTTATGTGGCCAATCGGTCAACTTTGGAGCAACGACCCGAGCGTTCAAATCGGCGGCATGAAGCAGTTTACGCGTCTTCTTGACCGTGCTTCAAAGGGCGTGCGCTCTGCACAAGGCGGAAAAGACATCAAAATCATCGTGCATTTGGCGAACGGCGGTGATCAGGGCTTGTACAAATGGATTTTCGATGACGTCAAAAAGGCAAAAATCGACTACGACATCATCGGTCTTTCGTTCTACACCTACTGGCACGGCTCAATGGACGATTTGAAGGCAAATCTTGAGATGATTTCAAAACGCTACGGAAAGCAGATGGCGGTCGTTGAGACGGCATACGCGTTCACCGAGGACGACGGCGACTCTCAGGGAAACGTGTTCCAAGTCTATTCTGATGAAAATCACGGTTATGTTCCGAGCGTGCAAGGTCAGGCAACGGCAATCCGCGACATTATTGCGACGGTGGCGAGTGTAAAGGGCGGCTGCGGCGTGTTCTACTGGGAAGCGGACTCGATTTTGTGCAAAGGAAGCGAGCTTTCGGCGACCGAAGGAAACACCTGGGAAAATCAGGCGATGTTCGATTTTGAGGGAAAGGCGCTTCCGTCACTCGCCGTGTGGAATCTCGTGAGTGGGAAGGGCGAAGTTACAAACGCATGGGGCGGCGAAGCCAAGAATGGCTCGACCTTTGTTCCCTACGCGCTCGCTGACAAAATCGAAGTCACCACGAAACCGGGCGAAGTTCCCGCGCTCCCCAAAACAGCGAAACTCGTGTTCTCTGACGACTCAGAAAAAGCCCTCGAGGTAAAGTGGGAAGCGCACGATTGGAAAAAACAGACCGAACTCGGAAAAATCACCGTGACGGGCACGGTTGCGGGATACGATTTTAAGCCTGAGGCAATAGTCGATGTTTCAAACAAAGTGAATATAATCGCCGACCCGTCATTTGAAAGCGGCAAAATGGGCAACTGGAAGTTGAACGGACCGGGGGCGGCGTGCTTCATGGAAAACAACAAAGGAAACGCCCACTCAGGAAAATGGACGTACAAATATTGGCTCGGTTCGGGCTTTAAGTCGATTCTCTCGCAGACGCTCACGGGCATCGAAAACGGCACGTACGAGCTTTCTGTGTGGGCAATGGGCGGCGGCGGCGAAAACAACATCCGCTTGTTCGCGGCAGGCTATGACGGCACGGTCAAGCAAGTCACCGCAAAAATCGAGAACACGGGCTGGCAGCAGTGGAAGCAGTACAAAATCCGCGTTCCCGTGAGCACACAGAATGTCACAATCGGCATTTTCTTGGACACTGCTCCCGACTGCTGGGGCAACTTTGACGACATCGAATTTATAAAGGTGGATTAAAAAAGAGGATTTCTTATGAAAAGATATGTGAATAAGATAAGGAAAACTTCGGTGGCACTTGCAATTCTGCTCGTTTCTTCGCTTGCATTTGCGCAGGAGGCGGACGACGGATTTATTGTGCCGCTGAACGAAGATTTTTCAAATGCGGTCGTGGCGGCTCCCGCTCCGGTGGCTGCGGGCGGGGCTTCTTCCGTCAAACAAGGCGCGTGGATTGAAGTCACGTCGAGCAACAAATCGCTTATCCGCGACATTGCGACGGGAAAAAAGAAGGGCTACGAATTCGACAACTCGCATTTCTTGACGAATTTAAACTGGTGGTTCTGGGGCGACATTTCCCCGAAATTCCACTTGGACGCAGAGGTCGCGGTCTGGGATACGGACAAAACGCTCTATCAGGCGAATTCGTATGCCGACAACGTGCCCGATGTCACCTGGGGCGACGGCTTGCAGAGCATTGCCTCAATGCCGTTCAGCTTCCTGTACAACGCGAATGACGAGGGAGTCGGCGCGTTCAACAAGATGGGCTTTACGATTATTAATCCGTACCTTGAGGTCAAATTCGGCTACGGCGACCTCAAGGCGAACGGCATGATTGACTTCGACGGAATCTACCACGTAATTGACCGCTGGGATTACGTCGACAAGGGCTTCACCGAAGTCTCTCTCGGAAAAGACATTCGTCAGTTTGGCGATGTCACCGTCAACGCGACGGCGGCGTTGAGCATGATGCGCGGTACGTACGGTCTCTACGACTTGCTCGACATCAAATACGGCGACGAAAAGAGCCCGACCTTTGAAACGGCACTCACGTTCGGCAGCTATACCACCGAAGAAGAATTGTTCCGCTACAACGAGCAGAATATCAACGCGGCGAGTGCGTATTTCGCGCTCTCACCGATTTCACCGCTCAAATTTGAAGTTCACGGCCTGGGCACATTCGGCACTGACGTCGACTTGGACAAAGACGCTGTTGCCGTCGCGGGGCGAGTCGGCTGGACGAGCGACGCGTTCACCATCCGCGTGATGGAAAGCTACGCCGCAAAGAACGTCAATTCCGTGTGGGGAAGCGATGGCGCGGATTATGACGACATCAACGCGAACACGAGCACCACGCAGCTTGATTTGTCTGTCACGCCGGTAAGCCTTTTGACGATTGGTCTTGATGAGACGGCGAGCTACGTGCTCAATGACGAAGAGGGCGCGAGCAAGCACAACCAGTTCAAGGGCTACACCGCGTTCCGCACGCAGCCGTATTTCGACATCGATTTGAACGACGCAATCGGTCAGGACATTACGATTGGGCTTTACGGAGTTGTTTCGGTCGACAAGCTCACGGAGAACACGAAAGACGACAGCGACATCAAGGCGAATTTCCGTGAGGCGGGCATTGAGGTAAAACTTGCCGAGGTGATTCCGAACACAAAGAAACTCACCTTTGACTACGCAGTGAGCGCAAACGCCGAGTGGCAGATGGACAGCGCGAAAATCGACAGCAACAACAATTACGACATCGGCGAGCTCTTCCATTCAGTTATGCTGAGCACCGAGGTGACCGACAACGTGAGCTTTACGATTGGCGGGCTCTACCGTCAGTACGTCGCTGACACCAAAATCGCCGAGCAGCCGCTTGGTCTTGCGGCAGGCTTCGCAATCAACAACACGCCGCTTCCGGGACATCCGAAATTCTGGATGCACTTCACTTACGGCATGGATCCGTATGAGGACAACAATTACAGCCTCTACCGTGCGGACGACTCGTCTAACAAACCGGTTCACCGCACCTATCTTCTTAACACGCTCGATGACTATGCCGGCGGAAACAACGTCGCAAGCTATGTCAGAGTCGGCTTGATTTGGGATCTGTAAGGGGGTGAGAAAATGAGAAAAATGAAAATTGAAAACGGAAAATTGAAAAAAGCCATTCTTGGTCGTTCCCTGAGCGTAGTCGAAGGGGCGGCGAAGAATCTCTTTATGGCTCTTGCAGCATTCTTTCTTGCGATTGGGCTTTCTTCTTGCGCGGACGCGGACGGGCTTCACAATCAGGAGGCGGCGACTGTTACGTTCGTCTTTACGAATTTCCCGATTGCCGACGGCAGTTACGCGATTCCGGGCGATTATTCGTCTCCCACGTGGGACAACACGGTGGAGCTTGTCACGATAAAGAACGGAGAGGGAACATCTTCTGCGGTCACCTGCACGGCGACATCGACCGAATTCTCGCTCACCAAAAAAGACAGCTGGCTTCGCCCCTGGTCAAAAACAGACGGCGGCTCAATCAACGGAGCTGGACGCGAGGGCGCGGACTATTATCGCAATTTCCTCGCAGAAGGAATCCCGCTCGGTTCAGAAGTCACGATTACGATTGATGGCTCAACCGAAACGGCAACGGTCACGGTGGAGTAAGGGGGAAGTAAAATGAAAATGGAAAAAGGAAAACTGAAAACGAAAATTTTTGCTTCATTTACGACGCTTGCCCTCATGTTCGGGGCTGTTTCGTGCGAGCAGTTGCAGAGCACGCTTTCGAGCGAGCAGAGCGCGGACATGCTTGAAGAGACGGGAAGTGCGGTTATCAACGGCAGCACTTGGTACTATGATGGTATTTCCACGACCGATTTTTCAAACACGACGGGCGCGACGCTTGCTATTTCGTTCACGAAGAAAGTCGAGATGGCGGGAACGCGAACGATTAATGATGACGGCACGTATACCTACGATTATGAGCTGAGCGGTTCAATTACCGCAAACTACACGTCGACGAGCGGGCAGTCTTCGACGGTGAGCTATAAGGTCTCAGAGGGAAACATCATCCTCGACTCAACGAGCGACCCGTTTACGACGATTTCGGCAGGTTCTCTGAGCGCGGACGGAAAGACGTTCCGCCTCGACATGACACCTGTCTGCGCGCTTCTTGACGCTGAGACGACGAGCGGCAACACGATTGACTCGCTCGAAATAAAGCTGACGGGCTTTGTCTGCGCGGAGGGCGAGCAGAAAGGGCGTTCCCTTGCTGCACTGAGCCAGAAAATCTCCGTAAAGCCGTTCTATGACGACGCGACGATTACCGAGGGCGTGCTTTTCTCGACGGCGAGCAGCACAGCCGGAAAATACGTCACGATTCCGACAAACGGCAGCGTGAGCCTTGCGTCCGGGGCGGGCTTTGAGTTTTCGTCTAGCGATTCTGACGCGAGCGGACTGACAGCTTCTGACTTTACGCTCGAAGCAAGCGATGAGGGAATCACGCTCTTGTGCAACAAGGACTTGAAAGACAAAGAATTCACGGGAACGTTCACGATTTCGGGATTTGTGCCAGAACTCAACGCGTCGAGCTATACGCGCACGTTTACGGTCAATTTTACGCCGCAGTACGTGACGCTTGACGGCTCACTTGACGAAGAGGCATGGACGGTCGATTCCGTTTCAGCGACGGACAGCTACGCCGACCCCGCGGGCTACGATTTAACGAAAATCTCCGTGACGAACGATTCCGCGAACTTGTACATCGCCGTTGAGGGAGACTTCGCATTCAACGCGGGCGACCGCATCGTCGTGATGATTGACAACGCTTCCGCAACGGCGACAGGAAAATCATCTTCTGACGGTGACTATAACACGTACTACGGACCTGCGACAAACGCGACGTTCTCAAGCGTCGATTTCTTCCTCTCGCACATTCTCGCGACACCGGAAATGCAGGATTACTACTGGATTTCTTCAAGCGGACGAACGGACGTGTCGACATCGGCAAAGACAAGTTCTGCCTCAGTCATCGAGTACAAGATTCCGTTCTCATCGATTGCAAACGCAGCGGCAGGAAACACGCTCAAGATTTTCGTCACGACGACATCGTATGCGTGGACGACGATAAACGAAATGACGCTCCAAGACTGCATTCCGCAGGCTGCCGCAACGGTCACAGACGGCGGACAGACACTCGCCGTGGACTTTGCGAACGCGTTCAGCTACACGGTCAAGGCAACAGACTAGGGGGCACGCATGAAGCGAACTGACAGTTTCAAGGCGCTCGTGATAGGATTTGCGCTCTTTGCATTCTTTGGGTGCGACACGCCGACAAACAGCGCGAACAATGCCGCGTCCGTGCCGAACGCAACGACGAGCGATGAGACGCCTGCCGCCGACACGAGCGAGAACACCGATACTGCTGCTGAGCGGGAGAAAAAGACAATCGTGGAAATTGATGATGATTTCGTGCGCGGCTTCGATGCCTCGTATGTCGATTACTATGAGCACGATTTAGGCAACACATATTACGACACCGATGGCACGGAGACTGACTTCTTTGTGATTCTTAAAAACCACGCGTTTGACACTGTGCGCCTGCGCATTTGGGTTGACCCAGAGAACGCGGAGGAAAACGGCATCGTGAGCGGCGATAACAGTTGGGCTCGCTCAGGCTTGAACACGCTCGAACGCACGCTTCGGCTTGCACGGCGCGCAAAGGACGCGGGCTTAAAAGTCCTTTTGGATTTTCATTACTCTGACTACTGGGCTGACCCCGGAAAGCAGATTATCCCGTACAGCTGGCAGAGCAGTACGACTGCGAACGAGATGGCGCAAAAACTTGCCGACTACACAAAGGAAGTGCTTACGGAGATGAACGATGCCGGCGTTTCGCCCGAGTATGTGCAGGTTGGAAACGAAATCGACAGTGGTATGCTCTTGCACACCAAGTACAGCGGGTCAGTGACGCTCGCTGATGAAGCAGTTCGCGGCACATCGGGAAGCGAAAATTTCGCCGCCTACCTCAAAGCGGGCTGCGATGCGGTGCGCGAGATTGCTCCCGACGCAAAGATTATCCTGCACGTGACGAACCGAAAGCCGACATCAGTGCTGACGACTTCGCTTTCTTCACAGCTTGACTACGACATCGTTGGTCTTTCGTATTATCCGTGGGAAAGCTCTCACGGCACGATTGAAAGCCTGCGCAAGAATATCAAGGCATTCCGCAGCTCAGACTACGGAAAAGAGGTCATGGTCGTCGAGTCGTCAATGTACTGGAACTATGGCGACTGGGATGAAAACAAACGTGATTTGAATCTCGTCGCCCAGCACATGGTTGACCCCGACACACGCAGCATTTACAGCGACCTTTCAACAAAAGAAGTCACCTACGGTGGAAGCACGGTAACGATTGTCGAAGGCTCGATTCAAAATCAGGCGAACACGTTCCGCCACATCATGGAAGAAGAAGCAGACTGTGGCGCGAGCGGACTCTTTGCATGGGGCGGCGATATGCGCGGCGACTGGAAGTATTCGTTCTTTGACGGAAACGGAAAAGCATTCGCCAGCATCGACGCGCTCTGCTTGAGTGTCGAAATCAGCGGCGATACGAGCGGCACATCCGAATCCGAAGAAGATGAGGGCACACCCGAAGAATTGCCGTACACGACTAGCTACAGACAAGCGGCTCACTGACAATCACGGATGCCACCTTCATCTCAGAAATCAAGTCTCACGGTCTGTATGTCGCGGGAACTTCGGGTGCTTCGTGCACGCTGACAGTGTCTTACACGAGCGAGTAAAAACAGCAGACCTGTTCGGAAAACAATACCTCGAACTTTTTTAATCGTCGGTGCATTCCTCCTGCATCGGCGATTTTTTTTGTTTTTTTTCAAAAAACGAAGTTGACAATTTGCGCAACCGATTGCATAATGGTACTAGAGAAAAGCGCAATCGGTTGCGCAATGGTTTTGTGGCTTTTGCCACGGCTCAATAAAAAAAGGAGGAATCCATGAAAAGGTTTTCAAAAATTTTGGCAACACTCGCAAGTCTCGCCTTGTTGGGCGTGTTCATCGGTTGTGATGACGGCGGAAGTTCTGGCGGCGGAAGTGACCCGTTCATTAATGCGGGAAAAACTTCAGTAGCAATCGCACCGGGAGGAACGGAGGTCGTTTCTGTTACGACGAACGGAACAATGCTTGCGCCAACAAGTTCAAATACTACTGTGGCAACAGCGACAATTAGCAATACAGACAAAACGATAACAATCACTGCAAAAGATGAGGTGTCTGTAAAAACAACGGCGACAATTACTGTTGTGCTCGCCGGAGATTCTTCTAAAAAAGTAGTGATTTCTGTTACTGTTGACCCTGCTTTAGCAACGCCAGATGAAACAATTCCTGCCGCCGCCGTACGACTGGGAAAAGGTACGATTTCTGGAACGGGAAATGCTCCTGAATCGGCGCTTATTTCGGCATCAGATTTGGCAAACTTGCGTATTGAGACGTTTGTTGTAAAAGTCACAAATTATACAGCTGGTTCTAATGATTGGCTCAGTGCATATCCGGGCGGAAACTGGGCTTCTCCTGCATGGGAAAACATTTTAAGTGCTGAGAATCTTGTTGCTACTAATGACGATGCTGATTTTATTTCCGCAGCAAAAGAAAATGGAATTTGGTTCGCTGCATCAAGTGGACTTTCTGCAACAGTGACTGTTTATTATATTGCCGAAGAAGACATCACTCCGGGTGATTTTACTGTGACGGCAACCCCTGCAACGAATTCAATTTCTCTTACTTGGACAGAAGCAGAAAATGCAAAGTCATATACTGTTTATTACAAGAAAGCAAGCGACTCAATCTACATAACTGGTGCTACCGTGACGACAACTTCTGCCACAATTTCTGATTTGTCTGCGGCGACCGACTATGATATAAAAGTAACCGCAAAGCATGGTAATGGCTCAAAAGATGCACTTACTACGGCAAAGACAAAAGAGGTGACTGGAGCTTATAAAACTATTACGCTTGACGGTGCAATCTCTGAGACGGAAGGATGGACAAAACTTTCAGAAGATTCATATTCTGATGCAAATACGCAGCAAAATATGAAAGCCTTGTATGTAACGAATGATGCAGATAATTTGTATGTGGCGATTGAATATGTACAAGCTCCTGCGGGAAACAAAACAAATATCAGTCTTGCATTTGATACTGCTGCAACAAAGAATAATACGGAACAGACAGGCGCATGGATGACCCCTGCTACGACAACAACCTATAGCAATGATGGATATGATGTATTCTTCTACGACGATATTGAATGGGTTGCAGATGCTGCGACAAACCAACAGAAAAAAAGCGATGGACTTTCATCGTCTGTTACGTATGGTCCTGCATGGGATTCTGAGGCCAATGGTTACGTTGCTGATTCTGCTGTTGTAGAATACAAAGTTTCTCTTTCCTCAATCGGTTCGGTTGGTGATACCATCAAAGTCTTTACGGCAATTTCTCAGTATGCATGGACTGATGTTAATACCGAGACTTTGCTTGATTGTATTCCAGCTGGCGCTGCGACCGTTTCTAATGAAAGCACAACGCTTGCTGTGGATTTCAGCGCTGCCGCTTCATACACAATAAAGTAATAAACACTGCTTTTTGCTCTTTCCCGGTCGCCCGTGCGTTCCCCTTTGCGCGGGCGACCGTTTTTTTTACAGGAACGAGCCGTTTCGCGCTCCGAATGCCAGTGCTAGCACAGCCATTCCGCAATATTTTTCGTTTCGCTTGAGAAATTCACGCCGATTTTGAAGATTTTGCGGGAATCTGCCTCATACGGCTTTGCGTATCCTTGAGCTTCAATCTGTTCGAGCGCTTCTTTCGCTGAGCCGTCGCGCTTGAACTCAAAGAGGTACACATACTCGGGCGTTTCGATGATGCAGTCCGCCCTGCCGAGCGCCGAATGCACTTCCGTGCGCACGTATTTTCCCAATACGAGCAGAGAGATGTAAATCACATTCTGGAAATTCTGCTCGATGAGCGTTTCGTTTTCTGCGTCCGCCGTGTAGGGAAGCAGGGCAAAGAGCGCGGTGAACCATTTTCGGATGCCGTCTGCATCGCCTTCCTCAACGGCATCATCGAGAATATCGACATTGAACGGCGCGGGCTTGTCTTCGACATGAAGATAGCTTGGCGCGAGCGCGTCCAAAAAGCCGTATTTGACTTCATCGTTCGGGAAGCCGAATTTTTTTTCATCGAATGCGCGGAGCAAACTGAACGGATTGTAAATGTCGGGCGAATTCATGCAGAAGTGGTAGCCGTCGTACATCCGCTTTAATTCTGAACGGCATGCTTCAAAGGTCATGCCATTGTTTTCCGCCATCGCCGAGATTTCAGGCTTGAAATTTGCTTCAAGTTCCTCTTGTGTGATTCCGCAGATTGCGTCAAACCTTTTGTTGAGCGTGATGTCATTGAGCTGATTCAAATCGCTGAAAATCGAAACCTTGCTGAATTTCGTGACTCCCGTAAAAAAGGCAAAGCGGAGATAGGCATCGCAGTCTTTGAGAACGGCAAAAAATCCCTTGTAGAGCGTGCGGTTCGCTTTTTCTTGCTCCTCATTCTCGCCGATGTTTTTCAAAAGCGGGTTGTCGTACTCATCGACAAGCACGACGACTTTTTTGCCCGTTTTTTCATACGCATTTTTGAGGGCGTGCTCAAATTTTCGGGGAAGCGTATCTGCAACAGTCGGTAAATCATATTTTTCTTCGAAATCAGAAAGCGTTCCTTCTAATTGACTTCTCAGACCTTAAGTTCTTTTTTTCCTAAAAAATATGCTTCAATCGTGGAAAGCAAAAGGCTTTTTCCGAAACGGCGCGGACGGCTCAAAAAGTACGGAACTTCAGTTTTTACGAGGTCATACACATACTGCGTTTTGTCGACATAGACAAAATTGCTTGTGCGAAGTTTTCAAAATCCTGAATGCCAATCGGAAGGTTGCGTATTTTCATGGCTCTGATTTTATCATGGATTTTTGCCTTTTCATAGGGATTTCTAATTGTCAGAAACTGAAAATTTTCCTATACTGCATACATGATGCAATGAAGCCATTAACAAAAGGGTTAGTGGCTTTCTTTTTTTTGGAGGAAAAAAATGAAAAAGTGTCTTTTTGCTTTTGCACTCTGTGCTGCTCTTTTTTCGTTCGCAAGCTGTGGCGACGAAAAGGATGCTGTAATCAAAATCGGTGTGTACGAACCGGCTTCTGGCGATAACGGCGCGGGCGGCAAACAGGAAACGCTCGGTATTCAGTACGCGAACAGCGTCACTCCGACCGTAACGCTCGGCGGAAAAGAATACAAGGTGCAGCTCGAAATCGTCGACAACGAGTCCTCAAACGACAAGGCGGTCACCGCGGCGTCAGAACTCATCTCAAAGGGCGTTTCTGTCGTGCTCGGCTCATACGGCTCAGGCGTTTCAATCGCTGCCTCTGACACATTCGCTGCCGCGGACGTTCCGGCAATCGGCATCACGTGCACGAACCCGCAGGTCACGCTCGGAAACGACCACTATTTCCGAATCTGCTTCCTCGACCCGTTTCAGGGCTCAGTCCATGCGAATCTCGCGACAGAAAAATTCGGCGCAAAAAAGGCGTACTGTCTCTCTAAGCTCGGCGATGACTATTCGGGCGGTCTCGTAAAATACTTCGTCGAGGCGTTCAAAAAGATGGGCGGTGAAGTCGTCGAAGAGACATTCCCTGACGGAACGAGCGATTTTGCGGCATACGTCGCGAACGCAAAAAAACAGGAAGCTGATGTCTTCTTCTCACCGGTCTCAATCGAAGCCGCTGCCCTCATCATCGAGCAGGCAAACACGCAGGGGCTTTCAATCCCGATTCTCGCGGGCGACACGTGGGATTCAAACGTCATTTTGGGCGCTGCGAAAGGCACGAACGTGCAGGTCTTCGTAACGACGTTCTTCATCGAAGGTTCTGATGACCCGCAGATTAAAGAATTCGTCGAGGGATTCAGAAACTACCTCAACACGAACGCCACCGCCAAGACGAACAACGGCGGCGATGACGAGATTTCGGCTGTCTCAGCGATGGGATTCGACGCATACTACACGGCGCTCGAAGCGCTCAAGCTCGCTGACAGCAAAAAAAGCTCGGATATCAAGGCAATTCTTCCGTCTGTCACCTACAAGGGCGTTTCTGGCGCAATCGCGTTTGACGAGAACGGCGACGCAATCCGCGACGTGGCGTACATCAAGCAGGTCAATAACGAAACGGGAAAATGGAACTTCGTTGCTGTCCAGAGCGTAAACTAATCTAACATCGCGCAGGCTCAAGTCTCTTCGGGGGCTTGGGCTTTCTGCGTAAAAAGGGAAACAACAGTGGAAGTCTTACAAAACAACCTGCCGTATATTCTGGCGGGAATTTCGACGGGCGGTCAGTATGCGCTGATTGCAATCGGCTACACGATGGTGTACGGCATTCTCCGTCTTATCAATTTTGCGCATGGCGATGTGTTCATGGCTGCTGGACTCATCATGATTTATTGCTACACGGTCATGCCGCTCTATGTTTCTATTCCGCTCACGATTCTGTTAACGGTTTTTATTGGCTTTTCTATCGAGCGGATTGCGTATAAGCCTTTGAGAACTGCTCCCCGAATGTCCATCATGATTTCAGCAATCGGCATGAGCTATCTTTTGCAAAACCTCGCCCTGTACGTGACGGGCGGACTCACAAAATACTATCCTTCTATTCCGTGGATTAGCACGCCGGTTCAGGTCTTCGGCGCGATGACAAAACGGGTCACGATTATCACCCCCATCCTTACGATTGTGCTTGTAATAGGTCTCGTTCACCTTATCAGACATACAAAAATCGGCATGGCAATGCGTGCCGTCTCAAAAGATTTCGACACCGCCCAGCTCATGGGAATCAGAATCGATGCCGTCATTTCGATGACGTTCATCATCGGCTCGTTCTTGGCTGCGGTCGGCTCAATCCTCTTTTTCTCAAACTACACGGGCGTTACGCCCACGGTCGGCGGCATGCCCGGCTTAAAGGCGTTCGTCGCGGCGGTCTTCGGTGGCATCGGCTCGATTCCGGGGGCGGTCATCGGCGCGTTTTTGATTGGTATCTGCGAGAATCTCATCAAGGGCATCGGCTGGACGACGTTCAGCGACGCGTTCACCTTTGTCTTGCTGATTGTCGTCTTGATGTTCATGCCCACCGGTCTTTTCGGCGAGAAAGTGACGGACAAGGTGTAAGGAAGGCTCTGCATGGAACAGACACTCTTAACAGAAGAACAAAAAACAAAGCGCCGTCACCTTGTGATTGGCTTCGGTCTTCTCGCGCTTCTCTTTGTCGTCGTCGGCGTTTTGGAACAGATTCTTCCGCGAACGTCGATGCTCTTTACGGTGCTCAAAAAGGGCGCGATTTACGCGCTTGTCGCCGTCTCAATGAACCTGCTCAACGGCTTTACGGGGCTTTTCTCGCTCGGTCAGGCGGGATTCATGCTTTTGGGCGCGTACACCTACGGAATCCTCACGATTCCCGTGAACGCGCGTGCGCAGGTGTATCAGTATTTTGACGGCGGGCTCATCCAATTCGCGCTTCCCGTTCCGATTGCGCTCGTGTGCGCGGGCATTGTCGCCGCCGTGTTCGCC
Source organism: Treponema sp. (assembly GCA_017484285.1). GTDB lineage: Bacteria > Spirochaetota > Spirochaetia > Treponematales > Treponemataceae > Treponema_D. The sequence goes on along the minus strand of JAFUTH010000003.1, from coordinate 207,630 downwards.
TTTTTAATCGGACTTCCGGTCTTAAAGCTCAAGTCGGACTATCTCGCAATCGCGACGCTCGGCTTTGCGGAGATTATCCGCGCGTTCTTCCAGTGGGACAAGCTCGGCACGATTACGAACGGCTCGAACTTGCTCCGAAAATACCCGGTCTTCCACTCGACGCTCTTTCCGTTCTTTGTGAGCGGAATCTGTATCGCGCTCATCGTGCTTTTGATTAACTCGACGTACGGGCGCGCGTTCAAGGCAATCCGCGACGATGAGGTCGCAGCCGAGGCGATGGGAATCAATCTCGCGCACCACAAGCGGCTCGCGTTTATCATCTCCTCGTTCTTCGCCGGAATTTCGGGCGCGCTCCTCGCTATGTTTCAGGCGACAATTCAGGCGAGCCAGTTCAAGTCGGCGATGACGTACGAAATCTTGCTCATCGTGGTCATCGGCGGCATCGGAAGCATTACGGGAAGCTGCATTTCCTCGTTTTTGTTCATCGCGTGCTCCGAATGGTGGCTTCGCTTCCTCGACAACGAAAAACTGAACCTCCTTTCGATTCATATTCTGCGCCCGGGCTTCCGAAAAGTCGTGTTCTCGGTCGTCATCATGGCAATCGTCCTGTTCTACCAGAAGGGCATTATGGGCGAAAAAGAGATTTCAATCACGAGAATCACCGCGTATTTTAAAAAGCTCGTCGCGAAAAAGGGCAAAAAAACTGAGGAGAATGCATGATGGCAGAAACTGTTTTGAAGATAGAGAACGTCACGATGCAGTTCGGTGGCGTCGTTGCCGTCAATTCGCTTTCGCTCGAAGTGAACAAGGGCGAAATCGTCTCGCTCATCGGACCGAACGGCGCGGGCAAAACGACGGCGTTTAACGTGGTCACGGGCGTGTATGCGCCGACGAACGGTGCGGTCTACTTTGACGGCAAAAAAATCGTCGAGAATTTCCCGCACGGAACGATAAAAAAATACTACGCGGGCCAAGAGCTCGGCTTGTACTACAACAAAATCGAGCCGACTCCTGACAAAATCACGAAGCTGGGCATCGCGCGCACGTTCCAGAACATCCGCTTGTGGAAGAGCCAGACGGTGTTCGACAACGTTCTGATTGCGAAGCACTTGCGCCGCACGAGCAACATCTTTACGGCAACGTTCCGCTTGAACCGCAAAGAAGAAAAAAATCAGCGCGCGGAGACGGAGCGGCTGCTTAAAATGCTCGACTTGTATGACGTAAAGGACGAATTGAGCACGTCGCTGCCGTACGGAATCCAGCGCCGCCTTGAGATTGCGCGTGCGCTTGCGACAGAGCCAAAGTTGCTCTTGCTTGACGAGCCTGCCGCCGGCATGAACCCGCAGGAAACGAAAGAACTCACTGACTTTATCAAAAAAATCCGCGATGACTTCCATCTCACGATTTTTATGATTGAGCATCACATGGATTTGGTCATGGACATTTCCGACCGGATTTACGTCTTGAATTTTGGCGCGCTCATCGCGAAGGGAACTCCGAAGGAAGTCCAGTCGAATCCAAAAGTCATTTCTGCATATTTGGGAGAAAAAGAAGATGCTTAAAATCACTGACTTGAGTGTTTCTTACGGCGGCATTAAGGCGCTTCGCGGCGTCAATCTCGAAGTCGAGGACGGCAAAATCGTCACGCTGATTGGCTCGAACGGAGCCGGAAAATCGACGCTCTTGCGCACTATTTCGGGTCTGGTAAAGGCTGAGAGCGGCTCAATCACGATGGACGGCGTTGAATTGCTCGGCATGTCGATTCCGAAAATCTGCCAGTCGGGAATCGCCCATTCTCCCGAGGGACGGCGCGTGTTCACTGATTTGAGCGTCGAGGAGAACTTAAAAATCGGCGCGTATCTCCGCAAAGACAAAAAAGAAATCGCAAAGGACATGGGCTGGGTGTACGAGCTTTTTCCGCGCCTCAAGGAGCGGAGCTGGCAGTTCGCGGGAACGCTTTCGGGCGGAGAGCAGCAGATGCTCGCACTCGGGCGCGCGCTCATGAGCCGTCCGAAGTTGTTGATGCTCGACGAGCCGTCTTTGGGCTTGGCTCCGCTCATCGTCCAGCAGATTTTCGACATCATCAAAGAAATCAACGAGAAGGGCGTGACCGTTCTTTTGGTCGAGCAGAACGCGAACATGGCGCTCAAGACCGCCCACATCGGCTATGTGCTTGAGACGGGAAACATCGTGCTCAAAGGAACGGGTGAGTCGCTCCTTGCCGACGAGAGCGTGCGCGAAGCCTATCTCGGAAAGAAAAAGTAAGCGGCGAAAAACGCATTGATAGCCCGCGAATCCTTCACTATAATGGGGGCATGAACAAAATCGATATCAAATGCGTTGCTTCTCAAGGGGCGGTCGTTCCCGAATACAAAACGGCTGGCGCGGCAGGTGCTGACATCTGCGCGCTTCTTTCCGAGCCGGTCATCATAAAAAAGGGCGAGCGTGCCATGATTCCAACGGGGCTGTTCTTTGCGATTCCGCACGGCTATGAGATTCAGGTGCGCCCGCGCTCAGGGCTTGCGGCAAAAAACGGCGTTACGGTCTTGAACACGCCGGGCACGATTGATTCCGATTACCGCGGCGAGGTCAAAGTCATCCTCATCAACCTCGGCTCAGAGGATTTTGAGGTCAAGAACGGCGACCGCATCGCGCAGATTGTCGTGTCTCCCGTCACGATTGGCAGCTTTGAGCGCGTTTCCGAGCTTGACGAAACGGAGCGCGGCTCTGGCGGATTCGGCTCTACGGGCAAATAGCTTTTTAGAAAATCAATGCCAAGTCCAATCTGGAAGCTAAAACGCTTCCTCAGCAAAAAAAAAGATGAGTTTCTCAAAACATGCAGGAAAAGCAGCGCGTTTTATCCGGTAAAGCGCGTCATCGTCTCCGTGATTTTTTTCAGGCGCACGTGGAATCAGAGTCAGGCAAAAAAGCAGCTCGTTGAATTCGGCAAAACGCTGCTCGCCACCTACGCTGAATTCAACCTCGTCAATGCGATTGCGCGTGGCATTTCCCGTCTCGCGTACAAGCTCCGCCTTAAGCGGGCAGGGGAGTTTTTCGCGACGAGCATGCAGGAGTCGAACGGGCTCAATCGGCACGTGCTCTTCCGCTACCTCATGAAAGAGCTGTTCCTCTATTTTTTCGTTGCCTTTATCTTTTTCTTCATGGTGTTCTTCGTAAACCAAATCCTGCTCGTCGCCGAGAACATCTTAAAAAAGCGCGTGCCTGTCATCGATGTCATGCGCCTTATCACGTACTCGCTTCCGATGGTCATCGCGCAGTCCGCGCCGTTTGCCACGCTTGTCGGATTTTTGATGTGCCTCGGGCGGTTGGCGAGCGAAAACGAGATTTTGATTCTCCGCGCGTCGGGGCAGGGCTACCGCGTTATTTTAAAGCCCGTCCTCATCTTGGGAATTTTGATTTCAATCGCCTCGTTCTTCGTGAATGATTATCTCTTGCCGCTCGGCACGATTAACTACAACAAATTGTACCGTTCTATTCTTACGTCAAATCCTGCCGTCGAGCTTGAATCGAATTCAATCAAGCGCACGAACGACAAAACGCTCGTGATTGGCGAAGTGAACGGCGAGAATGTGAGCGATTTGATTTTCTTCGACACCGACAAGGACGGCGGGCAGCGCATTATCGTCGCGGATGAGTCGGTCGTCAAAAAATCGACTGCTCCCGGCGTGCTCATGAAGCTCATCATGAACGATGCGAGCGTCGTCATGTTTGAAAAAGACAAAAAGAATGACTATGAAGTGCTGCTCTCCGACAACGTTGAGTTGAATATCTTCGAGTCGACCTTTCTCGAAAGCAACCGCTCTGTTTCTCCGCGCGAGATGACTTCGTATGACCTCTACAAGGAAATCAAGTCGATGAAAAACGATGCCGATGTCACTCCCAAAAAGCGCAACCAGTACAATCTCGAGATGGCAAAAAAATTCTCCATGCCGTTTGGCTCGATTTTCTTTGCGATTCTTGCGATGCCGCTCGCGCTCATCTTCGGAAAGCACAACGGTCAGACAATCGGCTTGATTATTGGGCTGTTCATTTCGCTCTTTTATTGGGCGATGAGCATCGTCGGTCAGATTTTCAGTTCCCGAAGCGGCGTATACGGCGTAACGACGATGTGGGCACCGAACATCTTAATCGGAGTCTCGGGCATTTTGTTCTATCTGAGGTTGCTCAGAAAATGAAGCTTATTGAATACCTGTTCCGAAAAGTCATTCCGCTCTTTTTGGGTGCGCTCGTGTTTTTCGCGCTCGTGCTCATTCTCGTCGATTTGATGATGAATCTCTGGAATTTCATCTCGAACGGCGTTCCGGGGCTTAAGGTTTTGCGGATTATGGGCTTGTACGTGCCCAAATGCCTCTGGTATGCGACACCGATTGCGATTCTCTTTGCCGTTTCCTACACGCTCAGTGACTTGTATGCGAACAACGAGTTGATTGCCATATTCGCGTCGGGCGTTTCGCTCACGCATTTTACCTTTCCGCTCTTGATTTTTGCCTTCGGCATGAGTTTCGCGCTTTTCTTTTTTGATGATAAGGTTGTCGTGCCCACCTATGCAAAAAAAACGGCGGAGCAGGAAGAAGTGCTCAAAAAAGACAAGACATTGAACAACGACAAAATCGTCATTTTGAGCGAGAACGGCAACATCGTCTACAAGGCAGAGTTTTACGATGATGCGGCAAAGCGGCTTACAGGAGTGTTCATCATTATCCGCAACGAAGACAAATCGCTTGAGACGATAATCCGCGCTGACTCTGCCTCGTGGCGTGATGAAAAATGGATTCTCTCGGGCGGCATTCAGTACACGCAGACCGTAGATGCGAGCGGTGCGCACACGATGGCAGCTGGTTCTGTCTCTCGTGAGAATCTTGCGCGCCTTATTGAGCCGCCAGAAACGTTCCAAAACAACGTCATCAGCGTAGAGACCGTCAATTCCGCGACGGCGAAGGTGTATATCGAGCACTTGCAAAAAGCAGGCTTGCCGTTCGCCGAGCCCTTAAGCCTCTACTACAAGAAATTCTCGTTCCCGTTCATTTTGTTCATCGTCGTGTTTTTGTCGGTCGGATTGAGCGGAAAAACGCGCAAGAACGTCATGCTCATGAGCCTTGCTTCGTGCATCAGCGCGGCGGTTTTGTTCTATGTCATGCAGATGATTACGATGCTGCTCGCCAAATTCGGCGCGATTTCCCCGTTCATGGGCGCCTGGTTCCCCGTGTTCATGTTCGTCGTGATTGCGGCGGTGGTGCTCAGGTACGCGAGAACATAAAGAAACGGAAAATTGAAAACGGAACATTGGAATTTGGAGAATTATATGACCGAAAACATTTTTGATATAACGCACGAATCGACCGACGGAAAGGCACGCACTGGCGTTCTGCATTTGCCGCATGGAGAAGTCCAGACACCTGTTTTTATGCCGGTGGGAACGAACGCCACCGTTAAAGCCCTCACCAAAGACGACCTTGACGAAATCGGCTTTGAGATTATTTTGGCGAATACCTATCATCTCTATTTGCGCCCAGGAAGCGACATTATCGAAGAGGCGGGGGGCTTGCACGGATTTTCCGGCTGGAAAAAGAATTTTCTCACCGATTCGGGCGGCTTTCAGGTGTGGTCTCTTTCAAAACTGCGGAAAATCACCGAAGAGGGCGCGCTTTTTTCTTCAAACATCGACGGAAGCCGCCATCTGTTCACGCCTGAGAAGGTTGTTGACATTCAGACTCAGTTCAATTCCGACATTCAGATGCAGCTTGATGTGTGCACGGGGTTCGGCGCGGACAAAAAAGAGGCTGTTCACGCTCTTGAAATCACGAAAAACTGGCTTCGCCGCGCAAAAGAAGAGTGGATTCGTAAGTGCGACTCAGGTTACAAGGGAATCCTCATGCCGATTGTGCAGGGAAATTTCTTCGAAGATTTGAGAATCCAGTCCGCCGAGTTCGTTGCCGAGATGAACATGCCCGCAATCGCAATCGGCGGTCTTTCGGTGGGTGAGCCGCCCGCGCTCTTTGCCTCAATGCTCGACTTTACCGTGCAGTATCTTCCCAAAGAAAAGGCGAAATATGTCATGGGAATTGGCACGCCCGACTACATTTTGGACGCGGTGCATTCTGGAATCGACATGTTTGACTGCGTGCTTCCCACGCGCAATGCTCGAAACGGAAGCTACTTCACGCGCGACGGAAATCTCCCAATTAAGCAAGAGCGGTTCGCCCGCGATTTTTCCCCGCTCGACCCGGAGTGCGACTGCAAAGTCTGCCGCAGTTACACGAGAGCCTATCTTCGCCATCTTTTTAAGGCACAGGAAATTTTAAGCAGCACGCTTGCAAGCTATCACAACCTGTACTTTTTGCACACCATGATGAAAGAAATCCGTGTTGCAATCTCAGAAAACCGCTTTGAAGAATACCGTACGAATTTCTTAAAGCGATACCACTCGAATAAGTGGAAAATGGGAAACTGAAACTTGAAAAATGCTTCAAATTCTGCCGATAATACGACTAGAGATGAAACGAACTATTTTGTTTTTGACAGGCATTTTCCTCGTAACGCATGCGTTTTCGCAGCAGCAGGCGCAAGCCGTTGAGTCAGTTCAGACCGAAGCGTTTGACGCGGTGACGGGAACTCCTGAGACGGAGCCGAGCGAGCAAACGGCAGAAAAAATCTCGCTTGCCGGCGTAAGCGATGTGCCGAATGCAAAGCGACCGAAATCGCCCGACAGTGAAAAAGTCGCCGAACTCAATAACACTGACCCCGAAGCGAACGAAAAAAATGCCGATATCCTCAAATTCGGTCTCGAAGAAGACATTTCTGACTTGCTCGACAAAATGACCAAAGCGAAAGACGTGCGTTTCGTCAATGAAGTCTACGATTTGTTCGAGGACGTTGAGTCTGTCGCGCTCAAAGAAAAAATCCTCGCGTTTTTTAAGGCAATCGAAGACCCGTGCCTGGAAGACTACGCTGTCATGGTTCTCAATGACCCGTATGACGAAAAAATATCCACGGTGAACGCGTGCTTTTCGTACATTCAGATGGCAAAAACAAAGGAAGCCGTGCCCGCCGTGGTTACGCTCCTTGAAAGCGACAACGAGGAGTATTTCAATGGCGCGCTTGCGACGCTCGGAAAAATCGGTGGCTCTCGCGAAGCCATGTACATTACCGAGTATCTTGAGCGAGATGATTTGACCGTCGCCCAACGGCAGAGTCTTGTGCGCGTGCTCGGTGAGCTTCATGCGGTTGAGACCTATGACAAACTCGTCGAATATGCCGAAGACACTGACGAAAATGCCTTTGTGCGCATGTACAGCGCGGAAGCAATCGGCGTTATGGAAAAGAGCGAGGCAGTCGATGTGCTCGTTGATTTGTACAAGGACGACAATCCGAATCTGCGCCAGTACGTCATCAAAGGCATCTCGCATTTTAAGAGTGACGAAGCAAAAAAAATCCTGATTCAGGGCTTGCGCGACAACCACTACAAAGTCCGTCAGGAAGCAATCAGCGCCATCAAAGAAAACGATGTCAAAGAGGCTGACGAATATCTCATTTACCGCGCGAAAAATGACCCCGTGCAGGCGGTCAAGAATGATGCAATCGCCGCGCTCGCAAAACTCGGCACGGCAAAAGGGAACGAGTATCTGCTTTCTCAGATTACCGAAAAGAAAGTGCCCGACGCGCAAAAATCCCGTGTGGCGAAAGTGCTTTTGGAAGAAGGGCAGGGCGTGAGCGAAATCGTCGCGCTCGCCAAAGAGACCGTGACGGACGACAAACGAAAGCAGCTCCGCTACGCGCTCGGAAAAGAAATGGCAAAGTACGAGAATGCCGCGTTTGCTGACCTTACGCTCGACTATCTGAACAGCAAGGATTTATCAACGAGTGGCACTGGTCTCGATATGTGGGCAAAAGGTCGCTACGCAAACTGTAATTCTGCCGTGAACGAACTCGCCGACAAAGCCGACCTCAACGCGAAGAACAAAAATCAGCTCGCAATCAAAGCCGCCCGCCTTTTGGGGCGTGATTTGGAGAAGCAGACCGAAGAAAAAGACAAAGAGCGCGAAGCCGCCACCGAAGCGAAGAAGAAATAAGTGCTTTTGAACGATTTTCCCAGTTGACCGCGGCATTGGAATGCTTACCCTCTCGCACTTCTACGAATCAATTTTCTCATGCAAAGTCTACAAGCTCTCGCTTGACGCGGGATGCACGTGCCCGAACCGTGACGGCACAAAGGGGCGTGGCGGGTGCATTTTCTGCTCAGAGAGCGGGAGCGGAGATTTTGCGGCGAATCGGAATCTTCCGGTAAAAGAGCAGGTCGCGCAGGCGAAAAAGCGCGTGGAATCCAAAGTGCGTGGTCGGAGCGGAAATCGAAAGGGAAAATACATCGCGTATTTTCAGAATTTCACTTCGACGTATGGGAACGCGGAAACGCTCGCTCGAAAATACGAAGAAGCTCTTTCCTGTGACGATGTGGTCGGCTTGGCAATCGCAACGCGTCCTGACTGTTTGGGCGAAGAAATCTTGGAAAAAATCGCGAACATTGCAGAAACGCACTTTGTGCAGATTGAGCTAGGTCTTCAGACGAGCAACGAAAGGACGGGCAAGTTTATCAATCGCTGTTACACGAACGAAGACTATTGTGACGCGGTTCGGCGGATAAAACGGGCGAATCCGAACATTCACATCGTCACGCACTTGATTTTCGGGCTTCCGAACGAGAGCGAATGCGACATGCTTAAATCGGTCAAATTTGTCGTTCGGGAAAACAGTCAAAATTCCTCACGGAGGGCACAGAGAACACAGAGAAATTTTTCAATTTGGCAAAATTCTTCTGACAGTTCTCTCTGTGAACTCTCAAGCTCTGTGAGAAATTTTACTGCTTTTTTCGGAATTAAAATCACTTCGCTCTATGTCGTTCGCGGAACACGCCTTGCCGAACTCTACGCAAGCGGCGAATACACGCCGCTTCAAAAAGAAAAATATTTTGCGCTTCTCAAAAAAGCCTTGTCGCTCTTCCCCGAAAACTGCATAATTCACCGCCTTACTGGAGACCCGTCCAAAGCCGCGCTCCTTGCCCCTGCCTGGACAACGGACAAAAAGCGCGTTATGAACGAGATTCGCGCGATGCTATAATTTTTCTTTCGCTTTTTTTACGCACTCGCAAATGTCGGCATTCAATTTTTCTTTTAAATCCTTTTCCAAATTGAAAAGCATTTCCGAATAATTTGCGGTCGGCGCGTTTTCTTCCTCAAAAAGCGCGGTATAAGGAATCTCAAAACAGCGGGCGAGCAGTTCGATTGTTTCCATTGAAGCCCCGCGCGAGCCTTGCTCAATATGTGTCATAAAAACTGGTGAAATATCAATTGCTTCAGCGAGTTTCGCTTGTGACCAATTTCTTGCCTTACGATATTTACGAACATTTTGTCCGAAAACTTTTCTGATTCCTTCCATAAATTGAAGATTAAAACTCACAGATAATTCTTGACACATACTTTGGGGTATTGTTAAAATTATCTGTAGGGTATTTTATTTATTATCTATAAGTTACTTTCATTCGCGCTGTGATGAAAATCTGGAGGTTTTTATGCGAAAAATTTTTTTTGCAATTCTTGTGATTTTTTCATTTGTCTTGTTAAATAGCTGTAGCTCAACATCAGATATTTCTGGGACTGGAAAACTTGTATATTATGACGAAAATACGACTATCGTTGATACAAATGCATCGTTGTATGGAGATAAATGGTTTGTTGAGGCGGCAAAAAGTCACGGAATATTTATTGAAGATACTGTTAATGACGATTGGAATCCTAATGTCATAATTACAAACGATTTGTTATCAAATTTCTCAAAGGCAAAAAAGTTTAAAACGGGGAGTTCTAAACAAGCCGTCATTGATTTCTTACAAGAAAATTATGGTTTTGATAAAGAGGTTGGTTCTAGCAAAAGTCCAATCATAAAGCATTTTGATAATTGTTATATCTATACATTTAAAGATAATTTGTGGAGAGTTCTATGTGCGAAAATCAAAATTGATGATGAAAAAATCAAAAATTATAAGTCAAGTCTTGAAGAATGGCGAAAGCTTAATGATGAATATGCTGATGTTCAAAAGGAAATTTCGAGATACCAGAATCCGAATATTGAACTTAGTCGGGTAGTCACTTATGTTGAGTCGGAGATTAGATTTGACCGCAATAATAATATGTATCGTGAGCCTGTGAACAAATATCGAACGGAGACTTATCTTGCCGTAAATCCTGATTATGACCCAGCCAAAGCAGAAAAAATCAGAAATGAAAATGCTGGACTTGCAGAATCTTTGTCAAGAGCTGAAGAAAAATTGAAAAATGCAAGAAACTTTTATACAGTCACTTTTTATTAAAATATAGAATAAAAATCTGGAGGTTTTTATGCGAAAAATGAAATGCATGTTTTTGTTGATTTTGCTCGCCATTTTGTCGGGTGCGTTCGTCGCGTGTTCAGATGATGACGACAGCCCCGAATCAAAAATGTACACGGTGACGCTTTACACGGCGTTTGGTGAAAATCCCGTGACTGCAAAAGTTGAAAGCGGAAAAACGCTCGGCGCAAATATGACTCCAAGCAAGGACGGCTACGATTTCAAGGGTTGGTTCAGCGCGGACGGCACGGACTACACAAAAAAGGCGATTCAAAGCGATGTGACGCTTTTCGCATATTTTATAAAAACGATGACCGAAGGAAGCGGAACGGCGACGGTCACGACCACTACAAACGAAGTCGGCGCGGATTCCTACGAGTATGAAAAAATTGAGAAAGTGACGACGAGCGAAGACGGAACAAAAGTCACCGAAACGAGCGAAACCGTCAAAAAAGTCGATGGCACGAAAGTCGAGACTGAAAGCAAAGTGACCGAAAATTCAGACGGAACGACCACGAGCGAAAGCACCGTCACCACAAAAGATGCCGACGGCAACACGACAAGCAAAGTCGAAACAACGGTAGCCGCTGACGGCACGACGACCACCACAACGACTGATGCGAGCGGAAAGACGACGACGGAGACGACAGGAGGTGGCGGGGAAAAGCTGGAAGTCTCGCTCAATGAGACCGGCTACCCGACTTTTGAAATTGCAATTCCACAAGATTCTGACATTTACATTGAAACGCTGGGTATTTCGGTGTATCGAAAAAAGAACGGAGATGCCACCTATTCAAAAATCCTTGATGTGGATCAGAACAGAAAAGACAGTTTTAAAACGAATCCCAGCTACGAATTCACTGATTTGTATGTGGCAAAGTCGGCTTCGTACTCATATTATTATCAAATTAGCGGAGAAAATGAAAATGGCAACTTCACGAAAACGAGCGGAAAAAGCGACTTTGTTTCGATAACGAACGGAAAATTTGGTGAACTCGTGGCTTCGGTTTCGGGTGGAGAGGTCAGTTTCAACGCAAAGACAGGAATTTTAACTCTTTCTACGCTTCCTACCGTTCCGTCGGACTTTTCTTATATGCTGAAGATGAAAAATCTTGATTATGGATATTGGATTCGCCGAGCAGGAACATATTATCAATCAAAAGGAAGCACGATTGATTTGTTCAAAACGCAAAAAGGAAAGACGCTGATTCCGTATTGGTATGTGTGTTTGTACGAATCTGACGATTATCTTAGAGAAGAATGGTATCCGATTGTATCAGAATTTTACGGCGCGGATTATGGCTTGCCCGAAAGCATCACCGTTCCTACGGAAATCAGCACGGACACAGATGAGGCGGATACCACACTTGCGAACACTTCTTACAAAAGCACGGAACTTAAAATGAACGGCTCTGCCGCCCCAAGCGGAGTTTCTGAGACAGTCTCGTTTGCTTCCGACGGAAAAAACTGCACGCTTACAGGTTACTATAATTCGACAGGCACTTACACCGTAAGCGGAACTTCCGTGACTGTAAACTACACGAGCGGCGACATACTCGGCACAATGACAGGAACGCTTACCAATTCAAACGCAACGCTCACCGCGCAAGGAACTGTAACGGTTTCGGGGGAAAGCGTCCTGATGTACGGCGTGTTTGCGAAGCAAGGTGGCGGAAGCGATGAAAAGACATACACCGTAACAGTCGCGGAACTTGCAGAAACGGCTACCTCAATAACGGCAAGCAAGGCAACTATCATCATAACAGACGCAACGGACGACACACTTTCGAGCGTGGCGTCCGCAGTAAAATCGATAAACGGCGTTTCCGTGTCGCTTGATTTATCACAAAGCACGGATGTAACAACGCTTTCCGACAGTATTTTTGAATATTGCTCGAATCTTGTAGAAATAACACTTCCCGAAACAATCACAACTATCGGAAAATATGCTTTTGCTCACAGTCCGATTACAAAGATAACCATTCCCAACAGCGTTACTGAAATCGGAACGGGAATTTTGCAATATTGTACGAGCCTTGAGTCTGCGACACTGGGAAGCGGAATAACGACAATCAAGAATTATACATTTAAGGGCTGTACAACATTATCTGATGTTACGCTTGGCTCAAATGCTACAAAAATTGAATATGACAGTTTCCAGAACTGCACAAGCCTTGAAAGCATAACGATTCCCGCAAGCATAACAAATTTGTCGTCTTCGGCATTTGAGGGCTGTTCAAAACTTACGACAGTGACGGTTGAAAGCGGAAACAGTGCGCTCAAATCAATCGACAATGTTGTGTATTCTCTTGACGGAAAAACGCTGCTACTGTACCCCGCAGGAAAAACAGGCGATTTTTCCATTCCTGACGGTGTGACAAGTTTCGACACTGCTTTTAAGGGAAATACAAATCTTACAGGAATAACGATTCCGAGTTCCGTAAGCGAAATTTGCTCGTACGCATTCAATGGCTGTACCGCACTTGAAAGCGTGACAATCCCTGCAAGCGTGACAAAAATCGGGCGGGATGCATTTTCTCTGTGTTCAAGTCTTACCAATTTTACGCTTGAAGATGGAAACACGGTGTATACAGCCATTGACGGCGTATTGTACACAAACAGCGGAACAACGCTTTCTGTTTTCCCCGCTGGCAGAACTTCGTTTGCAATTCCCGATACGGTAACGCTCATCGATTACTACGCCTTTGAATACAACAGCAAACTTGAAAGCATAACGATTCCTGCGAGCGTTACGAGAATCGCAATATTCGCTTTCAATAACTGCTCAAACCTTACGAGCGCAACTTTTGCCGACACCGAAAGCACTTGGTATAAGACGAACAGTTCTAGTTATACAAACGGCACGGAAATCGGCGCGTTCAGTGCGACCGACACCGCCACAAACGCAACTAAACTGAAATCGGCTTACAAAAACTATTATTTGTACAACAGCAACTACACCGCCGAATAAAGAACCGCGATTTTATCTCCCTAACTACCTTTTTTCGCATACTTAGGGAGATAAAATCGTGATATTTGCACTTTCGTGGCTATATTGATTGTCAAAAAAATCGGAACTAATGGGCAAAGCCCCAAAGTCCCACAAAGTCAATAGGATAAACAGGATTCAAGGGATAAATTAGGATGAAATTTAAAAATATCCATTTAATCCTTTTTATCTTGTGCATCCTAATGAATTAGCAAACTATCTTCCGTGACAATTCTTGTACTTTTTCCCAGAACCGCACGGGCACGGGTCGTTTCTGCCGATTTTAGGACCGGTGCGCACAACGGTGACGCTCTGACCGGTGCTCGCTCCCGCCATCGTGCGACCTGCGGCAGCTTGCGCGTTTCTCGCCATTGCCGCTCCTCTTCCCTGTGCGGCGGCTTGTTGGCTCATGCTCTGTGCTTCTGAATGCTGGGCGTTACCCTGCATTGCCTGGCGCGGAGCCTGTGGTGCGGGATTTATTTGGATGCGCACTTTGAACACGCGACCTGCGATTTCGATTCGGATTTTTTCTATCATCGCGTCGAACTGGTTGAAGCCGTCGATTTTGTATTCAGTGAGCGGGTTGTGCTGACCGTAGCCACGCAAGTGTACTGCCTCACGAAGACTGTCCAAGAATTCAAGCTGGTCGAGCCATTTTCGGTCGATTGCCTGAATGTACTGGTAGCGGATGAACATATTAAACTGCTCGTGACCGACGAGCGTTTCCTTTTCGGTGATGTCGTTCTGCAAAAGCGAAAGCACTTTTTCTTCAACAAGCATTTCGGGCGGCAACATTACGCCGAAGTTTGTCTTAATGTTCTCGGCAAGTTCTTTTTGAGCCTGTGCGCTCTTTCTTCCGTGCTTTTCGTAGGCAAAGAACCAGTCGTCGAGGTAGTCTTTTGCCGTGGTCATGATTCGCTCGCTCAAATTCTCGTCTTCGAGGATTGAGTCGCGCTGCTGATAGATGAATTCGCGCTGTTCGTTCAGAACATCGTCGTAGTCAATCAAATTCTTTCGGATTTCAAAGTTTCGCTCTTCGACCTTTTTCTGAGCCTTTTCGATTCCCTTTGTAAGCCACGGGTGATAAATCGGCTCGCCCGGCTCCATGCCGATTCGTGTCATGATGTTCTTCATTCGGTCGCCACCAAAGAGTCGCATCAAGTCATCGTCCATAGAGATGAAGAATTTACTTCTTCCTGGGTCGCCCTGTCGTCCTGAACGACCGCGGAGCTGATTGTCGATTCGGCGAGATTCGTGTCGTTCTGAACCGATGACATACAAGCCGCCGAGTGCCTTCACTTCTTCGTAGTCTTTCTGCCACTTTTCCTTTTCGGCTTTGACCGCCGCCTGATATTCTTCGGGAGTGGCTTCCGTTCCGACTCGGCTCAACGCCCGCTGCTCATAACTTCCGCCAAGTTTAATATCAGTACCACGACCAGCCATGTTAGTCGCCACAGTGACCGCGCCTTTTGCGCCCGCCTCAGCGATAATCAAAGCCTCGCGCGCATGGTTCTTTGCGTTCAAAACCTCGTGCTTGATTCCGTTTCGCGTGAGAAGGGCTGAAAGATGCTCGGATTTTTCGACCGAGACCGTACCGACCAGAACAGGCTGACCTTTCGTGTGCGCCTCACGAATTTCCTTGACGATTGCGTTCCATTTGTCGCTTTCGTTGAGATACACTTCATCCTGCTCGTCAACGCGGGCAACAGGAAGATTCGTGGGAATGACAACGCAGTCCAATTTGTAGATTTTCTGGAATTCAACCGCCTCGGTTGCCGCCGTACCCGTCATGCCTGAAAGCTTAGTGTACATGCGGAAGAAATTCTGGAAGGTGACGGTCGCCATCGTGCGGTTTCGCTGTGCGATTTTGACATGCTCTTTTGCTTCGATAGCCTGATGAAGCCCGTCTGAATAGCGGCGTCCTTCAAGAATACGACCCGTGAATTCATCGACAATCTCAACCTTTCCGTCTCGCACGACATATTCATCATCTTTGTTGTACAAACGGTGCGCTCGGATTGCCTGAGTGAAATAGTGCACATACTCAAAATTTTCTTCGTCAAAAACCGTGCTTTCGGGGGTAATCAAATTGTGCTGATGAAGGATTGAGTCGATTTTGTTCATGCCCTTGTCGGTGAAAGAGACTCGCTTTGATTTTTCATCGATTTTGTAGTCGCCTTTGAGAGCCGCGCGTTCTTCTGGAGTCATTTCGACTTCGTCATAATAGTCATCAGTTTTCGGGTCTTTTTCGGCTTCCTCAAACAAATCGACATATTTATCGACCTCGTAGAATTTGAAAGTGTCGTCCTCGCCCGCGCCCGAAATAATGAGCGGAGTTCTGGCCTCATCAATCAAAATAGAGTCAATTTCGTCAACGATACAATAGTTGAAACCTCGCTGAACCTTGCGAGCCATCTCAATCTGCATGTTGTCGCGAAGGTAGTCAAAGCCGAATTCGTTGTTCGTTCCATAAGTGATGTCGCAGTTGTAGTTTTCTTTTCGGACAGCATTGTCCATGTTAGACAGAATCGTTCCGACCGTAACGCCGAGATACGAGAAAACGGGTCGCATCGTGTTGGCATCGCGCTCGGCAAGGTAATCGTTTACGGTAACGACATGCACGCCCTTTCCCGAAAGCGAATTGAGATAGGCGGGAGCAACCGCAACGAGCGTTTTACCTTCACCCGTTTTCATTTCGGTGATTTTCCCCTGATGCAAGTTGATTGAGCCCATGAGCTGAACATCATACGCCCGCTCGCCACGCACACGCGCTGCTGCTTCACGGCAGAGTGCGAACGCTTCGGGGAGAATGTCGTCGAGCGTTTCGCCTTTGGAAAGCCGCTCTTTAAAAATCTGCGTCTGCTTGGGGTATTCTTCAGCGGGCAAGGATTTTGCCCATTCTTCTTTGTCGTTGATTGCCTTTACGATGGGAAGTAACTTTTTAACATCGCGCTCATTCTGCGAGCCAAAAATAACGGATAAAACTTTGTCTAACATAGTTCTATAAATATAACGAAATTATCTTTTTTTATCCACAGATTAGCACAGATATAAATAAAAAAAGCGAGCCTCCGAAGAAACTCGCTTAAAGTCGGGTTAGCCGAACTCGAATCGGCGACCCCTTGCCCCCCAGACAAGTACGCTAACCAACTGCGCTATAACCCGATTTGTAGAAAAGACTATAGCACAATTTTCGATTTGTGGGAAGTAGGTTTTTACGGAAGCTCCACGGGAAGCCAGTTCTTTCTGTCTGTCATGCTTGCGGGCATCATTCCCAGAGTGAGATTTTTTGCGGTGGTTTCGCCCACGAGATATTCTTTTCCGGCTAAGCCGTCGTCAACTTTAATCGTTTGCCCCTGCTTGTCGGGGAAGCAGACTCCCAAAAGCGCGTGGCTGTACTGCGCTGAGATAAACATGCAGCTGTCAACCGAGCAATTCTTTAAGATGCACATGAGAAGGAGTGAGCGGCCGTCACAGTCGCTTGAGCCGCCTTCCAAAATCGCGGGAATGCTTTCGATGTCGGCTTTGTCGTAGGTGGAAGATTTTCGCTCGTAGTTGAAGTCTTGCGCCCAGTAGAGCAGGGCTTGCGCGAGCGCGGCGTCGGGATTTTCCGTGTCTTTTTTCTCGCAGTCGTCTTTTAGGGCGGTGTAGATGTCGAACGAGACTTTTTTTACGCGCTCCATTGAGTCACGGGCGAGCAGGCGGTAAAAGCGCACCCATGCGTCAAACATTTCGGGGAGATTGTTCGCCGCGTAAAACGAGAAAACGGCGAATTCTCGGTCAATCACGAATTGGCTCGCCTCTGCGTCAACGGAATCAATCTGCGTGGCAACGGTGTGCGAGTCAATCGAGAGCGTAATCGGCTTCGCGCTCTTCCGCGGATAGAACGCAGCGGTAATCAAGCCCGGCTCGCGGAAACTTCCCGCGTCAATCAAAACTGAATCTATGAGCGAGACAAGCACTTGGTTCAAATCTTCAAACACGGCTTTGGGCGAATACGAAAGAATCGTGAGATAGCCTTTTTTCTGCGGAAGCGGGATGCACGCCGCCCAGCCTTGCGCTTGAGAATCGGGGAGCAGCATCGCGCTTTCAAACGTGGCAATCGCGCATTTTTGCCGTCGCCAGACTGCCTCGGAATAGTCGGAAGTGGCTTTGAGCCGACCGAGCGTGTCTTTGAGCGCGTTCATCGAAGAAGAAAATTTGGAATTCTCCCACACTTTAATGAGCGCATGAGCGTCGAGGTATTTGTTCTTAAAAATGACCGTTGTTTCGTCCTGCTCCATGTCGAGAATCTGGTAGCCCTCGGGAAAGTCGATTGAGTAATTGAACTTCTCCGACGTGATGATTTCTGAGAACGCAGAGACCGAGAAAAAAACTGCTGTGATAAAAACGAGAATTTTACGCATGAGAGAAGTATAGCACAAATTTACATTTTCCGTTTTCAATTTTCATTTTTTTTAGTAAGATTTGCGCATGACCGAGATTCCGATTCTGTTTGAAAACGATGAGATTTTTATCATCAATAAGCCGGCGGGCATGAGCGTGCAGGGCGGGCAAGGGGTGAGCCATCCGCTCGACGAAGAATTTGCAAAGCAGGTCGGATTCAAAGTTCATCTCGTGCACCGTCTCGACAAGGAAACGTGCGGTCTTATGGTCGTGGCGAAGAACGCAAAGGCGGCGGCAACGTGGATTGAGTTAATCGCGTCAAAGCAGGTTCAAAAAGAATACACGGCAATTTGTTTCGGAGAGCCTGTCATCAACGGAAAAAAACAAAAATCCGGCACGATTTCGGGAACGCTCGTCAAAAAAAACGGAAAAAAATCGCTGGAGCAGAGCGCGGTAACGAACTTTACCGTGGAAGACGTAAAAACGATTGAAGTGCCTGTTTTTTCTGACAACCCCGAAGAAGAAGCAAGCAAACTCGTTCCGCTTACGCTCTCAAAAATCCATCTAAAACTCGGAACGGGGCGCATGCACCAAATCCGAATCCACCTTGCGAGCGTGGGCGCACCAATCTGCGGTGACGACAAGCACGGTGCTTTCAAACTCAACAAACTCGCCAAAAAAACGCTCAAAATCAAAAATCTTCTGTTATGTTCGAGCCGTCTCACGATTCCCACAGACGACGGAAAAACACGCGTATTTGAAATTGAACTGCCTGAATATTTTCAATTTTCAACTCTCAATTTTCCATTTCCTTAAACTTTTTTTTTCAGATTCCGATATTCATAAAGACAGTGAAAAAAACTGTCGGGGTTTTTATGAATAAAAGGTGGGTAATATCGATTTTTTTCCTCTTGGTTTCTTCGCTCTGTGTGTCGGTGGCGAACGCAAAATCGCTTTCGATTCAGATTATTCAGAATAATCCGGGGCAGGAAAAAATCTGGGCAACATCGTATCTCTTTGAGCAGAGTATCACGGATTATTTCTTTGACACAGGAAATATCGTCTCAAGTTCTCCCGTGTGGATTAGCGACACCGATGAAAAAAATCGGAGCGCGCTCACCGCTTCGCTGAAAGAAAATCGTGAGGGCGGCATGGATGTGCTCGTCCGGGTGGAACTCATTTACAACACGAGCGATACGTCAAATCCCGAAGCCTTTTTGCTTGAGAATATTAAAAACGTACAGTGGAAAGCGTATGCTGTTTCGACGGGTGTCGAAATCTTTGAGGGCAGCGCGCATCCGGAAAAAGCAACCTCAAAGAACAACAATGAGCTGGGCTTGGCTCAGTTCGCCGGCTTGGTTGCGTATCAAATCAACACTCAGATGAAGTATCGATAAAAGAGGGGATCTATGAAAAAAATTACATTCTTTATTTTGACAATTTTTACGGTTGCGACCTTGTTTGCCGCAGCGCGTCCTTCTCTTGACGGTCGTGCGGTTGTCGCTGACAGCGGAACGATGCCGCGCGGTCTCTTTGCGCGTACCGTCGGGTATCTGCCGGGCGACAGCGTGACGGTGACGAATCCTGCGACGGGAAGTTCGGTCGACGTGCTCATTCTCGGCGCGATTGACCCGAGCGAGGGCGTCGCGATTCTCCTTTCTCCCGAGGCTGCGGAAGGCTTGCGGATTAAGCCGAACTCAAACGTGCAGGTAAAACTGACGAAGCGTGCCGGAAGCCTTGATGAAAATGCGAGCGGTTCTGCCGTGTTGTCTGAGGGTGATGACATCGCTGAGATTGAGGAAAGCCCTGCTGAGACAGAAGATGAAAACGTCGAGGAGACGCCTGCTGAGCCTGAGCCAGAGACTGCTGAAGAAGCGCCAGCTGAAGCGGTTGAGGAAACGCCTGCTGTTCCAGAGGAAGAAGCTCCGGCTGAAGCCATCGAAGAAGTTCCTGCTGTTCCAGAAGAACTTCCCGAAGCTCCTGCCGAAGAAACGCCTGCGGAAGTCGTTGAAGAAACGCCAGTTGAAGAGATTGCTCCGCGTGAAGAATCAGAGCCGTTGCAGCCCGTGATTGAAGAAGTTCCGCCGATTCCGGAAGAAAAACTTGAGAAAGTGGAAGAAGAAGCTCCTGCGGAAGAGGAACAGCCTGAGCCGTTGCAGCCGGTTATCCTCGTTCCTGCCGAGACTGCTCCTGTTGAAGTTGTCGAAGAAGTTCCTGCCGAAGAGCCGGAAGTTGAGGTCGCCGCAGAGGAAGAAGAAGTTGACTCATATCAGCCGATTATCCTCGTTCCCGCAGAGCCAAATCCACCGGTCGTTGAGGAAGCGCCGGTTGCAGAGAGCGCACCTGTTGCAGAAGAAGCACCGGTTGTCGCTCCAGAGCCAGTTCCCGCTCCCGTTGTTGAAGAAAAGCCGGTTGTTTCAAATGACTGGAGCAATTACGTCGTTCCGTCGCTCAAGAATTTGCGCAGCGGTTACTACTACGTGCAGATTGCCTCATTGAGCAACACAGAAAACATCAAGTCAATCGTCGACAAGTATTCGGCAAAGTACCCGATTGTGCTCGTTCAGAATGCATCGAAGAGCGCATATCAGGTGATGGTCGGTCCGCTCACGATTGACGAGTATGGTTCAGTCGTAGAGAAGTTCAAGGCATACGGCTTCAAAGACGCCTTCTTGCGCAAGATTCGATAATGTTCAATTCTCTTTCTGGCACAATCACGGGCAAATTTCCGCAAAAGCTTTTTCTCGAAACGAACGGCATTGAATGGGACATCATCGTTCCCGACACAGCTTTAGACGACCTTCCGCATCTCGGTGAAAAGGCGCGTGTGTTCACTTGGATGCAGCACACCGACAGCGCGATGAACCTCTTTGGCTTTGCTTCAAGTAAAGACCGCGATTTGTTCTTTGACTTGAACAAGGTTGACGGTGTAGGTCCAAAGAGCGCGATTAAAATCATGAGCAGTATCCAGCGCGACCAGCTCATTCAAAGCCTTGAAAGCGGCGATTTGGCGGCGTTGGAAAAAATTCCGGGGCTTGGCAAAAAGACGGCGCAGAAAATGCTTCTTGCGCTCAAAGGAAAGCTCACGCTCGATGAAGATGTGCCTGGCGCAAAGGTCGTTGTGAACCGTGGCGGCGAATATGCCGATGTGGTTTCCGCGCTCGCAAACATGGGCTACGACAAGCGCGATGTGGAAGGGTGTATCTCAAATCTCGTCGAAGAATTGAACAAGGAGCCGCCGCAAAACGGCGAAGTCGCCTTCAAAGACAAAACGCGCGACGCAAAAGAGGAGATTTTGTTTAGGCGGGCGATTGTGGCGTTGGCGCAGTGAGAAGTGAGAAATGAGAAGTGAGAAGTGAGAAGTTAGGAATTGAGCGGGGGAAGTCTCCCCCTACGCGCCCACTTCGTTGGTCGCTACCCTCTCTGCGGGCTCAAACGCCACCCGCAACGCCTGCTTTTCTTCTCATTCCTGTCTTCTGATTTCTTTTGGATAAAAATATGGCATACAATAACCAAAAAGATGACGATTTAACGGATTTTTCTCAAATAGCGTCGCAGGCGGCGGGAAGCTTGAACATTGTGCGGGCGGATTCTTCCAATCTGAACATTGTGCGCGCTGATGTGCCGAGCGATGACGACAACGCTGACGGCTCGCTTCGCCCGAAGATGCTTGATGAGTTTTTGGGGCAAAAAGAAATCAAGGAAAATCTTTCGGTTTTTATTCAGGCGGCGCGGGAACGCAGAGAGCCGCTCGACCACCTTTTTTTAATCGGGCCACCGGGCTTGGGGAAAACCACGCTCGCCGAAATCACGGCGCATGAGTTGGGGGCGGATTTTAAAGTCACTTCTGCGCCCGCGCTCGACAAGCCCAAAGATTTGGCGGGCATTCTTTCAACGATTTCGCCCGGAACGGTGTTTTTTATCGACGAGATTCACCGCTTAAAGCCCGCAATCGAAGAAATGCTCTACATCGCTATGGAAGATTTTGAGCTTGACTGGGTAATCGGTCAGGGCGCGGCAGCTCGCACGGTGCGAATCCCGATTCCAAAATTCACGCTCGTGGGCGCGACCACAAAGGCGGGCATGGTCTCAAAGCCGCTCCAAACGCGATTCGGAATCATTCAGCGATTCAATTTTTACACGCACGAAGAACTTGCCTCAATTATTAAGCGAAGCGCGGCAATCTTGAACACAAAAATCGACGATGATGCCGCCCTTTTGATGGCTCGGTCGAGCCGCGGAACGCCCCGCGTGGCAAACCGCGTGCTCCGCCGCATGAGAGATTTCGCGCAGTTCTACGGCGACGGCAGGATTACGCTCAAAATCACCGAGGACGGCCTTAAAAAATTGCAGATTGACTCGCTCGGCTTGGAGCATTACGACCGCGAGATTCTGCTTTCAATCATCAAGAATTTCGGCGGCGGACCTGTGGGCGCAGAAACGCTCGCAATCTCAATCGGCGAAGCACAGGACACGCTCGAAGACTACTACGAGCCGTATCTGATTCAGTGCGGCCTAATTCAGCGAACCCCGCGCGGAAGAATCGTCACGGCGAAAGCATACGAGCACTTGGGGCTTGAATACAAGGCAAGCGCGAACAATCAGCCGAGTCTGTTTGAATAGATTTTCCTTGCCGATTTCATACTTTGGGAGTAGTATATAAAGACTTAAAACATTCTGTAAGAGGAGTCTTTATATGAAACTGAACAGCCTTAAAGCAAAGCTCATGCTTTTGTTGTTGGGCATTATCATCTTTTCTAACGGAGTTCTTGGCTTTCTCGCTTATTTTATGGCAAAACCCGCTTTGGAAGATTCCGTTGAGCAAACCGTGTCGGCAATTTCAGAAAATGTCGCGACACAAATCCGCAAGGCAAACGAGCGCGAATTCCACATGCTCGACGTACTTGCGAGTATTTCTACCATTCAAGATCCCGACGTCGACATTCGTGAAAAAACGGAGACAGTGTTAGTCGGCGCGCGCAAAACGGATTCTAATTACGAAAATATCGCTTTCTACGACGCTGACGGCTACACAATCACGGGTGACGGCGCGTTGGCTGACTGCTCTGACCGCGAGTATTTCATTCGTGCTATGGCAGGCGAGCATTTCGTCTCTGACCCAAATGTCAGCCCGGTAAACGGCAAATTGCTCCTTTTCTATTCTGTTCCCGTCAGAAATCAGGCGACGAACAAAATTGTCGGCGTTATCGCGGCAGTCTTCTTTGGTGACACGCTCTCAGAGATGTGCCAGCAAATCACAATC
Source organism: Treponema sp. (assembly GCA_017484285.1). Taxonomy (GTDB): domain Bacteria; phylum Spirochaetota; class Spirochaetia; order Treponematales; family Treponemataceae; genus Treponema_D. Next base: position 184,593 of record JAFUTH010000003.1, on the reverse strand, counting down.
GGAAAGGAAAGCCATCCGTTTATCATCAACATGAAGAACGGAAAAACGGTCGGAGATGCTGACGTCAAATACGTGCAGGACGGGCAAGTGCTCAAAGATTCCACGACGGGTGAGATGAAAGAGGCGATTATTGACGCTATGTCTGGAAACGTCGCGTATAAGGCATTCTTTGAACCCTGGCGCAAAAAGCTCATGGTCGCATCGTACCGACCGGTCGGTGGCGGCTGCGATTGGGCAGTGTTCTGTATGGCTCCGTATGTCGAATTCTTTGGCGCAATCACGCGAATGGCTTTTTCTATGGTCTTTGTCGTGCTGGTTATTTTCGTGCTTGCCGGTATTTTCAGCGCGCTGATTATCACGGTAAGCCTCAAGCCACTCAAATCCGTCGAGACTTCAATTACTGACATCGCGAGCGGAAATGCCGACTTAACGAAGCGAATCAAAGTCACCTCAAACGATGAAATCGGCAACGTCGTCAAGGGATTCAACAACTTTACCGAAAAACTCCAAAGCATCATCTCAAAGATTAAAGACTCGAACGCAACGCTCGGCAGCGTCGGCTCTGACATGAACGCGAGCGTCGACGATACGGCAAGCTCAATCACCGAGATTATCGCGAACATCGATTCTATGCGCCGCCAGATTGACAGTCAGAACCAGTCGGTCAGCCAGACGGCGGGCGCGGTCAACGAGATTGCGTCAAACATCGAGTCTCTTGAGCACATGATTGAATCGCAGTCGAGCGGCGTCACTCAGGCGAGCGCGGCGGTCGAAGAGATGATTGGCAATATCTCGTCAGTCAATGCCTCTATGGACAAAATGGCGCACTCATTCAGCGATTTACGCGCGAATTCACAGGTCGGTATCTCTAAGCAAAAGGCGGTCAACGACCGAATCGAGCAGATTGAGTCACAGAGCGCAATGCTGCAAGACGCAAACGTCGCGATTGCAAATATCGCAAGCCAAACGAATCTTCTCGCTATGAACGCGGCAATCGAGGCGGCTCATGCGGGCGAGGCGGGCAAGGGATTTGCGGTCGTCGCTGACGAAATCCGTAAGCTTTCCGAAACCTCAACGGCTCAGTCAAAGACGATTGGTGACGGCATCAACAAAATCCGCGATTCTATCGAGGAAGTCGTATCGGCGTCGGGCGAGGCAAGCATCGCATTTGAGAGCGTTTCCCGCAAACTTGAAGAAACCGATGCGCTCGTCATGCAGATTAAGGCGGCTATGGAAGAGCAGAACGAAGGCTCTAAGCAGATTACTGATGCGCTCCACAACATGAACGACAGCACGGTTGAGGTTCGCAACGCATCGAGCGAAATGGCGGAAGGAAACCAGATGATTTTGAAGGAAGTCCAGCTTTTGCAGAACGCCACAATGACGATGACGCAGGGCATGGAAGAAATGTCAATCGGCGCGCGCAAAATCAACGAGACGGGCGCGGCGTTGAACGGCATCGCCGGTAAAATGAACGAGTCGATTTCTGAAATCGGCGGTCAGATTAACCAATTCCACGTGTAATTTGCAACAGAAGGCTGTTATCGCTAAAATAAAAGTCAGGATTTGCTATGAAACTTTCTGACTTTTATTTTGACCTTCCCGAAGAACTGATTGCCCAAAAACCGAGCGGTGTGCGCGGGCAGGACAAGCTCATGCTTTTGAACCGAGCGACGGGAGAAGTCACCCATCTTTCGATGGACGATTTGCCGTCTCTTATCTCGCCCGACACGCTCATGGTCTTCAACAACTCAAAGGTGCGCCGAAGCCGCTGTTACGGAATAAAACTGTCCGAAGTCGAGGGCCAGGGCGGCAGAGAGCGCAGCTCAGGAACTGAGCGCGAGTTCATGTTCCTCAATCAAATGACTCCCGAAGGCACTCTTTGGCACACGATGGTCAAGGGCGCAAAAAAAGTAAAGCCGGGAAATTCCTATCGCTTTGCGGACGGCTCGGTCGGTACGATTGTTGCGCATGAGAGCGACGCGGGAAGCGAGTTCCGCACGATTCAGTTCGAGAGCCGCCTTGATGACGACTGGTTTTCCCGAAACGGGCATATTCCGCTTCCGCCGTACATCCGCCGCGAAGACGACGACACGGACAGTGAGCGATACCAGACGATTTACGCCAAAGAAACGGGAAGCTCTGCTTGCCCCACGGCGGGCTTGCATTTTACCGAAGAGATGTTCCGCCGCCTTGACGAAAAAGGCATTGAGCGCGTGTTCGTCACGCTTCACGTAGGCTTAGGCACATTCTTGCCAGTTCGCACCGAGAACATCGAAGAGCACAAAATGCACGAGGAAGTCTACACGATTCCGTTCGATGTTGCAGAAAAAATCAATCAGGCAAAAAAAAACGGTCGCCCGATTCTCGCCGTGGGAACAACGAGCGTGCGCACCCTTGAAAGCGCGAGCGATGAAAACGGCTTCGTAAAAGGCGGATCAAGCGCGACGCACATCTTCATGTATCCCGGCTACCGTTTCAAGTGCGTAACCCAGATGTTCACGAATTTCCACACGCCCGAAAGCACGCTCATCATGCTCGTAAGCGCGTTCGCCGGTCGCGAGCACATTCTGAACGCCTACCAAAAAGCCGTTGAAGAAAAGTATCACTTCTTTTCTTATGGCGACTGCATGTTGATAAAGTGAAAATTGAAACCGGAAAATTTTCAACTTTCAATTTTCCGTTTTTACGTGAGTTGCTCGAGCGAATATTTCACCAGATTCCAGAATTGCTTTTTGAGAATCGGTGGCACGCGCTCGTTTTTGATTGCCGCTTCAAATGCGCTCTCTGCGGAAAGTAAAAACGTTGAGATTGCCGTCTGTGAAAGCGGTAAATGCGCGCCAATCAATTTGTTCTCAAGGTCGATGTCTCGGAACAAAATACTTCCCGCAAAACTGAGCCGTAAATCTGAAATCTGGTTTTTCTGCGAATTTGCGAGAAACACAAATCCCGCTGAAAGTTCATTCAACGCGTTTGATGGACCGAGCCGTCTGAACACGGCAACTTCCCATTCTTCGGTCGGCAAGCGAATTTTTGAGAGTAACATGCCCTTCGGTATGTGTTCAAATCGGCTGATTGCCTGGAACACGGAGTCCGTTCCGTTCTGAAATTCCAATCGTGCATCGAGTGCGACAAGCGGGGCATACAACGTGTTGTAAAATCCGTGCGCACAAACGTTGCCGCCAATCGTCGCGATGTTGCGTATATTCGGAGTCGCGATGGTCGTGATTGCTTTGTAGATACAGGGAGGAAGATTTGCCTCGCCCAATGACTCAATTTCTGCGAGTGTGACCGCGGCCCCGAAATCAATATAGCGTTCATGTTTGTCGATGACTTTGAGCTCCGGTATGTCGCGGATTGAGAGTGCTTTGTCGGGAAGCGTCTTTCCCGCAAAGTGAGAGCAGCCGCCGACAATCGTTAGGTCGGAAATCGTCTTGAGCTGATAAAACACGTCGGCGAGATTCTTTGCGTAAAAAAAAGTTTTAGATGAGCCCATTTCTGCGTCCTTCTCTGTCGTGCTTGTTTGCTGTCGCGTAAACGACTCCGTTCATAAAGGTTTTTCGGTCTGTGCACGTACATGCAATACTGTCTGCAAGCTGCTCAAGCTCATCCATCGTGGGGCGGTACGTTTTTTTGAGCAGCGCATAGGTTGAAAAAATCCGTGCGCTGTTGCAAAAGCCGCACATTGAAACGCCTGCCTGCTTGAATCCTGCGAGAATGCCTTCGCCTTCTTTGGTGAGAGAGAAAAATTCGAGCGTCTCGATGGATGCGTTTCGCACGATGCCGACGGGAATAATGCAACTTGGAACGGGATTGTCGTCGAGCAGAATTGTGCATGAGCCGCACGTGCCTTTGTCGCATCCTTCCTTGACGGAGAGCAAGCCGTATCTTCTGAGCACATCGCGCACGTTTTCTGTCGGCTTTGCGTCGAGAATAACTTTTTCACTGTTCAAAAGCACTGGAATTTTCATTGTTTGTCCTCTGTCGCTGTTTGTTTTGTGTGTCTATGCTCCTCGCTCAGTTTAAAAAGGCTTTCCGTTGTGAGCGGAAGCCGTTCGACGGGGGCAGCAATCGCCTGAGAGAGCGCGGAGGCATACGCGGCTGGAAGAATTGCGTAAATGAGCGAGCCGATTTGCTTTGGCTCTTCCTCAGATTGCGTGAATTGCACGCTGATAGTCGGACAGCGGAGCGTTTCTTCGCTGACGAGCGAGGCAAGGCAGTGGGCAATCGCGCGGTGAACAGCGTTTTCTGCTGCTTTCGGGTGCATGATTTTTCCGCCATCGATAATCACGCAGATTTTTCTGAGCTTTTCGCGGAATGTGCAGGTGTCGAGTTCCAGTTCTACAGTACAGGTGCCAAACGCAGTGTTATAAAACGGAGTTCCTGAAAATTCCGCTTGGCTCCATGCTTTTTTTCGGGCAGTTGGAATCGATTTCCGCACTGAAATGGGCGTGCCGTCAAATTTTTTTCGTTTGAGGGAATCTATGCACTTTTGCAAGAGAATCGTTTTTATACTTGCATTTCCTACGAGTCCTTCAGGCAACGAGACCGCATTACCTTTCTTTTTGGGCGAGTCATCTCCCGTCTCTCCGGTAAAGAGGATGTTTCGCTTTTCGATTATGAGGCTGTCGAGGATGAGTTTTGTCCAAATTTCTTTGAGTGCTACACTCGGGGGCACTGCATGCACGACAAGTTTTTTTTCTTCGGTGACGGTGACTTGCACTGAGACGGGGGATTTCTCGAAATCCTCGCCAAAATAGCCGCTGCCTTCAAAGGCGCAGGCGAGAGCAATTCCCCTCAGCGGTGGCGAGTAGGGCTGGTCATTTTCTGCTTCGTATCTGCCCTGTTCTGCAAGGCGTGAGACCGTGTATTTTCGTTTGAAGTCGCTTCGGAGTGCAACGGCATTGATTGCATCGCTCGAACGCCCAAATGAAAAGGTGAACGGCTCTGTGTGTTTTTGCAAGCCTCCTGCCTTATTCATTTGCCGCAAGTCAACAGGGGAGAAGCCCGTGATTTCAGCGATTTTCTGAATTTGGTTTTCAACGGCGAAAAAAGCAGGCGTGTCGAGCTGTGAAATCACGTGTGATGAGGGCGGATTGTGGCTTCTGTATGCCTTTGCGCTGATTTTCACATTTTTGCAGTTGTAAATGCCGCACGCCGCGAGAGAAAGCCGATCGAGAATGAGCGATGCAAACGGATTGTATGCGCCCGAATCAAAATCGATGCTCACTTCCATTGCCGTGAGAATGCCGTTTTTGTCGATTGCAGTTTTATGAGAGATAGAAATGTCGCTCGTGCCTTCGATAAATTCTTCTTGCTCTGCGCGGGAAAGCGAGAGCCGCACTGGTTTTCCTGTTTCGATTGCGGCAAAAGCGGCGAGAGACGCGAGAATGCCGTTTTGCCAAAGCGAAACCGTTGTCTTGCTGAAAATTTTTGTTCGCGTGAGGAATATTTTTTCTGGTGGAAAGCCTGTCACCGCCGCGACTGTGTTCAAGCACTGCCCAATCCACTGGCTCGACGTGGCGATGTGCAGGTTTCCCGCCTTAACTTGCGCAAGCACACCGTCTGTTTCCCTGTGTGACGCGTAGGAAATCTGATTTTTCCATGTTCCTTCGACGATGAATGCGGCTTTCTCTTCAGCAGAAAAAATGTCTTCGCTTTTACCGACGACGATTTTTCGTTTAGCGACGATTTCCTTTGGTTTCGTGAAATTTTCGAGCGTAGTTCTGAGAGAGGTGATGCTTTGCTCAAGTGGCGATCCGTCACGGAGCGAGACCGAAAGCGAGCGGTAGGCACGGCTGAAACGCGATTCGTTCTTTTTGAGTTCTTTTTTATCGAGATGAATGCGGACGACGGCTTTGAGTTCCTCTAGCACATCTCTATCTTCGCCCACGAGAAGCGCGACAGGCTCGCCCTTGTAGGCGATTTCGCCCGCGCAGAGAACGGGGATGTCTGTTCCGAGAATCGACACCTGTTTTTTTGCGGGAAGGTCGGCGTGCGTAAAGAGTACGTAGCCCTCGGGAATTTTTGTCTTCGGCGCAAAATCGATTGAAGAAATCGTGCCGTACGCGAACGGACTTCGGATTAAAACGGCGTGGAGCATGTCTTTTTCGCTCATGTCCGAGTAGAATTCGTCTGAGAAGAGAATCTTTTTTTTGTCGGCGGCTTTCCGTTTAGCGCACATGGTGTTTTTCTCCCACCGCCTTTACCGCGTCGATTACGATTTGGGCTTGCTCTGTCGTCATGTCGGGGAAGAGCGGAAGTGTAATCGTGTTCTGTGAATGCTCGTCCGCGTTCGGGAAATTTTCGGCACGGAAGTCGGGGTATTTTTCACGCCAGTAAGTGAAGTTGAAAATCGCGATGAAGTGCATTGAAATCCCAATGCCGAGAGCCTGCAATTCAGAAGCGAATGTGTTTCGGTCACAGTCAAGTTTTGAGCTGTCCAAGTGAAGCAGGTACAAGTGCCATGAATTTCCCTCACCGTCAGGCGGAAGAATCACAAAGTCGAGGTTTTTGAAGGCTTCATTGTACAATTTTACGATTTTTTTGCGTTTTTCGTCGAACGACACGGCTTTTTTGAGCTGAACGCGCCCGATTGCAGAAAGCACATCAGGAAGATTTGACTTGAATCCCGGAGCTATGATGTCGTATTCCCAGCTCGCTTTTGGGTTCGTGTATCTGTCCCATGCATCGCGGTTCATGCCGTGAAGCCGCATTTGGCTCATTCGTTTTGCCAATCCGTCGTCATTCGTGGTAATCATGCCGCCTTCTCCCGTGGTCATCGTTTTGGTCGCGTAGAACGAAAACACGCCGATGTCGCCGAGCGTTCCCGCGTAGCCGTTCTTGGTGGGCGAGGGGAAGGAATGCGCCGCGTCCTCAATCACATAGATTTTGTGCTCGCTCGTGGAATATTTTTTTGCAAGCGCACAGATTTTTTCCATGTCGCACAAATTTCCCGCCACATGCACGGGAACAATCGCGCAGACCTTGTGCTCCGTGTCGCGCTGTAAGATTTCTTCGATTTTGGCAGGGTCGATTGAATAGGAATTTTTTTCGATGTCGGCAAAAAACACATCTCCGCCCAAGTGAACTGCGCTCGCCGCCGTGGAAACGAAGGTGTAGGGCGTGGTGATGACTGCTTTTCCCTCCCGTACACCGCATGCTTCCATCGCGAGAATCATGCCGCTCGTGTTTGAGTTCACCGCGAGCGCGTGCTGTGCCCCCACGAATGCGGAGAATTCAAGCTCAAATTCATGCGTGACCTTTCCCGTGGTGAGCCAGCCTGAGTCAATCACCTCACAGACGGCTTTTTTTTCTTCATCATCAAACGAGGGCTTAAAAAACGGAACTTTGATTTCTGCCATACTATCTCCTACAAATTCATCGACTCGTCTTTCTTCGTGATTTTGTAATATTCGTCAAGGCTCGGAACTGCCGCCCTCAGAATCGAAAGAAGTTCTTCCTTGTTGCGGAATTTCTCCTCGTCGCCTTTAAAATAGCAGATTGGCTCGAGTTTTGAAAGAAGCGTGTCGAGCGCATCGTCGCCGAATTCAATATTTTTGAGAACCAAGAGCTTTTCGTATTCGGTTTTTTGCGGATTTTCCTCGCTGAGCCAGAGCGGTTCATATACGCGCTCTCCCTCCCGCGCCCCGATGATTTTGATTTCGATGTCCTTTCCTGGCTCAAGCCCCGAGAATTTGATAATCTGCTCCGCCAAGTCGATGATTTTAAGCGGCTCTCCCATGTCCAAAAGATAGGAGCGACCGTTTTCGCCCACACCGCCCGTTTCCAAAACGAGCGAGCAGGCTTCGGGGATTGTCATGAAGAAGCGCTCCATGTTTTTGTCGGTCACGGTGACAGGCCCGCCCGTCTTAATCTGTTGCTGGAAGAGCGGAAGAATCGAGCCGCGCGAGCCGAGCACATTTCCGAAGCGCACGAACATGAATTTTTGATTCTGCGCCGCCTTTTTTGCGTACTGGAGAATGAGTTTTTCCGAAAGCATTTTGCTCGCTCCGTACACGCTCACCGGGCTTACCGCCTTGTCGGTCGAAATCAACACGAACCGCTGAACGCCCGCTTCAATCGCCGCATCCAAGAGATTTTTTGTGCCGAACACATTATTCTCAATCACCGCGACGGGGTTTTCTTCCATCATGGGAACATGCTTGTACGCCGCACAATGGAAAATCACATCGGCATGCGTTTTTTTGAGAATGTAGCGCACATACTCGCGGTCTTTCATGTCGCCGATAATCGGAACGACCGTCGCTTTTTCGCCCACGCCCTCTTGCTGTAAGACATGCAATTCACGGTAAATCTGCACGATGGAATTTTCGCCGTGCCCGAAAAGATACAATCGCTCAGCCCCGCCGCTCAAAAGCTGGCGTGAAAGCTCCGAGCCGATTGAGCCGCCCGCGCCCGTAATGAGAACACGCTTTCCGCGAAGGTAATTGAGGCTTTCATGAAGCGGAATAATCACGGGAGTGCGACCGAGAATGTCGAGCGGGTCAATTTCGCGCGTCTGAACCAAGTGCGCTTTGCCGTCAACAATCTGGCTCACGCTTGGCAAAATGCGGATATGGGAAAAACCGCACTTTTTAAGAATTTCGTAAATCTCGCGGATTTTTTCGGTGGGAGCTGAGGGGATCGCGATGATTGCCTCGTCCATTGGGCCGCAGCGCAAGAGTTTTGCGACATCAGAAATCGGACCTAAAACGGGAATGCCGTCAATCTGCTTTCCGATGAGAGATGAGTCGTCGTCCAAAAAAGCCGCGACGGTGCCGAATACCTTTTTGCGTTTTAAATCGGACGCAATCATCTGCCCGGCAAAGCCCGCGCCGATTATGTAAATCTGTGAATCACTTTTTTGAAGCATCGCTAATCCCACCGAGAATCAGTATATCATATTGATTCAAAATGTGCAAAATGATATTATTCTTTTCACTGTTTAGCTTCCCTCTAAACAGTACTTTGAAAAATCAAGCACCTTTTTCCTCGCGGCTAGTGGAAAATGCCTTGATTACATTTTTTAGGAGCATAAAATGGCTACACGACGCAATCCTCGTTTTAAGGAATGTAGACGACTTGGTGTCAATGTTTGTGGACACCCAAAGGCACTTGACAGGGCAGGAGCACCTGCATTTAAGAAGACAAAAAAATCTTCTGACTATGCGTTGCACTTGATCGAAAAACAGAAAGTTAAGGCTTACTACAACATCCTTGAAAAGCAGCTTCGCCGCTATTTCGAAAAGGCGGCTCGTTCTAAGGAGATGACAGGTGTTGCGCTTTTGGTCGCACTTGAGACACGCCTTGACAATCTCGTTTATCGCTTGGGATTCGCTTCATCAATCCGCATGGCTCGCCAGATGGTCAGCCACAAGCACATCGAAGTTGACGGCAAAGTTATCAACATTCCGTCATACGCGGTCAAAGTTGGTTCAACTATCTCTTTGGTTGAGAAAATGCGCAAAAGCGAGCAGTTCAAGGCTACCTACCTTGCAAACAACAAGGCTAAACTTGACTACCTCGAGCGCGACGACGACAATTTCTCAGGAAAACTTGCTCGTCTTCCGCAGCGTTCAGAAATCCCAGTTCAGATTAATGACCAGATGGTCGTCGAATACTACTCTAAGTAATTCGCTCTGAGCACAAAAAAAACCGTCCGAAAGGGCGGCTTTTTTTATGTCCGTTGCATGTGTTGTGTTTTTTTAATGTGACACTAATCCAAAAGATAATTGTAATCGGGCGCGTTTCCGAATTCATCTTCCTGCAAGAAGTCATAGGATTCGCTCATTGCTGACGTGAATGTCGTTGCCGTTCCTTCCAAATCAAACGAAAGCGGCGCATCATCTTTTATGAGTAAATCGCTTGCAAATCCTGCGCGGTACAATTCCTGCTCAAGACGATAGATACCCAAGATGCGCCCCGTCGAATTCCCTGAGTGCACTGTACACAATTCGGTCGGCTGTGTGCCTTCGAGGAAGGTGAGCCTGATGGTGTGAGAGCCACATTCTTCAGTGGGAAGACCGCCACTGACTGAGCAGACGGTGACATCGACCGTGCCGTTCGAGGGCTTGGTAAAGTCTTTGTAGGGAAGCCCTTCGTGCGCTTTTTCCATAAAACTCGCCATTGCGTATCCTGCGAGCGTTGAGCCGGTGAGCTGTAAGCCGAGCGATTGCCCTGGTTTGTCGAATCCGAACCAGAAAATCGACGTGTAGTACGGAGTGAAGCATGCCGTCCATGCGTCAGCCCAGTTCTGCGTCGTGCCCGTTTTGCCGGCTGCGGGAATCGTGTATTTTCTGCCTTTTGCGTCTCGGTACGTGAATTTTGAGCCGTTTCCTGTCGGACCTGCGAGCGTTCCCGATTTGACGGTGTTTTCAAGCAGACGGGTCATGACATACGCGGTCTCGGGTGAGATAATCTGAGCCGCCGCGCCTTTTGCCTGCTGCTTTTGGCGGACTTCCCGTTCTGGATTGAGAAAAACCGTGCCGTTTTTGTCTTCGACACTTCGGATTGCGATAGGTATGACTTCTTTTCCGCCGTTTGCAAAAATGGCGTATGCGTGCGCAAGCTCAATCGGGCGTACCGAACAGACACCCAAACCAATTGGATAACCGGGAACGAATCCTCGGTAGGGAATCTCGTCTTTTGGAACGCCGAGCAAGTCAATCGCGCGGTTGATTGCCGTATCGAATCCGATGCCATCGAGAATCTTGAGTGACGGCACGTTCATTGAGTGGGCGAGCGCATACCATAATTCTACGTCGCCTTTCCATTCACCGCGGAAATTCTGCGGAATGTAGGGCTTTCCGTCCGCCGTGTGGAAGACGATTGGCGTGTCTGAGATAATTGTGCTCGGCGTGTATTGGCGTGAGTCGATTGCCGCGCTGTAGTAAAGCGGCTTGAACGAAGAGCCCGGCTGTAATTTTGCCTGCACCGCGCGGATGAACTGGTTTTCGCCGTCGAATTTGCTTCCGCCGACGAGCGAGGTGATGTAGCCGGTGGAATTTTCGATTGCAATCATCGTGCCTTCGATGACGTTTTTGCCGACGTTTGATTTTGCGACCGCGTTTGCCTTGTTCGCTACGCCGAGTTTGAGCGAGTCAATGCCCGTTATGAGCGACATGACATCGACAATTGGATTGATAGTCTTTGTGTAGGTAGAGATTGCGAGCGCCTCATTTCGTTGTTCAGAGACTTTGAGTGAGCCGAGATTGAACGTGAGCGTCAGCAGTTCGGTAATCGGCGTGTAGATTTGAAAAGCGGCGTTCTGCCGTTCGCTGCTAGAGCGTTGGTAGCTTCGGTTTGCATACGCGATGTAGCGTTCCATCGCGCTCTGTGCGGCAATCTGATTCTTGAGGTTGAGCGTCGTATTGACGGTAAAGCCTGATGAGTAAATGTCGTCAGTGCCGTAAATCATGTCGGCAAGTTCGCGCCGTACGTACTCTGAAAACCAGGGCGCTTTGTCTTCTTTGTTTATCGTTGCCGCGTTTCCCGTGCGCGTGTAGTCGAAATTCGCCCAGTACGACTCAAATGAATCGTCAGCCTGTGCCTGTGTGATGAAGCCTGATTCGACCATAGAGGTGAGTACGTATTTTTGTCGATCCATCGCGCGGTTTGGGTATTCGAACGGGTTATAGTAGGCAGGGTTTGAGAGCTGAACAACGAGAATTGCCGCCTCAGCGGGTGTGATTTCAGTTGCATCGTGCCCGAAATAGTATTTGCTTGCCGCGTTGACGCCGTATGTGCCGCCACCGAAGTAGATTTTATTTAAATACAACTCAAGAATCTCGTCTTTTGAAAAGCGGCGCTCCATTTGAATCGCCCACCACAATTCCTTGAGCTTTCGCATGTATGACATGTCGCGGCGGTCGCAGTAGAGCGTGCCTGCAATCTGCTGCGTGAGCGTAGAGCCTCCGCCGAGCGAGAGATGAAGGGCTTGTCCGATGACTGCGCGGAACAATGCCTTTACGCTGAATCCGTGGTGTTTGTAGAAAATGCGGTCTTCGCGCGAGACGAGCGCGTCAATCATGTGCTGGGGCAGCTTGTTGATGCTGATAATCTCGCGCTTTTCTTCGCTTGCAAGCTCGGTGATGAGCTCGCCGTTGATGTCAAGAATGCGCGTCGGAAGCGCTGTGTCGAATTCGGTGAAGTTTTCGTTGTCGATTATATATTTTGTATTTGAGAGGGCAAGTCCGAGCGCGGCTCCAAACAAAATCGCGCAGAAAAAAAGCCCTGAAACCATCACGATGGTGAATTTGCTCAATTTTTGCATTTTCATAGAATACAGAAATAAAAAAGGGCTGTCAAACGACAGCCCAGTTGCCCATCAGGCAAGTCGGGCACCAATGGGTGGGAGGGGATAATTGTGTGCCCGACTTTTATATTATCGCATGAAAGTCGGAAAATCTTTAGTGTTTTGCGGATAAATTCTGCACTATTTTTTGAAGTTTGTCACTCTTCCTCAGAGATAGTCGCATCAACGTTGAGATTGACTGCGTACGTTCGTCCGTTGACCGCTGAAACCGTTTTTATGACTTCATAATCGCCGATAACGAATCTGACGTTGTGCTCTCCCTGCGTAATGACAAGAGGCTCTGTAGTGACTGCAATCTCCGTGCCGTCCAAAAAGACCTTTGTATCTTTGGGGCTAAGAATTTTTAGAAGTGGTTCGATTCCGCGCAGCTGTATGTGTAACGTCGTTGTCTTTGCCTGTTCGATTCTGAATGTGCGAAGTTCATTGCGGTATGAATCGCTGACAATAGAAAGATGGTGCTCGCCCGTTGAGAATATTTTGTTTTTGAAGTCAGTCTCTTGGACAGGCGTATCGTCAATGAAGACCGAATATTTTTTTTCATCTGAAGATGCAGGTGTCGTGGTGAGCGAGAGCGCTCCTTCATTCTTGAGGACGGGCTTTGCGGTAATAGAAATGATTGCGCGTTCGAGCGATTCGGGAACGCCCTTCATGACCATCATAAAACGAAGAAACATGCCGTTTTTGTAATCCGTATAGAGCGGAAGTTTGACAGAGTAGGGGCTGTCCTTTATTGAAAAGTCGTTTGAAATCGGAATGTAAAGCGTGAGTGAAAGTTGCCCGGGAATTGTTTCCAAAAAAGCGCGTTCGCCGTAATAGTTTTGATTTTTTTCAGTGGGGGCAGGGTTCAGTTTTTCGTACAGCATGTAGGCAACAGAGTCTCGCCATGTTGCGATTTCTTCGGGAACTTTGAGCGTGAGCTCGACGCCGCTTACGTACGTAATATCAGCAGGCAGCGTAATGAAAAGCGCGTCGTTAATGCCCGACTCGACCGTGATTTTTTCGTGAATGTCTGTGAATGCGATTGGAATGAGCTTTCGCACACGGAAATTTTCGCCCGATACAAGCGCGCATGAGAGTGCGATGAGCGAGAAAAGCGAAAATCTCTTTACAGTGTCTAGAATTGAATGTAAACCAACGGCTTTCATAGCGTAAAAAATCACTTCAAGTATAGTGCATGCCGTATTCTTTTTCTATGCAAAAGCACGCGTTTTGCTGAAATTTATCTAAAAATTCCGAATTTGTTTTGCGGGATCGGTGGGCGTTCCGTTTTCGCGGACTTCAAAGTGCAGGTGCGGCCCCGTCGAAGCGCCAGTCGTGCCGACCAAGCCGATGGTTTGCCCGGTAGAGACCGTCTGACCTTTCGTGACGAGCGTCTTTGAGAGATGGGCGTAGCGGCTCGTCGTGTTCCCGTTGTGCCTGATGTCGATGTATTTTCCGTAGAGCGGGTGGTTTTGCTCGACGGCGGAGACTGTTCCGCTCTTGCAGGCGAAGACCTCCGTGCCAATCGGGGCGGCGAGGTCAATTCCCGCGTGGAGCTTCCAGTCGCCGGTAATCGGGCTGGTGCGGTAGCCAAATTCAGACGTGACGATTTTTTTGCTCAGCGGAAGCTGCATGCCCTTGTCGTGAAAGAAGGCGATTTGCGTCTGCGTGAATGTTTTGTCGCGGAGAAAATAAAATGTTTCGCCGTTGATTTCATAGAGCGGCGTATGTTCCGTGATGAGCGCGGCATATTCTTTTTGAAGCAAGATTTCGAGCGTCGAATCTGCTTTTTTGGGAATAAAAAGCCCTTGTGGAATCGGCAGAATCACCGTGATGCCCGTTTTTATATCATCTTGATGTGAAATATGGTTAATCGTCGCAAACGCACCCTGACTTTGCTGGAGCCGGGCGTACAGTCCGTTGAATGTGTTCAGATATTTGTCTTTGTCGTCCTGAACCGTGTAGGTGTAAAAAAGCGCGCGAGGTTTGTCTTCATCTCGGATTTTTGCGGCGGAGTAGTATTTCGGAAGATTTTTGATTTTGTTGTACCGCTCGATGTCTTTTTGGTATTGCTGCCAGATGTCGTTGCTCTGTGTGATGGTCTCTCGTTCTTCGTCGGTTTTTGCCGAGCGCGGCGGAATGAATCTCGGAGTTTCGATGGCAATACAGTCTTCTTTTGACACGATGGTGAGATTTTGAGGCGTTTCGTCATCTGTTTGCGCTGTAAGAGCGAGCGATGATGGCACGATGAGAAAAATCAGCAGAAAAACGGACGTCCGCGCGCTGTGAGTCATATCAGTCGTTTTCGGAAGAAAGTTCCCGCGCCGTTGGTTTAAGGGCGCGCGAGATGAGAAAAAAGAGCGCGCTTGCTCCGATGAGCGAAAGCAGGGCAAAAACGCGCTGTTTGTTCAGCACGAAGAGCGCGGCGAGCGAGAGCGCAAAAATAACGGTGAGCGCGTGGAGAATGACGCGGAGAGATGATTTTGCGCCGTGTTTTTTGATGCGCGTGATGCAAAAAAAGACGAGCGCGAGCACGAGAAGCGAGCCAACGGTTATAGAATAGGCGAGTGCCTGAGTAGTCGCAAAAAGCCAGAGCGGGTAGACGAGCAGCGAGCAGAGCGCGGCACAGATAAACAGCAAAACGATGAACATGCCTCGATTGTAAAGCATGCGGGCGAAAAAAAAAAGACTGCCGTGTGGCAGCCTTTGCTATAAGAATGAACTTATGCCTCAGAGATTGCTGATGCTGGGCATTCAGAAGCGCATGTTCCGCAGCTTACGCATTTTCCTGCGTCGATTTCGCGGTGTCCGTCAGCTTCAGAAATTGCTCCGACCGGGCAGTCCGGCTCACAAGTTCCACAGTTTACACAAACGCTTGGATCGATTTTCATTGCCATAGTTAGTACCTCTCAAAAAAATTTGATAGTGTAAGTATAAACGTGAAAAAATCAGAAAACAAGAGCGTAACGAACGAATTAGGGGACGCTAACGAACGAATTAGAAGCGGCTAACATTTTCTTTGTGGCGGTTTTCCGTAATTCATGCTACAATCATCTCCTATGGAAAAGAACGTTGAAAACATCAAGAAAATCGCGGCGATGATTGACCACACGAATTTAAATCCGTGCGCAACGAAAGCCGATATTGAAAAACTCTGCGACGAGGCGAAAAAATACGGCTTTGCTTCGGTCTGCGTGAATCCTTCGTATGTGCCTCTGGCGGCAGAAAAACTTTCGGGGAGCGAAGTGAAGGTCTGCACGGTGGTCGGCTTTCCGCTCGGTGCGAATTCTATTGACGACAAGGCGAGCCAGGCGGGGCTTTTGGTCTATGACGGCGCGCGCGAGGTTGATATGGTCGTGAATCTCGGTCTTGTGAAGGACGGCGAGTGGGACGATGTGTTTGAAGAAATTTATGCCGTGCGCTGTGCGGTGAACGATGTCGATATTCCGGGCGATCCAAAAATCATCGTCAAGGTGATTTTGGAGACTTGCTATCTTTCCGATGACGAAATCGTAAAATGCTGCGAGGCGGCAGAAAAAGCGGGCGCGGATTTCGTGAAGACTTCCACAGGCTTTGCGATTTTAAAAGGCGCGGACGGAACATTGCTTCCGAACGGCGCGACAACTCACGCGGTCTCGCTCATGCGAAAAACGGTGGGCGACCGTCTCGGCGTAAAAGCAAGCGGCGGAATCCACAACTGGGAAGAAGCGTGCGCGATGATCGAAGCGGGTGCAAGCCGAATCGGGGCGAGCGCGGGCGTTCAGATAGTTAGGAGTTAGGAGTGAGGAGTGAGAAGTTTGGCGTTACCCGCTTCGCGGGTCGGGTGTTCCGCCCTTCGCTCACGCTCATAGCCTACGGCTACTTCGGGGCTCCATACCCTAACGCTTTTCTAATCCGCGTTTATCTGCGTTCATCCGCGTCAAAAAAACTATGCGTAATGTTTCAACTCCAGCATTAATTCTTTTCGTGCAGATGTCGGGCGAAAATAACCGGCGGGTGACGATTTTTTCACCTGATGAGGGGATTTTCTTTGCGACGCTCTACGGCGGGCCAAAATCAAAATTGCGTTCCCTTGTCTCTCCGATGAATTCGGGAATCATCTATTTATATCGCGATGAAGTCAAAAATCAGACGAAAATCACTGACTTCGATGTGAAAAAGTATCATCTTTCGTTCCGAGAGAATCTTTTTAAGAGCTGGGCGGCTTCGTTTGCGACGGAAATCTTGATTAAGACGAAGTGCGCGGGAACTCCTGCGGAGAGCTGGCGGATTGTGAACGGATTTTTGGACGGAATCGAGCTTTCAAGCGAAGACGAGTCTCGGCTTGGGCTGGTGCGCTTTTTGTGGCGGTATCTTTCGCTGCTTGGAATCAAGCCCGACACGGCGTTCTGCGTTTCCTGCGGAACTTCACTTCATGCTGGCAAATTCACGAATGATGCCTTATCATGGAGATATAGCTTTTCGCGGCTCGAAAACGGCTTTGTCTGCCCTGACTGCGTTTCTGGCGAGCGTAAGGCGGATTTTTCGCTCTCAAAGGCGGCGTTGACCTACCTTGAGGCGGTGACGAGCTTAAGCCCGAAAGCAGTGCGCGAAATCGTCATTTCGGAGGCTACATTTTTGGAGATGAAGGCTCTTGCCTACGCGCTCATCGAGCAAGCGTGCGGCACAAAGCTAAAATCTCTTGAATCGGGAATCGGAATTCTTTAAAAGGGGGAAAGTATGGTTGATTACACAGAAGGTTCAGGAAAACAGTATCACACGGGGGTAGGGCCTGAGGACATCGGAAAATATGTGATTATGCCGGGCGACCCGAAGCGATGCGCGAAGATTGCAGAGCATTTTGATAACGCAAAACTCGTCGCCGATGTGCGAGAGTATGTCACTTACACAGGAACGCTTGAAGGAGTGCCCGTGAGCGTCACTTCAACAGGAATCGGCGGACCTTCGGCTTCGATTGCGATTGACGAGCTTTCAAAATGCGGTGCGCACACATTCATTCGCGTGGGAACATGCGGCGGTATGCAGGAAGAAGTGCAGGGCGGTGACATCGTGATTGCGACTGGAGCTGTGCGCATGGAAGGCACGAGCCGTGAATTTGCCC
Source organism: Treponema sp. (assembly GCA_017484285.1). Lineage (GTDB taxonomy): Bacteria > Spirochaetota > Spirochaetia > Treponematales > Treponemataceae > Treponema_D. Next base: position 167,197 of record JAFUTH010000003.1, on the reverse strand, counting down.
CGATTGAGTATCCTGCCGTGGCGAACATTGACTGTGTGAACGCGCTCGCCGCCGCCGCTCAAAAACTCGGTGTTCCCAATCATGTGGGCGTGGTGCAGTGCAAGGATTCGTTTTTTGGTCAGCACGAGCCTGAAATTATGCCTGTGAGCTACGAGCTTGAAAACAAGTGGCAGGCGTGGCTCAGAATGGGCTGCCTTGCAAGCGAAATGGAAAGCGCGGCGTTGTTTATCGCAGGGTTGTTCTTGCGCGTGCGCGTGGGCTCATGCTTCCTCGTGGTGGCGAACCAAGAGCGGGCGAAAAAAGGCTTACCGAACAAGCAGGCGCACGACACCGAAGCGGCAATTTCCGTAGCCGTCGAGGCATTGCGGAGCTTGATTTTGAAGGATAAAGCGAGCGGAAAAATTTAAATTCCTCACAGAGCAAAAAAGCGCACAGAGAGTGTAATGAACGGGAAGAAAGTTCATCGTTCTGAAAATTCTCTGTGGTCTCTGTGACCTCTGTGAGAAATTTACTAAATCCTTTTTTTATGCTATTCTTTTCTCGGAATTAACGATGAAAAATTGGATTAAAAAACATATTACCCGCGTTGATGTGGGCGCGTTGTACGACAAGTTCGGCGTGAATGCGCTCACGGCTTCGATTTTGGCGCGGCGCGGAATCACTGAGGGGAGCGATGTGCAGTTCTTTTTGGAGGACGATTTGCGCTTCCTTCACAATCCCTTTCTTTTTAACAACATGGAAGATGCCGTTGACCGGATTTTGCAGGCGAAGGACGAGGACGAGCGAGTTTTGATTTTCGGCGACCGCGATGTTGACGGAATCACCGCGACTGCCGTGCTCTACGACTGCCTAACTTCGCTCGGAATCGATGTGCGCTGGCGGCTTCCGGGCGGAACTGACCCCTACGGCTTGAACAAAAATGCGGTCGATGATTTTGAAAAGGAATACGGCTCGCTTGTCATTACGGTGGACTGCGGCATCTCGAATGTGGAAGAAATCGCCTACGCTTCCTCAAAGGGCATGGATGTAATCGTTCTTGACCACCACACGCCGCCAGAGACGCTTCCCAGCCCTGCGATTATCGTGAACCCCAAGTGCGAGGACTCGGGCTATCCGTTCAAGGACATTTCGGGCTGTGCGGTCGTGTACAAGGTCGTGACGGCTCTTCGTTTTGCCCAGTCTGAATTATACAAGAATGAAATCGCGCTTTTGACGGCTTCGCTTTCTGAGAACGGGGAAGAATGCACGATTGATGTGCTTAAATTGCAGAATCTTGTCGAAAAAGGCTCGCTTCGGGAGACGGTTCGGGCGGGAACTTCCGTTTCTTCGACCAAGCTGATTGATTTTTTGCGCGGTCAGCAGATTTTTGTGTGGGACGAAAAGACGACGGCTTCCTTGCTCGCGCAGGTTTTCGGAAACGGTGCGGAATTCAACTTCCTCGACATGCGCCCAGAGGTCGCAAAGCTCATTCCGCAAATGGCGACGGCAAGCCTTTCACAGCTTAAGGCAAAATCCAAACTCGCGCGCTACAATCCCGAGCAGAACACCGAAATCAACGCGTTCTTCAATATTTTCGTGACTTTCATGAACGCGCAGATGGCTCGTCAATTCCCGCAGAACGAAAAGGCGAACGAACGAGACTTACAATTGGTCGCGCTTGCGGCTCTTGCCGACATCATGCCGCTCAAAAACGAGAATCGCATTTTTATCCGCCACGGAATCGCCTCGATGAACAAAGGAAATGCCCGCGAAGGCTTGAAGGAGCTTCTTTCGCTCCAAAATCTGCTCGGAAAGCGAATCTGCGCGAGCGATTTGTCGTGGAACATCAATCCCGCTTTGAACGCTACGGGGCGGCTTGGTCAGCCTGAAATCGGCTTGGAGCTGTTCCTTGAAAAGGACGCGGCAAAGCGCACTCAGATTGCGCAGAAAATCATCGAGATGAACAACGAGCGGAAGGCTCTCGGGAATGAGGGCTGGAATTACGCGGCAATGCAGGCAAAGGAAAGCATTCAAAAATACGGCGGAAAGCTCTGCGTGATTATCGACGAGCGGATTAACCGCGGCGTTTCGGGCACAATCGCGGGAAAGCTCGTGAATGTGTATGACATTCCCGCAATGGCGATTACTTTTGTTGACGAAAACGCAATCGGCTCAATGCGGAGCTGCCGCGGGTTCGAGGTGCTTTCCCTGCTCGACAAAATGGCGGACTTGTTCGTGAGCTACGGCGGTCATGCCTATGCGGCGGGCTTCACCTTCAAAAAGGAGCGGCTGAACGATTTCCTTGCCGCGCTCGACCGATTCGCGCCTGAGATTGAGCTTGCTTCATCGGATTCACAGCAGATTAACATCGACGCGGAGATTCCGAGCGATTATTTGAAGCCCGATTTGCTTTCGATTGTGGACGATTTCGAGCCGTACGGCGAGGAGAACCGCGAGCTTACCTTTATGAGCAAGAATCTTCGCATTTCTGATGCGATGATTATCGGAAAGGCCGAGCGGCAGCATTTGAAGCTCACTTTTGACTTGGGGAAGACGAAGTGGCCGGCGATGTTCTGGGGCGGGGCGGAAAGCCTTCACCGCGATTTTGACAAGGGCGACTTGGTTGATGTGCTCTATCAGGTGGGGCGGAATACCTTCAACGGCGTGGAGACTCCCCAGCTCATTATCACGGACATTCGGAAAAGCTTGTAAACTGAAAAACTGAAAAACTGAAAACGGAAAATTGAAAGGTGAGGAAGCATAAGTGTCGGTTACTACTGAACAGCTTGTAAAATTAAGCGAACATATTTCTTATCTCAAAATGCCGACGAACACGGGGCTGATTACGATTCCGCGTGGTGAAGAATCGTGCGACTTGTATCTCATTGATTCGGGGAATGACGAGACGAACGGGGCGCGGCTGCTTGATTTTATGCGCAATAATTTTCCGAACGGCACGCTCAGGGCGATTATCAACACGCACTCGCACGCTGACCATTGCGGCGGGAATTCCTACCTTGTGCGCGAGACGGGCTGCGAGGTGTGGGCTTCTAAGGGCGAGGCGTATCTTATGGAATTTCCGACGATTGAAACCCAGCTCATTTGGGGCGGAACTCCGATTCACGACATTCGCTCGAAATACTTGCTTGCCGAAGCCTGCCGCGTAAAGCGCGTGTTTGACGGCGAAGAAGAAATTGCTCTTCCGTGCGGGGCGGGTAGAATTTCGCTTAAAGTCGTGTCGCTTCCAGGGCATTATGTTGACCAAGTGGGATTTTTGCTCACTGACACTGACGGAATGCGCGTGATGTTTGCCGGCGACGTGCTTTCGGGGCGGAACGCAATCAAAAAGCACTGGATTCAGTATCTTCTGGACGAGACGAAAACGAAAGAATCCTTGCAAAAAATCCAAACAATCGAGGCTGATTTTTACATTCCTGGTCACGGTGACGTCGTGAACAATATCGAGGGCATCGCCGAGCTGAATTTGCTTGCGATTCTTGAGACCGAAGACATGATTGTCGACGAACTCAAATCGCCCAAAACGACCGAGGAGCTTTTAAAAAGTGTCGCCGACCGCAGCGGCATTGTGCTCAAAACGAGCCAGTTCTGCTTGATTGGAAGTACGCTCCGCTCCTATCTCACGGGCTTGTACGAAAGCGGGCGAATTGACTACGAAATCAGAGAAAATAGAATGATTTGGAAGCGCGTTTCTTGACATAATATGTATCTTCTTTTAGAATGTCAAAATCACTTTTAGGGGATAGAAACAACATGATTTTTCCTTTGGAAGAAACTGTAAAATTTAACGGAAACATTTACGAAGCTACGGTTGCCGCAAGTCACCGTGCCTATCAGATGGCGATGGTTCATGACCCAATCATCGACGAAAACGACGGAAAGGTCGTTTCGACCGCCGCAGAGCAGATTTTTAATTCTAAGATTCAGTACCGCCGAATCGAGGATAAAAACTAGTTTTAGGACATAAAAAGTCACTCTTGACGAAAGAGCGGCTTTTGTTAATAATAAACACAATTTGTGACTAAGGAGTGCCATCGTGCCTTGTGGAAAAAAACGAAAGCGTCAGAAGATTGCAACACATAAGCGAAAGAAGATGCTTAGACGAAATCGACATAAGAGTAAGTAATAGTTTGACAGCTTTTTAGCTTGTATAGCTATTCATCTTTGTCAAAAGAGACCGCCAAAGTTCAATACTTTTAGCGGTCTTTTTTTTATCAGGGAGTCTTGATTACGATTCTTTCAAAGATTCACTCTCCGGCAGATGTAAAAAAAATCGCGGAAAACGAGCTTGATGATTTGTGCGCCGAAATCCGTAAGCGCATCATCGAGACGGTGGCAAAAAACGGCGGGCATTTGGCGAGCAACCTCGGCGTGGTGGAGCTGACGGTCGCGCTGCACCGCGTGTTTGAAAGCCCTGAGGACGCGATTATTTTCGATGTAAGCCACCAGTGCTACACGCACAAACTCTTGACCGGACGGTATTCAGATTTTTCTTCTCTCAGAACGCAGGGCGGCATCTCAGGTTTTACGCGCCGCACGGAAAGCGCGCATGATTTTTTTGACAACGGGCATTCATCAACTTCCATTTCGCAGGGCTTGGGGCTTTTAACCGCATGGGATAAAATCGAAAAAGAGCAGCGGGCGGCGGGACGGAATCCAAAGCCGCGCAAAGTTGTCGTGGTGATTGGAGACGGTGCGCTCACGGGCGGGCTTGCGTACGAGGCTCTGGCTCACGCGGGGCAGCTTTCAAAAAATTTAATCATTGTGCTGAACGACAACCAAATGTCGATTTCCCCGAATAACGGCGCGATTTCCCGCTATTTAAGCACGCTCACCATGACGGGCTTTTACCAGCGGTTCAGATATTTTGTTGACGGAATCGTTGAGAAAATCCCGAATTCAAAACACCACATCGGAAAATTCATTTACCGCCTCAAACGCGCGATTAAGGGCATGTTCCTTACGGGCAACTTTTTCGCTGATTTGGGCTTTGAGTATGTGGGGCCGCTTGACGGGCACAATATCAAAGAACTCGAAGAAAATCTCCGCCGTGTGCGCCGCCTTCCAAAGCCGGTGATTGTGCATGTGCATACAAAAAAGGGCAAGGGCTATTCTCCTGCTGAAAATGACCCCGCGAGCTTTCACGGCGTGGGCCCCTTCCAAATTTCCGACGGAAAAATGGAAAAATTCGACAGCCTCAGTTTTACCGAGGCGTTTAATCACACGCTTATGGCTCTTGCCGAAAAAAATACAAAAATCATGGCGATTACGGCGGCGATGTCAAAGGGAACGGGGCTTGACACCTTTGCGCGGCACTATCCCGAACGCTTTTTTGATGTGGGAATCGCCGAAGAGCATGCCGTCACTTTTGCTTCTGGTTTGGCGGCGGGCGGCATGATTCCCGTGGTGGCGATTTATTCTACTTTTATCCAACGCTCGGTTGACCAGATTATCCACGATGTTGCGCTCTCGAATCACCATGTGATTTTGTGCTTTGACCGCGCGGGGGCAGTTCCCCACGACGGCGAGACGCACCAGGGTATTTTTGACATTGCGCTCTTGCGCCCCGTGCCGAACATGACGATTCTTTCGCCTGCCACGGCTCTTGATTTGAGCCTGTGCCTTGTGTGGGCGGTGAACGCAAAGCGACCTGTCGCAATCCGCTATCCCAAGCTTTCCTGCCCGAGCGAATTGCCGAGCTTTGAGGGCGAGATTGCCGAGGGGCGGGGCGTGCTTTTAAAGAATGCGGAATTTGCCCCGAATCTGAGCATTGACTTTGACACGGAGCTTGCGGTTTCCGATGAAGAAAAAAAGAATTCCCGCGCTGCCGAAAAAATCCTGCTCGTGTGCACGGGCGGAATCTTGGACGAAACGCTTGTTACAGCGCGGATTTTGCTCCAGAACGGCAAAAACACCGACATTTATTCGCTCCGCTTTATAAAGCCGTTCGACGAAGCCTATTTTGTCTCGCTTGCAGAAAAATACGACAAGGTTGCGGTGATTGAAGACGGCGTGAAAAACGGCGGAATCGGCGAGTACATTGAGACGGTGCTGTTTGAGCACGGCTTTAAGAATGTGAGCGTGTTCGCCTTCCCCGAGCGGTTCTTCCCGCAGGGAACGCGCGCCGAAGTTCTTGAAGAAGCCGGTCTTTCAGCACGGGAGATTTCCCAAAAACTACTCACAGAGCTAAAGAGTACACAGAGAGCATGATGAGTAGGAACGACTTTCACATTTTTGAAATTTCTCTGTGAACTCCGTGAACTCTGTGAGGAATTTATGAAAACACTGTATCTTTCAAATCGCACGATTACAACGGAACTTCCCGCGTTTGTGATGGGAATTGTGAACGCGACGCCTGACTCTTTTTTTGCGGAGAGTCGCGGTGGGGTGGAGAACGCGCTTCGATTGATTGACGAGGGCGCGGATATGCTTGACATTGGCGGAGAATCCACGCGGCCGGGGAGCGAGTATGTGGGCGCGGAAGAGGAAATCCGCCGCGTTGTGCCCGTGATTCGTGCCGTGCGGCGCGTGAGTGACATTCCGATTTCGGTTGATACGCGCAAATTCGAAGTAATGAAAGCGGCTTTTGATGAGGGCGCGGACATTTTAAACGATATTTCTGCCCTTGAAGATGACGAACGGCTCGCTCCGTTCTGTGCGGAAACGAAAATTCCCGTGATTTTGATGCACAAGCGCGGAAACCCGAGCACCATGCAGAAAAACACCGTGTACGAGCATGTGTTTGACGAAGTGAACGAGTATCTTAAAAACCGCGTGGACTATGCGAAGTCTTGTGGAATCGCGGAAGAAAAAATCTGGCTCGATGTGGGAATAGGCTTCGGGAAGAACACGCACGATAATTTTGAGCTGATGCGTCGGTGCGGTGAAGTTTTAAACGGAAAATTCCCCGTTCTCATGGCTCTTTCGCGGAAAACCTGCATCGGTGAGGTGACGGCTCGCGCCGTTGAAGAGCGGCTTTCGGGAACGCTTTCGGCAAATCTGCTTTCAGTCCTTCACGGCGCGTCGCTCGTCCGTGTGCACGACGTGAAAGAAACGGTGGACTCCTTAAAAGTGATGAACTGTTTTTTTGAAGCGTAAGGGCGGCTCGGGATTGGAGCCACCCGCAGCGCGGGGTGCGGAGCATTGGAGCGACAGCGGAATGGCGGAAAGCCCGTAGAAAGTTCATTTGCCCCTAAAATTTTATGGATAAAACGGGGAAAAAACGGTATACTAGTTTCGGAGTCGTATTTTGAACGCATTTGACGGATTACAGACACTTTGGAATCTTGTTCGCCCGATTATTGATGTGGGAATCATCACGTTCCTTTTATACAAGGCATATCAGATTATCATTCGGACGAACGCGGTTCAGATTATCATGGCGGGGCTTACGGTCGCGCTCTTTTATGCGGTCGCGTTTATCCTCAAGCTTTCGACGCTCCTTTGGATTCTCAACAAACTTGCGCCAGCGTTCGCGATTGCCTTTGCTATCGTCTTCCAGCCGGAATTGCGTAAGGTTTTTCTCAAAATCGGTCAGAATGATTTGTTCACGTTCGGAAATCACTCACGCCACACTTTTGTCGATACTGCCGTGGTCGCGGCGGAAACGCTCTCAAAACTCAAAAAAGGCATGCTCGTCGTGTTTACGCGCCACACGCGCCTTGACGACATCATCGACACGGGCACAAAACTCAATGCGGACATCTCTTCGGCGTTGCTCGTCACGATTTTCGGGCATGAGACACCGCTTCACGACGCAGCGTGTATCGTCCAGAACGGAAAAATCTTGGCGGCGGGGTGTTTTTTGCCGTTAAGCGAGCAATACGACATCAAAAAAACGTTCGGCACGCGACATCGTGCGGCGCTCGGTTTGTGCGAGACGACTGACGCGGTGGTGCTCGTCGTTTCAGAGGAGACGGGGGCTATCAGTCTTGCCTATGATTCAAAACTGCATTACGACCTAAAGCCGAGTCAGGTCACGAAGATGCTCGAGAGCCTGCTTGAGGTTTCTGCCGCCCAGCGAACAATTGAGGATACCATCGATGAAAGCAAAGCAAGTATTTGATAAATTGATTGAAAACTGGCAGATAAAAGCGGTCTGTTTTGTGATTGCGCTCTTCCTCTATGTGGTGTACCAGACGCAGAGTGTCGACAAAAAGGTTTTTTCGGTGCCACTTACGGTCGAGTCAAAGAACGGTTATGTTTCGATTGAGCCGCACCCGCGTACGGTCGCTGTATCGGCGCGCGGAAAAGCCGAGGATTTAGCGCAAGTGCGCGAAAGCGACCTCAAAGCCTATCTTGATTTGAGCTATGTTTCGAGCGATGGAAGCTATGATTTTCCCGTCTTGCTCAATCTCTCTGATTCTGCGAGCGTGCTGAATCCGCTGGAACTTAAAGTCACGCCTGAAATCGTGCGCCTCAAAGTTGAGGAAGAAATCACTGCATTCGTTGATATTGTGCCGCTGGTGAGCGGAAAACCTGCTGACGGCTATCTGCTTAAAGCGGCGACGGTAAAGCCGGATCAGATTGCAATTACAGGGCCGCGCACGATGATACAGAACTGCAAATCGCTTCAAACGCTCAGCGTATCGATGTCGAACGCACGGACGGCATTTACGTCAAAGGTCAAAGTCGAAAAAAAAGGCATGTTCATTACGCATGATGATATTGAAGTCGCTGTCACCGTGGAGCTTGAGGAAGCGCAGGGCAGCAAGCAATTTACGAAACTGCCAGTTACGATTCGTCATCTTTCGCCGGAACTTGAGGTGCGGGCAATGACGAGAGAAGTCACGGTCACGCTTGAGGGCTCAGTTCCCGCGCTTGAGCGCTTTACGCCGGCTGCAACGTTTGTGACGGCTGATGCGTCTGCGGTTTCTGCGCCGGGAACGGTCTATCTAGAGCTTTCATATTCCGTGCCGAGAAATCTTTCGCTTGCTGACGGATACACGAAGTCGATACCGGTGACATTTGCTGCTAAGGAAGTGCCAGTCGCCGAAACGGACGAAGAAGAGAAAATCACCGTGGTTGAAACGGCAGGCGGTGAACTTGACGAGAAAGTCGAGTAGGGGGCGCGGTGATTTTTGGCATCGGCACTGATATTGCAAAGGTCTCTCGCTTCGAAAAATGGGTCAGAAATCCCGAGATGCTTGCGCGCTTTTTTCATGCGTGCGAGATTGTTCCCGTTTCAGATGATGCCGAGCGTGAAAAACGGCTGCATTTTCTGAGCGAGCACTATGCCGCGCGCTTTGCGGCAAAGGAAGCGTTTTCAAAGGCACTCGGCACGGGCTTTGTCGCTCTTGAGCTCGCTGACTTCGGCATACAAAAAAATACCGACGGAAAGCCGGAATTCGCCATCGGGCAAAAAACGGCGGCTCTTCTTGACAAACGCTGCGGAATCAATTGGAATGTTCATGTGTCGATTTCGCACGAAAAGGAATTTGCGACGGCATTTGTCGTTATCGAAATACACGGAACTGACTGCGCACGGGGGTAAACAATGTACACACGTTCTTCAAAACAAGATTCTGATTCTGACAAAAAGCCAAAACTCTCGTATTGGTCAAAGTCAAAGTGCCGCTGTCCGGTGTGCCAGCGTGACTTTGCAAAAGAAGAGATGCTTACCGGAAGCGGGCGCATGAATGCGGGCGAGCTTACCGATGAACTCCACCGAAACTACATTCCCTCTGAAAAATACGGCGCGGTCTATCCGCTCATCTACGCGGTCGGTGCGTGTCCGCGCTGTCATCTCGCGTTTTTCTGGAAAGATTTTGAGGAAATCACTGACAAGCCGTCGATTGAGGCGCTTCGGGACGATGACGAGCGGCGCAAAAAGATGGTCTCAACGATTTTTCCGCATTACGAGCTTTCCCGTGAGCGCAATCTGCTTGATGGCGCGGCGATGTACTATCTCGCGCTCCTTTCTTACGAAAAAGTCGATGTGGGCTACGCGCCGACGTTCAAGCGCGCGATGATTTCGCTCCGTCTCGCATGGCTCTGCAATCACCTCAACGAGACGATTCCGGGCTACAACTACGACTATATTGCGCACGTTTTCTATCAAAAAGCTAACTTTTTTTATGAGCAGACGATTTTGAACGAGACGAACCGCGTTGAGACCTTCGCCGGTGTAAATAACTTTGGCCCCGACATGGACAAAAACTACGGCTATGACGGCATGATTTATCTGATTGGCTTGCTTGAGTTCAAATACGGTCAAACGGAAGATATGCCGCTCCGCTACAAAAAACTCGACGAGGACAAGCGCGCGATTGCACGAATCTTCGGTCTCGGAAAATCCTCAAAGGCAAAACCCGGCCCGCTCCTTGAGAACGCACGAAATCTCTATGACAAAATCAGCGACTTGCTCAAAGAAGCGAACACAATCGACTTCGGCGATGACGACGACGAGGAATAATGCGTAACATTCTTCTTACTGTTTCCTATGACGGCACGGATTTTTGCGGCTGGCAGCGGCAGGACAAGAGCGACGGTGGAAAGCCCGTGCGCACCGTGCAGGGCGAGATTGAGAGTGCGCTTGCAAAGATTCACAAAGTTCCCGTTGCGCTGACCGGGAGCGGGCGCACTGACTCGGGCGTCCATGCCTTCCGGCAAGCGGCGAATTTTTTCTCTCCGATTGATTCCATTCCGCCTGAGAAGTATGTTCCCGCGCTCAACGCTTTTTTGCCGAATGACATTCGCATTGTCGGCTCAAAAGAAGTAGGCGAGGAGTTTTCCTCACGATTTTCGGCGACGAGCCGCACTTACCGCTATTTTATCCACACCAAGAACCCCTTTGCGAGCGAAATGCGCTATGTGTGGGCGATTCACCACGAGCCTAACCTTGCCGTTTTAAACGAAATGGCTTCGTGCTTACGGGGCGAGCTTGACTGCGCGACCTTTGCCGCCGCGGGAGACGCGAGCCTTTCCACGTGCCGCTACATCGAGAACGCGCATTTTTTCCGCGACGAGAAGAATCCCGCCGTGATTGTGTTTGAAATCTGCGCGAACGCGTTTTTGTGGAAAATGGTGCGAAGCCTTGTGGGAAGCCTTGTTTTTTTTGAGAAGAGCGGAAAGTCGCCCGCGTATTTTAAGGAAGTGCTTGATTCGCGCGACCGAAAGCGGGCAGGACCTACCGCGCCGCCGACTGGCTTGTTTTTGTACAGCGTAAGTTTTGAGGGCGAGAGGAGACATGTATGAAACGAGCGTGGAGGTTTCACACGCGGTGCTACTCAAAATAAGGCAGAATGAGTTTTCTTTTGGTTCTTTTATAAAGAGTATTGACAAATGTACAACCTATCAATAGGCTAGGTTTAAAAGCAAAAACGGGATAGCGTTAGGGAGAAAATCATCACAGTTATACATGTACCAAACCGAAAAGATGCATGTTGACATTCTGTTTTCCTAGTAATATACTAGGTTAAAAGGTTGAAAAACCCGTAAGACTCTGCAAAGAGAGGTATATTTGTGATGAATATTACGAAAGGGCTTTTGGCTCAATTAAAACACTGTGGTGAAAAGGCTTTCCCCGAAGAGTGCGTTGGCGTTCTTTTGGGAAAAATCAAAGACAATGCGCGTCATGTGCATTCGCTCTTTCCCATCGAGAATTCGGCTCTTTCCAAGCGAACGGAATTCGCCGTTTCTCAGGCGGAATTGCAAAAAGCGGAGCAAGCGGCGGCTTCACAAAATCTTGATGTGATTGGTTTTTACCACTCGCACGCGGATTTTGAGGCGGTCGCTTCCCAAAAAGACCGGGCTTTCGCGATTCCCGGTTTTTCGTACCCGATTGTTTCCGTTTTGGGCGGAAAGGCGGCGGCGGTCAAAAGTTTTGCTTTTATCGGCGGAACAAAAAACGCGAATTTTACTGAGGAGGAAATTGTATGTCTGTAAAAGTTTTGATTTCAGCGACTTTGCGCACATTTACTGAGCGCACTTCTTCCTTCTCATTTGAAAAAGATACGGTGTTGGGTGTGCTCAACGCGCTCACTGATGAATATCCCGATTTTAAAAAAGCATTGTACGATGAAAACGGCGAGTTGCGTCCGTTCATAAATATTTTCGTAAACGATGTGAACATCAATCAGCTTCAAAAAACAGAAACCCGCTTGCACGACGGTGACACGGTGCTTCTTTTGCCCTCGATTGCGGGCGGTGCTCCCGTGGAGTCAGTCATTCCGCAAGAGCGGCGAAAAGAAGCCAAACTCGATGACACGGAAATCGAGCGATTTTCAAAACATCTTATGCTCCGCGAAATCGGCGTAAAAGGGCAAAAAAGCATTAAGGCGGCAAAAGTCTTGATTTGCGGCGTGGGTGCGCTCGGCTCGGTGCTTGCGGAATATCTTGCGGCGGCAGGAGTCGGCACAATCGGAATTGCGGATTTTGATGTCGTCACATTGCACAATTTGCAGAATCAGGTTTTGTATGGCAGGCGCGATTTAAAGCGTCCAAAGATTATGTCGGCAAAGGACAAAATCAAAGGAATCAACCAGTCAATCACGGTCGAAACCTACAATGTCAAGCTCGAAGCAGAAAATATAGGAGAAATCATCGCGGATTATGACATTGTTGCAGATGCCACAGACAATTACAAAGCGCGCTACTTGATTAACGACGCGTGCGTGTTGCAGAAAAAGCCCGATGTGTTTGCGGCAATCTATCAGTTTGAGGGGCAGGTCGCGGTCTTTGATGCCGCACATGGGCCGTGCTACCGCTGTGCATTCCCGTCACCGCCACCAAGTGGCCTTGTTCCCACTTGCGCGGAAGGCGGTGTTATCAGCTCGCTTCCTGGCATCATCGGAAGCATTCAGGCAACCGAAGTCTTAAAATTGATTGTGGGCGGAGGAGAGGCTCTTGTCGGAGAGAGCTTTATCTTTGATTCATGGAATCTCACTTCATCAAAAGTCAAAATCGCAAAGGACGATAATTGCCCGATTTGCGGTCTAAAACCGTCGATTACGGAAATTGAAGATTTCGATTACGAGGAATTCTGCGGTCTCAAACAGGCTGAAAATGAAATTCCCGTCGAAGGAATTGAAGCATCGGCTCTTGCGGAGCGCATTTCCCGCGGTGACAAAATGACGATTATCGATGTGCGTGAACCTCACGAGCGGGCAATTAGCCGATTCCCTGACGCAATTGTCATTCCAATCGGGCAGTTGGCGCGCCGGCAGAAGGAACTCGACCCCACGATTGACACGATTTTCGTGTGCCGTGAGGGAAAGCGAAGCATTCTCGCAATCAACACGTTGCGTGAGGCGGGCTACACGGGTCCGATGTACAACTTGAAGGGCGGCATAGAGGCGGCAAAAGACATCATTCTTCCGCACGAAGGCGCGTGGTTGTAGGCAAAAACATCGTCTCAGACGGTGATTTTTATATACAGTGCCGTTCCAGTAGGTTCTGAAGCGGCAAAAATGGAGGTCAGCAAAATGGCAGACAAAAAAGACGAAATTAACGCATTGGGTGCAAAGGCAGCGTATAACCTTGCCAATGTCACGAAAACCAAGCCACAGTATGGTGCGCTCACACCGAAATGGCTCACAAAAGTCCTCGAATTCAAAGGCCTTGAAACGGGAATTTTCCGCGTAAACAAGGTCGTTGAAGGCGAAACTCCGCTTGATGTGCTCTGCTCACAGACAAAAAAATCTGACATCATTCCTGACGGCTACGTCGAATACGAGACAGAACCGCGCGAATACCGCTTGAACTCAATTTCTACTATCATCAATGTAAACACCGCCATCGAAGATGTGTATTCTTCTCCGTATGACCAGGTGCAGGAACAGCTCGCGCTTGCAATCGATTCTTTGCGCGAACGACAGGAAAGCCAGCTCATCAACAACGATGATTACGGTCTCTTGAAGAATGTGCCTGAGTCACAGCGCATTCAGCCGCTCCGTGCAGACGGTCGCCCCACTCCAGACGATTTGGACGAACTCATCTCAAAAGTGTGGAAAGAGCCAAGCTTCTTCCTTGCTCACCCACGCGCAATCGCAGCATTCGAGCGCGAGTGCACACGCCGTGGCGTTCCACCAGCAACGACAAACATCGCGGGCGGCACATTCATCTTGTGGCGCGGCATTCCGCTTATCCCGACCGACAAATTGCTTGTTGACGGTCTCAAAAATCCGCAGTCTCAGAGCGGAAAGACAAACATCCTGCTCGTTCGCACGGGCGAAGCAAAACGCGGCGTTATCGGTCTCTTCCAGGCTGGCTTGAAGAACGAACATTCACGCGGTCTTTCAGTCCGATTCCGTGGCATTGACGACAAAGGTGTTGCATCTTATCTCTTGTCTTTGTACTGCTCTGCAGCAATTCTCGCTGATGATGCGATTGCAGTTCTCGAAGATGTAGAGGTAGGTGAATACTATGATTACAACTAACGAACAGGCATACAATTTTGGCGGCAATGAATTGCCTTACAAAAAATTGCAAGACAATTTTTTGCCGAGCGCACAGGAATTGGAGTCGCTTGCAAATTCGCTGTTCCCTGATTTAGTACCTGAAGTGCAGGCAAATGCTGGACTCTGCCCGACAAGTTTCGGTCAGGAATATTTCAGCAATTTCGGTTCTCAGGGGCAATCAGCGGCAGCGGCAGAAGCAGGTAGAGAGCCTTCTGTTCCTGTTGTGGCAGATGATTATTCTCATTTTGCGAGCGAGGAAAGCCCGTCTTACGGCGAGTACTTGAATCACGCGGAAAACACGCTTTCGACGTACGGAAATGTGCCAAAGGCAGAAAGTTTCGCGTCGTTTGAAGACCCGTTCTTGGGCGAAGTGAACAGCGTTGCTTCCCCGAACGACATTCAGCCGCGAGAAGTTCAGGGCAACCCGAAGATTGAGAATTCGCAGGTCAGCTATTCGCCGAAAGTCTACTCTCAGGAAGAAAGCCAGAAGAACGCACGGGCAATCAACGCGCCGACTTCTCTGGGCGGAGACAAAAAATCCGTTTCAAGCGCGAGCGGAAGCAGCCGCAATTCAAGCATCATCATCGGCTCAAAGACCTTGCAGCAAATTCGTGATGATTTCCCGATTTTGCAGGAAAAAATTAACGGAAACGATTTGGTCTGGCTCGACAACGGCGCGACAACTCAGCGACCGCGGCAGGTGATTGACCGCCTTTCGTACTACTACGAGCACGAGAATTCAAATGTTCACCGTGGGGCGCACACGCTCGCGGCTCGCTCGACTGACGCATACGAAAATGCACGAGACATCGTTGCCAGGTTTATCGGTGCTCCGTCAAGCAGCAACATCGTTTTTGTGCGCGGCACGACAGAGGCAATCAACCTTGTGGCGAATGCGTATGTGAAGCCCACTTTGCTTCCCGGTGACGAAATCATCGTGAGCATTTTGGAGCATCATGCGAACATCGTTCCGTGGCAGCTCATTGCCGAAGAAACGGGCGCAGTCATCAAAGTCATTCCTGTGAACGACAATGGCGAGCTTCTTCTTGGCGAATACGAAAAATTGTTCACCAAGCGCACGAAATTCGTCTCGGTCACGCAGGTTTCAAATGTAACGGGCACAATCACGCCTGTGGAAGAACTCATTGCCATCGCCCATAGGCACGGCGTACGCATTTTGATTGACGGTGCTCAGTCGATTGCGCACTTGCCGGTCAATGTGAGCGCGAGCGACGCGGATTTCTATGTGTTCTCAGGGCACAAAGTCTACGGACCTACGGGAATCGGCGGCGTGTACGGCAAAAAAGAGCTTCTTGAAGCGGCACGACCGTATCACGGCGGCGGCAACATGATTGCCGATGTCACTTTCGAGCGCACGATTTACAATCCGGCTCCGAACAAATTCGAGGCGGGCACTGGCTCTATCGCGGACGCGGTTGGCTTGGGCGCGGCACTTGAATATCTTGAAAGCATCGGAATGCCAGCAGTCGCGCAGTGGGAACACGAATTGACGCAGTATGCCATCAAGGAAATGAAGACGGTCAAAGGTCTTCATCTGATTGGCGAGGCGGCAAACAAAGCGGGCGTTCTCTCATTCAAACTCGACGGTCACGATGATGAGGAAGTCGGACAGCGGCTCAATGCCTATGGAATCGCAGTCCGCACGGGTCATCACTGTGCTCAGCCGATTTTGCGCCATTACGGGTACGAAGGAAGCGTGCGCCCGACTCTGGCAATTTACAATTCGCCAGACGACATCGACGCGCTTGTCCGGGTGCTCCATACATTCTAGGAAGTTCGGAAACTCGCCTTCGGCGATTTTCCGAACTTCCTGACGAGTTTTAATTCCTGAAAATAGCAGGAATTAAAACATCGCATTTTCAGAGTTGCCTCGAAAAACTGAAGTTTTTCGAGGCTCCCTCTAACAATTTGGGGGCTTTTGCCCCCTTGTTTTTATAAAGGAAAAATTTATGGAAAATCGCGAACATTATGAAACGGAAGAAATCGTTGATACGCTTTTAAGTAATTACGACCGCGATACGCATATCGAAAAAATTGAATTTAACAGCCAGCCAGATGTTGATGTGATACACGAAATAACGCGCAAATTGCTCCGAATTGTGTTTCCTGGCTATTTTCGTGAAAAAAATCAAAAATTTTACAACCTTTCAAGTTATGTCAATTCGTTGATTGAAGATGTGGTCTACAATCTTGAAGCGCAAATTGGTCTTGCGCTCTTTCAGTGTCCTGAGTGTTTGGACAAAAACGGCGTTGTCGGTGCGAATGTCAGAGAAAAAACTCAGCATGTGATTCGAGTCTTCTTGCAGCGGCTTTTGGTCGTGCGCGAGTATTTGGCAACCGATGTTGAGGCAGCCTTTGACGGCGACCCTGCCGCATTCAATAAAAACGAAATCATTCTTGCATACCCTGGCATTTGGGCGATTGCAATCAACCGAATCGCGCATGAACTGTACAAACTCAATGTGCCGCTCATTCCGCGCATTATGACCGAATATGCCCACTCAAAAACAGGAATCGACATCCATCCCGGCACAACGATTGGAAAATACTTTTTCATCGACCACGGAACGGGCGTTGTGATTGGCGAAACGGCGGTCATCGGTGAGCATGTAAAAATCTATCAGGGCGTTACGCTTGGAGCGCTTTCAACGCGTGCGGGCCAAAAACTCAAAGGCATAAAACGCCACCCCACAATCGAAGATTATGTGACGATTTACGCAGGTGCTTCAATTTTGGGTGGCGAAACCGTTATCGGCAAGAACGCGGTCATCGGAAGTAACGCCTTCATCACCACCTCAATCGCCCCAGACGCAAAAGTGAGCATCAAAAATCAGGAACTCGACATCAAAACGGGCAAAAAGACCGAAGTCGAGCAAAAAGAAGATTGGTTTTATATCATATAAAATCGGAGCAGACTATGGCAGAAATCAAGACAATCACCGCAGAAGAATTCAAAAATCTCAAAAAATCGGACTACACGATTCTCGATGTGCGCGACGAGGCTGAAATCATCGTGCATCCGCTTGCAGGCACGGTGAACATTCCGTTTACGAGCCTTCTCAAAAATCTTTCGGCGCATATCGCAGACATTCCAAAAGAAAAGCCCGTGCTCGTCGTGTGCCGCACAGGTGACACAAGCGAGCAGATTGCAGAACTTCTCTTGGAACACGGCTACAGCGCATTCAATCTCGCGGGCGGCACAAAATCGCTTGAAGAAGCACAAAGTTTCCCTGCCGCTCAAAATGCCCACGCTGAATCAAATGCTGAAAAATCAGAGCCGCTTTTTATCGACGCAAAAGGATTGAAATGCCCAGGACCAATCGTAAAAGTGAGCGACGCGCTCAAAACGCTTGAAGATGGCGAGCAAGTGCGCGTTCAGGCGACCGAAGATGCCTTTGCGAGCGACATTGCCGTGTGGTGTCAGCGGACGCGCAATGTCCTTGAAAAACTCGAAATCAAAGACGGCGTGATTGAAGCACTCGTCACCAAAAAAGAAGCGCATTTTACGACCGTTGCGGGAAGTGGCGGAAACGACAAAACCTTCGTGATTTTCAGCGGCGACTTGGACAAGGCGTTGGCGGCGTTCATCATGGCGAACGGAGCGGCGGCAATGGGGCGAAAAGTCACGCTTTTCTTCACTTTCTGGGGCTTGAACATCTTGCGTAAAGCAAAAAAAGTGCGTGTCCGCAAAAATCTGATTGAAAAAATGTTTGGCTTTATGATGCCACGCGGATCAAAAAAACTCGGTCTTTCGCGCATGAACATGGGCGGCATGGGACCAAAAATGATTCGCTGGGTCATGAAAAACAAAAGCGTCTCCTCGCTCGAAGAACTCATGCAGAGCGCAATCGACCACGGCGTAAAAATCGTTGCGTGCCAAATGAGCATGGACATCATGGGAATCCGCAAAGAAGAATTCATCGACGGCGTGGAACTCGGTGGCGTTGCGACCTTCTTGGGCAGTTGCGAAACATCAGACGCGACGCTGTTTATTTAAATTATTTACCTATTGACTAAGTAGGTAAAAAGTTGTATCGTACCGTTATTCTAAAAATATATACCTACTATTTTGGTAGGTAAAGGAGTGCGGTATGAGTGATACAACCACAACTGTTTCACAAAACGATGAAGTCGTTTCAGTCGATACATTCCACTGGAGCGATTTAATCAAGCAAGAAGACTGGCTTGCAGTCTGGATTGGCTTCATTGTCATTATCATCGGGGCTATTTCGGTGCTTACGGGAACGCAGGCAGATGGAAAATGGATTCCGAGTTTTACATTCAAAGCCATTAATTTTTCAAAATGGGGACCAGGAGCTTCTTCTTCATTGGGTGCTCAGCTTTCTCAGGCTTCATTCTGGTTCGGTCTTATCCGGACATTCCTTGTTACCGGTGTGCTTTTTTCTCTCGGTGCAAAATACGGCAACTTCTGTCTGTGGTACATCTGCCGCAATCGCATCTGGCGCGGCTTCACGCGCAAAAAAGACGGATTTATCTCTCGCAGTCTCAATTTCAATCATTTTCACAGTTTTGATGATGGTCTTTGAGCCGGTCATTTTGAAAGCACTCGGCGTGAGCCAGCTTATCGGCGGTGCGTTGATTGGTGGTACGGTCGATTCAACGGGTGCGGTCACGGTTGCGGGAACGGCACTCGGTCCAGAAGCGCAGAAAGCGGCTGTTTTGGTCAAATCAATTCAGAATATCTTGATTGGCTTCATCGCGTTCTTTGTCGCCCTCTTCTTTGCAAAATATGTCGATAACAACGGCGAAAATGCGGAAAGAAAAGTCGGTGCGAGCGAGATTTGGCTTCGTCTTCCGAAGTTCATCATCGGTTTCTTTGCGGCTTCGCTCGGAAGTAATACGCTTCACCTCTTCAAAACCTATTGACTAACTAGGTAATTATCTGTACGCTAGTCAGCATGAATCAATCAGCTGCCCTTACCGTAGATTATGCGCTCCTTCAAAAAAAAGGCGATGACAGTCTCGAATCAAAACTGGATTCTCTCGCTTCTTCGTGCATTCAGCGACTTCGTATTGTCTCGCTTTTTGTCACAAACGGATTTGAATGCAAGGCGATGAAATCTCGCGTACGGGCTTTTTCTTCCCGATTCAAAAAAATCTCATTTACAAAGCCCGTGCTTTCGGGAAAAACGCGTATCTATGCGTTTGCAAAGCAGCTGATTTCTCATTCGTATTTTGACCCGAAAGAAAAAACGATTTTGGTTGGGCACGGACTTCCCTACTCTAAAAACAGCGAATATCGTTCGCTCGAACGGAAACTGCACAAACTCGGCGCAAAAAATGTGCGTGCCGTGCTTTTAAAAGGTCGGGGAACGGTGCAGGATTTTCTTTCTGATTTAGAAAAATCGGGTGAGCGCAAAAATTGGTCTCAAGTGCGCGTTGTGCCGCTTTTTATCAACTGCGGTCATCATGTCAAAAACGATATTTTTGGCGCGGCGGATTCTGAAGTCGCTTCACACGGAAAAAGTTTGTGCCAGATTCTTGAAGAAAACGGCATTACGGTAGAAAAATCAATCACTTCGCTTGGTGAGCAGGCGTGGTTTAAGGACTTTGTGAATGAATAAAAAAATTCCTCTTTTTTGCCTTCTTTTTGCGCTTCTTTCTCCTCTGTTTGCACGCGGAAAATCTGACGGTGCGGTGGCATTGCACGGCTCTGAGCCAAAAAGCGTGGTCGCGCTCTCAAAATCAATCGCGGAAATGTGGCTTTTGAGCGGCGGAAAATTGAGCGGAACGACGGCGGACGCGATGGAACTTGACGGAATCGGCGCGGCTCGTTCTGTCGGAACGCTCACCACTTCGAGCATTGAGGCGATTCTTTCTTTGAATCCCGATTTGGTGCTTTTGACAGCGGATATTCCCGTTCACAAAAAACTGAACGCAAATCTTTCTTCGCTTGGAATCAAAACCTACATCGTTGATGTCAAATTTTTTGCCGATTACGAAAAAGCCATGCGCGATTTTACGGTTCTGACAGGTCGGAATGATTTGTTTGAAAAAAATGTCGTTCAAGTGAAGGCGGAAATTGAAAAAATCTGCAAAGGTCATTTGCTACTTGCTTCGCAACCGCACACGCTCAATGACCGCAATCGTGCAGAGGGAACAGCGGGAACATACCTCTTTTTACGCGCGAGTCCGACCAAAAACAAGGTCTTAAAAGACCACTTCGGGAACGAGATTCTTGAAGGGCTTGGCTTACGGTCGATTGTGTCTGACAAAAATCCGCTTGATGATTTGAGCGTTGAGGCGATTATTTCAGCTGACCCCGACTACATTTTCGTGGTGGCGCAAGGTAGCGAAAAAAATGCCGAAGAAGCCTTTCGCCGCGCGTTTGAATCAAATCCTGCTTGGAGCGGACTTTCTGCGGTCAAAAACGGGCGGGTAAAAATGCTTCCGCGCGAACTGTTCAACTACAAGCCGAACGCTCGCTGGGCAGAAGCCTATTCATATATCGCAGACTATGTGGACGGACATGGCACATCTTTCTGATATTCACGCCCCGACGAAGCGGAACATTGATTTTAAGATACTCGTGATTTTCGGAAGCATCGCGTTTTTGCTCTTCTTTTTTCTTTCCATGTTCGCGGGAACGCAGGGGCTTTCGTTCGCCGATTCGCTCAAAACGCTCATCTCGCTTGTTTCTGGCGGCGATGTTTCTCCGAGCGCAAAACTCATTCTTTTAAAAGTGCGCTTTCCCCGCGCGTTTGCTTCTCTTTTGTGCGGGGCGGCTCTTTCGGTTTCGGGTCTTATTTTGCAACTTTCGCTCAACAACACGCTTGCAAGCCCTGGCATTATCGGCGTGAATGCTGGCTCTGGGCTTTTCGTGCTTTTGGTATCACTCGTTTTTCCGTATGTGGCGTTGGCTCGCTCGCTTGGTGCGTTTTTGGGCGCGTTGCTTTCGGTGCTTACGGTGTATCTTATCAGCAAGCGTGCGGGTGTTTCAAAAACGACGCTCGTGCTTTCAGGCGTGGCGGTCTCTTCGCTGATGACGGCGGGAATTGATGTGATTATCACGCTCCGACCCGACATCGTTGCCGATAAAGTGGCGTTTTCTCTCGGCGGATTTCAGAATCTCAATCTTTCATCGCTGTACATTGCTTTTCCCGTGATTCTTGCTTCGTTTGTCGTCGCGTTCGTGCTTTCGGGCGGGATTGATTTGTTCCAACTGGGAGACGAAACGGCGTTCGGGCTTGGCTTGAATGTGAAACGCTGTCGGATTGCGGGAATCATCGTGTCGGGCTTGCTCGCGGGGGCGAGTGTGAGCGTGTGCGGTCTTTTGGGATTCGTGGGGCTTTTGATTCCGAATCTTATTCGCCTATTCAGCAAAAACAACACAAAGCGCAACATCATTCTGTGTGCGTTGCTCGGCGCGGACTTTTTGCTGTTCTGTGATGTGCTTGCACGAGTGCTGTTCTTCCCGTATGAACTCCCCGTCGGCTTATTTTTGTCGTGCTTGGGCTCGCCGTTTTTCATTTGGATGCTGATTTCAAAAAAGAAGAGGCTTTCGGTATGATTGAGATTCAGAATCTTCGCGCGGGTTATGACGGAAAGGCAATTCTCGACATTGACCACCTTCGCTTTGATGACGGAAAAATCACTGTGATTGTCGGCTTGAACGGAAGCGGAAAATCCACGCTTTTAAAGTCGATTGTGGGCATGAACGCGGGCGTGCAGGGAAATTCGGGCTCGGTTTTCATCGACGGAAAAAATCTCCGTGCGCTCTCCCACAAACAGCGGGCAAAACTCGTTGCCTACCTTCCGCAGATGCATCAGAACGCGAACCTTGATGTGTACACGCTCGTCTGCCACGGACGCTTCCCCTATCTCGGATTTTCAAAAATCTTGGGCGAAAAAGACCTTGCCTTGATAGAAAATGCACTTCGTCTCACCGACATGTGGGAAAAACGCGACAAAAATCTTTCTGAAATTTCGGGCGGCGAAAAACAGCGTGCCTACCTTGCGATGGTGATTGCGCAGGACACGAAGATGATTTTGCTCGATGAGCCAGCGACCTACATGGACATAAAGCATCAGGTCGAAGTGATTGAAGTGCTTTCTCGGCTCGCAAAGGAAGGACGGGGCATTGTGCTTACGAGCCACGACCTGCCACAGAGTTTCAGCATCTGTGACCGCGTGTGCCTCATGCAGAGCGGAAAAATCGTCGCGCAAGGAACAGCCGAAGAAGTGCTTTGTGACGGCGAAACCGTGCGGCGCGTGATGGGCGTAAGTCTCAAAAAAAGCGAAGAATGTGATTCTCTTTATCGATACAATTTGATACAATAGTCTCAATAGAACTCGGTGTGATGATAGGGCAGCAAGCGTAATCTAGACCACCAAAAGAGGGGCGGAAACTTCAGTTCTCCGCCCCCCTCCGCTTAGGATTGCGTTTATCTATTTTCTTCACACGAGGTTTTTTATGAAAAAATCTGTTTTGTTTTTTGGATTCGGCGTGTTGTTGTCGTTCCGTGCCTTTTCTGCTGATTTTACGACGAGCGGGAAAATCCTAGTGGGCGGTACTGCCGTTCAAAAAACATGGGACTCTTCATTTGAAGAATCAACGACTGAATGGGGCGGCGCGTACGCGATGGGCGATTTTACGCTTTCAAGTGACCGCCTCACTGCGGGCGGAAAGATGTACTACCGCATCAAAAAGTACGATGATTCAAAAGATGTGGACACCGACAAAACGCTTGCCCAAGAGGTCGAAATCAAGCGCGCCTATCTCCGTTACCGACCGTTTGCAAACAAAACGCTTGAAGTCTCCATCGGAAAACTCTATTCGTACTATCTCACGGGAAATTATTTCCAGCTCGCAGAAATTTACACGGGTTCAAGCCGTTGGGGAAAAACAGGCGTGGGCGCAAAATCTCAGATTGCGGGCTTTACTTTCGGTGCGGCGCTTCCTCTCACTGAAAGCTATGTTGAATTCAGGAATTCTCGTTCAGGATTCGGTGCGATTGAATACAATTTTGCCAAACTGAATGAAAACATTCCCCTTTCGCTCGGATTTTCGCTTGGGGCGGAATACACGGCGAGCGAAAAACAAGATTCCAAAACAAAAGAAGTCACGCGCACGACAAACGATGAAGTCTATTGGACGGCGAGCGCAAACTACGCGCCAAAACTCACAGGCTTCGTCTCCAAACTGAACGCAACGCTTTCATTTTCCTACAATTCTGACCCGTATGTGGCAAGTGCTGTCTTCAAAAATGTGTCGAATTACAAGACTGTTTCAAAATCAAACTTCGCCTCGCTCAACTTCCGCTCGAATTTCGGTGCGGTGCAGTTCATCGCCGAGGGCGAAGCGGGCCACACGGTCGATGGCAACATGATTCCGCTCTACGCTGGCACGCAGCTTTTGATTCCGATTGTGGAGCATATCGCGTTCAAGCCGCGCTTTTTCTACTATGCCGCGCTTGATGATTCAGATTCTGACGCGAGCCGCAAGACTTTTGAATTCTACCCCCGCGCATGGATTACGATTGACCAGTGGACAATTTCCGTCGGCGCAGATTTCCTTCACAAGCAGGTTACCCGCGACGACTGGAAATGGGAATGGTCAGTGCCGTTCTATGTGGAATACAAGGTGGGAAAGTAAAAAAAAGGTGAGCCAGCCTAAGGAGGTATTGACTTGACTGGCTCACCACCTGAAAGTTCAGAAAACTGAGTGCTTTCAGGAACGATTTTCGAGTGCATGTATTGCGATGACAACGGGGCTGTATTCAATTGTCACCTGTCGCACGCCGTCAACCGTTGCTGCTTCTCTCCGTTCAAAAATTAAGTTCGGGGCATTGTCGTCCGCAAAATCCGAGAATGTCCGAATCGAAATAAAATCGATGTTTTTTGCCGAGGCAACCTGTGAAATCGCGCCTGATTCCATGTCAAACGCGACGGGATTGTATTTTTCTGCAATCTCGGCCTTTTGCTTTGAGTCGTGCAGAAAAAAATCACCCGTTGCAATCGTGCCTCTTGTCGCCGTTACCGCAAGTTTTTCTGCTTCTTTTTCGGCAGAATCCACAAACCATGCGGGACTTGGCGCAAGAAGCGGAAGATTCTCGTCAAAGAACGGAATAAAATCGACCTGCACATAATGAGTGCCGATTGCGACATCCCCGCGTTTTGCGTTTTTTACGAATCCGCCTGCCACGCCCACATTTATGATGATGTCGGGAGCGTATGTGTTGATGATGTCAGCCGTACCGTAAGCGGCATTCACTTTGCCAGGTCCCAAAATCCACGAGACGATTTTAAGATTCTTTTCGGCGTTGACATATTCATTTTCAGCCGTTTGCTCCCAGCCGTCACGATTGGCGAGGTATTGCTGAATGTAGGCGATTTCGACATCGATTGCGCCGAGAATCGCCGCGGTGTAGGGAAGGGGTGACATGCTGTGCTTTCCCTCCTTTATTCGAATTTCACTTTTTCTTCCCATGGCATCCATTGTCCGTCAAGTTTGAAGTAATTTCCGAGCACATTTGTACAGCCGAGACCGTAATAATATTGCTCGTAAGTGAAGCCGTTCTTTTTGAGAATCGAGAAAGTTTTATCAATGACTTCTTGATGCCATTCTGTTTCTGGTGAGCGATGACCTTCCAGTGCCGAGCCGATACACGGCTTCCAGATACACGGCTGCGCAATTACGCCATAAGAAGCGAGTTCTTCAATTCCTTCGATGACTCGTTCTTTTGTTTCAAGACCGCCCACAAAAAGCGAACGGACATTTCCCTTACCAAAAACCTCGACTTCATGCTTTAAGGCACGAACCCAGTGATTATGGTCGCCGCCGAACTGAATCTTTCCAGGGCAGATGTAGCGGAACATGTCTTCGTCCCAGACTTCCATATTCGTCGCAATGTTTGTGTAGCCCGCCTCTTTGTATTTGTCGATAACGGACAAATCTTGTGGTGCGCCCACACATGCCATGCCACGAATCTCTTCGGCAGAAAGACCGCTCACATCTTGCACGGCTTCCATGACATCAATGTAATATTCAACTTCTCGCCGTTCTGGAATAAAACCGCCCGTCAAATTAAAGCCATGAAAATTGTCGTGTTTGTATGCGGCGGTAATTGCCTCCGCAATTTGGGTCGGCGTTTTCCATTCGAGTTTGTCAAGTTGACCAAATCGGTCTTTCGTTGCATTGATATTACAGAATTTACAGTCCAAGCCTTTGTCGCGCAGTGAACATTCATTTGAATAGGTGATGTCAACGCGAGTCGAAGCTGCTTGCGCAATTCGGCTCATATCTTTTCCGTCGGTGGTCTTCAGGTTGTAGAATTTCGGCTTTTTGTCGAATGTGATTTCATCGATGACATCAACGGCATCTCCCGTTCCCTTCACCAAAAAGAATTTTTCGCCATCTTTTTGAATGTTCAAATCTGATTTCTCATTCCAGTACAGCGGACAGTAAAAATTCGATGACGAAAAATGAAACGCCGCAGGAATTTTCGATTCGACATAGTTCTTGAAATTCCAATCAAATCGGGCGCGAATTTGTTCGAGATATGTGTTTTCGTAATCCAAATCTTTGAAGATAAGCGGGTCAACGGCAACACCTTCATTTTCGATTTTGATGACCGCTTCAATGTGCGTTCTCGCCGCTTCTTTTGTACACGTTTTCATTTTTCTACTCCGTGATTCCTAATTCTTGGGCAGCCTTATTGTAAAAACTCGTATCAATGAAAGTCTTTACATCGTGCTTTCCGTTGATTCTTTTGATTGATTGAAAATAATCAACGAGAGACTGTGCGCGTGCAATTTGGTCTGTGGTAATTTTGCTTTTGAGCGGAGTGAGTTGACCATCTGCGTTGTAAAGTGATGCGGCAAATTCGGGATAGTCTTTAAGCGCAGTTGCTGAAATAGCCCCGTAGTATTTTTCAGGTGCTTTCAGTGCTTCTTGTCGTGCGCGAATGACTGCTTTAAAGAACGCAACTCCGAGATTCGGGTTTTTCTTTAAGAATTTTTTGTGACCGAGGAGAAGAAGTTGGGAATGCCATTCTGGACGCTGGAGTGTCGTAAACGCAAGTTTGATTTCGCCCCGTTGTGCGAGCGGGTAGAGTGCCGTAATGTCTCCGAACACCGCATCGACCTTTCCGCCGACGAGAGAAGCCGCGCCGTTTGCGAGCGTCAGATTTACGGTGGTGAATTTATCCTCAGTCACGCCTCCATCTTCAAAATATTTTGCATACAGAAGATGTGCGTTCGTTCCGATATTCACGGCAACAGTTTTCCCGATTAAATCTTTTGCGCTCGTTAAAGTAAAATCTTTGGGAACGGCAATACCGAGCGTGGAAAATCCTAAATCTTCACCAATCCACACCGAACCGACATTATTTGAAAGTCCGACAAAACCAGGAACATCGCCGATAAAAGCGAATTCGAGTTGTGATGAAAGAATCGCTTCATTGACAGCGACTCCGTTTTCAAGCGTGACATATTCGACATCATAACCGAGCTTTCCGAATTCTTCTTCAAAAAGTTTGAGTTCTTTGACGATTGCAAGAATTCCCTGAAATTCTCGTGAACCGCCCCCATTCGCGCTTCCGATTCTGATGACTTTTTTAGATTTTGCTTCTGCGTTCACTGTCAAGGTGAAAATAACGGCTACTGTCGCAAGAATTTTTGTAAACTTTTTCATATTTTCTCCTGTTTTTTAGATTTTTCGCACTACGCTGCGACTCGGATGACTTCACCGTTTATTGATGAAGGGCTTTCTGTCCCAAGCCAGAAAATTGTTTTTGCGACCGCTTCTGGCGAAATCAGTTTGTCTGCCTTTTTCGCTTCCTCAACGATGATTTTTCGCACGGGATTTTCCGGGTACCAGTTTGATGTGACAACGCCCGGATGCACCGTGTTGATTATCAAGCCTTTGTCCCCGTCGAGCAGGTACAGGCTTTTTGCAAGATTTGTGAGAGCCGCTTTTGTTGCGCCATAGAACACATCGCGGTTTCCCCTTTCTGCCGCAATTGAAGAAACATTCACGATTCTTCCGAAGCCCGTTTTTTCCCAGTCAGCGACAACAGCCTTTGTGAGTTCAAGCGGAGCGAGAAAATTCACGCGGAGAATCCGAGATGCCAGTTCTTCCGTGTAGTCGCGGTAGTTGGTAAAATTGTTGATTCCAGAATTGTTCACGAGCACATCGATATGCCCGACTTTTTTGACAAGCTCAGGAATTCCTGCCAAATCAAAAAGGTCATGCTCAATCGCCGTTACATTTGGATTGCCAGCGAATTCAAAATCATCGAAGTGCCGCGCAACGACGACCGCCTCAAAGCCCGCCGCAAGGAACAGTCTGAGCGTTTCAATGCCGATTCCATGCGCTTTGTTCGCGCCTGTGATTAACACTCGTTTTTTTGCCATAATTTTCTCCCGTTACAGTTCGATTTCCTGAACTTTCTCGTCTTCCGAAAAGTCAAGAATCTTGATTTTTTCGACCTGCACTTTGACAATCACCTTCGTGTCGTCAAAAAGTGCTTGCGGTCGGCGAGCCTTGATGATTTCCCGCGCTTTTTCCGCTTCATCACCCGAAAGGAGCGATGCCTGCCCGAAAAATGTCACATTTTTGGGCACTGCCTGTCCTTCGTGCTGGAACAGAATCGTCACATCAGCGCGATTCTGAATCTGCCGAACCTTTGCGGAATCTTTCGCCGTGTTGAGGTAAAATACCCCGTCCGAAAGCCCGTACCCGCCCACTGAGCGGATTCGCGGCGCGCCTGTTTTTGTGCAGAGCGAAGCGAACACCGCCGATTTTGCTTCTTTTGCGTATTCAAACGCACTTTCTTTTGTCCATGCCATAGTTTTCTCCTTATGCCGATTTAATCAGTTCGAGCGGTTTTTCCCAGGGGAGAACATCGCCGTCAAGCGCAAAATAGTGCCCGACCGTATTATTTTCTCCACTGACATAGTACAAATCTTCGAGCGTGTAGCCGTTCTTTTTGAGAATCTGATAAATCCGATATTGAACTTCCTGATGCCATTCAGAATCTGGCGAGCGATGACCTTCAAGCGCGGAGCCGATGCGAGGATTCCAAATCGTTGCGACTGCGATAACGCCGAGACCTGCAAGCGTTTCGATTCCTTCAAGCAGCGATTCCTTGTGCTCAAGACCGCCGACGAAATTTGAACGGACTTTTCCTTTGCCAAAGACGGAAACTTCGTGTTTGAGCGCGTTTATCCAGTTTTTGCGCCCGCCACATTGCAGCTCTTTTCCCGGGCAAATATATTTGAAAAGGTTCTCGTCCCAAATTTCCATATTCGTTCCGATGTGCTGATAGCCCGCTTCCCGATATTTTTCGATAATGCTCAAATCAGAAGTCGCGCCGATACACGCAAATCCGTGAATCTGGTCTTCCGGAACATCAGAATGTTCTTTCACGGAATCAATCACATCGATGTAATAGTCAACTTCGCGCCGTTCGGGAATGAATCCGCCCGTAAGGTTGAACCCGATAAAGCCCTCCCGATATGCTTCTGCGACTGATTCGCCGATTTGATTCGGTGTTTTCCACTCGATGTTGTCAACTTTGCAAAACCGACGGCTCGTGTCGTTGATGTTGCAGAAAAGACAGTCCTGACCTTTGTCTTTGAGCGAACATTCGTTTGAGTAGGCGATAAAAAGTCTGCCACGGGAAACGCTCTGGACGATTCGGCTCATATCTTTGCCGTCGGATGTCTGTTTGTTGTAGAAATCAGGTTTGTGCTCAATCTCAATTTCCGCGGAGAAGTCAGAACCATTCCCCTTTACGAGAAAAAATTTGTCTCCTTCTTGCGTGATTTTGAAATTGCTCTTTGGATTGAAATAAATCGGGTTGTAAAATCCAGAATCGAGGAATCTGAACCCGACTGGAAGCTTCGTTTTTCTCCAGTCCGATAAATTTCTGTCAAACATCGAGCGAACCTGCTCCAAATAGGTGTGTTCGTAATCGAGATTCGCAAACAAACTTTCATCGATGCTGATTCCGTCATTACAGGTCTCAACGCCAATATTGATTTCTTTTATACCTTGTGAACGAGTTATTGCCATAGTTACTGCTCCTTTTTTAGTCTGTTATTGCAACGCCTGCATCTTTTAGTTCTTTGTAGGCTTTCTGGGCATAAGAATTGTTGACGAAATTGTGAACATCTTTTTTCGTTCTGAACCGTTCGATTGAAAGGAAAAAATCGTATTCTTTTTGTGCCTTTACGATTTCTGATTCTGAAATTTTATTATCAAAATTATAAAATTTGCCGTTCTCACGGTTGTATAGTTTTTCGCCCAATTCAGGTTGGTTGTTCAAATAGCCTGACGAAACAATGTCATACCATTTGACGGGATTTTTGATAATTTCTTCTCGTGCTCGATACAGTGCTTTGAAAAATGCGACCACTGCCTTTTCATTTTTATCGAGGAAGTTTTTTCTTCCTACAATCATCGTTTGTCCTGATAAGTCGGGGCGTTCAAGCGTTGTCCAAAATTCATGATATTTGCCCGCTTCTTCAACGGGGAGCAGTCGTTGCCACACCGCAGAAACCGCCACAACATCTTTTGTTTTGAGCGCAAGAATTCCGTTTACTGCTGTGAGATTTTGAATATCAAGTTGGCTACGGTCTACGCCATAATCTTTAATCCACTGTTCAAATTGAAAATGTGGCGCGGTTCCAAAATTAACGGCTATTGGTTTTCCGTAGAAATCTTCGATTTTGGTGATGTTTGCATCATCGCGCACGAGAATACCGACATCGCTGAATTTGTCATTGTCCGCAAGCCAGATGCTTCCGATTCCGTTTGAAAATCCTGTTAAACCGGGCAAATCCCCAATGGAAACGACATCGACATCCGCGCCAAGAATTGCTTCGTTTGAGGCAACCCCATTCGCAAAACCGATATATTCAGCTTTGTAACCGACTTTTTTTAATTCTTCGTCAAGAATTCCCGTTTCAATCGCTACACCTATTGCACCGCCGAAACGTGCATTTTCGCCATTTGACGCTCCAAGACGAAACAATTTCTCTTTTGCCTTCGCATGTGCCGCGCCTGCAACAAGCACTGAAAGTGCAAGGAGCGCGATGATTTTATTTTTTTTCATATGTGTAATTCCTTACTTTTTTTAGCTGAAAAAAAAATGAGGATAGCAGAAACTCCACTATCCTCAAGTTGACTTGTTAGATATAAACTTTTTTTTTAGGGTTAGGTTTTGTTTTGATTACTTGCTGCAACAGCAAGCGCACAAATCGGTCAAGCACTGACCGAAACTGATTGCATTGTGATTCGCTCTCATTGTGACCTCCTTGTGGGTAGATTTTTGCTTGCAAGCAACTGATACACATACTGTAGCGATAATTACCTATTTAGTCAATAGGTTTAATAGGGAATTTTGTTTTAATCGGGCAGTTTGTACCCTTCTGCTTTGAGTTGTTTAAGCGCTTTTTCGTAGTACGAGTTATCCACATCTTTTGAAACATCGTAATTTCCCTTTACGCGCCCAATATCCCGCAAAATATCATGCAGATTCTGAAATCGTGCAATCAGAGCAGGGGTTACTGTGGCGGTGTATTGCGTTGAATCGTAAAGAAGCGGACCAAGTGGCGAATCGTTTGAGAATGTTTTTCCTGAAAGTGCAGAATAGTTTTCCTCTGGATGCAATCGCACCTCCGCATTTGCGCGGATAAGTGCCCGTAAGAATGCGTTTGCTGCCTCTGGATTGTCTTTGAGGAATTTTTTTCGTGCAGTGATTATAGTCTGCGCCGACCAATCGGGGCGTTTTGTTGTATTGTAGAAATCTTCCGCTTCTCCGCGTAATGTAAGTGGAATGAGGTCTGCGCTTGTTCCGACCGCAAGATCAATATCGCCTGTGATGACTGCTGCGCGGGAATTTGCGGCAGTTATATTCACGATATTTAATTTTTCTCGTGGCAATTTGTTTTCTTTAACATAATTTTCAAAAAGAAATTGTCCGTTTGTACCTAACGCCAAGCCAATGCTTTTTCCGATTAAGTCTTCTGGCTGTTTTATTCCTGACCCTTTCCGTGTAGCGAATGAAAGTGGCTGAACGGGAACATTTGTGGCAATCCATGATACGCCGATGTTGTTTCTGAATCCCGTCACTGCGGGAACATCACCGGGAGCACCAATGTCAATTTCCTTTGCGAGCAGGGCTTCATTCAGCACGATTCCCCCAGAAAATGTGACATATTCCACCTTCCAGCCGATTTTGCTGAATTCTTCATCAAAAAATCCGTGCGCGATTGCGACTCCCGAAAGTCCGGAGTAGGGGCGACCTTCACCATTCGCGCTTCCGAAACGGACGACTTTTTGTTTTGGTTTTGCGAAAAGTGATGTTGATGCGAGTGTGAGTAACAGGCTTGTAAGTGCAACTATTTTTGTTTTTTTCATAAGTGACCTTCCTTCTTTTACTTTTTATGTATGCTTATGCAACAAATGCCGTTGGTTTTTCCCATGAGAGCGATTGACCGTCGAGCATGTACAAATGAGAGAGTGGATTATCGGTATTCAGCGTGTAGTAATAATCATCGAGCGAGAATCCATTCTTTTTGTGAATCTGATATGTCTTTTCGAGCACATCGATATGCCATTCAGTTTCTGGAGAGCGATGACCTTCCAGTGCCGAGCCGATACAGGGTTTCCACACTTCCGCACAGGCGATAACACCGATGTCACTGAGCGTTTCAATTCCTTCAAGCAGCGATGTCTTCGTTTCAAGACCGCCGACAAAAAGCGAGCGCACTTTTCCGCGACCAAACACATCGACTTCATGCTGCAAGGTTTTGAGCCAATTCGCGCGTCCACCACAGAATTGTTCCTTTCCGGGACAGATGTATTTGAACATATTTTCGTCCCACACTTCCATATTCGTGGCAATATGCTGATACCCTGCCTCGCGGTACTGGTCGATGACACCCAAATCCTGTGGCGCACCGACACATGCCATGCCGTGAATGTTTTCTTCATCTCCGTCATAGTTTTCTTTTACCGCTTCAATGACATCGATGTAATAGTCAACTTCACGCCGTTCGGGGACAAAGCCGCCAGTCAGATTGAATCCGCGGAATCCCTCTTTGTATGCAGCCGCGACCGCCTCACCGATTTCGCGGGGATTTTTCCATTCGATTTTATCAACCGATTCAAAACGGCGTTTCGTGTCGTTGATGTTGCAGAACAGACAGTCCAAGCCTTTGTCCTTTAGCGAACATTCATTTGAATAGACGATGAAAATTCGACCTTTTGGGGTGCGAGCCTGTGCGATTCGGCTCATTTCCTTGCCGTCAGATGTTTTCTGATTGTAGTAGCCAGGTCGCTCGAAAAATGCAATTTCCTCGTTGAACTCTGAGCCGTCCTTTCCCTTTATGAGAAAGAATTTTTCGCCTTCTTTTACGATTTTGAGCGCAGAAGTCGGATTCCACAAAAGACGGTTGCTGAATCCACTTGATTTGAATGTGAAGCCATAGGGAAGCCGCGTGTCCACTAATTTTTTAAAATTGTGGTCGAAGAGACAGCGGATTTGCTCCTGATACTTCGTGTAATCCAAAGTCGAGTACAACGCAGGGGAAAAATCAATTCCCGTGTTTTCCATTTCTACTTCAATGTGAATTTGCTTTATCGCATCTTCTCGTTTTAATGCCATTTTTTTTCTCCTTTTTTTATTTTTTTACTCGGTGATACCGAGCTCTTTTGAGGCTTTTTCGTAATAACTCGTGTCGATGAACGAGCTGACATCGATTTTTTTCTGAAACCTGCCGATTGAAACGAAGAATTCCTGCAAATTTTGAGCACGCGTGATGTTGTTCTGCGTGATTTTTGCGATGTAGTTCTTGAATTCTTTGTCAGGATTCAAATATTTTTCCGCTTGGTCGGGATAGTCTTTGAGTTGGTTGGCAGAAATTGCGCCATAAAACTTTTTGGGATTTTTGATTGCCGTTTGGCGGGCACGAATCAACGCCTTGAAGAGCGCAACGCCAGTCTTTGGATTTGATTTGAGGAATTTTGTCCGTCCGACTAAGAGCAGTTGCGAATGCCACTCAGGACGCTCCGCCGTGGTGAAGATAATGTCAATTTGTCCGCTTTGCTCCAATGGCACAAGGTCGATAATATTTCCAATAGCAGCGTCAACCTTTCCCGATATAACTGCCGCCCTTCCATTTGCTGAATTGAGATTTGCGGTCTCAAACTGATTTTCAGCGATTCCTGCGTCACGGAAATAGTTTGCATAGAGCAAGTGATTGTTCGTACCGATTGCAACTGACACTGTTTTTCCGATAAAGTCTTGCGGTTTTCGAATCGGCGAGCCTTTTTTTACTGCGATGCCAATTGGTGTGACCACTTCGTCTATGCCAATCCATGTTGTACCGATTCCATTTACGAGCCCTGTTATTCCCGGAACATCGCCGATAAACGCGAAATCAATGTCACCTGCGACAAACGCTTCGTTTGCGTACACACCGTTTTCAAATGCGTAGTATTCGACGGCATAGCCGATTTTTTCAAATTCTTCTTCAAGGTAGCCCAATTCTTTTGCAATTGAAATATTCCCTGAATAATTGAATGAGCCAGAACCGTTTACATTTCCGATGCGAACCGTTTTTTTTGATTTTGCCCATGCGTTGCCTGATATGGCAAAGAGGAACGCAAGAACACTTATGAATAAAGTGAATTGTTTTTTCATAATTTCTACTTCCTTATGAATTTTTTAGCTGAAAAAAAATGAGGATAGCAGAAACTCCGCTATCCTCAAGTTGACTTGTTAGATATAAACTTTTTTTTAGGGTTAGGTTTTATTTTTGATTACTTGATGCAACAACAACAAGCGCACAAATCGGTCAAGCACTGACCGAAACTGATTGCATTGTGATTCGCTCTCATTGTGACCTCCTTGTGGGTAGATTTTTGCTTACAAACAAATATGCGACGACTGTACAGAGATTAACCTATTTAGTCAATAGGTTTTGTAGGATATTTTTTTTGAAAAATTTCTAAAAAAAATCGCTTGACAGAAAAAGTGAAGATAGATATAGTCGTTTTATATTCTACCTATCGGTTTGATAGGTTATTAATACAGAGAGCGTTTTTTATGAAAAGATACCAGCATTTCAAATCGATGCATCTTCTCTTTTTTGACTGTTGTTTCTGATAAAAATTCTTATTGAGGTACGAAGATGGGAACAGAAAATAACAAAACAAGCGCAGTGCTCATAAAAAAGGGGAGTGCTGATGACATCAAAAAAGTTGAGGAACTGATTAAAAACATTAAATTCGGCTCAGTGACGATTCATGTGGAGGACGCAAGAATCGTGCAGGTCGATAAAAACGAAAAAATCAGATTCCGCTAAGTCAAAAAAGGGAGAATAAAAAATGGCACGATTATTTACATCAGAATCAGTAACGGAAGGACATCCAGATAAAGTTGCGGATCAAATCTCGGACGCAATTCTTGACGCGCTCATCGAGCAGGATCCGTATTCGCGAGTTGCGGCAGAAACGACGGTTGCGACGGGCTTGGCGCTCATCGTCGGTGAAATCACCACAAAGGCGTATGTTGACATCTCAAAGACCGTCAGAAACACTATTCGCGAAATCGGCTACACGGGTAATTTTGAGGGCTTCGATGCGGACTCAATCGCCGTGTTGCAGTCAATCGATGAGCAGTCGGCGGACATTGCGCTTGGCGTAGACACGGCGTTGGAGTCAAAAGAATCAGGCGGAAAAGAAGATTTCGGAACAGGCGCGGGCGATCAGGGCATCATCTTCGGCTATGCGACCGATGAAACGCCCGAATATCTTCCCCCGGCAATCAGTTTTGCGCACCGTCTTACCAAACAGCTTTCAAAAGTGCGAAAAGATGGCACGCTCCCGTACCTTCGCCCTGACGGAAAATCGCAGGTAACGGTTGAATTTGACGACAACGGAAAGGTAAAGCGAATCCACACGATTGTCGTCTCAACGCAGCACAAACCAGAAATCACGCTTGAGCAAATCCGAAAAGATGTGATTGAAAAGGTCGTAAAGCCCGTGATTCCTTCAGAATTGCTTGACGACAAAACAATTTACTTCATCAACCCCACAGGACGCTTCGTTATCGGAGGCCCGCAGGGAGACTCAGGCTTGACCGGCCGAAAAATCATCGTCGATACCTATGGTGGCACGGGGCGGCACGGTGGCGGCGCATTCAGCGGAAAAGACCCCACAAAAGTTGACCGCTCGGCTGCATATGCGGCGCGCTGGGTTGCAAAAAATCTCGTTGCGGCGGGCGTGGCGAAAAAACTTGAAGTTGAAGTCGCGTATGCAATCGGCGTTGCAAAGCCTGTCTCAGTCGCGGTTGAAACATTCGGCACGGGCACGGTCAGCGATGAAAAAATCGTTGAAGTCATCAACAAAGTCTTCGATTTGCGGCCTGCGGCAATCATCAGCGAACTTGATTTGCGTCGTCCGATTTACAAAAAGACAGCGGCATACGGTCACTTCGGGCGAAACGACCCCGACTTCACATGGGAAAAACTTGACAAGGTGAACGAAATCAAGGCGGCTCTGTAAGCCTCTTTTTTACGAACATTTTACTCGTATCAAAATTCAAAAAACTGACTGGACAACCGGAAGTTTGGAGATGACGGGAAAACTATACCCATCGACCAAACTTCCGGCTTTTTTTATGCAAAAACGGAGAACATATGAATAAAACAACATCTATTTTGCTTCGGTTGCTGATTCCCGTGGGGGTGCTCATTCTGTGGCTGTATGCGACGCATTTTTTGGACATCTCACAGAGCATTCTTCCGCGAATTTCAAGCGTAAAGGACGGCTTTATCGAGCTGGTAAAGGCCGGCACGCTCCAAAAAGACATTTCGATTTCGATTGTGCGCGTTCTTCGGGGCTATTTCTTTTCGATTCTGATTGGCGTGCTGTTGGGAACGCTCATGGGCATGTCGTCGAGCGTGTACAAAATTTTTCATGGCTCGCTCACGACAATCCGTCAGATTCCGAACATTGCCTGGATTCCGCTCATCATCTTGTGGTTCGGCATCAAAGAGCTTTCAAAAACGGTGATTATCGTTATGGCGGCGTTTTTCCCGATTATGACGAACACATTGAACGGCATTTTGAGCACACCGCAGGGCTACATTGAGCTGGCGCAATTGTACAACCTGAGCAAATGGAAGACCTTCACAAAAGTCTATCTTCCGCATGCGCTCCCACACATGCTCGTCGGCTTAAAACTCGGCTTGGGAAGTTCGTGGATGGCGGTCGTGGCGGCGGAATTGATTGCCTCATCTTCGGGAATCGGCTATCGGTTGAGTGACGCACGAAGCCTTATGCGTTCGGATGTGGTCATCGTCTGTATGATTGTGATCGGAATCGTCGGAATCATTATGGACAAGCTCATTTCTCTCGTTTTCAGATTCTTGACACCCTGGACGAAGAAAAAGGCTGACGTGTAATCGGAGGAAAGTATGGCACAGATTTTACACATTGAGCATTTGAACAAGACATTCGATGTTGACGGAAAGCAAATCGAAGTGTTGCGCGACATAAATCTGGACATCGAAGAGGGAGAATTTATCACTATCGTCGGGCACTCTGGCTGCGGAAAGAGCACATTGCTCAAAATCATCGCGGGGCTTGAGACGCTTTCAAGCGGCACGATTCTGCGCGAAGGAAAGCCAATCAGCGAGCCGTCGCCAGAGGTCGGCATGGTGTTCCAGGAACACAGGCTTCTTCCGTGGCTCAAAATCAAAGACAACATCGGCTTTGGGCTTGGAAAATTGAGCAAAAGTCTGCGGGAAGAAATCGTGCAGCAGCACATCGACTTGGTAAAACTCACGGGCTTTGAAAACGCCTACCCGTCACAACTTTCGGGCGGTATGAGCCAGCGGGCGGCGATTGCGCGAGGGCTTTCCACAAACCCGAAAATCCTGCTTTTGGACGAGCCGTTCGGCGCATTGGACGCGCTCACGAGAATCCAAATGCAGCAGGAACTCTTGCGGATTTGGGAAGAAGAGAAAACAACGATGATTATGGTCACGCACGACATTGACGAAGCGATTTACTTGGGACGGCGAATCGTCGTGATGTCGGCGCGGCCCGGTGAAATCAAAGAAGTAATCCGCGTGGAAGCAGGCGACCGCACTCGTGGCAGCTCGGATTTTTCGTTCTACAAAAAACGGATTTTCGAGCATTTCTTTGAAGAACCGCAAAAGCAGACGGTCGAATACAGCATTTAACGGAATCGTATGATTTCTAAAAAAAGTATAAAAAGAGGTATCTTTATGAAAAAATTGATGAAAAACACGGTACTGGCAGTTTTGTCAGGAATGATGGCTTTGAGCGCAATAGGCTGCTCAAAAAAAGAGAATAAAATCGTTCACATCGGAAGTTCTGCGGGCGAAAGCGGCAATTTCTTGGGAATCGCGGCAACTGCAATCAAATTCGGCTTCATTGACGAAGAATTTGCCAAACTCGGCTGGAAAGCGGAATACACGGGCTTTGCGACGGGCGTTGCCGTAAATGAAGGCATTATCGCGGGTGATGTTGACATCTCAACGCTCGGTGACGTTCCGTGCGCGGTCGGCATTTCAAATGACATCGGTCTTACGTGGATTGGCGTTGGCTTGCGCTCATACAACAGCACATTCGTCGTCAAAAAAGGCTCCCCGATTACCTCAGTAAAAGACTTGAACGGAAAAAAAGTCGGATTCGGAATCGGAACGACGACACAGTATCTTTTTGAATCGGTCGTCAAAGAATTCGGACTTGACCGTGATTCAATCGAGATTTTGAATATGGTTCACTCAACGGCAATCACCGCGCTCTTGACGGGAAATGTCGATGTCATCTTGCTCGGCGAAAATCAGGCGCGCTCGCTTGAAGTCGAAGGACAGGCAACGATTATTCTGAACACGCGCGAATACCAGCAGTGGGCACCGATGGATACGATTGTCGCTCGAACGGCATTCGCAAAGGCACACCCCGAAGTCGTCGTCGCGTTTGAAAAGGCACTGATTCGTGCCCGTGACGAATTTGTCAAAAATCCGACGGAAGAATTGTATGTCAATCTTTCTGCGCGGCAACTTGAAGAGCATCCGGAACTCGGAGAATCAATTTACAACAACGATAACGGCAAATTTGAAAATCTGATTGCGTTCGTTCCCGAAGACAATATCCGCCGTGAACAGGGCTTGTTTGACTTCTTGGAATCAGTCGGGCGAATCACAAATCACAAAGATGTCTCAACGGCACTCGATAATTCATATTACGAGAAAGCGGCAAAAGAACTCGGAAAATAACACAACAGGCGCGAACTATGGCAGATGAAGCATTACGAAAAGAACTGATTGAGGAAGTGAGGATTGCGAACGGCCTTGAAGTTGAGGGCGTTCGCTATGACCCGAAGATTTTCACCGAGTTTTTGAAAGAAAATCCTGATTTGGCGCAGAATCATCACATGCTCGATTGCAGCATCGATGACACATCAAAATTTTTTGCACCACGACAAATTCGCGTGGGACATGGCTTTCCGACGCGCGGATTTTCGACCAATTTTCGCTCTCCGTATCAGCTCGTCAAAGAATCTGACGGATTTTACATCGAGCGGGATGGTGCGCTCCTCACGAAGGCGAGTTTTTCAGAAATTCCTGCCTGGTACGAAAAAACGGCGGCAAGCGGAACGAAACTGAAAGACATTTGTCAGGCTCCGGGAAGCCTTGCACACGGCGAAGGATGCGTGTTCACCTGCTACAGCAACGAATGCGCGCTTTCAATGAACGGAAAAGACTGCCGGTTTTGCAATATTGCGTCCACCAAAAAACGCTTTGCCGAGCGGGAGGGAAATTTTTGGAAATATTCGAAAGACATCGCCCAGGCGGTAAAAGCCGCTTTTGACGAGGGATTTGACCATTTCAATATTTCGGGCGGATTTGTTCCTGAGCGTCGGGAACTTGAATACTACATCGATGTTGCCGAAGCGATTCAGGACGAAACGGGGCTTGAAGATTTCAACGGAACGGCAGTCATCGGTGCACCAGAAGATTTGAGCGTGCTTGAAC
The DNA here is from genome assembly GCA_017484285.1 of Treponema sp. Taxonomy (GTDB): domain Bacteria; phylum Spirochaetota; class Spirochaetia; order Treponematales; family Treponemataceae; genus Treponema_D. Next base: position 127,733 of record JAFUTH010000003.1, on the reverse strand, counting down.
GCTACAAGGAAGCTGGCTACCGTACCGTCGCGATTCATCCCGAAGTTTGGGGCGAAGACTGGTTCAACGCGATTTGCCCGGGAAAAGCCGAAGTCAACGGCGGATTCAAACACTATCTTGAAGCGGTCGATGAAGCCGTGCAGATTTTCGGGAAGGGCAGGGTGCGCACGCAGTTTGTCGCGGGTCTGCAACCAAAAGAACTCGTGCTTGAAGGCGTTGAATACTTCGCTTCTCGCGGGGCAATTCCCTTCACGATTCAGTGGGTGCCTGCAATCGGCTCGGCATTTGAAGGGCATCGCTCGCCGAATGAAAACTGGCACTGGGATTTGGTCTTGAAGAACTACGAAATTCTTAAAAAAAACGGAATCACCTACGAACAAGTGTATGATGTGATTCCAGACTGGCGGCAGTACGCAGATTTGTACCGAATTAACAATCACATCGACAATGGCGAAGTGCTCTTTGTTGATAAACGAATTAAAAAATAGGAGAACAGTATGGCAAAAATCGGAAAACACATCGCAATTTACGGAAAAGGTGGCATCGGAAAATCAACGACCACATCAAACATCAGCGCGGCATTGGCGGAAGCGGGCTACAAGGTCATTCAGATTGGCTGTGACCCAAAAAGCGACTCAACGAACACTTTGCGCGGAAACAATTACCTGCCCACCGTTTTGGACAGTCTCAGAAGCGGAAACAAAGTCTCTCTGAGCGACATTTCGGTGAGCGGATTCAAAAACGTGCTCTGTATCGAGTCGGGCGGACCTGTTCCGGGCGTCGGCTGTGCGGGTCGCGGAATCAATGCGGCGGTCACGCTGTTGCAGGAACTTCATTTGTTCGAGGAATTCAAGCCTGATTATGTCTTGTATGATGTGTTGGGCGATGTCGTATGCGGTGGCTTTGCCGTTCCGATTCGTGACGGAATCACCGACCGCGCCTATGTCGTCAGTTCTTCGGATTTTATGGCGGTGTATGCGGCGAACAATCTGTTTAAGGCAATCAACAAATACGCTCCCACAGGTGGCGCAAAACTCGGTGGCGTTATCGCAAATTCAATCACGGCGGGCTACTCACGGGAAATCATCGACGATTTCACCAAACGCACAGGAACGACGGTCGCGGGCTACATCGAGCGATCGATTGTCGTTCAGCAGAGCGAATTGTACGGGAAAACCGTCATTGAAGCAAATCCGACCGCTCCACAGGCAGATTTGTACCGAAAACTGGCAAAACACATCGCGGAAAACGAAGATTTGGTCGTGCCGAACCCGCTTGGCGTTACGGAATTGCGCGACTGGGCACGAGAATGGGGCGACAAACTCTATGATTTGAACGGCGGAGTCGTGCGCGATTCTGAAGGACTGTAATATGAGTTACCTTGACGAACGAAAAATTGTCACGCGCGAAAAACGGCTGAGCACGCTGAGCCATTTTAACGGCACGCTTGAGCAACTCAAAAACGAGGCGGGCGGAAGCGAAATCAAACAGCGCATCAGAACATTTTCGCAGATAAATGAAGATGAAATCGTTGCGGCAATCAGGGCCGTTTCGACGATTGAACAGGCGGCGGTCATCGTGCACGGCGTGGCGGGCTGTGCCGCATCAAACCTGTTCTTCAATGCGGAAAAAGCGGCGAACATCTATTCAACGAATTTGCAGGAAAAAGACACGATTTTGGGGAGCGACGCACGGCTTCACAAGGCGATTTCAAAAATCGTGGAGGAAGTGAACCCGAAAGTCATTTTTATCGTGGGAACGCCGGTCATCGCTATCAACAATGACGATGTGAATTCGGTGATTTTTGAGCTGGAAGATGAATTCAACATTAAACTCGTGTTCATTTATTCTGACGGATTTAAAACAAAGTCTGCGCTCACTGCCTACGACATCGTTTCTCATTCGATTCTCAAAAAAATCACTGAAAAATCTGATGAAAAAAACAAAAATCTTCTGAATATCATCAGTTTTTCCGAAAGTAAGGAATCCGTTCGCTCGGTCGCCTCACTTATTGAAGAACTCGGCATCGAAACAAACATTCTTCCCCGATTCGGCTCAGTTGACAGCATAAAAAAAGCGGGCAGCGCACAGGCAAGCGTGGTGCTTTCACAAGACGAAGGTGGCTACCTTGCAGAAGAATTGCGTGACGGCTTTGATGTCGCCTACATCAAAACGGATGCGCCGATTGGATTGCAGGGCACGAACGCATTTTTGCGGAATATCGCAAAAGTCTTCGGAAAGGAAGCAGAAGCCGAAAAAATCATTCAGGAAAAAGAAGCGGGATTCCAAAAAGCAATTTCTGAGCAGATTCTTGCGGGCAAAAAAATCTACTTCGACGGAAAACTTTCCGATGTGACGAGATTTTTCACGCTTTTCAATCGGCTCGGCGGCGAAATCGCGGGATTTTCCGTTCAGACGATTGATTTGGAAAACCGTGCGTTCTTGCAGCGACTCGACTCAATTCCCTCCCTCACGCCTGTGATTGTCGGAAACGGTCAGTATTTTGAAAAAGCGAACGCGATTGCAAAACTCACGCCCGATTACTACATCAGCCAAAACGGAGCGGTTTCATTTGCGGCGGAAGTCGGCGCGATTCCTGTCTCGCTCAAAACGGTGCAGATTTTCGGCTATTCGGGCATCACGCATATTATCGACGCGCTCAAAACGGCGGCGGTGTTCGGCAAAAATCGTGCTTCGTTGTATAAAGACGCGTGGCTCAAAAAGAGCGGCAGTTGGTATGTCAAGCAGGAAACGAAGTAAGGAGAGGCTATGCAGACGATTTTAAAAACTCCACGAAACGGCTGTGCGTTTCAGGGCGCATTGCAGACCGTTCAAGAAATAAAAAATGTGATTCCCATCGTACATTCAACGGCGGGCTGTGCATTTCAGAATTTCCTTGCGAATTCAGCTGCGGGATTTACGACGAGTTTTATTCCCACCGAAGAAATTCCAGGCACTGATATGCAGGAGCGTCACATCATTTTTGGCGGCGCGTCACGGCTTCGCGAGCAGATAAAAAACACGCTCAAAGTGATTGACGGAAAACTGTATGTCGTGCTGAACAGCTGTCCTTCGGCAATGGTCGGCGATGATGTTGACGCGATGGTGCGCGAAGTGCAGGAACAGGGCGAAAAAGTTGTTGACGGACTTCAGGCGGGCTTTCACGGCGATGTGCATTACGGCTATCAGCAGATTTTGACCGAAATTTTTCAGAATCTCCCGAAAGTCGAGAATTCAGGCGTGCAAAAAGAAGCGAATCTCGTGAACATCTTCGGCATCGTTCCGCAAAAAGACTTGTTCTTTAAGGGCGATTTGGAAGAAATCACGCGCGTGCTCGCATCGCTCGGAATCAAGGCGAATACATTCTTCGGAAAAGAGGACGGAAGCGAAGAACTCTTGAACGCAAAAAACGCCTCGCTCAACATCGTGTTTTCTCGGTGGGGAAATGCTCCCGCAGAAAAACTCAATGCCCTCTACAATATTCCGACGCTTTCATTTGAGTCACTTCCGCTCGGTCTTGAAGAAACGGCGGAATTCCTGAAAAAAGTTGCCAATGCGCTCTCGCTCGATTTTTCACCAGCAGAAAAATTTTTGGAAGAAGAAGTGAAAAAACTCGACTACTATTTTTCAAGTCTTCGGGAAATTTTCTATCGAAATCACCTTGCAAAAACCGTTGACATCGTGGGCGACGAAGCGACCGTCATCAAATACGCGAATTTCTTGAAAACGCACTTCAACGCAAAAATCGCGACGGCAATCATCACGGATTTTTTCCCGTCAGATGACAATCCCGAAAGCGCGAAGGCTGAGAGCCTGAAAAATGTTGCGGAAAAAATCTTCATCGCGCAGGACGCAACCGAAATCGAAAAAATTCTTCGGTATACGGAGAGCAATCTGATTTTGGGAAGTTCGCTCGAAGAATCAGTCGCAGAAAAAAAAGGCGTGCCGTTGCTTGTCGTTTCATATCCCGCCTATCACACGGTGATTTTGAACCGCACGCACGCAGGAATCACGGGAGCAGCCGCCGTTGCGGAAGATTTTGTTGCAACAACTCTGTAAAAAATGTGTGCATGGTATTGCTCAAAACTGTGAATCATGCTATATTTTTTAAAACCTATTAAAATTGTAGGTTAAAGGGTAGATGAACTATGGGATTCAATACAGATGCATTGCATAAAGGTGTTGTAAAAGACGAAAGTTTTGGCGCGACGATTACACCTGTCTATCAGGTGAGCGCGTTCGGCTACAACGACATGGAAACGCTTGAGCGGGTCTTTGGCGGAAAGTCGTCGGGCTTTGCATACACACGCATCGGAAATCCCACAGTCGCTTCCTTTGAGTCACGAATCAACGCGTTGGAGCACGGCTTTGGCGCGGTCGCTATGTCTTCGGGCATGGCGGCAATCTCGCACGGGCTTATGAATTTTCTGAGCGCGGGAGATGAAATCATCGCGTCGGCAGGCTTGTACGGCGGCACGATTCAGCTTTTTTCGGTTTTCAAGCAGTTCAACATTTCTATAAAATACACGAACGATTTTTCTCACGAGAATCTTGAAGCACTTTACACCGAAAATACAAAGGCGATTTTTGCCGAAACGATTGGAAATCCAAGCCTAAACATCATCGACATTCGCTCGCTTGCGGATTTTGCCCATTCAAAAGCAATTCCGCTCGTCATCGACAACACTACGGCAACGCCTTTTTTGGTCAATCCGATTGATTTGGGCGCGGACATCGTGATTCACTCCTCTTCAAAATATATAAACGGTTCTTCTGACGCAATTTCGGGCGTGGTCGTCTATTCGGGCAAATTCAAATGGGATTTCGACCGATTCCCCGCGCTCAAAGAATACAAGGCGTTTTCAAATCTTTCCTATCTCGTGCGCTTACGAAAAGACTCATGGGCGAGCTTGGGCGGTTGCCTTTCTCCGTTCAACGCATTCTTGAACATCATCGGGCTTGAAACGCTCGGCTTACGAATCCAAAAAATCAACGAGAACGCACAGAAACTTGCCGAAGAATTGAGCAAAATCGACGGAATCACGGTAAATTACCCGCTTCTCAATGAAAAAACTGCGGAACTTGCAAAAAAACAGCTTAAAGGATACGGCGGCGGCATTCTCACGATAAGCACGGGAAGCCGAGAACGCGCCTTTAAAATCATCAACTCGCTCAAAACTGCAATCATCGCATCGAATATCGGAGATGTGCGCACGCTCGTCATCTATCCTGCCACTACGCTTTTCCTTCACAACACAAAAGAAGAAATGAACGCGGCGGGCGTGTTTGACGATACGGTGCGAATCAGTGTCGGAATTGAGGATATCGAAGACTTGCTTGCGGACTTCACGCAGGCGATTCAATCATAAAAAAGCGTCACGAGGTACAGGCGTTTTACAATAGGAGGCTAGAAATGGCAAAAACAGTCGATAAGGCAGCACTCAAAGCGGGCGGACTTATGCCGCAGGTTCAGCAGGGGAAATATTCTCTTCGCGTTATGACAATCGGCGGAAATATGACAGCGGAGCAGATTGCGACCATCTCAGCGGTTGCGAAAAAATACGGTCACGGCTATGTGCATATGACGAGCCGACAGGGAATTGAAATTCCGTTCATCGATGTTGAAGATGTCGATGAAGTCAAAGCAGAACTTTTGAAAGGCGGCGTGCCGACGGGCGTGTGTGGTCCTCGTGTGCGAACCGTCACTGCTTGTCAGGGCAAAGAAATTTGTCCGAACGGTCTTATCAACACCTACGAAATCGCTGAGGAATTCCACAAACGCTACTTTGGGCGCGAACTTCCTCACAAATTCAAGTTTGGTGTTACGGGCTGCCGTGCGAACTGTCTCAAAACCGAAGAAAATGATTTCGGCGTAAAGGGCGGCATGGAAGTCAAAATCGACAACGAAAAATGCAAAAAATGCGGTGTGTGCGTAAAAGCGTGCCGATGGAACGCAATCCAGCTCGACAAGGCAACTGGCATCACATTCGATGAATCAAAATGCGTCAAGTGCGGTCGATGCGTAAAGGCGTGTCCGTTCGATGCCTGGAGCGGAGAAGCAGGCTATGTCGTTTCGCTGGGCGGTTTGTTCGGAAACGAAATCTACAAGGGCGAGTCGTTCTTGCCGCTCATCAAAGACAAAGAAACGCTCTTCCGCGTGGCTGATGCCGCAATCACCTACTTTGCAGAAAACGCAAAACCGAGCGAGCGATTCAGATTTATGATTCAGCGCACGGGCGAAGAGCAATTCAAAAAAGTGATTCTCGACGCATACAATGGCGAAAAGAAATAACTGGAGGAACTATGGCTGATTATGTTTCAGAAAATGGTGTGAAGGCGGACGATTTTGTTGACATCACCGACAAAGTGTGCCCGCTCACATTCGTAAAAGCAAAAGTCGCGCTCGAAGAACTCGACGACGGCGAAATCTTGGCAATCAAATTGAATGACGGCGAGCCGGTTCAGAATGTTCCGCGCTCAATGAAAGACGAAGGACACCAGGTGCTTGAACTCAACGAAAACGGCGACGGCACATACATGCTTTTCGTTCAGAAAGTCGAAAAATAAAAAATAACAGGAGAACAGTATGACAATTACCGTTGCAGGAACAAAAAAAGAAGTAAAAGACGGGCTTACGCTCCCGGAACTCATCGAGCAGGAAAAAGTTGAGACTCCGCAGTATGTCACGGTCTCAATCAACGAAGAATTCATTCAGAAAGACGCAGAGGCTTCGACCGTTCTCAAAGAGGGCGATTCAGTTGAATTCTTGTACTTCATGGGGGGCGGACAATAATGGCAATGACAGACGAGCAGATTGAACGCTACTCACGCCACATCATCTTGAACGAAGTCGGCGTAAAGGGGCAGAAAAAACTCTTGAACGCGAAAGTGCTCATTATCGGCGCGGGCGGATTGGGCGCACCGGCGGCAATGTACCTTGCGGCGGCAGGTGTGGGCACTATCGGTATCGTTGACGCTGATGTCGTTGACCTTTCAAATCTCCAGCGGCAAATTATCCATGCCACCGCTGATGTTGGAAAGCCGAAAGTCAAGTCAGCCGAAGAGACGATGAAGGCGATGAACCCCGATGTTGAGGTCAAAACCTACCAGCTTTTCGTGAATTCAACGAATATCCGCGAGCTTATCCGCGACTACGATTTCATCATCGACGGCACGGACAACTTCCCCGCAAAATTCTTGATTAACGACGCGTGCGTTATGGAAAAAAAACCGTTCAGCCACGCGGGAATTATCCGCTTCAAGGGTCAGCTGATGACCTACATTCCGGGTCAAGGACCATGCTACCGCTGTGTATTCAAAGACCCGCCGCCAAAAGATGCCGTTCCCACTTGTAAACAGGCAGGCGTTATCGGCGCAATGGGCGGTGTTATCGGAAGCCTTCAGGCAATGGAAGCCGTCAAATACATCGTGGGCGTGGGCGAAAACCTCGTCGGAAAACTGCTCACCTATGACGCGCTCAAAAACAACTTCCATGCGGTCAAACTTCCGCCCGCAAACGGAAAATGCCCGATTTGTGGCGAGAACCCGACAATCACCAAGCTGATTGACTACGAGCAGCCCGCGTGTGAGTTAAAACAAGCACATTAAAAGAAAGGAGATACACTGAAATGATTACCCTTAAAAAATCCGATTACGAAAAAATTGTCTCGCATGCTCAGGGCTGCCTTCCAGAAGAAGCGTGCGGACTCATCGCTGGCACCGAAGAAAACGGCGTTAAGACAATCAAAGAAGTGTATCTCCTTGAAAACACCGACCATTCAAACGAGCATTTTAACATCAGCCCGCAAGACCAGCTCAAAGCAATCAAAGACATGAGAGCAAAGGGCTTGGTTCCGCTCGGAAACTGGCACTCGCACCCCGAAAGCCCCAGCCGTCCAAGCGAAGAGGATAAGCGACTCTTCTTCGACTCAAAGGCGCGCTACCTCATTCTCTCGCTCATGGAAAAAGACAACCCCGTCTTGAACGCATTCATCGTCGAAAATCACACCGATGTTTCAAAAGACCCTCTGGAGATTGTGGACTAAGGGCGCTTTTAAAACTTTTATTTTCTCGTGATTCTCGCTATAATCTTCCTGCATGACAAAAGAAGATAAAGAAAAAATCTATACGCTTCTCAAAACAGCTTCGGACTCGCTCTGCGGATATGCTTCACCTGATTTCGCGGGAGAAATGCCTCATTTTGAAGATGATGTTGAAGTGAGCAATGCAGAAACTGACAATCACGCGGCTTCTGACTCGACAATTGCGAATATCAATAAAAAAATCGCGGAGTGCAAACGCTGTCAGCTCTGTGCCGCCCGCCACACGACCGTGCCTGGAATGGGCGTTGAAAAGCCGCTCGTGCTTGTGATTGGCGAAGGACCGGGCGAGGAAGAGGACAAGCAGGGCTTGCCGTTTGTAGGTCCTGCCGGTCAGCTCTTGGACAAAATGCTCGCCGCCATCAGCCTTTCGCGCGAAAAAAATTGCTACATCGCGAACATCGTAAAGTGCCGTCCGCCTGCTAATCGAAATCCGCTCCCCGAAGAAGCAGACGCGTGCCGCCCCTTCCTTGACGCGCAGATTGCTGCCCTAAAGCCAAAGGCGATTTTGTGCGCGGGAAGCGTTGCCGTGAAGAATCTCTTCCACGCAAGCGACGGTGTGATGAAGCTCCACGGAAAAGTGCTCGATTTTAACGGAATCCCCGTTGTGACCACCTGGCATCCGAGCGCATTGCTCCGCGCTCCCGAAAACAAACGCCCCGCGTGGGAAGACTTGAAGGTGTTCCGCACGGTTCTGCTCGGAATTGCGCCTGATTACGAAAAATAAATGGCTCGCTTCCTTCAAATCGTATTGAATATTCCTCTCAACCAGTCATTCACCTACCTTGACTGTGAAAATGCGGAGAACAAAAGCCGTGTGGGCTGTCGCGCGGACTTGAAATTCGGCAACCGCCGTATGACGGGCTTTGTGATTTCTGAAAGCGATGCCTTGCCGAGCGATTGCCCCGTGGAAGAAAGCAAAATCCGCCCGATTCTGCGCATTCTTGACGATGAGCCGATTTTTACTGAGGAACTTTCCGAACTTGCCGCCTGGGTGTCGCATTATTACCTTTGTTCGGTGGGCGAGGCTGTGAGCGCGATGATTCCGAGCGGAAAGCGTGAGAGCGACGCGGGCGGCTTTTCGTTTTTGGAAGAATCGCCTGAGACAAAAGCACGGACTTTAAGCGAAGAGCAAAAACAAGCGGTAGAAGAAATTGTAACTTCGGATTCAAAACTTCACTACCTTTACGGCGCGACGGGCACTGGAAAAACCGAAGTGTTTATGCAGGTCTGCGAACGGCTTTTGTCGCAAGGGAAGGGCGTGATTTACCTTGTGCCTGAAATCGGGCTTACGAAGCAAGTGATTGAAGCGGTCGTCTCTCGCTTTGGAAACACTGCCGCCGTCTTGCATTCGGGGCTTACGCCGAGCCAAAAACTTTCTGAGTGGCGGCGGATTTTGAATCGGGAAGCGCGTATTGTCATCGGGGCGAGGAGTGCGGTTTTTGCGCCTGTGCCTGATTTGGGCATGATTATCATCGACGAAGAGCATGACGGCTCGTATAAATCGGGGAATACGCCGCGCTATCATGCTCGTCAGGTCGCCATGTACCGTTGTGGCAAAAAGAAAATCCCGCTTTTGATGGGAAGCGCGACTCCGAGCGTGGAAGCGTGGCACTTAATGGAGACGGGCGGAATCAAAAAACATGTCCTCACGCGCCGTCTTGCGGGCGGGGCAATGCCGCACATCAAATGCGTGAATCTTTCAGGGTTTTCGATTGACGGCGCGATTTCTCCCGTTCTGCAAAAAGAAATCGAAGAAACGCTTGCGCAAAAACGGCAGACGATTCTCTTTTTGAACCGCCGCGGCTTCACTCACTTTTTCCGCTGTAACTCGTGCGGATTTGAGCTTAAGTGCAAGAACTGCTCCGTCTCGCTCACCTTCCACAAAGCGGAAAAGCGGCTCCGCTGTCACTATTGCGGCTACTCGGTCGCTCCGCCACAACAATGCCCCGAGTGTGGCTCGCTCGATGTGGGCTATTCTGGCTTTGGCACGGAGTTCATCGAAACGGAAGTGAAGGCGAAATTTCCGAATGCACGAGTCGTCCGCGTGGACACCGATTCCTTGAATCACAAGGGCGAGCTTACCGAAAAACTCGACGCGTTCAAAAAAGGCGAGTACGACATCATGCTCGGCACTCAGATGGTCGCGAAGGGCTTGAATTTCCCGAACCTCAAACTGGTGGGCGTGGTGCTCGCCGACACGGGCTTGCATTTGCCCGATTTCCGGGCGGCGGAACGCACTTTCGCGCTCATTACGCAGGTCGCAGGCAGGGCGGGCAGGTTTTTTCCCGACGGAAAAGTGCTCGTTCAGACCTATTGCCCCGACAGTGAGCCGATTGCCTATGCCGTGGCTGGAAAAACCGAAGCATTTTACGAAAGCGAAGTGAAGACGCGCGAGATGCTGAATTTTCCGCCGTTCGCACGCATGTTGCGCCTCGTGTTCCGCGCTCCGAGCGAAAAACAGGCTGCCAGTGGCGCGAACGGAGCGGCGGCGATTTTGTACAAAATCCTAGCGGGAGCGCGCGCAAACGCTTCAAAATTGCAAGAAGCCGCCTGCCACACCGAGATTTTAGGCCCCGCCGAGTGCCCGCTTTCAAAAATCGCGGCGAATTACAGGCAGCAAATCATTCTTCGCGGACCGTCGGTGAGCCTTCTTCAGTACATGGCGCACACCTTCCGCGAGAATTTCAAAGCCCCGAGCGAAGTGTACATTGAGTACGATGTTGACCCGGTGAGCTTGTTGTAACAAAAAGTCCTAAAAATCGATGTAAATAAAAAAAGGCTGTCCTCTAGAGAAGTATTGATTACTTCGAGGACAGCCTCACTGTGTTTTTCTGTGCTTAGTTATTGAATGCGTCGAGCACAGAGAGCGCCTTGTGGTTCAGGTCAAAGAGCGCTTGGTTTTCCCATGTTGAGCCGATGCTGTTTCCGGCGACCCATTCTCCGCCCCAATAGAAGACGCCTTCACCGCCCGCGTTTTTCACGACATCGATGATTGCCGCAATGACCGCTTTTTGGTTTGCTTCCGTTGCCGCGATGATGCTGTAGCCGTTGTAGGTGCTTGTGGTAATGCCGTAAGTTGACGCGACGCTGCTCAAGTTGGTGTATGCGCTTGCAAGTCCAGTGTCATTCGCGCTGTTGTAGTACCAGACGGTATTTGAAACATTGTCATTTGCGTATTGCTCGACCGTCCACGGGAAGCTCGTTTCTGCGACAACGACTCGTTTTCCCTTTGCGACATACGTTTGGACGACGCTCTTCAAATTGGCGATGGTTTTGTGGCTTTCAAAGAACGGATAGTATGAAAGACCGAGCACATCAAAGTCGAGGTTTGAGAGATAGGTGTACGCATAGCTGATGACGCTCGCATAGCCACCCTGCGCAAGGTGCAGCATAATATCGATGTCAGAATTGTAGCTTCTGATTGCGCTGATGATTGTGCTCATGACGGTCTGGAAATTCGAGCTTGTGATTGAGCATGCGACCGAAGCTGTGCCGTTTGAGCTTGAGGTCGTCATGATTCCCGTGTTGATTTCGTTTCCGACTTGAACCATATCGGGAAGCCCGCCTGCATTTTTCATGATGATGAGGCAGTTTCGTGTCCATGTTGCCGCCGCGCTTGCCAGTGTCGAAGCTGTCGTGTAGCTGTCCCACATACGAGGCGTGCACTGAAGGCTCGGATCAGCCCAGGTGTCAGAGTAGTGGAAGTCGAGGAGCACTTTCATGCCGAGCGCTTTTGCGCGGGCTGCGACGCTTGCCGCTTTCTTTATGTCACAGTAGCCGTAGTTTTCCATTGGCGTGTAGTTTGCGTTTGAGGGATTGTTCCAGACGCGGAGACGAACCCAGTTTACCCCGTGGTTTGCGAGGATTGAAAGCATGTCCGATGAAGAAGATGAGCCCGACTCGTAGAATGAGCTTCCGTCCGCTTCGAGTGCGTAGAGCGCAGATACATCGACGCCGCGCATAAAGTCATCGCTTGAGGAAGTGCTGACCGGCGTCAGAATCCATTTCTGACATGCGCCTCCCCAGTAGCTCCACTGTACGACGTTTCCGCCGTTTGAGGTGCTCCAGTTGTAGTCATCGAGGCAGGAATTGTCGCCAGAGACTCGGGTAAGAATCGCGTAGCTGCCGTCTGACTGCTTTACGAATTTGAATTGCTGGTTTGTGCCGCCCGAATATGAATAAGTCGCGATATTCGTGCCGTCCGCCGTGCTTTTTGTCCAGACATCGAGTGCCTGCGCGCTTCCCGAGCAGACGGTTTTGATTGCATAATAGCCGCTTGCGAGGTAGACGAGATTGAATTGCTGAGCCGTGCTTCCGTTGTAGGCATATTGCTGAATGTTCGTGCCGTTTGCCGTCGCTCCGTTCGTGACATCGAGGTATTTTCCTGAGTATGCGTTTTTAATGTAGTATGCGCCGCTGAGCGATGTGTCGTATCCGCTCGTGATCGTGCGTTCGCTTTGTTCGGCAGCCGTGACTTCTTCTGAAAGAATGGCATCTGAACAGCTTGTTGAAGCAAGAAGGGCGAGGGCTGTAAGTGCGAGCGACAGAGCTCGGACTTTGTGACAGGGTACAAACTTTTTCATAATGAGCCTCCTGATGAAAACAAAGAGAGAGAATTAATTGTGCAACCGGTTGCACAATGTATAATGACAGATTTCCTCATTTTTGTCAATGATGCAATGTCATGATTTTTCAAAAGAGTGCTGATTTTGTGCTTTTCAGTTCTTTTTCATGCCGGCGTGGGCTTCAGATTGTCGTTTTTGATTTACTTAAACGCCCGATTCCTATAAAATAAAAATCCGTATGAAAATCGCGATGTTCACCGATGCTTATTATCCGCGCATCAATGGCGTTACCGTTTCAGTTCACTCGTACGCAACGGAGCTTACAAAACTCGGTCATGAAGTCTGCATCGTCTGTCTTGAGTATTCGGAGGAGCAGCAGAAGAGCGCATTTTTTGATGAAAAAGAGAGCGATGAGCATTCCCCGTTCAAAATCGTGCGGATTCCGTCATGGTCGTTTAGTGCGATTTCAAAAGAAGACCGCGTGGCTCGCTTTGACAAGTGGCGGCGCGTCAAAAAAGCGATGGATGCGTTTAAGCCCGCGGTGATACACGTAAACTCGGAGTGGGTCATCGGCTATTTCGGTGCGATGTACGCGCTTCATCGCAAGGTGCCGTTCGTGTTCACGTTCCATACGATGTGGGAAGACTACCTCGTCAATTATGTCAATTTTCTTCCCGATTTCAGTTTGCGTAAAATCGGTCGCTCGGTCGTCAAATTTTACCTCAAGCGCGCGGATGTGATTATCGCTCCCACAAAAAAAATCGCCTCGGTCGTGCAGGACTACGGAATCCAAAAGGAATGCGAGATTCTTCCCACCGGAATTCCTGACACCCGCGAAAAATACTCGCTCATCCGCCAAACGGCAATCGGAATGCAGCTTTCAAAAAAATGCCCGCAGATTAAAGGCAAAAAAATCCTGCTTTTCGTGGGGCGAATCGTAAAAGAAAAAAATCTTTCTTTCCTCTTCGATGTGCTCGCGGAAGTACAGAAAAAAAATCCGAAGACCGCTCTGCTGTTCGTGGGCGGGGGACCCTATCTCGATGAATTAAAAGAACTTGCCGAATCCCGGAAACTGTCGCAGTCGGTCGCGTTCGCGGGCTACATTCCCTCGAATGACATCGTTTATTTTTACAAGCTCGCGCAGGTCTTTGTCTTTCCGAGCAAAACCGAGACGCAGGGCTTGGTCACGGTCGAGGCGATGCTTTCTGGTCTTCCGGTCGTTGCAATCGGCGAGCTTGGCACGGTCGATGTCATGCAGGGAGACCACGGCGGCTTTATGGTGGGCGACGACGTGCAGGTCTTTGCCGAAAAAGTCCTCGTGCTCTTGAACAATCAGCAAGTCCGCAAGCAAAAGGCGCAGGAAGCCGTCAAGTGGGGCGAAAAATGGAAAATCTCTGCGCTCACACCGCGTCTTGTCGAAAGCTACGTGCGCGCTGTGCATGTGCACTGTGACAAAAATCTCGGAATCATCGGGGAATAGAGGAAAGAGAGCAGTTAGAAGTTAGGAGTTTTTTGATATGAAAAAAATTTGTAAGATGGCAGTGATTGTCTTATTTTCAATTTTCGGCTTTCAATTTTCAATTTACGCTCGTGGGGCGCAGGAGCTGGTAAAGAGCGGACATTGGGTGTATGATGCGCTCACGGCACTGTCGCTTGAGGCGGGTGTGCTCAATTTTTCGGGCACAGCACCAGTCACTATCCAGCAGATTCGTCTGTATCTTGCCGAAATTGACGCGGACACGCTGTCTGACTCCGGTCATGCCGACTATGAGCGGATTGAGCGGTATTGCGATGCCGAAATTTTCGCGCTTGGCTCAGATATTCTCTCAGTCGGAATAGAGCCGGCTGTCAATCTCGAGGGCTTTTACAAGACGAATGCGGACATTGATTGGGTGTATGACCGCTATGCGCGCTCGCCCATGCTCGACGTTCCCGTCACGATTGGCTGCGGAGATTATGTCACGATGAAGATGGACGTGATTCTTGCGCAGAATAAGGGCGCGTCGCTCCACAACGACAATTACACGAATGTCCTGTATTCACCCGATGATTTCGACATCAATTTTCCTGATACCGGCTATTTTTCGGCGGGATATATGTTTACCGAAAAAACGGGCATCGGTTTTCAGCTGGGGAAGGGAAGCCGCTCAATCGGGCGGACGCTCACTGGCTCGATGATTTGGTCTGACTATCTCACAGGCGTTTCCTATGCTCAGATTGAGCTTTTTTCACCGAATATCAAATATACGGGCGCGGTCTCGCAATTCAACGTTGACAAATACATGTACCATCATCAGCTCGACGTGCGTTTCTTCAAAAAACTTCAGGTTACGATTATCGAAGGACTGCTCGTCAATGCGCCGCTGGAGTTGCGCTACCTGAATCCCTGGATGATTTTTCACGGAATTGCCGCATGGCGTGAATATGAAGACGACAAATCTGACCCAGAGTCGCATACCTGTGACTATTTGGGCGTGAATATTCAGTTTACGCCGATAAAGTACACCCGTTTTTACGGTACATTCGCGATGACACAATTCCAAACACCCTACGAGACATCAAATTACGGTGATTCGCCGACTCCGAACGGCTTGGGCGCACAACTCGGAAACGAGACCTACATTCCCCGCGGAAACGGGCGCTGGCATTTCGCGCTCGAAGGAAGCTGGGCTGATCCGTACCTGTACATCAAAGAAAGCCCGAACTGGTCGATGGTGCGCACCTACAGTGAGAATATGGGCGATAAGGCGATTTTTTATGAATGGCTTGGATCTCCGTTCGGTCCCGACACGATTTCGGGCGAACTCTCCGTGGGCTATGAGATTCCTAACAAGTGGTCGGTTGACGTCATCTATCTCTTTATGGCACGCGGCGAGCAGTCTGGCACGAACGTGTTTAAAAAACTCTACGCCGCAACCGGATGGGGCGGACAGAAAACGAAATTCGACATGACCGAGGGGAGCGATGACCTCGCGAATTGGGCGTATCCCGACAAATCGAGTCAGTCGAATTGGGAAGAACTCCGTGACGCTATTGCTCCGACCGGTACGCCTGAGTACGTGAACCGACTGTCTGTCCGGGGCACATGGAGCGCATCAGACTACCTCACGTTCAAGCTACAGCCGAGCTACGTCGCGATTTTTAACCACAACAACGAAATTGGTGAAAAAGCCTTCGGCTTCGAAATCGCCGCCGCGGTGAACGTGAGTTTTTACTAAATGTATGCTATAGTAACGTGCAAAAGGATTGAATACTATGAAAAAATACAGTGCGCTTGTGTGCGGGCTTTTTTTGTGTAGCTCGCTTGCCTTTGCGCAGGCATCAGTTGAAATTAACGACCCGTTTTATAAAGAAGCGCAGAATTGGGAGCTTCGCGGTCTTACGTCGACGCTTCCGCAGCTTCGACCGTACCCGGTGAATGTCATCAAACGCGTTCTGAACGATGTCATCGAAAACGGCACGGAGCGTGACGAAAAAAAAGCAAAAGAAGAGTATGCGCGGATTTTTGAAAAGCCGTGGACTCCGTATCTGAAGGCGACGGGTGGGGCAAAACTCTCTCTCTCGGAGTACGATTCTGGCTCTGAAAACGAGACGACGAAGGATTTTCACGCGGAAATCGGAATCGGCGGAGACGTTTCGTTTCACCGATTGGTCTCTGTCGGCTATAAATTCGGCATTTATGGTCAGCGGAGCAATTTTTCGGACTATTCGCCCTTGTATACGAGTATGCCCGAAGATTCAATTTTTGACCCGGTTGACGCGGGCCCGTTGACGGCGTATCTCAACTGGAACATGAATCTTGCGGTAGGCACGCAATCAGTGTATGGAACGGGCGGCATGAATCGGCTTGGCTTCGGTCCTTTTATCGGTGACGGCTTGGCGTTGAACGATGCGGGCTATCATTCGGCGAATCTGACGTTTAATGCCACAACTGAAAAATGGAGCTATGCGTCTGCTTACGAGACGATTGGCGCGACGCGCAACATGGGGCGTGACGTCGATTCAAACTGGCTTTCGACGGGAAAGTATCTTGCGTTCCATGCGCTCAAGTGGCACGCATTCGAAAAAATCAACGTCACGTACTACGAGAATATCATCTTCGGTCCGCAAAACAATCTCTCGTATATAACTCCCGCACCGTATTACGCGGTACAGAATATCGGCGGAGCGAGCGACAATTTGCAGATGGGCTTGTTGTTCGAGATAAAGCCGATACAGGGCGTAAACTGGGCGACTGATTTTTTTGCGGATGATATTGAACTGAACGAGGTCTTAAAGCTTAATTTTGACACAAAACTGCGCTTCGGTTTCCAGACGGGCGTGATATACGCTCCCGAAGATTCACTTTTCTCGCAGATTTCAGTCAACTACACAGCGATTATGCCCTATGTCTACGCTCACTGGGAATATGAAGACTCTCAAAGCGCGGAATTCGACGGCTACACCTGGAACCGCCAGAATTACACGAATTCGGGCGTGAACATTGGCTCGAGTCTCGACCCAAATTCTGACAAAATCTCGCTCAAAGCGCGCATGAGCCCGCTTGCGAATTTGACGATTGACCTCTTCGGAAACGTTATTCGCCATGCAAACAGCGCGGAAGATTTCTCCGACGACGAAGCTGCTGAGTACATGCTTGCCGCTAAAAACACCTACGCCACGAACGGCACGCTCTACATGAGCCAGATGTTCTCATCGAGCGGGAGCAGCGGAAAGCACGTCGATTCTGCATGGGAAAAGCTCGGCTTTATGACGAGCGACCACAAAATGTATGTAACACAGCTCGGCTTAAACGCCGAATACACGTTCGCGCGCACACGGGCGGGGCGTTTCTCGCTCTGTGCGGGCTACACCTTCGAGTACGTCAAAAACGCGGGAGTGAACAATCACGTGTATAAAGGCGGGCTTATATACACCGCAAACGACGACGGCACGTATTCCGACCCCGACGGGAACACCTATTCGTCGTGGGAAGCATTAAAATCTTCGGACTATGTGCAATCAGCCGTCAAAGCCGCGCGCGAAGCATGGGTCGCCAATCTCTACGACTGCATGAATCACTATGTGAGCGTGTCACTGAAATATTCATACTAGGAAAAATTATGTCATATTCTAAATTCTATATCGGAAAAATCGGCGAGCTCATTTTAAAAGGCTCGAACATCAAGACGTTTGAAAAACAACTCGTGGCGAACACAAAAGCCTACCTCAAAACTGTGAACGCAAAAGTCACACTCAATTCTGGGCGGCTCTATGTCGAGTGCGACGATGAGGCTCAAGAGCGCGTGGAATTTGCGCTTTCACACTTGATTGGAATCACAGGCTGGGCAGAGGCTGTGATTGTTGAAAAGAATATCGAGGCAATCAAGCAGGAAGTCTTGAACGAGGCGATTAAGGCGCGTGACAACGGGGCAAAAACTTTCAAACTCGACGCTCGCCGGAGCGACAAATCATTCCCGCTCGACCACTACGGCATTTGCTGTGAGGCGGCGGAACTTGCCTACGGTCAGAAAATCCTTGATGTGAATGTGAAAAATCCCGATGTCGTGATTATGGTCGAAGTGCGCGACCGCTGCTTTGTCTACTCGAACCGCACGAAAGGTCGCCGCGGGCTTCCCGTGGGCGTGAGCGGGAAGGGGCTTTTGCTTTTGAGCGGCGGGCTTGACTCTCCTGTGGCGGGCTACCGGATGCTTCGTCGCGGCATGACGATTGACGCGGTGTATTTCCACGCATACCCCTACACGAGCGATGAGGCGCGGGAGAAAGTGGAGCATTTGGCAGAAATCCTCTCGCAGTACGGGCTTCGAATTCACATCAATACGATTCCGTTCACCGAAGTGCAAATGCAGATTAAGAAAAAATCCCCTGAAAACTACACCACGCTCATGCTTCGCTTGTGCATGATGAAGGCGGCGAACATGCTCGCTGAGCGGATTGGGGCAAGTTGCTTGATTACGGGCGAAAGCTTGGGGCAGGTTGCAAGCCAAACAATCGAAAACATGAGCTGCACTGAAAGCATGGCAGAATTCCCGCTTTTGCGCCCGCTTGTCGGCACTGACAAAGAAGAAATCGTTGAAATAGCAAAAGAAATCGGCACGTACGAGACTTCGATTCTTCCGTATGAGGATTGCTGTGTTCTGTTCAGTCCGCGCCACCCTGTTTTGCGCTCCACCGTGGAAGAAGCGCAGCGGATTTACAACGAGCTTGAAATCGACGACCTCGTGCGTGAAGCGTACGAAAAGCGCGAAATCAAGCTCTATGAAGTCTAAATTGAATAGTCCTCGCCGCTTGCGCTAAATGCTGTTTTGGTGCGGATTGCTTCCGCCACGTCGCCCGCATTTGCTTGCGTGAGGTTCTGCTGCCAGTCCGCGTACCAGAATGATTTTTCTTCGCCCGTGAGCGTCGGCTTTTGACGCGCATCAAGCTCGAGAAGCACGACTAAGCCTGCCTCATACAAGTGCGCGACGACCGTGCGGAAATCTTCGTCGGCGTTCGGCATGTAGCGGTAGGTGTGTCGTCCGAAATCGGCGAGTTTTTTTTCGACGCTGGCGACAAATTCCTCGGTTACGCCGTTCTGACCGAGAATGAATTCGGCGATGAGCGGCGTTTGCAGTTTGAGCGCGGCACGGCGGTTTTTGTCGACAGGGCGCGATTGTGTGCTGTTACCTTCGTGAATTTCGGTTACGACGCCACAAGCACTCGTCATGTTTGAGATGCGGTCAATCAAAATGAGTTCGCCGAGCGTGCGGTGTTTTTTGAACGTATCGAGCACAATCGCATCGGTCACGCTGATGGAACAAACGGCAATTTCGTTCTTTTTGAGGCTCGTGCATTTTTTCTGCGCGCCCGTGTTCACGTCAATCGCATAATCGATGTGCGTCACGAGTCCGGGAATCTGCTTGGTGCCGAGTTTGACAAAGAAATTCTTGCCTGTCTCAAGCGTTGCGTCGTCCATCCAAAGAATGGTCGCGGTGAATGTGCTTGAAATCGGGAACGAGACATCTTTTGCGAGCACGCAGCCACGGCTCACGTCAACTTCGCGGTCAAGCACAATGTTAACCGCCTGTCCGCGCTTTGCCTCTTCAATTTCAGAAAATCCCGAGACGATTCGTTTGACCTTCGCCTTTTCGCCGCTCGGAAGCGTGGTGATTTCATCTCCGACACGGACGCTTCCCGCTTCAATCTGCCCCATAAAGCCACGGAATTCATGGTTCGGGCGGCAGACGCGCTGCACGGGGAGATAAAAGCCTTCTTCGGTGGTGCCTTCTTCAATTTCAACGCTCTCAAGATGTGAGAGAATTGATTTTCCTGTATACCACGGCATCGCCTCGCTTTTGTGCGTCACATTGTCGCCCTCAGTTGCGCTTACGGGAATAATCACGACATCCTGCAAGTCAAGTTCGGTGATGATTTCATTGATTTGCGCAGTGACTTCATTGAATCGCGCTTCGCTGTAGAGTGCCAAATCCATTTTGTTGACGGCAAAAATGAAGTGCTTGATTCCCATGAGCGAGCAAATGCGCGCGTGTCGGCGGGTCTGCACGAGAACGCCGTGCACTGCGTCAACGAGAATAATCGCAAGGTCGGCAAATGACGCGCCAACTGCCATGTTCCGCGTGTATTCTTCGTGACCAGGCGTGTCCGCAACGATAAAACTTCGCTTTTCGGTCGAAAAATAGCGGTACGCCACGTCAATTGTGATTCCCTGTTCGCGCTCCGCCATAAGTCCGTCGAGAAGAAGCGAATAGTCGATTTTACCTTCCCGGCTTCCGACCTTTGAGTCTAGCTCGAGCGCTTTTTCTTGGTCCGCGTACAGCAGTTTTGCGTCATAGAGAATGTGTCCGATGAGCGTTGATTTTCCGTCGTCAACGCTTCCGCAGGTGATGAATTTTAACAGTCCTTTCATTAGAAGTAGCCCTCCCGCTTGCGTTTTTCCATGCTCGCAGCTCCGCCGTCTTTGTCAATCACGCGGCTCGTTCGTTCGCTCGTGACGGCACTGAGCGTTTCATCGATGATTCCGTCAAGTGTATTTGCCGTGCTGTATACGCCGCCCGTGAGCGGATAGCAACCGAGCGTGCGGAATCGCACTGATTTGTGCTGCACCGTTTCTCCGGGAAGCAGCTTGAGGCGGTCGTCGTCAACCATGATGATAGCCCCGTCGCGCTCAATGACGGGACGCTCTTTTGCGAAGTAGAGGGAGACGATTTCGATGTTCTCCCGTTTGATGTACTGCCAGATGTCTTTTTCTGTCCAGTTCGACAGAGGGAAGACGCGCATGCTTTCGCCTTTGTGAATCTGCGTGTTGTAGAGTTTCCACATTTCTGGTCGCTGATTTTTTGGGTCCCACGCCTGAGCAGCGTTTCTGAATGAGAAGATTCGCTCCTTTGCGCGGGATTTTTCTTCGTCGCGCCTGCCGCCACCGAATGCCGCAGTGAACTGGTATTTGGTGAGCGCCTGCTTGAGCGCCTGTGTCTTCATGATGTCAGTATACGCAGAACCGTGGTCAAACGGATTTATGCCCGCCTTTACGCCTTCCTGATTTGTGTACACGAGCATATCAAGCCCATACTTTTTTGCTACATGGTCGCGGAACTGAATCATCTCCTTGAATTTCCATGTTGTATCGATATGCAGAAAAGGAAACGGCGGTTTTTCAGGATAAAATGCTTTGAGCGCAAGATGCAGCATAACCGAGCTGTCCTTGCCGATTGAGTAGAGCATGACCGGTTTTTCGCACTCAGCCGCCACTTCGCGGATAATGTAAATCGCCTCTGTCTCCAGTTCGTCCAAATGGGATAATTCACTCATAATTGAGCCTCGTTCTTTTACATAGTAAGTTAGTAGGTTTAATATAGCATATTACCTATTATAATGCAAGGTTGTAATGCCTAATACTTATTCGATACGCTTCCGTCAACGACGATGTTCTGCACGCTGCCGTCGCGTTTGGTGACTGTCCATGTGCGCACGCTGCCTTTTGTGGTGACGGTGAGTTCGGCTCCTCTGCCACCGATGTCAGCACCCAAAAAGAAGCTGATTGCTTGAACGGGGCACGCCTTTACGCAACTCGTGCAGCCCCAGCAATCCCGCTCGTGCTTGATATGTGCTTTTTTTTCTGAATTCAGCTTGATGAGATTTCCAGGGCAGACTTCGACGCAGCTTGAACAGCCGATACAGATGTTCTGTTTAATTCTGATGCTCATAGCGCGCTCCTTTTACGAGAGGTCGTGTGATGATTTTGATTTCGCCGTCTTTGTACAGGGAATTGACATAGCAAACACCGTCATCGCTCTTTTGGGGGTAATCGGCATGCTCGCCAAAACTGTGCCAGCGCGTTTCTTTTCGTGCGCGAAGATGGGCAATCAGCGACTGACACACAATGAGCCGCTCCCGCACTTCATAAATCCGCAACAAATCGTCCATATCGCTCGCCTTTAGGCTCGGAACAAGTGCCTGTAACTCCGCGATTTTTTGTGAAGCAAGAATGAGGCGGCTTTCATTGTAGCGATAGCCCGTAGCGATTCCGCCCGCATACTCGTCCATAATTTTCTGCATGGCTTCTTCAATTTGCTCTGTTGAAAATGGTGCAAAGTTTGAATTCAGCGAACTTTCCTCGCCTGAAAGCAAGTGATTTTCATATTCAGAAAACTTAGAATTGCCACGCGGATTCGGAATTGCTACGCAATTCCCATTTTGATTTTTTTCTTGTTGATTTTCCGTAGGAAAATCGAATCCGTGTGACATTTTCAAAAATTCCGCAATGCTTTCTGCGGCGATTTCGCCTTCTGCGAGTGCGCCAGTCACATACTTCTGCGGTGCGCCGCCCGCAACATCACCTGCCGCAAAAAGTCCGCTGATTGTCGTTTCGCGCTTGGTGTTCACCCAAAAGCCGCTTGCGGTGTGTCCGCCCACGATGTACGGCTCGGTTCCTTCGACCTCAACACTTTCGCTTGCAGGACCAACGCCATTTTCGAGCCATTTGAGCGTCTGGCTCGGAGCCATATTCAAGTACGCTTTGTACAAATCTTGCTCGGCTTCACTTGAAATGCCTTTGGTGGCGAGGAAGCACGGGCCGTTCCCCGCTCGGTTTTCTTCGACCGTGCCCCAGCAGCGTTCGCTCGTTTTTAAGCCGTATTTCGTTTCGTAGATTTCGCCCTTTGCGTTCACCTGCTTTGCACCGACTCCCTGCGCAATCGTTCCCGTGGGGGCAATCGTGTCTTTGCAACGGAGCGCGATGAATCGCATTTCAAATGTGGTCATTTCTGCGCCCGCGAGGATTCCCATTGCATAGCCCGCGCCTGTGTTGAACGGCGGATACCACATCTTGTGTCGCGAAAATCCGGGATTGTTCGGTCGGTACAGCCCTGCCGCTCCGCCCGTCGCAATCAGCACGGCTTTTGCTTCTATGTAGTAGGAGATTTCTTCATTCACGCTAAAGCCGTACGCACCGACCACGCGCGTTTTTCCGTTTTCAGTCACGGTTGCAAGGTCAGTGATGTTCAGATGATTTATGATTTTGACATTTTTTTGAGTCGCCGCGCCTTTTGCCAACAGTGGCTTGATATTTTCGCCATTGATTTTGATATTTCGCCAGCCTCGGCTCACATAGTTTCCATTTTCGTCTTTGAGAATGACAAGCCCGCGTTTTTCTAAATCACGAGTCACGGAATTCAACCGCTCGCAAATCGAAAGAAGCAAATCTTCGCGCACAATCCCGTCGGCATCATGTGAGGCATAATCGACATAATCTTGCGGCACATGACCGTCCGTGATGTAGGCATTGAGCGCATTCACGCCCGCCGCAAGGCATCCGCTCCGTGAAACATTCGCTTTTTCTGCGATGATGACTGAAATATCGCTGTGAGAGCCGAGCGTTATTGCCGCATAACAGCCAGCCGTTCCGCCGCCGATGATGAGCACATCCGTTTTTAAGAGTTCAGTTTTCATAAACCTACCTGCTTACTATGTAATTCATATAGATTAAATGAAAACATATCCTTCATCAAGTGCCTTGTTCAAAAGCTGGTGAACTTCATCGCCTTTCGTAACGAAAATACGGTACAAGAACACATTGACATGCTCGCCGATTTCAATCGGAGTCTCGTCAAGACGGCGTGTTGCAATCACTTCGGACTCATGCACGGTCACGCGAAGCTCAATGTGCGTGCCACGGAAGCATACATCGTTCACAACACCGTCTGTTGAAGAAATTGTATATTTTTCGACCTCATCTTTTTTGGTGATTTTGACGAATTCGGGGCGCGTAAAGGCTGAATCTGCATTTTCAATGACTTCAAAATCCTTGAACACCGTGTAGTCTTTCAAGAATCCTGCCTGTCCGAAGAATTTTGCCGTAAAAGCCGTTTGGGGCTTGCGGTAGATTTCAAGCGGAGTGCCGACCTGCTCAACGCGGCCTCTGTTCGTCACGATGATTTCATCGCTCACTTCGACGGCTTCTTCTTGGTCGTGCGTAACGAAAATGCTCGTGATGCCGAGTTTGCTAATCATTGAGCGAAGCCAGGTGCGCAATTCCTGCCGGACTTTCGCGTCGATTGCGGCAAACGGCTCGTCAAGCAACAGCAAATGCGGATTCGGAGCGATTGCCCGTGCGAATGCGACGCGCTGCCGCTGTCCGCCTGAAAGCTGGCTTGGGTAGCGTTTTCCCATGCCTTTTAAGTCGACAAGTTCAATCATCTCTTGAACGCGCTCTTTGATGAAATTTTTATCGAGTTTTTGCACTTTAAGCCCGAACGCGATATTTTCTTCGACCGTCATATAGCGGAAAAGCGCGTAATTCTGGAACACGAAGCCGATTCCGCGTTTTGCGGCAGGAATGTCATTCACCACCTTGCCGTCAATAATCACATCGCCGTCATCGGGAGACTCAAGCCCTGCAATCATGCGGAGAATCGTCGTCTTCCCCGACCCCGAAGGACCGAGCAGCGCGACCAATTTTCCCTTCTCCACGCCAAAACTCACATTATCCGAAGCCTTAAAATTCCCGAAATTTTTGTTTATGTTTTTCAATTCAACGTACATATTTTTCTCCTTTTCCTATCCACAGATAGGCACAGATTTTCACAGATTAAATAGGGGGTGTTACGGGGAACTCCCCGTAGAGGGGGTAGCGGAAAACGCGAAGCGGTTGGAGCGAGGGGGAGACTTCCCCCTTCAAAACTTCTAACTGCTCACTTCTCACTCCTAACTCCTCTTTATCTATTCGCTTCCGCGTCTTTCTTTCCTAGTTTTTCGAGCACGCTTCGCAGAATCAGCACGATGATTGCGAGAATCACGAGGATTGACGAAACTGCAAAGGCGGGTACATACTGAAATTCATTGAACAAAATCTCGATGTGAAGCGGAAGTGTGTTCGTTTTTCCGCGCAAGTGCCCCGAAAGCACCGAAACCGCTCCGAATTCACCCATCGCACGCGCCGTACAGAGCACCACGCCGTACAAAAATGCCCATTTGATGTGCGGAAATGTGACGCGCGTAAAAATCGTGTGCCATTTTGCGCCCATCAACGCCGCCGCTTCCTCTTCGTCAGTGCCCTGACTCTCAAGCACGGGAATAAGTTCACGCGAAACGAACGGGAACGTGACGAACACGGTTGCAAGGATAATGCCCGGAACTGCGAACACGATTTGGATTCCGTGCGACTTCAAAAACGGGAAAATCGCGCTCTGGCGACCGAAAATCAAGATAAAAATGAGACCTGCGATAATCGGCGACACCGTGACGGGAACATCAATCAGCGTGGTCAGCACTTTTTTGCCGTGAAAGCGGAATTTCGTGACCGACCATGCGGCGAAAAGTCCGAACACCGTGTTGATGACGACCGAAAAAAGCGTTGCTTCAAGCGTGAGCCACATCGCTTTGATGGCGTAGGGGTCAGAAATTGCTTTGGAATAGAACGAAAAGCCTTTTGCGAGCGAGTTGACCACTACGGTGATGAGCGGGAGAATCAAAAGCACGAAGAGAAAAAGCGCACTCACACCCACCAAAATCCATTTGACTGCGCCAGAATCTTTTCGGATTCGGTCTTTTTCTTTTAGGATTGCCGTTTTTTTGCTCGGCGTAAAAAATGGCTCTTTGCTCATGATTTTCCCCCTAAGATTTTAGAATTTCGTGCCTGCATGAGATTGACGAGGAACAGTATTAAGAACGAGAACACGAGCATGACGAGCGCAATGCTTGTTGCGGCAGGATAATCGTATTCTTGTAATTCTGACATAATGATGAGCGGGGCGATTTCCGTTTTGAACGGCTGGTTTCCCGCAATAAAGACGACGCTTCCGTATTCTCCCAAGCATCGACCGAATGCAAGACCCGCTCCAGTGAGCAATGCGGGCAAAAGTTCAGGCAAAATGACCCTTCTGAAAATCGTACGCCTGTTTGCGCCGAGCACATTTGCCGCCTCTTCATAGGTTGCGTCGAGTTTTTCAAGGACGGGCTGCACCGCACGAACAACGAACGGAATACCGATAAAAATGAGCGCAACCGTAATGCCCGCCTTTGTGTACGCGATTTTAATGCCGAATTTGGCGAAAAGTGAACCGACCCACCCCGTGTCCGCCATAAGCGATGTGAGTGAAATGCCTGCAACGGCGGTGGGAAGTGCGAACGGAAGTTCAATAATTCCGTCCATGATGCGTTTTCCGGGAAAGGTGTAGCGCACGAGCACCCATGCGATGATTGTTCCCATAATCGCATTGACAATGGACGCGACGAATGCCGTGATAAAACTCACCCAAAAGCTTGAAAGCACTCTGTCGCGCGTAATGACCGTAAAAAATTCACGAGGACCGAGCCTTGCAGAGTAAACAACCAACGATGCCAGCGGAATCAGCACTACAAGGCTTAAAATGCTTATCGTGACACCCATTGAGACTCCAAATCCTGGAATAACTCTCTTAGCTTTTTTACTCATACAAGGCTCCTCTTGGTTATGTCATTGTCGGGCGTGACCCGACAATCTCTTATTTTTTGTCGTAAATCTGGTCGAAGAGACCGCCGTTTGAGAAATGCTTTTCGTGAGCGGCATCCCAGCCACCAAAATCGTTGATTGTGACCAAGTTGATGTTCAAGTTGAAGACATTCGAGAATTCAGCAAGGATTTTTGGATTTGACGGGCGATAGAAATTCTTTCCCGCAACGCGCTGTGCTTCTTCTGAATACAAGTAGTTGAGGTATTCGGTAGCGACTGCACGAGTTCCGCGTCGGTCAACGACTTCATCAACAACTGCGACTGACGGCTGAGCCAAAATGCTCAAAGACGGCGTGATGATTTCGTAGTCATCCGGGTAGTCGGCGATTGAGAGGAATGCTTCGTTTTCCCATGCGAGAAGAACATCACCCTGCTTGTTCTGAACGAATGAGTTTGTTGCTCCGCGTGCGCCTGAGTCCAAGACCAAGACATTTGCGTAAATCTTCTTTACGAAGTCACGGACTTGCGCTTCATCATTGTTGAATTTTCTCTGAGCGAATGCCCACGCCGCAAGATAGTTCCAGCATGCGCCGCCAGATGTTTTTGGATTCGGTGTGATGACGCCGACTCCCGGTTTGATGAGGTCATCCCAGTCGAGGATGTTTTTCGGATTTCCTTTGCGAACAAGGAAAACGATTGTAGAAGTGTATGGAGAAGAATCCAACGGGAATTCTGAAACCCAGCCTTTTTGGATAAGACCTGCGTTCTGAACCGCATTTACATCGTATTCAAGGGCGAGCGTTACGACATCGGCTTCAAGACCGTTTGCGACTTCGAGAGCCTGCTTTCCTGAACCGCCGTGGCTCTGTGTGATTTCAACATCCTGACCTGAGAGTTCCTTCCAGTGAGAAGCGAAAATTTTGTTGTAGTTTGCATACAATTCACGAGTCGGATCGTATGAAACATTTGTGATTGTCACCTTTGCAGGTGCGGCAGATTTCGCGCTTGCTGATGATGCGTCTCCAGATTTTTTATTGCAAGACAAAAATCCGAAAGCAACAAGTGCGATTGTGCTTGTGAAAGCAACTTTTAAAATTGACTTTTTCATATAAGCCTCCATTTTTTTAATTACCTATCTGTTTGCTAGGTAAAATATGACATGTCGAATATCCTAGTGACTTGCTAGGATATAGTCAAGTGTATTTCTCACTTTTTTTCAAAGGAAACGATTCTTCCTTCTTATCTTGACAAAAAGACAAAAAATGTCATAATGAAGTAGGCTGTCTTGGTGATTGAGCCTGTCGAAATCACCGCAGAACTTACATTTAAAGAAAGGATGCTCCCCATGGACTTGTCGAAGTTTGAGAAAAATCTTGGAACCAATCTTGCCCTTCTGTTCAAAAACAAAGTGCAAAAATGCCCGCATCTTACGCTTCAAGCCGTAAAAAACAAGAGCGGCATGTTCGTTCGCTACAGCTATTCGCAGGTCTATCAGCATGTGGTGGAGCTTGCTTCCGCGCTCAAAAAACTCGGCATCAAAAAGGGCGACCGCATTGGTCTTATGAGCGACAACCGCCGCGAGTGGCTTATCACTGACTTTGCGCTCCTCTCGCTCGGTGCGATTGATGTTCCGCGCGGCTGTGACTCGATGGGCGTTGAAATGCGCTTCATCTTGAACTATGTCGAAGCTGAAATCTCATTCTTTGAAAACGCACGGCAGCTTGAAAAAGTCCTTGAAAATATCGAAGAAGTTCCCACGCTCAAAAAAGCGATTCTCTTTGACCATGCTGATGAAAAAACGATTGAGGACGCAAAATCAAAAGGAATCGAAATCATCTATTATTCTATGCTTGAATCTGAGGGAACGGCAATTACCAAAGAAGAGTGGCAGGAAATAGAGAAGGGCATGGAGTCGATTGACCGAAGCGATGTCGCAACGATTATCTTCACTTCGGGAACGACGGGCACGCCAAAGGGCGTTCAGCTCACCCACGATAACTACCTTGCTCAGTGCGAAGTGTGCCGAAGCGTGCTCGGTCTCATGCAGGCGGGCGATTTGTGGCTCACCGTGCTTCCGGTTTGGCACAGCTTTGAGCGGGCGTTCTTGTATATGGTCGTCACGCTTGAAGGCGGATTTGCCTATTCAAAGCCGGTTGCTTCCGTCATGCTCTCTGATATGCAGCTCGTTCAGCCGCAGTGGATGAACGCCGTTCCGCGCTTGTGGGAGTCGGTTGCGCAGGGAGTTTACCGCGAAATCAAAAAACAGAGCGCGTTGAACCGAATCGTATTTAAGTATTCCGTGCTTCTCGGAAAATGGTACTACAAATCAAAGGCTCGCTTTTTGGGGCTTCGCTGCCGCTATCACTGGTATCCGCGAATCATCGATTATGTCACTGGATTTTTCCCCTTCGTGATTTTGTGGCCGTCTCACTTTTTGGGCGAGCAGATTGTTTTCAAGCGATTGCGGCAGAAATTCGGCGGAAAATTCCGAGCGGCAATCTCTGGTGGTGGCGCATTGCAGCCAGAAACCGAAGATTTTTTCAACGCGATAGGATTCCGTCTGCTCGAAGGCTACGGTATGACAGAAACTGCGCCTGTCATCTCCGTGCGAAATTCAAAGCGACCGCGAAACAACAATGTCGGCTGGATTTTCCCAAGCTTCGACCTCAAAATCGTCGCCGAAAAAGACGGTCAGGTTGTCGATGGAAAGCCATTGAAGCCCGGAAAACGCGGATTGATTCTCGTGAAAGGCCGCCAAATTATGAAAGGCTACTACAAGCGGCAGGACTTGACAGACGCCGTAATCGACAAGGACGGCTGGCTCAACACGGGCGACCTCGGCATGATTTCATGCGACAACGAGCTTAAAATCGTCGGACGAGCCAAAGACACGATTGTCCTTCTTGGCGGTGAGAACATTGAGCCGCAGGTTATCGAAAAGGCAATCAACGCAAGCCCCTATGTGGAGCGCACGGTCGTTGTTGGGCAAGACCAAAAATATGTGGGCGCGCTCATCGTTCCCGACCAGAGCAATGTGCTTTCTTATGCCGAAGAAAACAACATCGTCTACGACACCTACGAAAGCCTTCTTGATACGAGCGAGATTCAGAACCTCTTCCGTTCAGAAATCGACGCGCTCGACAACGCAAAAACAGGCTTTAGAACCTGCGAGCGAATCTTCAAATTCGCGATTTTGAAGCAGAGTTTCGAACTGAACAAAGAAATCAACGCCAAACAAGAACTCATGCGCCACAAAATCAACAAATTGTATAAAAAGGAAATCGCAAAGATTTTCAAGTAGGCGAGTGGCACAAATTGCATTATTCGGTTGAATTTTGCAGTTATCTTTGCATTATTCGGTCGAAAAATGCAACTAAACTTGCGTTATTCGGTCGAATAATACAAAAATGAAAATAATTGCGAGTTTTTGCGCACAAAAGCCGACGCGGAAGTCGGTTTTCTCTCAGAAATCAAAGACTGGAGCATTCCTCTATATGTGTTGTTCCGATTGCGTGAGTATGTGGGGGAGCAGGAGTGACTGAAGAGGGGATGAAATTGGTACAAGGCATTTTAGAATTGCCAGCCGATTGCAAGCGTTCCTGAAAGTCCTAAAATCGTGCTGTAAGAAATATCTCCCCGTACGCAGAGCGTCGAAAATGAAGCGCGAAGTCCGCCATTTACCTTCCACGCAAATTTTATGTTTTCTAAAGAAAAATGCTCTTCCCATTTTATTCCGAGCGAGCCGCCACCATACGGCTGAAAAAGTGGGGCAAGGCAATAGCCCCAGTCAAAGCCAAAGAGAACAGAATCGAGCGGACGCTCTCCCGAATGGTCTAACAGGTAATCGAAAGTAAAAATTGAAAAGATTTCATTTTCATCGAATGGGCTTTCTGAAGCCAATTCAATGCCGAACTTTTGTGAATTCCAAAAAGTGGTGTTTTCGGAGTTGTTTGACTGAATGCTCCCACTGTAACCGAGAGAAAAATATCCTTCACCTGATTTTGCTTTTGAAAAACTTTTGCGCGAATAGGCGGCTGTTTTTTGCCGTGTCGCCGTGTCTCTTTGGGAAGAAGAGGCTGTTTTTGCTTTTTGGGAAACACTTTGGTTGTTCGTGGTTTTTGCGGCTGTTTTTGGGAGCGGCCTGTTTCCCTCAGAAAGCCAGCGTTCTGTTTCACCGTAGTAGTTGAAATATGGATTGTATTTGTCGCTTGTCCAATTTTCACTCATCAGATATGTTTTCGGATTGGACGCCCACGGTTCGACATCGATTTTGCGAGAATTTTCGTCTTGAATCTGCACAAACAAGTGGTTCATGACATCTCCCTGCAGATTTCTGACAAGCGTACAACGATATTTCTCAGTGGGAAAATCCGCATCCCAAGTCAACTTGAAAACACAAGAATAATCGATGCAGTTGATTTTTCCATCGCCATTGTAGTCGTAGATATTTTTTTGCGCCTTTTCGATTGTGCGGAAAATCATGCCGTCCATACGAGCAGAGATTTGAGAGCGCGAAACCTGTGCATTTGCAACAACGAGCGGAAACAAAAGACAGACGAGTCTGATGGCAAACAGATTTTTCTTTTTCATAGGCATCTCCTTGTGCTTGCAATGGGTGTGGAGGGGGGCAAGCATGGGGAGAAATATACAAGAGAGTGATTCCCATGTCACGGGAATGGAATATGGAGAAAAAAAAGAAGATTTATATACCTTTATGGTTTATCATGCTATAATAGCCATAAGGGGACTTTTATGTGCAAAAAGGCAGAAATGCAGTTTTCAGTTTTTCTTATTCACCAGCTTTCTCAGAATTGGAATATGTCTCCGCGCGAAGTCTATCAGATTCTTGATAAAACCCACATTTTGGATGACTATATCATCAAACATTACGATGTCCTTCATACTATGGGCGAGCAAAGTCTTGTGGAAGACATAACGGAATTCGTAAAGGAAAAGCAGGCAGTATAAAGAAATCCGATATTATAAAACGAGCAATCAAATATGTATTACAAATCAAGACTCTGTGCAAAAACTCTTGACATTCA
The DNA here is from genome assembly GCA_017484285.1 of Treponema sp. GTDB lineage: Bacteria > Spirochaetota > Spirochaetia > Treponematales > Treponemataceae > Treponema_D. The sequence goes on along the minus strand of JAFUTH010000003.1, from coordinate 96,094 downwards.
AATCTTCATACAGACTGGGGGATTTTGGAATTTTCAATGGCTTTTTTCTACCCCAAATTGCGAACTTTATTGTACACTATCGACTGGGGACTAGAGAAAATGACTGACAAGGCGGCTCTCACATCATTTTATAGACAGGAACTCGAAAACAGCATTATTGAATATCTTGCAGAAAAACTGAAAATCGATTTTCGTGATGCTATGAGAATTTATTATGAATCGCGTCTTTCAAAACAGATTGAGAGTGGTGCAAATGGAATTGATAATCTGGATTATAGGAATCTCGCGGAAGATTTGATTGAGAATGAAATTAAAAAGTGAAAAAACAATGCTTTCGCAATAATTGCCCGTATAAGTCTAGCATACTTTAATTATTGCACGATTTGCTTGATTTTACAAGTGATTCGGGTGGAAATTAAAGTATAGTTTATGTAAGGAAAAGATTTCTTTGAGAAAATGCCTATAGATAACTGTCTATAATTTCTTTCGCTTTCGTAGTCAAATCATTTCCTTCAAAAGTTGTCAATAATTTTCCAGCAAAGAACTTATTGTACCATTCTTCCTTCTTTTTCCAATGCGCAGCATAATCAGGTAAATCCAAGCGTCCGACATGCTCCCAATAATATGTTTCACCTCGAAATTTTACAGTAAAATCGGGAAGATACATACTTCCGTCAGATGCATATAGTGGAGTTTCATATTCAAAGTATATATTATTATCTTTTAGCAAATTAGCAATTATGACTTCAGACTTAGAACGAACAAAATACTCAGATAAAGTTGCTAATCGTTTTTCATTTTTAAACCAATCTTTTGTATATAAAACCTCTTCGGGCAAAGGATGAAAATCAAAGGTTGAAGAATTTATTTTTTGCAACGCAGATTTCTCTACATGGCATAAATTGGTCAAGGTTTCAATATCTTCTTGAAGAAAAAGTGTAACATGTTTTTGAGCACGAGTCAGCGCAGTATATAATAATTCCATAGATAATAGATGGCTGTCTCTCTTCGGAACTACAATATATACATAGTCAAATTCTGAACCTTGTGATTTATGCACACTTATAGCATAAGCTAATTCAAGATTCTCTTCAATTTTTTGTTCTCGTATATACTTATTATTTTCATCATATCCTATATTTTTCCCATAATTATATTTCAAATTCTTTCTGCTTTCATTTGTAAATTGAACTTGAAAATGCTCTAGCCAATTCATATAGGCTATTTTTTTCTTATCAAATGGATGATACCATACAGTACCAATTTCACCATTATAGATTTCTGCTCTGATATTTGCTTTCTTTTGAAAACTATAAGCATATGCCATGTCTGATTTAGGTCTATTTTTTATTTGAATAACTTTATCAAATAAAGCTATGCCATCTAACTTCATTTTTCTAGCCCAAGAACCATTAAAAGTAGTTTGCATAAATAAATTTGTTGCGTCTGTCCCATAAAATTCTCCCCTATATGGTGAAATAATTTGTATTTTTTCAGGATTGAAAAAATTATTTTCATCATACAACGAGGCTTTCCATAATTCATTGCAACCTGATTCATCGTCTGAGAATTCTTTTCCTGATATTTTCGTCATATCGGCAACAAGAGTTTTTTTCATTACTTTTTGCAAATCTTCCTGATTTTTCCAAAAATAAACTGATAAGTCTTTATCAACATCTCCATTTCCTTTTTCAAGGATTTTGGCAAAAACTTTTTCTTTTTCAGTTTTTAATGTTTCTACATTAGAACCATCGTTTTTTTGTCTCTCTTGAATAAACACATTTGCTAAATCTAATATACTAGTTCCGTTGTTCTTTACTTTATTATCTAACTGCCTAATATTATCTGACAGTTTCCCAACATTATCGGGATACTCATGTTTTAACCATTCGATAATATCTGCGAATACTCTTCCGCGACCAATTGCAGGCAACTGGTTTGGGTCTCCTATAAGTATCAATCTTTGAATATTGTTCCAATTTATCGCCCTAAAAAGAGTTGCACATAAGTTTAAATCTATCATTGAACACTCATCGATGATGAGAGTGTTCACATCGTTTCCTTGCTTTCCGCCTTTTGTTTTAAATGTGAAATTTTCATTTATCCAACCATTCTTTGCTAAAAATGAATGTATTGTCATAGCTGGTTTGTGAGTTTGATTTTTTATTCTTTCAGCAGCTTTTCCGGTTGGTGCCATTAAAAGAAATGATGTTCCAATACCATGAACTCTTTCTATATTTTCAAGAATAGCCTGTATAACTGTCGTTTTCCCAGTTCCTGCCGCACCAGATAATATAACTAAAGGTTTATTAAAAATTTTCATGCATACATCAGCTTGATTGTTAATTATTTTTTTATATTCATCTCCTGCTACCTTTTCTATTGGAGAATCTTCCTTAGTTAATTTTTCAATGAACTTTTCTTTCGAAATTATCATTTTTAATTGCAAAGCAGGACGAGCAGCAAGTTTTTTCAGGATATTTTCTACATATCGTTCATCTTCATAAATATTTTTTAAATAGAGATACAAATTCCCGTCATCATCTCTTCGTTGATAAATACCATTTGCCCATACATCTTTGTCTATATCGAAATACTTTAACTTAAAAATTGTTTTTTTCCACTCAGGCATTATATCAAGCCGTTTATTAATAGTTTCCAAAATCGTTTTTGCAGAACCGAAAGAATGGGCAGGAATTTTATTTAATTCATCAATGCACAAAGCTCTTAATCGTTCTGTAGAATCAGGAATCAAAAGATTATCAAGTCCGTATTCTGGAGAAGGAAGAATTCCATTATCGATTTTATAAAAAGGAATTGAATCATCATTATCATAACCTTTGTATTGCTCAAAGATTATATATGGGTTTTTAATTATTTCCTTAACAGTTGACGAAAGAGAAACATTCATACGATTCTCATCAATTATTGCTGCAACCTGATTTTGCGCTAAATCAAAAAGTGGTAAAACATCTAGCAGTAATTTTTTCTCATCATCTTCAAGCAAAGCAAACTTTCGCAGTCCTTTTAATGAATTATCCTTAGATATTTCATAATTCCAAACAGTTTTTCGTTCACCATTGAGAAAGTCCTTTAGTTGTATATAAAAAGTTTTTATATCCTGATTAGTAGTTATGTCATAATATACTTTTATTAAATCTTGTAAGCCTAAATATTCCATAATAGAACAAAGTCCTGGATAAGGACCGCGAGTAGTCCAGAGTTCATTCAATAGACTATTCAACCAATCTTTTCTTTGCTGCCAATTTTCTGTTTTGTCCCCAAGATTTATTAATTCATCAATACAGGCAATCATTTGGTTAATAATATCAATCGCATCATCTGCAGGAACTTCACGACTTGCGTATTTAAAAGGACTTCGGTTATTTGGTTTTATAACAATTTTGCTTAAAATATCTTCTTTATTTTTGTAATTCCAAAAAGGAATACAAAATCCTTCTTCTGGATAATTGGAAGTTATAGCTTTTTGCCAAATTATAGCATTTGCATATTTTTCACATATTTCTTTTGATGGATTTGGATAGTATTCATAATCATGTAGTTTTTTTAGGCGTGAGAGTCCTACAATTACAAAATTTTCATTTTCTTCTTCTGAAAACGGATTACTATATGGGGCATAATAAAAAACTAAAGATTTTCCTTCTTCAAATTGCGAAAAATAATGTTTTACATTTTCAAAGCGTTTATCATTATCATATTTTCCACTCCCAGAGTCAGGTGAAACATCGTCATTATACATTGCATCATACGACCATGTACATGCCGTGTACGGAGGTATTGTTATAACGGCATCTTTTGCGTCAGCCTCTTTCCACCAAGATGGTTTCTTTGCAAAAACTTTTATTTCCTCGTTTCCAAATGCATTAGAACTTAAACCACAAGGAATCTCGCAAGGATGTTTTGAGATAGGTTCTCCACTGGCTTTTGTTTCAATATCTAAATCTCTGTTTTCAGAAATAGCTGTTCCTGGATAAGAATGCTGCCCAATACAATATGTATTTTCACAAGGGTGTTTACAGATATGCCCATTCCAACCATTTTCATGCCATGCTAATCTGAGACTAAAATGTTTTGTTTTCATTTGTACTTCTCCCTCTTCCAAAAAAATGAAATAATATAAATTATTATACTCTAAATCTTTGAAAAATCAAAAAATTTACTTAATTTCATCTCCATTGTGTAGTTTTTTAATCTCCATCACCGTAATAATCCTCTATCGGGAAAGAACCGAACCGTCTGTTATCTCTGAGTAACTGACCAGAGTTTCCTAAAAATGTAGAATTGTTTGCATAGCCAAAGCCTTTCCAAATACCATGCTCAGAAGAGTTTTCATTAATTCGTTGCTCTCTTATAGATACATGTTCACTAGAAGATTCTTTGCAGATTCCTAGCAAATGAGCATATATTGCTTCAACAGAAACATTATAATTATATAAGGCAAATTTCTTCTTGCAATGATTACAGGAAAAGATTTCTTCATCTGTCTGAAGTGTTTTCCGTCCTGTTTTTACAAGAATTGATTCATTTTGATTTTTAGAAGTGTGAATTTGTAACAAATGAGTTTTAATCTGAACGGAAGTGCATTCAGAAAAATCTTCTCCGCAGACAGGACACATTTTTGTATCGAAATTACTACAAGACATTTCACTGCCTTTAAAACAAGATTTTATATTATCAGTGTTGTCAAGTACGATTTGAATATCCTTCAGATTTGAATTTGCAATTTGTATTGCCGAAATAATATCATTGCGACTCAAACTGCAAAAGACATAATTTTGTTTAGGGTTTTCAATTAAGTCCTTCATCGAGCATGAAAACATTATTTTTTCGCCCAAAAATTTTTTTTGAATTGCCGCTGCAAGATTTAGAGGTAATTTTGATAAGACTTGAATTTTCTCATTGTCAGATTTTACAAGAGAAAAATCATGCGGTTGGCTATTAATATATGTAATAATTTCCTCTCCATTCAATTCACAAGCATATTTTTTATTGAATTTTGATTTTATTTCATTGATATAGCCGTATTTTTTACTATGCAATTCAGTCAATAAAAAATTTTGCACTTCATTGTTACTAGGTACAATTTGAACTCTGTCAACATCTAAGTTCTTTATTTGCTTATTACCCACTTGTGAATTAAAGCTGTCAATAAATTTATTAAAAATATCATCGCTTAACTCACAACGATATTTTTCTCTAAATTTAGCCTTTGCATCTGTTATATAGCCATACTTTGCGTTATTAAATTCAGATTTTAAGAAGTATTGGATTTCTTTATCGTTTGGAACAATTTTAACCCAGTCCGCATCACTACCTTTTAATATTTTTCTATTACAGAGATGAGTATTAAAATCATTGATGAATTTATCCAAAATATCTTCAGTCAACTCACAAAGACATTTCTCTCTAAATCTATCCTTTACATCTGTTATATAGCCATACTTTGTATTACAGAAAATGCTCTTTAGAATTTCGTTAAAAGCTTTTCCAGTTGGAGCAAGTGTTAGTCGTAGCTCATCTAATTTTATAACTTTTTTTGATTGGTTTGATTGGTTAAAAATAGTAATTTGGTTTAATAAAAATTTATCATCTAAATATGAATTATATTTGTTTTCATATTTTTTAGTAATAGTTGATTTGTATATTATTTTCCCATGCACATTAGAAAATTCTAAAGTTAAGAATTTCTGTATTTCATCATCGCTTGGTACAATTTGAATCGTTTTATCATCTAGCTGTATTATTTTCTTAGCAGGTAACTCTTCATTAAAATACTGAATAATTTGTTTTAAAATATCATCAAGTAACTCATAATTATATTTTTCGATATATTTCGTTTTTATATCACTTGTATAACCAAAATTCTTATTAAATTCAGATGAAAAGAATTCTTTTTTAACTTCTTTTGAAGGAATAACCCTATAAACACCATTACCCAAATTTTCAATATTTTTGAATTTGTTTTTCGAGTTATTATTTTTAATTTCTTCTTGTAAATCATTATTGTTGAATGTGGAATTAAATCTATCAAAATATTCTGTTTGCAAGATTTTTATATCTAATATAGTTCCAAAATCTTTATTAAATTCGTTATTAAAAAATTCTTGAACTTCATTATGATTTGAAAGAGATTGAGCTTCCTGTTCGTTCATAATTTCGGCTTTTGCATTATTTAAACTGGAACCTGAAATTTTTATTTTATCACTATTATATGTTGATTCATTTTTCGTTTTTTCATTAAAACCACAATTAGCGTTTTCTTCTTCATTATTTCTAGAATTTTTCTCTGCACCAAGCGAAATCAACATTTCTTTAATTTCGTTTGCGTTTTCCTCAATTGCCAGCATTAAAGCGGTCTTTCCGTTTTTATTTTTGATATTTACATTGGCATTATTAGAGATTAAGAGTTTTGCACTTTTTGTGGCTTTTACAATAGTTGCACACATTAATGCTGTTTCACCATCATCATTTTGAACATCTAATTCAGCACCAAGTTCTATTAACAGTCTTACAGTTTTGTCATTATCGCCATGGAGTGTTGCAAGCATTAATGCAGTCCAGCCATCTTCATCTTTTATATTTACATCAATGCCTTTGTTAATAAGTTGTCTAACAGCATCTCTGTTTCTAGATTTTACAGCATCGAAAAAGCGCTTTTCGTTTAAGTTTTGTTCAATCTTTGAGCAACTTTGTTTTTTATCTTTTAATAATTCCGCAATGGTCATAGTCTATACTCTAATTATAACTTCACTTTTCTAAATATCCAAATTTTTCCTTGCTTCAAATCGCCCACATGGTGTGAACGATTTTTGCAATTCACACCACGACATCTACCCCAAACTCTCGCATCACCTCATGCATGTCTTCCGAAGTCAGTTCACATACTTTCTCCCTCTTTTTGTTGTTTTTCTGGTAATTTCTGGAAGATAGTCGTCATCATCATCTTCGTCATCGTCCAGTTCTTCATTCAGAAGTTCATCTATGTATTTGCTGTTGCTGAATCCCTGCCAGAAATTAGGGTTTAGCAACACACAAACGACAAATACAACCAGCGGCATACCGACACCAAAAAAAATGATCCAAAAAATGATTTCTTCATCCAATTTATTTTCTCCTATAACAATAGTTTGTCTTTCGTGTAATGGGATTGACAGGTCTGTCTCATAAATTGATATACAGGTCCATCATAAACCCAAAGAACAGGCAAATTATAAGCATGGATGCCATAATAAGAAAGAAGAGCTTGATATAGAAAAGCACAAACCTGTTGTGTGACATCCATGAATCTGGATTTCTTGAATATTTGACATAATACTCAGCGGTATATGTGTCAAGCCGAAGCCTGTCATATTCAGACATCTCGTTCACACAGTTGTTGAACTTCTGGGCGCAAGGACAAGTTTTGCACTGATTTTTCATGCAGCGCTTAAACTGTAACCTGCATATACAGGCGGCTTTTCCTTTTGCCAGTTCCCGTACAGCCAGATCGTTGAAGGTCTCTTCACGTGTTACAATCTTGATTTCATCGTCTTCTTTCATAAAAATCTCCTCTGAAAGACTAGCGGAAAATCTCTCGTGTTCGGTAAACTCGCCGTTGACTTTCCTCTTTCATATGCTAGAATATAAATCATACCTATTCCCAATGCACGGGAATGAAAATGTGATGCTCTGAAAATTCAAGCAATGGGAGAATCTTTTTATGTCCGTAGACTTCACCGAAAAAGCAAAGCGGTATCAGGCAATTGATGAAATCATCGCGTCGGGGCGAAAACTTAAATGGAATCAGATTATCTCTGAATTGGGCGAAAAATATGGCATCAAGACGAGCCGCACTTCGTTTTTCCGCGACATTGAGGATTTGCAGGAAAAGTACGCCGCGCCGATTGACACCGATTTTGAAACGAGCGGCTATTTTTACACTGACCCGCAGTATCGTCTTCCCCGATTCTACACTGACGAGAACGCCGCCCGTGCCGCAAAACTGATTAAAACGCTCATGGATATGGTGAAGGGAAATCCGTTGTACAAGGAGGCGCAGGAAGTCTTTGAATCGCTTTCGATTGAGAATCACGATGTGGCGTTGGAAAACATTAGAATCAACAAAAAGCCTGAGAATGACCGAATCATTTTTGTGGGTGCGCCGAACAAGGAAGTGCCCGCGCAGATTTGGCGGTTGCTCGACATCGCGCTCCAGCAAAACCGCGTCATCACATTCGATTACCAGTCGCTCACGGACTCAGAACCTCACCCGCGCCGTGTTCAGCCGTGGCAGCTCATTTTTGACAACGGCAACTGGAATCTGCACGCGTTCGATGTGGTAAAACGAGGTCGTCGCCGCTACAGTCTGAGTGAAATCAAAAATCTCCAGATTACGAACGAAGTTTTCACGCTTCCGAAAGACTACGACTTTAGAAAAATGACGCTCGGTTCGTTCGGCTGTATGTGCCATGACGAAAAACTTGACTTCAAAATCCACCTGCACGGCTATGCCGCCCGCTTTTCCAAAAACCGCATCTGGGGCGAAAATCAGACCGTCTCGAAAGATGAGACATTTCCAGGCGAGGACGGTGACGGCATAATCTTGAGTTTTAAAAGCAATCAGTTGTTTTCGATTCGGCGATGGGTGTGGCAATGGGCAGATGAAGCATGGCCGCTCGCACCAAAGGAACTGGTTGACGATTGGAACGAACGGCTTCGGAAAGTGAATGAAATGGCAAGTATGTAGGCACTATTGTTTCATATATTCTAAAGAACCTAAGTGCGCTATGTTTGCATCATTTTTGCTGATTGTAAAAGTTCCTAAATCATTAATTTTTGCCGTATAGGAATCCACAACTGTATATGTATGAGTATCGACAGTATAACCACTGAGAGATCTAGAAACAGTATTTCCCGACGATGCAAAAGTTAATACTACTCCGCCAACATATATTCCATTAGTAGACTGACCCCATTTTGTTCCTGCAAAATTATCTTGGATTTTGACTTCTATCGTAATAGTTTTTTTAACAGTTCCGCTGGAAGCTGTGATAATAGCTTTGCCAGCCTTAACACCCGTAACGATACACGACATTCCAGAACCTTCCACAGTCGCTATTTCTGTGCTTGCTGAAGTCCATTCAATAGTTTCTGTTGCATTTTTTGGAGTGAGTGTCGCTGTGATTGTAATTGTGCCTCCGACATTTACAGTCGTGCTGTCTGCAGAAAGACTGATAGCCGTAATGGCACTTGTGTCTCCTGATGAGTTTGAGCCATTACCTGAGCCACTGCCACTAGTAGAACGAGAGGTGTCATCTCCGCCACCACATGAAATCAGTGCGAATGAGAGACTTGTCGCCAAAAGAACTATGCAAGTCTTTGCAATAAGTGAAAGTTTTTTCATACATTCCTCCATGAGCTATAGATCCTTAGTCGAATCCAAGATGAAGTGATTGTAACATTCCCGCCTCACCGTGTGGTCAACTCGCAGGCGACTTTTGCTATTCTTTAGACAATTACTCTGCGCACTAGCTGCAATTTTAAGAATTTTTACTCTGCGTATTATCAGCAAATCTAAGCGTTTTTTACTTTGCGCACTATCGGCAATTTTCTCAATTTTTACTCTGCGCACTATCGACAAATTTCACAAAAAATACTATGCTCACTGTATGGAGTTGAAGAGGAAAATCTACAAGAAGTTTCTCAAATGGAAAACGGAAGTTCGTGGTCAAAAAGCGCTTCTCGTGGAAGGGGCGCGGCGAATCGGCAAGTCTACAATCGTGGAAACTTTTGCAAAAGAGCAGTATGCATCGTACATTCTGATTGATTTTAACAAGGCTTCCAAAACGGTGCGGGATAATTTTGAGAATATGAATGATTTGGATTCGTTCTTCCAAACGCTCTCGCTTGAATACGGCACGAAACTGTATGAGCGGAATTCCATCATTATTTTTGACGAAATCCAAAAATTTCCGCGCGCTCGTGAGGCAATCAAATATCTGGTTCTTGACGGTCGCTATGATTACATTGAGACAGGCTCTCTCATTTCCATAAAAGAAAATGTCGAGGACATCACGCTTCCGTCGGAAGAGCGAAAAATCAAAATGTATCCCTGTGATTTTGAAGAATTCGCCTGGGCATTGGGTAAGGAAGTCCTCTTGGAATACATCGCGGATTGCTACAAAAAGCAAGTTCCGCTTGAGCAGAAATATCACAATGAGGCGATGTATCTTTTCCGTGAGTACATGCTTGTTGGCGGAATGCCAAAAAGCATTGTCTCGTATGTCGAAGGTCACAAAGATTTTGAGGCAAGCGACCGGGAAAAGCGCGATATTTTGGATTTGTACCGCGATGACATAAAAAAAGCCGCCAAACGCTACAGTTCGAAGGTTTCCGCCCTGTTTGAGAATGTTCCCGCCTATCTTTCCACCCACGAAAAGAAAATCGTTCTCAGCGAAATCGACAAGGGCGGAGTTTTCAATCGCTACGATGAGCCGCTTTTTTGGCTCGAAGACTCCATGATTTGCAATCTCTGCTACAAGTGCAATGACCCGTGCGTTGGCTTCGCGCTGAACAAAAATGATTCTGCCGTAAAATGCTACATGGGCGACACGGGGCTTTTGGTAAGCCATGCCTTCAACGAGAACGAAATCGCGAGTCAGCAGTTGTATCGCTCAATCATCAACGGAAAACTCTCTTTAAACGAAGGAATGTTGTACGAAAACGCAATCGCGCAGATGCTCACCGCTTTGGGCAAAAAATTGTATTTTTACACCCAGTACAATCTGCAAAAGCATCGCAACGACATTGAAATCGATTTTCTCCTCTCAAACGAAAGCAAGACGAATTTCAAAGTGTTTCCCGTCGAGGTAAAATCTTCCAAAAACTACACGACTTCATCGCTTGGAGCGTTCAGGGAAAAATTCGGAAAGAAAATCGACAGGGAAATCATCATTCACCCGAAGAATTTCAGCCTCGAAAACGGCGTGATGAAGATTCCCCCGTATATGATTTGGTGCATGGAGTAGGGGGCGGTTATTCCTTCAAGAATGCCCTTCCTGTCGCGTTGTAGATTTCTTCGTTTATCTTGTGGATGTCAAAATCACGGTGCGAAATGTGCGTTTTGAAAATCTGGTCGATTGGGTTGTTCTCCTCGAACACATAGCCCGCGCTGTTCAAGAGGCTTTCCGCCTGATAGATGGTGAGCCTGAGACCGAGCGCGAGCTGGAGAGCCGTTTCTTTTTTGGGGTGATAGGTTGATTTGTTGCTGCGGATTTTCGAGAAGGTCTGCTTGCTCATTCCGCAGTTTTTGTACACAAGGCTCGTGTCGCTAAGTCCTCCGAGCGAGTAGGTGCCGAGATAAAATTCAAAGGCTTCCAGAAACGAGCGTTTTTCTTCCAGTATTTTTGAGGAAAGCGAGAGGCTTGGATTTGCGCCGTTTTCGATGAGAATTTTTGTGGCAGCCGTTGAATTTGCATAAATCGCATAAATGAGCGCGGAAAATCCGTTTTTTGAGTATGCGTTTACATCAGCCCCATGCTGAATCAGAAGATGCATGATTTCAACTTCATTCAAAAAAGAGGCGAGCATGAGTGGCGTGAATCCTTTTGAGTCAGAAGAATTCGCATCCACGCCGTTTTCAAGCAGAATTTTGATGATTTCTGTTTTCCTCTGACTTACCGCAATCATCAGAGGCGACCATTCCGAAGAAAGAGCCGTGAATTTCTTTTCTCCGACCTGCCTGAATGTCTCAATCAGCTTCCCCGAAAAATTCCGCGCAATCCCCTGAGAATCGATAAGTTCCGAAAGATACACGATGTACGGTGTGCCGTTCCCGCTTGCATCCCCGCTGTAAAAATTGAGGACATCTGCCCCGTTGTCCGTGGTGAATGCCCATTTCGTGCCACGCTCCGCCATTATTTTTCGCACAAGCGGCGAAAGGTGCGGATTGTAGCGGTAGTCGGTGGCTCTCGGTAAGCGGCAGCAGCGTTTGTCAAGCTCCATTTTGAGAACTTCCGTGCTGCGTACCATAACATACTCGTATTCTTTCCCGTTGATGGTAATTTTCTCGTGAAAAATTTCGTTTGGCTCGTCCATACCGCCAGTATAACGCAAGAATCGGCTGTTTTGGTCAACCGCTTGGCGACTTTGACAATTGCAGGGAAAAACGCAACCTTAAAAATGTTTCTTTTTTCCCCGCACCCCTTTTTTCTTCCAATTCTTTAAAAAAAGCGCTAAACTAAGCCCATGCCAAACATTGCAGAAAATCTCACACACATACAGAATAAAATCCACGAAGCTGAAACCCGCGCATTCCGCGCACCCCACAGCGTGCGTCTCGTTGCGGTGAGCAAATTCCACCCGGCTCAAAGCGTGATTGAAGCGGTTGAAGCGGGGCAAACGCTCTTTGGCGAAAACCGAATCCAAGAAGCGAGTTCAAAATTCGATGAAATCCGCGAGCTGGGGATTGCCTGTGATTTGCACATTATCGGCTCGTTACAGCGGAATAAAGTAAAAGAAGCAGTCAGAATCGCGCGCTGTATCGAAAGCGTTGACCGAATCGAATTGCTTGAAGAAATCGAAAAACAGGCGGCAAAAATCAACAAGAATATCGAAATCCTTTTTGAAGTGCACACGGGCGAGGACTCAAAGGCGGGCTTTACGAGCGAGGAAGACTTGCACACCGCCGTCAGCCGTTGTGCGAAGGGCGAATTCCCGCACATCACGCCGAAGGGCTTCATGACGATGGCACCGTTCACCGAGGACAAAAATCTTATCCGAAAATCATTCGTCACGCTCCGAAATCTCCGCGATTCACTGCAAAATGAATTCCCCGCGCTCAGTTTGCACGAACTCTCTATGGGCATGAGCGGAGATTATGAAATTGCAATCGAAGAAGGTGCGACTATCGTGCGGATTGGCACGGCGATTTTTGGCGAGCGGAGAGGGTAAAATGAGAATAAGGAATTTGTATGCCGATTCCATTTAATGAGAGGTACGACTATGAAAAAGATTCTGATGATTAACGGAAGCCCGAACGAAAAAGGCTGCACATTCACCGCGCTTGACGAAATTGCCGCAGAACTCAAAAAGAACGGCATTGAAAGCGAAATCCTGTGGCTCGGGAAAAAGCCGATGAGCGACTGCATCGCGTGCTATTCGTGCGTCAAAACGGGGAAGTGTGCGTTCAACGACCAAGTGAACGAAGTTTCTGAAAAGCTCGACGACTACGCGGGTCTTATCGTCGGCTCTCCTGTGTATTACGGTGGCCCGAATGGCAGGCTCACTTCATTCCTTGACCGGCTTTTCTTTACTTCAAGCGCGAAATTGCAGGGAAAATTCGCGGCTTCGGTGGTTTCATGCAGACGAGGCGGGGCAACGGCGGCATTCGAGCGGCTCAATCAGTATTTTTTGATGACGAACATGCATGTGGTCGGCTCACAGTATTGGAATCAGGTACACGGTCACTCACCCGAAGATGTCAAAAAGGACGAGGAAGGCTTACAGACCATGCGCACGCTCGCCCGCAACATGGCGTATCTCGTAAAAGCGACCGACTGTGCCGAAAAAAACGGAATCCCCGTGCCGCAGCATGAGCCGATTATCCGCACGAATTTCATTTCGTAAGGCACGTTTCCCTGCCCAGTGAGGGGCAGGTTTTTGGTTTTAAACCGCACATCAGCGCGGCTGTGCGCTGTCGATGTTGAAAAATCATGCGATTTCTTTCCAACATTGCGGGTCGGCGGCGTAAAAATCTCCGCCGTTACTTCCGCTCGCGACCGCAGGGCATCCCCGGCAATAGGGTAACAGCTCGCACTTTGCGCACTTGCTGAATTTGCCGTACTCGCGGAATCCTTCCATCTTTGCACCCGTCCACACTTCAAACAGGCGGTCGGTAAATGCGTTTCCCACACGGCTTGAAGCGACACGGCGGCAGGCATAGATGTCGCCCGTGGGAAGAATCGTGATGTGGCAGTTCCCGCAGTTGCATCCGCCGTAAATCATTCCTTCCTTTGTGTCGTCGGGGATTTTGAATCGTCCCTGCTCGTAGTCAAAGAGCGTCCACAGGTGGTCTTTGCGGTTGAAGTAGGTCTTGCATCTCTTGCTTTCGTAGTCACTGTAGATTTTGTCGATTTCGGTGAGAAAATCGCGGTAGCGTTCGGGGGAGATGTACCAGTCGCTTTTTTCCTTGCCTTTTCCGTCGCTCGTGGGAACATAGCGGGCGAATGCGTAGACCTGCGCTTCGGCGGCGACAACCGCGTCAATCACGGCGGGAATCTCGTCGATGTTCGTTCCGCTCACGGTGGTCATTATCACGCTGGTTATTCCCGCCTCGTTTATCAGGCGGATTTTTTCGAGCGTGGTCTTGAAACTGCCCGCCTTTCTGAACCAGTCGTGCGTTTTCTCCGTGCCGTCGATGCTCATCTGATATTTGTCGCACCCCAGTTCGCGCATTCGGCGTACATTTTCTGCGGTCAGATGAAACGGATTTCCCATCAGCGTGAACGGAATCTCATATTCGTGGCAGAGTTCAAGCAAATTCCAGAAGTGCGGGTGCAGAATCGGGTCGCCGCCCGTGATGTAAAAATACGGAAGCCGTCCGAACTTTTCGCAGAAGTCCAGCGCGTTGAAAAAGACATGTTTCATCTGCTCCCAGTTCATCGTGACCAAATCGGGGTGTCCTTCCGCGAAGATGTAGCAGTGCTTGCACCGTTGGTCGCACTCGTCGGTGATGTGCCATTGAAAGGCGAAGTATTGTGCATTTTTCAGATTCTGTGCCATAGTCGTACCTCAAACAAAAAGCGGTGCGTTGTATCGGCGTTCGTGCGGCTTGGGATATTCGCCCTCGTGGTAGCCCACAATCACCTGCGCACTGATGTGAAAATCTTCGGGAATGTTCCAGTCTTTCAGGATTTTTTTCCCGAAATCATCAATAAAATAATCCGTCGCAACGGAGATTATGCAGGTGTCCACGCCGATTGAGTGAGCCGCATGGCAGATATTGCTTGCCATGATGTAGGAATCAGGCTCGGCAAAAAGAAAATTGTTCGGAGCAAAAAGATAGATGACCGTGGGAGCGTTGTAGAATCCGCTTCGTGATGTGGTCGCAATCAGCTCGTCGGAAAGGCGGATTTCTTCCCGTTTGTTGAACTGTCCGTACACGACATTTTGGGCGCGTCCAAGCCGTGTGTTTAGCTCATCGTTCTGGCATACGACAATCCGAGTCCGCTGTCTGTTCCCCGCATTCGCTGACCATACGGCGACATTTAAAAGCTCGTCAAGAATTTCTTTTGAGACTTTCTCAGGCTTGTAATTTCTGACCGAGCGGCAAGACATGATATTTTCAATGATTTCGTTCATGCTGATTCCTCCTTGTTGTGAAATGGGGGGCGTTACGGGGGTGCGGTGCAATGAAATGCACCGCTGGGGGAAGGCTTTCCCCCAATCCCTCTTACTTTCCAGCACCACAGGCACTGCCGCACGCAGAAGGCTTCGGGTCAGGATTCGGTTTACCAGCACCGCACGCTGTTCCACAAGCCGCCGTTGCAGCTGCCACATTCTTGTTGCTCCAAGAAGCAAGATTCTTTAACGCCATAATGCGCCTCCTAAAGTTTTGATGTTTTAATGATAAAGGACTGGAAGTATTTTGTGAAATGAATTATTATTATAATTGATAACCGAAAGGAATAAATAAGGAAGGAAAATTGAACACAACGCAACTTGAATGTTTTGTAAGCCTTGCTTCAACGCTGAATTTTGCGAAAACGGCGGAACAGGTGTATCTTACGCAGCCTGCCGTTACAAAGGAAATACAATCGCTGGAGTCAGAACTTTCCGCAAAACTTTTCATTCGCACCACGCGCTCAGTTTCGCTCACTGATGTCGGAAGGCAGTTTCTGCCCGAAGCAAATTCAATTCTAAATTCCTACTATCACGCAAAAGATTGGATTGCTTCGTTTCATTCAAAGAGCAAAAACACGCTCAGAATCGGCTACAAGGACTCGCACAACCTGCCGTTCATACAGGCAGTGCTTTCAGAAATTAAAGGAGATTTTGAGCGACTCATTCCGACATTTTCGCTTGACCAGCCTGATACAAATCTGAACAGGCTTGTGCACGGACAAGTTGATGTGGTAATCGGTATGAAAGACTCGAAGTTCAAGGATGATTCAATCGATTTTAAACTCCTTCATTATGACGGTTTTCTAGTCGCATTTTCTAAAAATCATCCCGTCGTAAAGCTAGCCAAGAAAAACAAACTTACGGAAATCTCGCAGGAGATGCTATGGGATTATCCGCAGGTGGTGCACATTCCGCCGTACCTTTTGAAGAACATTTTTTCCAAAGGCAGCCATGTTATCCCTGTAAATGAAAAGCTTGATAATGTGCTGTGCTCGTTTGCCTCGGAAGTCTATGCTCTTGTGAAGGCGGATTTTGGATTTGCATTTGTGCCCGAACATCTTGCCATTCCCGACAAGGAGCTGATTTTTTACCCGTTCAAGGAAACCCGCCGTGCCCCCTATGGAATCTATTACCGAAAAGAATCGTTGGAAGCCGAGGAATCTGCGGTGGCGCGTTTTTTAGAGAAGGCGGAGGAACTGTTTTTTGCGTTGCGCTCCATGCGCTTGCAGATAAGTCGCATTGCCGTCGCGAAAAGCACGACAATCGCGACGTAGTCCGTGAAGAAAAGCAGGTAGCCTTTCTCCATGTCGAAGAAGAAAAATTCCTGCCGCAAGATAAGGTACTTCCATACGCCGCGGCTGATGAACGCATACAGTCCGTATGCGCACACGAGCGCGAGTATCACGCGGAAAATCATCGTGCGCGCTTTGCTTGTTCGTGGTGTGTCAGTCGTTTTTGCCTGTGCCGCCCGTTTTGTCATAATCTGCCGTGAAATCATTCCGACGTGCATTCCGATGTGGAGCGACATAAAGAGCAGATACCAGTGAGAGGCGAGCAAGTGCGCCACGCGTGCAAAACCCGTGCCTGACTCAATGTGCAAAAACGCGAACACGTGGTTCGAAAGCATAATACCGCTTATCATTAAAAAGACCGCGCAGACTAAAATCGCGCAATTTACGACCGCCTGCATGACGCGAAACGGATTGTAGCTGCCTTTAAAGAGCGATTTGTACCAGCGGCGATTCAAGATGACATGTACTGCCCACAAGACGAGCAGCACCGTGCCCAAAATCTCATGTACGCCGTCCCACGGAAAAAAATACGCTCCGCCCATCAAAATAAGGGAGAGAATCGTCATCGTTATATCAAGCGCCATTCGTCGTTTTTGCTGTGCGGTCATAGTGACTCCGTGTGTTCGCTGAAGTAGTATACCACGCTTTTCCCCACTGCGCAGTCATTTTTTCAGAAAACGAGCGAAGCGAGTATGCGCAAGTCGCGCAAGCGACGTGTAAATAATTTCCTCTCATGCAAACGAGCGAAGCGAGTATGCGCAAGTCACGCAAGCGACGTGTAAATAATTTCCTCTCATGCAAACGAGCGAAGCGAGTATGCGCAAGTCGCGCGAGTATGCGCAAAACGCAATCTGCCTTGCGAATTTTCTATTGTACAAATTGTGCGGTTCGGTCGTATCATAAAATCACAAGGAGAACCCCATGAAGAAAATTTTTGCATTGCTTTTACTCTGCGGCGCGGCGTTCGTATTCGCAAAACCGAACCCAAAAGCCGACTCATACAAAACGCATGAAACGAACGATAAAAACGCGCCTGTTGTGTATTTTATCCGCGACATAACGCCCGAAGCGTTGGTCAAAGTGTACAAGGCGACTGGCTACAAGGCAAGCGGAAAAACGGGCGTAAAGGTCAGCACGGGCGAAAGCGAAAACTCGAACTACCTGCGCCCCGCGCTCATCAAGAACCTCGTGAAAGACGAGCTGAACGCGACGATTGTTGAATGCAACACGGCGTACGGCGGCGGGCGGAGCAACAACATCGACCATATAAAAATTGCAAAAGACCACGGCTTTTTGGATGTGGCGAACGGCTTTGACTTGCAGGACGCGGACGGCTACATGACGATTCCCGTAAAAGGCGGCGAGCGGCTTACGGAAAATTATGTCGGCTCGCATTTCAAAAACTACAACACTTACTTAATTCTCTCGCACTTTAAAGGGCATGCGATGGGCGGATTTGGCGGCGCGATTAAAAATCTTTCTATCGGATTTGCAAGCGGCATGAGCGTTGAAAAATCGGGCAAGGTGCAGATTCATTCGGGCGGAAACAGAACGAAAGGAAGCATTATGGGTCAGCAGGACGCGTTTTTGGAAAGCATGGCGGAAGCGGCAAAGTCCGTGTGCGACTACATGCAGGACGGAAAAGGCATTGTCTGCGTGAATGTAATGAACCGCCTTTCCGTGGACTGCGACTGCGACTCGAACCCCGCCGAGCCTGACATGCACGACATCGGCATTCTTGCAAGCCTAGACCCGGTTGCGCTCGACCAAGCCTGCGTGGATTTAATCTACACCGCAAAGGACGGCGGAAGCGTGGTTGAGCGCATTGAAAGCCGGAACGGTCTTCACACACTCGAGCACGCGGCAAAAATCGGCTTTGGTTCTCGGAACTATCGATTGGTTGAAATAAAATAGGGGGAAAATCATGGAATACGCGAAATTAGGAAACTCAAGAATTGAAGTTTCAAAACTCTGCGTGGGGTGCATGAGTTTCGGAAAGCCGAGCGAGGACTTTCATTTGTGGACGCTTGACGAGGCGGCGACTGAATCGATGGTAAAAAAGGCACTCGATTTGGGTATCACTTTCTTCGACACGGCGAACTGCTACGCGCACGGAACGAGCGAGGAATATCTTGGTCGTGCGCTCAAAAACTTGAGCGTAGCGCGTGACAAGGTGGTGCTTGCGAGCAAGGTCTATTTTAACGAGGGGCATCTTTCGGCAGAGGCGATTGCGCGTGAAATCGACGGAACGCTTTCTCGGCTCGGAACGGATTATCTTGACCTCTACATTATCCACCGCTTTGACAAAGATACGCCGCCCGAAGAGACGATGGAAGCTCTGCACAAACTCGTGGTCGCAGGAAAGGTGAGGGCACTGGGCGCGTCTGCGATGTACGGCTATCAGTTTGCGAAGTTGCAGTCGGTCGCCGCGCACAACCACTGGACGAAATTCGTTTCCATGCAGAATCACTACAATCTTTTGTACCGCGAGGACGAGCGTGAGCTGATTCCGATTTGCAAAGAAAGCAATGTCGCGCTCACTCTGTACAGTCCGCTTGCGGCGGGGCGATTGTGCCGAGCCGAATGGACGAGCGAGAGTGAGCGGAGCCGTACCGACAAGGTTGCCCGCGCAAAATACGACGGCACGGAAGAAACGGACAAGCAGATTGTGGCGCGCGTGGCGGAACTTGCCGCACAGAAAGGCTGCACGATGACGCAGATTTCGCTTGCCTGGCATTTTGCGAAGGGAATCACAAGCACACTCATCGGTGCAACGAAGGAAACATACTTTGAGGACGCGGCGGGTGCGTTCAGCGTGAAGTTGAGCGCGGAAGACATCACGTATCTTGAAGAGCCGTACCTTCCGCACAAGGTTGTGGGCGCGTTGTAAAAAACTGGAACAAAAAAGGAGCACATAATGGCAAAGACTTTAATCGCATATTTCTCACATACAGGAGAAAATTATTTTGGCGGTGCAATCCGCAATATCTCAAAAGGCAACACCGCAGTTGTGGCAGAATTCGCGCAAAAAGCGACGGGCGGAGATTTGTTTGAAATCAAAACCGTAAAGGATTATCCCGTAAACTACAAGGAATGTACCGAAGTAGCGGCGGCGGAAGGTCGGGCTGGGGAGAGACCAGAACTCAAGGGCACGCTCCCGAACATCGCCGACTACGATACGATTGTGCTCGGCTATCCGTGCTGGTGGGGAACGATGCCGCAGGCGGTCTTCACGTTCCTTGAAAGCGCGGATTTTAGCGGAAAGAAAATCCTGCCGTTCTGTACGCACGAAGGAAGCGGCATGGGTCGAAGTGAAAGCGACATCAAAAAACTCTGCCCGAATGCAACGGTGGCGAAAGGCTTGGCGGTAAATGGCTCGTCATGCAACAATGCAGAATCAAGCGTGAAGAAGTGGCTTTCTGCAAACGGATTGTAATAAAATGATTAGAGAAGGAGTAATGCTATGAAAATCAAATCAGTTTTGGCGCTGGCGTTGGTCGCTCTTATGACCGTTGGCACGGCTCAGGCAAAATCAATCGTTGTGTATTTTTCTCGCGCGGACGAAAATTATTCGGTCGGCACGATTACTGAAGGCAACACGGCGATTTTGGCGAAGATGATTGCCCAAAAGACTGTCTCGGATTCGTTTGAAATCGTTCCCGAAAAGGCGTATCCGAAAAATTACCGCGAATGTACCGACGTGGCAAAGGACGAGCAGCGGAAGAACGCCCGCCCTTCGTACAAGGGCGACATCGACCTGTCTGGCTACGACACCGTCTACCTCGGCTACCCGATTTGGTGGGGAGACTTACCGATGGTGGTGTTCACCTTCCTTGAAAAGCATGATTTAAACGGCAAGACAATCGTTCCGTTCTGCACCCACGAAGGAAGCGGCGTGAGTGGCACAGACGGTAGCATCAGGCGCACGGTAAAAGGTGCGACCGTAAAAAACGCGCTCGCTGTCCGAGGCGCGACGGCGCAGAACAAGCGCGCCGAAGCCGAAAAGAGCGTGAATGACTGGCTGAAAAAACTCGGACTGTAACATCAGCACCAGGCAGAAAAGAGCGCGGTAAAATCTTGTGCGCGTTCTTTTTTGCACACGCAGTAGAATTGCACGTTTACTTCCTCGTCGAGAATCGGCACGATGACTTTTCCTTTGGGGGGCGGCATTTTCTGCCCGGAAACATCAGTCATGAATGAGACCAAATCGGTCGCGCTCACGATTTCACGAAGGGCGGAAAGCTCGCTCTGCTCAAGGAAGGTCGCGTTCGGGATTTTTTCTTTGCAGATTCCGTACCAGAAGCCGATTTTGTTGTGAATCAGGATTTTTTCGCCCGCAAGGTCAGAAAGGTTTATTGCCTTTTGCGAGGCGAGGCGGTGGGAGAGGGGCAGAAGCACGAAGAGTTTTTCGCGGATAAAGGGCTTTGAGAAATAGAGCGCGTTCCCGTTCTCGTCTCGTTTTTCGAGCGGGCGGAAGAGCACAATCAGATTGTATGTGCCATTTTCAAGCCCTTTGATGAGCGCATCTTCCGTTTCCTGCAAGTCGGAGCTGACGGTCATGCCCATGTAAAGATGCGAGAGAATCGGCGTGAGTTCCCACATGGGCGCGGGCGCGATTGAACCGTACGAAAAAGTGCGGCGGCGGCGGTCGGCTTCTTTGACGGCGCGAATCATCTCGTTGTGCGCGGAAAGCACGATTTGCGCGTGGCGGGCGGCGAGCTCCCCGATTTCGTTGAGCGCGATGCGGTTTTTGGAGCGGTCAAACAGCGTAACGCCAAGTTCGCCTTCCAGTTTTTGCATGGCACGGCTGAGCGCGGGCTGTGAAGTGTGCAGTTCTTCCGCCACGCGTGAAAGCGTTTTATATTCGGCAAGTGCCGCCAGTTGCTCGATGATGTAGGTTTCAATCATGGTTTATTGTAGCACGGGAATTTCCATCTGTCACTATTCACTTTAGTTATACCACCTTGCAAAAGTTCTATTGTACAAAATGCCGTTCGCTCCGTTACAATTAAAATGAAATCAACAAAACAAGGAGCGATGTATGGATTTTGTAACTTTGAACAATGGTGTTCGCATGCCGATGGAAGGCTTTGGCGTGTTTCAGGTGCCGGATGGGGCTGTGACGGAGCAGGCGGTTTTGGACGCGATTGATTCGGGATACCGTCTGATTGACACGGCGGCGGCGTATCAGAATGAAGAGGCGGTCGGGCGCGCGGTGGCAAAGCGGATTGCGGACGGAACGGTGAAGCGCGAGGATTTGTTCATCACGACGAAGCTGTGGGTGCAGGACGCAGGCTATGAGGCGGCAAAGGCGGCGTTTGCGACTTCGCTCAAAAAACTCAGGCTTGACTACATCGATTTGTATTTGATTCATCAGCCGATGGGCGACTATTACGGCTCATGGCGGGCGATGGAAGAACTGTACGAGGCGGGAAAAATCCGCGCGATTGGTGTGAGCAATTTTTATCCGCATGTGCTTGCCGATTTGTGCATTCATGCCAAGATTGTGCCCGCGGTGAATCAGGTGGAGTGCCATCCGTTCTTCCAGCAGAAGGACGCGCTCAAAACGATGGCGGAATTCGGCGTTATCCCAGAGGCGTGGGGACCGTTTGCCGAGGGAAAGCACGACATCTTCAAGAATCCGCTTTTGCTCGACATTGCCGAAAAACACGGAAAGAGCGCGGCGCAGGTGATTTTGCGCTGGAATGTGCAGCGCGGCGTGGTCGTGATTCCAAAGTCGACCCACATGGAGCGCATGAGTGAGAACTTTGCGATTTGGGATTTTGCGCTTGACGACGAGGACATGGAGAGAATTGCGGAACTTGACATCGGACACAGTGAGATTGTGAACCACTTTGACCCCAATTTTGTGAAGATGGTGGGAAACTGGAAGATTCACGAGTAAGATGAACGAGTCTCGTGTCAAAAAAAGCGCAGTGAGTTGATTGCATGCTAAAAAATCACTATACTAGTACACAAACATTTTATTGACACGAGGCTCATTTTGTATAAGTCAGTTGATGCAAAGGTTGATTTCCCTAAGCAGGAAGAAGAAATCCTTGAATTTTGGAAAAAGAACGACACATTCAAAAAGTCGGTTCAGCAGCGCGAAGGCTCAGAGGAATTTGTTTTCTTTGACGGACCTCCGTTTGCCACGGGCTTGCCGCACTTCGGGCATTTTATTCCTTCTACCATTAAGGACATTATTCCGCGCTATCAGACGATGAAGGGCAAAAAGGTTGACCGCCGTTTCGGCTGGGACTGCCACGGTCTTCCTGTCGAAAACTTGATTGAAAAGGAACTCGGCATCAACTCAAAGCATGAGATTGAGGAATACGGCGTTGCTGCTTTCAACGACAAGTGCCGCGCTTCCGTCTTAAAGTACACGGGCGAGTGGCGAAAGACGATTACCCGCATGGGGCGCTGGGTCGATTTTGACAACGACTACAAAACCATGAACCCCGACTTTATGGAAACAATCTGGTGGGTCGCAAAATCGCTCTGGGACAAGGGGATGATTTACGAGGGAAAGTACATTCTTCCGTACTGCCCGCGCTGTGCCACCGTCCTTTCTACGCATGAGCTTGCGCAGGGCTACAAGGAAAAGCAAGACCCCGCGATTACGATTCGCTTTAAGGTCACTAAAGCCCCCGTTGCTTTCAAAGATGATGAAATGACGAACGGCAAGACTTATTTCCTTGCCTGGACGACAACTCCGTGGACGCTTCCTTCAAACCTCGGTCTTTGTATGGGACCAGAAATCGACTATGTGAAGATTCTCGACAAGTCTAGTGGCGACTATTACATTTTGGCTGAAAGCCGCCTTTCTTCGTATTATAAGAACGCTGAAGACTACGAAATCATCTACCGCCACAAGGGTGCTGAATTCTTGGGCGCAGAATATGAGCCGCTGTTCCCGTATTTCGCTAGCCTTAAAGATGCGGCAGAATGTGAAAAGCAGAGTGGTCAGAAGTGCGAAAAGGGCGCGTTCCGCTTGCTCAACGCGGACTATGTTTCAACCGAAGACGGTACGGGCATCGTCCACATTGCGCCAGCCTTTGGTGAAGACGACAGCAAGGTGTTCGCAGGAAGCGGCGTTCCCTTCGTTGAGCCGATTGACGCTGAGTGCCGTTTTACCAAAGAAGTCTCTGACTACGCGGGCGTATTCGTAAAGGATGCCGACAAAGACATCATGGACAGGCTCAAAAAAGAGGGCAAACTCGTAAAGCGCGAAACGGTGAATCACCAGTACCCGCACTGCTGGCGTTGTGGCTCTCCGCTCATCTATCGCGGAATCGGCTCATGGTTCGTCAAAGTAGCCGACCAGCACGACCGCTTGCTTAAAGCAAACGCACAGATAAAATGGCAGCCCGCGCACATCAAGGAAGGTCGCTTCGGAAAATGGCTTGCGGGAAGCCGCGACTGGGCAATCAGCCGAAACCGCTACTGGGGAAACCCGATTCCAATCTGGCGGTGCGATGATTGCGGCGAAAAGCTCTGTATCGGAAGCCGCGCGGAGCTTAAGGAAAAGAGCGGCGTTGACTTGGACGACTTGCACAAGCAGTTTGTCGATAAAGTCACGATTACGTGTAGGTGCGGCGGAACAATGCACCGAATCCCCGAAGTCTTTGACTGCTGGTTTGAGTCGGGAAGCATGCCGTATGCACAGCTTCACTATCCGTTTGAGAACAAAGAGCATTTTGAAAAGCATTTTCCTGCCGATTTCATTTCGGAAGGTCTTGACCAGACACGCGGTTGGTTCTACACGCTCACGATTCTTGCGGCAGAGCTTTTTGACAAGCCCGCGTTCAAAAACTGTATCGTAAACGGCTTGGTCTTGGCGGAAGACGGACGCAAGATGTCAAAATCGCTCCACAATTACACTGACCCGGTTGAGGCAATCAATATGTTCGGTGCGGACGCGCTCCGTCTCTTCCTCACGCACTCGGCGGTCGTTAAGGCTGACGATTTGCGCTACAGCGATAACGGCGTGCGCGAAGTCTTAAAGAACATTCTCATTCCGCTCTGGTCGGGCTATTCATTCTTCGTCACCTACGCAAACATCGACGGCTACACCGCAAAGGGCGATGTGTTTAATGGTATGAAGCCCAAAAATCCCTTGGATGCTTGGATTGTTTCAATCACGCAGAAGATGATTAAAGATGTCACGCAGGCGCTTGACGACTACGACTTAAGCACGGCAATCGACCCGCTCATTAACTTCATCGACCAGCTCAACAACTGGTATATCCGCCGAAGTCGCCGCCGCTTCTGGAAGAGCGAGAACGACACCGACAAAAAAGAGGCATACGAATCGCTGTACTACGCGTTAAAGTCATTCTCGCTTACCGCAGCACCGTTCATTCCGTTCATCACCGAAAGCATGTGGCAGAATTTGCGCACCGAAAAAGACGCAGAATCAGTCCATTTGGCAGATTTCCCTGTCTACAATGCTTCTTTGCGTGACGAAAAACTTGAATTCCGCATGGACACCGTTCAGAAAGCGGTTTCAATGGGGCGGTCTTTGCGCAATCAGTTCAATTTGAAAAACCGCCAGCCGCTTGCCTCAACGCAGCTTGTCACGCGAAACGCCGAAGAGCGCAAAGTGCTTGAAAGCATGATTGACACAATCCGCGAGGAGCTGAATGTTAAGGAAGTCATCTTCCACGAGCGCGAGGACGAACTTGTCAGCTACAAGGCAAAGGCAAACTTCAAAGTGCTTGGAAAAGAGCTCGGTGCAAAAATGAAGGCTGCCGCGGCAAAAATTCAGGAGCTTAAAAATCAGTCTATCGCCGACATTTTGGGCGGAAAGAAAGTTTCCGTTGATGTTGACGGACAGAGCGTTGACCTTGATACCGAAAAAATCATCGTTGAGCGCATCGAAAAAGAAGACCTCAAAGTCGTCAATGACGGCACGCTTACGGTCGGCTTGGACACCAAAGTCACCGATGAACTCAAAAAAGAAGGCTATGTGCGTGATCTTATCCGCGGAATCCAAAATCTTCGCAAAGAGAGCGGATTTGAAGTCACCGACCGAATCAAGCTCTTCGTCTCAGGCGACGGCGACTTGAAGGACGCGTTTGCAAAATTTAAAGAATTTGTTTCGGGCGAAACGCTTGCCACCGTTCAGGAATGGAAGGACAAACTCACAAAAGCCACTTCCGTTGAAGCCGACGACAAAACATGGAGCATTTCTATTGAAAAAGCGTAATGCGCTCAGATTCACGGTGCTTGCGGCGATTTTGCTCAGTGCTGTGAATCTGCTTTCGTGTAAATCGACTCCCGACCTTGCTCCCGTTGATGCATTCGACGTGCTTTCGCCGGGGGCGGCGGTGTATCTTTCGGTGCCGGTTCAAGCGAACGCCGAATTTGTCTCGAACGCGATTCAAAAGATTGGTCATTTGGCAGAAAGCGACGCACAGAAAATCTCCGAACGGCTCGATATTGCCTATATTGCGCTCGGCTCAAACGGCGAGATTCAGCTTTCAGCTCAGGGAAATCTTCCGACTACTTTTGTCGGTCTTGCGTTGAGCGAAAAAAATGGCTGGAAGGGAAGCGCGCTTGAAGGACAGACAGTGTACACGCATCAACAGACGATGTATCAATTGTGCGTGCCCTCGTCATCGAATGCGTTTTTGTCGCGCGATGTCGCTCCGATGACGCGCCGATTCAATAAAATCGCGTATGCTGAGCCAAATGACGGAACGCCGGGCGAAAAACTGCTTTCGGAGACGTTGAGCGAGCGACCGTATCGCTTTTTACATGAAAACAAGAGCGCGGACATTATGCTCTATGCGTCAAATCCCCGCGTTTTTATCTCTAGCTTTTTGGGCGGAGTCGATGTTACATCTCCCATTTCCTCGGCGTATGCGACGCTCTCTCAGTACCGTGGCGTAAAAGAGCAGTTTAACGTCAAACTGATTTTGAATTTCAGCGACACGCGTACGATTAAGGCGACGGTCGCCATGCTAAAACTGGCGTTCTTCGGGGGCGGAGTGCCCGCAAAAGTCGTTCAGACGGCTCAGAATCAAATTACGATTACTGATTTGCCGGTCACCCAAACGCAAATTCTTGCATTACTGTCATAAAGAGCCACATGAAAAACCGTTTTATCCGTTGCCTGCCCGTTTTTTGTTCTCTTGCGCTTACCGCCTGTGCCTCGTCTGCTGTGTCGGGTATTCATGTGCCGGGAGAATCGCGCATTATCCTCAAAAATCTGGCGACAGAATATTATGCGGTTGCCGACGGCTATCTTGAAATCAAAAATTACGCAAAGGCAGCGGAATACTACAAGCTTGCGATGCGCAACAAAGACTTGTATTTGACTGCGTATTACAAACTTGCCCGGAGCTATGCGCTTGCAAAAGACTGGGAAAATGCCACTGAATCGTACGAGTATCTGTTGTCGCTTGACCCTGAAAACACGATGATTCGCATGTCGCTCGCGTATATTACGGCGATGAAAGGCGAGGTAGACGACGCGATTATGAAATACCGCGCCCTGCTTGAGCAAGATCCCTATGACGAAAACTTGCTTGAAAATTACGTCGCGCTTCTCATCAATGTGGGGCGTGGCGAAGATGCCGAGGAAAATTTCTTTATCTTAAAAGAAAAATTCCCTGATAATAAACAGATTTCGACGTTTGCGCAAAAACTCGCGGAAATTGTCGACAATTTTGATCCCGATAAGAAAATCGAGCTTCCGTCTCCGCCAGAAGAAGAAGCTCAGAGTGCTGGTGGCGAAAAGCTTCCGCCACCGCCTGAAACGCATTAATTGCCGTTCATGTATTCCCGGTATTTGTCGGGATTTGCTCTGAACGCGATAATCGGAGAGTCGGGGTCTTGTGACGCGTGAATAAGCGCCTGGTCTGCTTCAAGCAAGATGCGCTCTGCCGTTATGTTTCGTTTGCTGACCGATGAAATGCCGATTGACACTTCGTTTGTCGCATTATTGTCTTTGAGATAGTCAGAGAGATTGTTGTAGAGCCGCTCTGAGATTTCTACAGCCTTGTTGAGGTCTGAGTCTTTTGTGATGAGGGCATAGCTGTCACTGTTGTATTCAAACAATTGTGTATCAATGTCGGTCGTCTGCTGAATGATGGCGATGACTTTGTTTGACAGCGAATTTCCACGGTCGAGACCGTTGATTTTTACGAGGGAAATGGTTATGTCGCTGTCTGTTTGTGCGAGCGAGGCAATAGCATCATCAAGCGTATGAGTGAGTGCTGATTGCAGGTGAATTCCTGTGATGGGAGAAATTGTGGCATCGACTTCTGGCTCATCAAAAGAGAACGGTTTTGTCTCATCTTCGTTTGTTGATAGCTCTCGGTTTTCCTGCTCGAACTGATCGATGATGTCAAGTCCTCCGTCTTCGTCTGCGGTATCAGAGTCTTCCGTGTCTTCGTCGTCGGGAAGTGCTATTTCGCGGAACGTGCCGTTTGTGCTCTCTTCTGGGTTGAAGATGGGCTCTGCCTCAAAAGGGGAAAGTGCATCATCTTCGATTTGAACGGGGAATGGAAGCGCTTCGTCATGTGGCGCCGGTTCTGCTGATTTAGATTCGATGTGCTGTTCTTTTGGAGATTTTTGATCGTCGTCCTCATCGTCAGAATCCTCTTCATCATCGTGAAACACTGGCTCATCATCAAAGGTAATCACTGTTTCTTCGATGGGAGCTGGCGTGTCTTCTTCTTGGTGCTGCGTCTCCCGGGAATCTTCAGGCGCTTCTTTTGGAGACGGGGGCACCATGTGCGAAACGCTTTTTTGGGATGTAGACTTCGTGCTTGGTCGCAGCGGAAGCGGACTGTCTTTTTCGTTCCCGCTCAAGAGCAGAATGAGGACGAACGCGATGATTGTTCCTGCGAGAATGAGCAAAAAGGCGACGCGCGAATGGTTGTAGATTGAGCCGGGCGTCATGAGATAGATTGATGCTGAGAGAACGACCTGTCCTGTCGTTTCTGCGGGAACAAGCTCTTTGTAATTTTTTACGAGTTGGGGCGAGGGAAGCGAGAAAACGCTCGGCGGATAGGCATAGACCAATTCTCCGTTGATTTCAAGTTTGAGCGATGAAAAATCCTCGATGTTGCCGATTGCTTTGATGAACAGGTTTGAGAATTCGGGCGTGCCGTAGGGGTGTGATTGAAACGCCTGTTGTGTTGAGTGAAGAAGGGCGTCAAAACGTGCGTCAGCGGCGTGCGTGCCGTTTTTTTTGTCTGAATAGATGCCCATCGCAAACCAAATGATTGCAACAATAAACAAAAAAGAGCTGATGCTTGAAATGATGGTAATTGGACGTTTCATATGCTTTCAGTATATCTCAATGTTTTAAGGTATGCAAGAAAAGCCGAGTTCTTTCCGAGCGCGGCGCACAGGGGAAGCAGTGTCGTGAATGCATACGCCGACGAGTCGAAATCATGCTCGCTGTGGACGCAGGCGCGTAAATCATTTGTATAGGCGCGCTTGAATGCGGCGAAATTGAATTGTTCTTCACAGATGGGCGTGTTTTTTGAAGAGACGTGCTCATTTGCTTTGAGAAAGGCGGCGAGGGAGTCTTTGTAGGCTTCAAGAATGTCCGTGGTGACGGCGTTCTCCGTTTGTGGGACGGGCTTTACCGGCGTGCGATAGAGCAGGGCTGTGTACGCTGTTTCTGCCGTTGAGAGGCGGTTTGCTCCCTTGTAAAACTGAGGCTCAAGATAGGTGCCTCGTGCATAGGGACTTCCGTCACTGTATGAAAAATCTGCCCCAAAAAAAGAAAGCTCTGTGAATCCAAGCTGTTTTGCGAGGCTCGCCGCGGCAATCGTGACTGTTCCGCTTCCTGCCTCAAGATGGGCAAAGTGCCGTTTTCCCGAAAACAAACTCGCGTACTGTGCGAGCGGATGTCCGGTCTCGAATAAAAGGACACGCGCTTTTTTTGCAAGTGCTTTTCGCACCGATGAGTCGTTTGCGCATACGTCGAAGGCGTAGAGTGTCGTCTCGGAAAGGCAGTGCAGGTAGTGCGCGTGTGATACGTTTTGTCCGTCGATTGAAACAACGGCATCGCACGTGATGCCGTACGCGCAGAGAACGGAATAGGCAGTGTCTGTCGCGATGATGAAATATCGTTCTCGATGAGCGGCAAGTTCTCTGATTGTTTTGTTAAGCGATGGTCCTGCCGCGATGATTGCCGCGATTTTCGTTGTGTCGGTTGCCTGCTTTATTGTATCGAAGGAAAGCGTCTGCTCAGCCAGACTGAGATTTGTGAGAATGTTTTTTTGCCAGATTTTCCCGAAATGGCGTTGCACCGAGTAGTCTCCGGAGAGCAATTTCAGCGTCTCAGTGATTTTTTCGCGTGCGCGTGTGCTTTCGTCGGAAAAAAGATGTTCCCACTGCCTGAGCGCGAGAATCGTCAGATTTCCGTGCAGGGCTGGCTTGTAGTGCGACAAAATGGCATCATCGAGCTTGTCGATGGTCGTGAGCAGAATGCGCGAATTTTGCGTGAGCGATTGCACTAGCGGAATCTGTGAGAGAAAATCGAGTGTAGCTTCATTTGTTTCGACCGCGATAATCGTGCTTTGCGGATTTTTTTGTGCGAGCGCGTTGATGTGATAGCCTCCCGCAATGCCGAGCACGATAAAAAAATCCGATTCAGCCTGATTCGCAAATCCCTGCGCCTCCCGTTCGGGATTGTAGAGTGAGTGGAGCGAGACGGGGGCGCTTTCTTGCGTTTCTTGGTAGAAGGGAACGGCATTCCCATTTTTTGCGGGATGAATCCCCGTATATGAGACGGTCTGCTTCATGGGCGCGTGCTCCGGTCGCACAGAAGGTGCGTGCATTTTTTTGCGAGCGTTTCTTTTTTTTCGATGAGCGCGGCACGGAGCGCGGCTCTTTTTTCAGGGGAACGTTCGCGTTTTTCGAGAATGACATCCATCGGAAACACTTCATCGTCAAACTGCGTCGTCTGGAAGTATGCATCGAGCGCCTGCTGCAATCGGCTTATGCGTTCTGTGTGGCTGAGCGTGAGGTCTGTTTTGATAAAAATGCGCTGAGGGTCGAATGAACGTGTGACATCTTCTTTTGTGGCAAAATCGCTCCAGGAAATGTCTTTGATTGCGCCGAGCGAAAAATCATAGGGAACATTGTCCGACAGCCTGAATACACGCGTTGAGAATTTGCCCGAATGGGTGACGAACCAATTTCGGTATGTTTCGAGGACTCCTGCCGACAAGAACCGGGATGATGCAATCCTCGTTTCGGCGGTGCGCAATCTGAAATCGTTTTGCGCGTTTCCTGTTTCAAGCGCATTTGGCTGTGTGTGCTGAAAGCCGGGGGCGGGGGCTTGGTCGAGTCCGCAGACGTACACTGATTTTTTTGTGAGTGAGAGCGCGAATTGCACGGCTGTTCCTGCGACGGTACCGTTTCGCTCTGAGCGCATGTATGGACAGCCGATTGCCTGTAAAAAAACGCGCTCACTGCCGTCATCATAGCAGAGTGGCACGATGGTATGTGTTTCGAACAGCGTTTTGGGCACGGCACTTTCTGCTTCAAGTGCGAAAATGATGCCGTTGTCCGCGCCTTGAACAGCGAGATGACGTTTTGCCCAATAGCCGCCGTCACTGCTCAGCACAATGTCAGGGGTAATGCCATGCGCGGTGAGCGGCATGAATGAAGAGGAAACGGCTATCAAGAAAAAACTCGCACGGTACTGTCTGATGAAGGAAAGAGAGCTTTCAAGGCTTGGACCTGACGCTGTAATCACAATTGGCGCGTCGATGGGAGCGATTGTCGCGCTGTGGGCGATATGAGAAGCGAATGTGATACTGTTTTTGAGCCAGCGTTTTGAAAAATAAGAGCGCGTCCCGATGACATCGCGCGCCTTTACGACTGCTTTTTTTATCGCTGCCCATGCTGCGCGCGTGCGTTCTGGAAAGAGTGCGAGTGAAGGCGCCCAGTCAAACGCAACCGAAGAACACAGGCGTTCTTCGCCGAGCGCGCAAAATAAATCCTCGGCAAGCGAATCGACTGATTCTGCCGTCTCATCTGCGAGATAAAAAGCGAAATCCCATGCGCCGTCAGTCTCATGAAAATCAGGGAGAAAACGTATCGCGCAGATTTTTGCATTCGGAAAGCGCGTCCGTACATACGGCGCGCAATAGGAGAGGGCTGGCTCGGTGATAATGACACAAAGAGGAGAAAAATCTGCCTCAAGCGCATTGGCAAACCGTTCTCCCTCGACGAGTGGATTGTATTTAGAGTGAAGGTACTTTCCTTGAAAACTGCATGTAATGCTTCCGCTCCTGCTGTTTTCAAGGAGAATCGTTGCGGAGCTCACGGACGCGTTTTTGGCAGACATCAGCCTTGTCGGAGGAAGGCTATCGTTCCCTTTTTGTTTGGACAAAGCCCCGCTGACAGGAACAGAACGTTTTTCGAGATTTCGCGTCCGAGCAGCGTCGTGAGTGTTCTGGAGATGTGGTAGGCAAGCAACTGCTCGTCTTCCTCATCTTTTGCGAAGAGTACGACTTTTATTTCGCCGTTTGAACCGGAATGGCTGCAATTCGGCGCACGGAAAAGCGGTGCGACAATCATCTGTGCATTGTCAGTGATTGCCTGCTTGACTAATGCGCGAAGCTCATTTCCTGGAACTTCAACTCCCTCAAGTTCCTGCTCAATGCAGGCATCAAGCGAGAGAATGTACAGGCGACTTTCGGAGATTTCAAGCCCTTTGTCGATGTTTGTGTCGAGTTTTGCGAGAATTTTTCGCTCTTGGTTTTTGAATTCGACGATATTTTTGAGCGTGACGGCGGTTTCTGACGCCTCCGCGAGCGTAATGTCATCGTCGTCATCAAGCTCAACAAGAACAAAAATGAGCGGATTCTTTTTGTCTTTGAACGGCAAGAAGAAGAGTTTGTTTATCGCATTGTATACGTCATCTGAGAAAAGACCGTCGAAAGTCTCAAGCTCGTTGAAATCGCGGGAAAAACACTGCCATTCAAACGCACGTGAGAGCGTGTGCATCCAGAAGTCATTTGTTTCGACAAGCTGTGCCATCTCTCGCGCCGAAAAGCCGATGCTGTCGGTTGCATAATAAAATTTGCCTTCGGTTGTCGTGCAGGGGCGCAATATCGCGGCGCGCTTGAAGCCTGAGCGGGTCGCCCATTTTTCGAACGGCGGCGTGACATCGGCAAGAATGCTCTGTGCTTTTTGGAGAAGACCTCGTTTCTGTGGTTGCGTTGTATCAATTGGTTCCATTACTCAAGCCCCAGCTCTTTGAACAGTTTTTTGTATGTTTCGAACTGCTCGGACTGCGCGAATTCAGCAATTTTCTCTTCAGGGAGATTTTCCAAAAGCTGATCCATATATGAAAGCACTGATTTTATTTCTTTTTGGAGCTCGTGCGGAATTGATGACGACGGGTTTCCGTCGAGAGCTGCGTCATCAGCAAGATAGTTGAGGTTTTCGTCGGTGAGCGAATCGTTGATGCTGCGGTCTTCTGCAAGAAGTCGATCCAGTTCCGTTTCTGAGATAGCGACACTGTTTTCTTCTGACTCATTTGAGTCTTCTTCGGGTTCGTCTTCAGCGATAGTCTCGGCGCTTTCTTCGAACGCTTCTGTGTCAGCCGCTGCTGTGGTGTCTTCAGCATCTTCTTCAAAAGCAGGTGCTTCTGCGGGAGCGTCACTGTCGGTTGCGGGAGACTCCGCTTCAATCGGCGCGTCGCTTGCGGCTGCCTCATCTTCAAAGACAAACGGCTCGTCAATCAGAGATGAATCGTTGTCTTCTGCGGCGACCGTTTCCTCAATAACGGGCTCTTCTTGAGCGACTGCTTCTTCGACGGCAGGAATTTCTTCGGCATCGTCTGACGCGTCTTCGGCAGGAATTGCTTCTTCAATTGGCTCTTCGGTGACTTCTTCAAGAGCGGTGTCGTCAGAAAGCTCTTCTGCGGGAAGAATTTCTTCTGATGAGTCGTCAAATGAGAAATTGTCGAGGTCGTATGATGCCGCCGAATCCTCTGCGCTTACCGTTTCGCTTGCACCGCTGTCGAGCTTTGGCTCTTCGGTGAGGTCGATGTCAGCAGGAAGCTCAGATGCCGGCTCTTCGTCGATAAGATTTTCCTGGCTTGATTCGACGAGAATATCATCGGTTTTGGGAACGAGGATTTCATCGGGAAGCTCTTCGGGGGCGTCTGAGTCATCGCTGTCATTTTCAAGATCGTCAAGAACCGGCTCCTCAAGATTTTCATTTGAGAAGTCGATGGTGCTTTCCGCGTCTGTGTTTGCCACTTCTTCTTCTGCGGGAAGCGCTGGAGTCGTGTCTTCGACCATTTCGACAGAGTTGAGAATGTTGTCCATTTCATCGAGTGAGAGGGCAATCGTTTCGTCTTCTTCGGTGTTGTCAAAAAATCCGCCTGACGCAGCCTCTTGCGGAGCTGGGGAATCTGGCTCTTCCTGCACTTGGGGAGCGACTGCAACTGGCTCTTTGTTTTTTAATTCTTCAAAATCGTTTTTGAGACCAGAGATTTCGCTTCTGAGAGATGAAAGCTCTGAGACAATCTGGCTCAAGATAGCGCTGGTTGCTGCTGAAATCTCTGAATCCTGTTTGACTTCGCTCTGTACTGGAGCGGGGTTCTCTTCTTCTGCGGGGGCAGGAGCGGTTTGCGTGACGGGTTCGCTATCTTCAATGACGGGCTCTTCTTCTGGAAGCGTGATTTCGTCGCTCACAGCGGCTGGCTCTTCAAGAGGCGCACTTTCGACAGGAGCGGACGCGGTTTCGGCAAATGCATTGTCAGGCGGAAGCTCGAACGGATTTGAGTCTTCTGCCTCTGGAATGTCAACGGCGGTTTCTTCAAAGACAGGTTCGTCCATGTCGACGACATCGACGGTGGCCGGAACTTCTTCGGCAGGTACGCTTTCTTCGATACTCTCTGTATTCTCTGTCGCCTCAGTTGTGCCCTCATCGTTGAGCGAAGTGGTGTTTCCGTTTTCGTCTTCGATGGAATCCATGATTGAGTCAAGGTCGAAGTCGTCTTCGTCAGGCGAAGAGAAATCGTCCGCGCTTCCCGCTGGCTGTGCCGATGGTGCTGACGGAGCAGACGTGTCTGCATCAAGTGAAATATCGCCGACATCATCGTCTGCGGTGACGGACATGACTTCTGGCTCTGCTTGCGGCTCTGAGAGCGGAACTGATTCTTCTGCGGAAAGCGACGGGGATTCTTCTTCGGTGGCCTCGCTTGCGGCGGGGGCTGCTTCTTCCTCGGTTGATTCTTCGGCATTGATGTCGAAACCGAATGAGTCGAGACTGATTTCTTCCATGCCGCTTTCATCTGTGGCGGGAGCGCCCGTGCTCGTGCTTTCTTCGGCGGCGGGGGATTCCGACGGTTCGCTGAAATCAACGCCGAAGTCACTCAAATCGACGCTTTCTGCGCCGTCATCTGAGGCGGCAGGTTCTGTTGCGGGGGCAGCTGCGCCTCCCGAGTCACCAAAATCAACGCCGAAATCACTCAAATCGATTTCTTCTGAGCCTGAAACGGCAGCGACCGGAGCTGCTGCTGGCTCAGACGGCGCGATGCTTGGCGCGGAGTCGTCAAATGAAAGATCGATGTCGATAGGACCGTCATCAACAGAAAGAGAGGCGGGCTCGCTGATAGTGGGCTCGTCAGAAACGGCGATGTCGCTCGGGGCTTCAGATGTATCCATAAAGTCGTCAAGTGAGACAGATTCTTCTTGAGCAGGCGCCGGTGCGCTGCTTTCTTCGGCAGCGGGAGATGATGCGGTGTCGTCGCCCTCAAAAACACCGCCTTCGATAAATTCATCAAGGGAGATTTCTTCGGTATCGCCAGAGGCGGCAGGTGAAGGCTCTTCGCTCAGTGCCCCGGTGAGATTCGCAAGCTCGTCTGCTGAGAGCGCGGTGTCTCCCGAGTCAAACGCGGTGTCGTCTATACTTTCTGCGGCTGAAAAATCAGGCAGGTCGCTCTCAATTTCAGATGAAACGGTGCGCGGTGGTTTTTTGACCCATACGCCGTAATTGTCAAGTTCATTTGTTTTATCTGAATCGCTCATATTCGTCCCCTTTGTAGAAGAATGTAAAAATCTTTGTTTTATACTCGGCAGAATTTCCGTTGAAATTTACATTTTATCTATTCATTTTAGCATAACTATGATTGAAAAGTCCAATTTTTTTATAAAAACTTTCTGAAAAATGATTTTAGAAATTCAGCCTATCCACCGATATTCAAAGGGCTATGATAAAAATGTTCCGGCTTCTCGTTGCAGCTTTAGCTGGTACCGCGATTTATGTCCTCGTCTCCTTTACCTGTGGGCGGGATGGCATTTGGGCGGATGGCCAGCTCCGCGAGCAGAAGAGAATCTTAAGCGCCCGTGCCGACGAGATACAGAAAATTAATGACAGTCTCACGCTTGAATACAAAGCACTCGACAAGGACCCCGATGTCATCGCGGGTTTTGCGCGCAAGATGGGGTATGTCCGTGATGGGGAAAAACTGGTAAAAATCAACGGACTCATAGCAATTGATGAATATCACTTCGAAACGGGAACGCCGATAAAGTCAATCGAGCCGTATTCGCTTCCGGAATGGTTTTGTAAAGTGTCGGGACTGCTGATGTTTTTCGTGACCTATCTCTATCTCATGGTGCGGGATTTTCGTCCGAAAGATGCCGCAGTCAAGAAAAACAAGGTCAAAATAAAGGGGATTCCTGTCTATGATTTGCCGCAAGTGTGATGAAGAGTCCGTCCAAATCGCCGCTGACTACCTGCGCCGGGGAAAAGTCGTTGTGCTTCCGACCGACACTGTGTATGGGTTTTCGGGAATTGTCGATGGTCGGCACTATTCGTTCCATACCTATGAAAAAATCTGTACGATAAAGCACCGTGATGAGGGAAAACACTTCATTCAGCTTCTCGCAAAGCCCGAAGATGTAAAGAAATATACGCGCGATGTCATCCCTGACTATCTGCTTGCGCACTGGCCGGGACCGCTCACGATTATCGTGCACACGTTCGCCGAGGACGGGAATTTCGAGACGACAGCGTTCCGTTGCCCGGGCGACGAATGGCTTAGAAACGTGATTGCGCTCTGTGGCGCGCCGATTTATTCAACGAGCGTAAACCGAAGCGGGGAAGCCGTTCTTGATAACATTCAGCAGATAAAAAACGAATTCGGAAAAGAAGTCGAGCTGATTGTCGATGACGGCGATAAAAGTGGCGGCATTCCGTCGACAATCGTTGCCATCGATGAAACAGGCGAAGTGAAAGTACTACGGCAAGGGAGCGTTTCTATTTCCTAGTCCAGTTTGAGTGTACGCTGCCTTGTTCTGTGCCGTCATCTGTTGCGATGACGGTATTTTTTATGCCCTCAAGCGTGTCTGCCGAGGTAAGCGAAAAATTCCAGGTGATGGGCGAGGCAGTCGCGGCGCAGGCAAGCGCTTGCTCGCGTGGAAGCTCCGGAAAAAACGATGCGTTTGACTTTCCGACCTGAGCGATTTCGAGATTCGTGCTGATTCCGTCAACCGTTGCTTTTTTGACAGAAATCTTTATGTTCATCGTGGCGCCGTTCTTGAAGATGACGAAACCGCGCCCGCCGCGCAGAATGATGATTTTGTCGGCGTACGGCTCTCCGCTCCATGTTCCGGCAAGCGACTCGATGTCGACGCCCGTATTGAAATCCGAGGCGATGTTTGCCTTGTTCGCGGATATGAATTCGGGGGCTGGCGCTTTGAGCTCGGTGAGCACTTTTTCGATGGCGTTTTTTGCTCCCACGAGGATTTTGTAGTATGACTCGTAGTTTTCGGTCGCCGTGTGCGTGATGCCGTCTGCGGCGGTGACCGCGTTGAAGCGGCAGTTCCAGACGGTCTGACCGGAATTCGTTTTTTGGTCGGTGATTTCTGCGTAGAAGTAGACTTTTGCGTTTGTGGTGACGAATTGCGGAATGTCTGTTGAGGCGCGGGTTAAATCGGGGCGTTTGTCGTCAACGGTAACGCCGTCGATTGCCTTAAGCTGCGTGTAGAACACGTCCTGGGCCATCTTGAGCATATTCGTGTCGCTTGATGCGGAGACGACACCGTAATAATCAACGAGTATATCTTCGGCATGGACTGCTGAAAGCGGGGAGAGAATCAAAATTGTGAGGCGTGTGAGCCACGCTGTTACGGTACGATTCTTCAAATCTCTGTTCTCCGATTGGCATCAGAAGCGAGTCGTGTACAATCCCGCCGGGGATTTACGACAAGTCTTTTCTGAAATCCCGTGCCATATCCCTGTCAAGGTCGCGCTGTTTTATCGTCTCGCGCTTGTCGTAGAGCTTTTTGCCCTTGCAAACACCGAGCGTGACTTTGACGCGCCCGTGCTTGAGATAAAAATCGAGCGGCACGAGCGTGTAGCCTTTTTCGTCGACTTTCCGCGTGATTCGCTTGATTTCCTCTTTGTGCAGCAGCAGACGTTTTTGCCTGTCCGGATTGTGATTGAACACAGACGAATAGGCATATTCTGAAATATGGAAATTACGCATCCAGACTTCACCGTTTATAATTTCGGCAAAAGAATCGGCGAACGAGACATTTCCTGCTTTGACGGATTTGACTTCGGTGCCTTGCAACTCGATGCCGCATTCGTATGATTCTTCGACAAAGTAATTAAAACGGGCCTTTTTGTTCTGGGCGATAATTTTTACATTCTCGGACATAGTCTTCTAATTATAAACAGAACAATCCCAACGTGCAACTGTTTCAAAAAATAATCTGAAAGCGGATTTTATAGACTTTTCACGCTGTCTTTGCTATTCTAGTGCGCATGGATAAGAGTATTTACGCGATTTCATATAAACTGCGCCGGGAATTGTTCAACCGAATCCTTTCAATCACAGGACTTGTCATTGTCTTTTTTCTTGTTGTTTCCCTGTTCCTCATGTTCGTCATTTTTCCGATTCAGAATAAATCCGATTCTATGTCGCCTGATATTCCCGCGGGAAGCTATGAATTTGTCAGCCCCTTGCTCAGAAATCCTGACCGCGGTGACGTGATTTTGCTTCATACCTACGAGCATGACCGTGTCTCTGTCGTCAAGCGTTTTTTGCGCAGCATCGCGCTTTTTGTCAGCGCGCGAAAATGGACGCCCTTTGAAGAGCAGCCTGTCGCGGGAACGCGCCCCGTACTCCGCCGTGTCGTCGGTCTTCCGGGCGACACGATTTACATTGACCGCTACGTCGTTTTCGTAAAGCCCGCGCGCGAAAGCCATTTTCTGACCGAATTTGAGGTGACGCACGCAAAATACAACGCGAAAATCCTCGTTCCGCCGGCAAACTGGGACGCTGATTTTGGCGCAAAAGCCTCAATCAGCCAGATTACGCTCGGCGATGACGAGTATTTTGTGCTCGGTGACGACCGTCTTTCTGCCGCTGATTCGCGCGTCTGGGGACCGGTCAAGCAAAAGCAGATTATCGGAAAGGCTCTCGTGCTCTACTTTCCGTTCGGAAAATTCAAAATCTTGTAGTCGGGCAGACTGGTGACCGCTTCTCTCTATATCCACATTCCGTTTTGCAAAAAAAAGTGCGATTACTGCGATTTTTTCAGCATCGGAGAGCGCGATCGGCGCGGAAAAGCGAACGATTTGAGCGATTCGTACATCAACGCGCTCATAACGGAAGCGCACGTATATGCGCGTCGCTATGGCATCTCTGAGTGGCGCACCATCTATGTCGGCGGGGGAACGCCGAGCCTGCTTTCTCCGGCACAGCTCATTCGTCTCATCTCCGGCGTAAAAAGCACCGCTCACACGAGCGAACACACTGAAATTACGGTTGAGATGAATCCCGACGATGTGTGCGCGGAATTGCTTCACGCGTGCGAAAAATCGGGCGTGAACCGGCTTTCTATGGGAATTCAGGCGATTGATGACAGGGCTTTGCGCGCGGTGAACCGGGGCGCAACGGTCGCGATGATACAAAACGCGCTTGAGACGCTTTCTGTGCACTGGCACGGGCGGCTTTCCGTTGATTTTATCACGGGGCTTCCAAATCACACGTACGCGTCATTTAAAAATCAGTTCGACATCTTAAAGACATACCCGGGCATCGACCATGTGTCGCTCTATACGCTCACGGTCGAAGAAAACACGCCGCTCTGGAAGCGCATTGAGGACGGAAGCATCGCTTTTTCGTACGAAAAGGCGGACCGCATGTGGCTCATCGGGCGGAATCTCCTCGAGCAAAACGGATTTTTGCAGTATGAGGTGTCCAATTTCGCAAAACCGGGCGCTGAGAGCCGGCACAACACGACGTATTGGAAGCAGGAAGACTACATTGGCGTGGGAGCTGGAGCGACGGGCACTGTGTACGACTTTGAGAAAAAATCCGCCGAGCGCTGGACAAACACGCTCTCGATTCCTGCCTATTGCGCGGGCGTGGCAAATGCCGCCCATTCTGATGCGAGTGGCGCGCTGGCGCATGTAAAGCGCTCTGTCGAGTTCCTTGACGAAGCGACGCTCGAATTTGAGTTTTTGATGCTCGGATTCCGCCGGTGTCAGGGAGTGAGCGCGCGCGAATTTGAACGCCGTTTCGCTCGCCCGCTCGCTTTTCGGCTCGGCGCGGACAAAAACGACGGCGTGTTCTTCCAGTGGCAGAAAAACCGCCTCGCGACCATAAAAAAAACGCCCGACGGTGACACAATCTATTCGCTCAACCGCCGGGGCATTTTGCTTCTCAATCGCTTTTTAGTGGAATTGCAATCATAAATTCCGAGCCTTCGCCGAATTCGGACTGTACGCTGATGTTCCAGCCGTGCGCTTTTACAATCGTCATGACGGTTGCCAAGCCGATGCCCATGCCTTCTTCGCGGCGTGAGGAGCTTGCGCGGTAGAACATGTCGAAAATCTTTTCCAAATCTTCTTTTTTGATGCCGATGCCCGAGTCCTTGATGGTGAATTTGATGACGCTGCCATCTTGCCAAACGCGTATGTCGATTGAGTCGTTTTCGTTCGTGTAGCGGAGCGCGTTTGAGAAAAGGTTCTCGAGCGTGCGCTGGACGAGTTCTTTGTCAAACGGAACTTCGATGTTCTCGTCGATGGTGACTTCCGCGGTGACGTTCCGCTTGAAGATGCCGCCCGTGGTGACGGCTCCGTTGGCAAATTCCCTGAAGACGGGCGCGATTTTTTGCTTTTTGAGCTGCTGTGCCCATTCGGTCTGGTTGAGCTTTACGAAATTGATGAGCGTGTTAATCATCGTCTCAAGCTGCTCGGTCTTTGTGCTGATGATTTCGAGCGACTTTTTTGTCTCTTCGGGCGTGTCGCAGAATCCTTCGCTCATTGCCTCGGTGTAGCCCTTGATGACGGCGACCGGCGTGCGCAAATCGTGGCTGATTCCCATGATGAATTTGGTGCGCCGCTCCTCATCGTCTTTGAGCGCGAGCCGCATCTTGTCTAGGTTTTCGGTGAGCGAGGTGATTTCGTTGTCGTTTTTGGTGTTCTTTTCGTAGTCGAGCGTGACGTCAAGCTCTCCGCCTGCAATCCGCTCGGTGTTTTTGTTGAGCACGGTGATTGAGCGCGTAATCGTGTGCGAAAGGCTGACGACCAGCAGGATACAGAAAATTTCGAAAAGCCCGACGCAGATGAGCGCAAATCGCATCGATTTTTCGATAAAGCCGCCTTTTTTGATTCGGGTGTCTTCCCGGTTTATGCGACTGATGAACAGAATGTCAGCGTCGCTCTCGAGTGAGGGCGAAGTGAGCTGATAAAAGTAGGTGTCGCTCGTGTCGTTCATGTATTGGAAGAGCGCGCGTTCTTCGATGAAGCCGCAGTCGTTGAATTCACCCATCGTGTTCGCGAGAATTTCGTCAGTTTCGCCGCAGTCGGAGAGGATGATGAATTCGACGTTCGGCGGAAGCGAGTGGAGCAGCTGCTTGAACACATTGACGTCGCGCTTTGAGAGCGGCAGTTCGCCCATCTTTTTGACCTGCTTGTACCCGGCGAAGAGCATGCGTTCGGGGCGCGTGAGGTAGTGATAGACGGGGAGCGAGAGCGCCGCCAGAATCGGCACGAGAATGACGCCAAGCAAAAATATGCGGAGCTGAGTCTTAATTTTCAAAGAGATACCCCATGCCGAAAACGGTTTTTATAAAATGCGGGTCAGCGGGATTCGCCTCGATTTTTTTGCGAAGCCGCTGAATGTAGACAGCGACCGCCGTGACGTCGCCGTATTCCGTGCCCCAGACATCTTTGTAGATTTTTTCGGGGCTGAGCTGTTCCCGTTCGTGCTTGGTGAGATATTCAAGCACTTTGTATTCTTTGTTTGAGAGCGGAATCTTTTCGCTGCCTTTTTTGAGCACACAGGAATTTAAGAGAAGCTTGTAGTCTCCGAACGCGTAGAATTCCTCGGCGGCGGCAGAAATCTCTGAGCCGCGGCGCAGGTTTGCCTTTACTTTTGCCACGAGCACGCGCGGAGAGAAGGGCTTTGTGACGAATTCGTCGGCGCCCAAGCCAAGCCCCTCGATGATGTCCTCGTCGCCGTCGCGCGCGGAAGAGATAATCACGGGAATCGCGTTGTTGAATTCCTCTCGGAATTTTTTGAGGAAGTCGAACCCGCTCATGCCCGGAAGATTCAAGTCGAGAATCACAAGGTCGGGAACGTCGGTTTTGAGCGTTTCGAGCGCGAGTTCAGCGTTCAGCGCTTTTGTGACCGTCATGCCTTCTTTTGTGAGGTACATTGAAATCAGCTCCGACATTTCGGGAACATCTTCGATAACAAGAATTTTTGTGCTCATTTGTCCATCTCCCTATTCTTATTGCTTTAAAACTATCCAAACAATAAAAAAAACGCAATTAAAAACGGAGAATCTAATAAAAAATTATATTTTTCCGATAATTTGAAAAGAAAAAAAATACTTTTAATATTCCTTCATTTGCTATATTATGAATGATTATATAAAGTATTCGTCTTGCAGGGTGGGGGTAACATGATTCCTGTAACAAAATTAGACGGCTCAACGTACTGGATAAATCCGCACATGATTGAAAGCATGGAGCAGAATCCCGATTTGACCGTGACGTTCTTTTCCGGAAAAAAAATCGTCGTGCGCGATACGCCTCAGGAAGTCATCGACCGCATCGTTTCATACCGAAAACAGATTGGCATTAATGCCCTTGAAATATAAACGTAGGATGTAGGAGAAAAAGCATGGATATAGCTACAATCATTGGTCTTGTTGGCGGTACGGTTGCCATCGTTCTTGGTGTCGTTACGTCAGGTGGTACAATCGGCGGTATCGTCGATATTCCGTCTGTATTCGTTACGGTCGGCGGTTCGTACGCAGCGTTGTTCATCGTCGCGCCGCTCAATCAGGCAATCGGTTTGTTCAAAATCATGGGGCGCGCGCTCAAAGTGCACGATTATGGCGAAAAAACGCTGATTCAGAACATGGTTGCGCTTTCCGAAAAGGCGCGCCGCGAGGGTATCCTTGCTTTGGAAGAAGGTCTTGATGATTTGGACAGCGCGTTCATGAAGGAAGGCTTGCGTATGGTGGTCGATGGCACGGACGGAAACGTTATCCGCACCATCATGGAAAACGAGATGAGCGCGGCAGAAGCCCGCCACATGTCATGGATTGGCGTCATCAACGCGTGGGCAGGTTACGGTCCTGGTTTCGGTATGTTGGGTACGGTTATCGGTCTTATTGGTATGTTGAACAACTTGGAAGACAAAAGCTCGCTTGGTCCGAACATGGCTGTCGCTTTGATTACGACGCTCTACGGTTCAATGCTCGCAAACTGGCTCGTCGCTCCGTTCGCAAACAAACTGAGTGCGCAGAACGCCGCCGAAATGTCCACCATGGAAATGATTATCGAAGGCGTGCTTTCAATTCAGGCTGGTGACAACCCGCGAATCCTTGCGCTCAAGCTCCTCACATATCTTGATCCGAAAACACGAAAGATTATCGAGCCGGATGTCCTTAAAGACTAATTTTCAGTAAAAAAGGCTGTAGCATAATGGCAAAAAAGGAAAATAAAGAACCGGAAAAACCGTCCACCGCCTGGCAAGGTACGTACGGCGACATGATTACGCTCATGCTCTGCTTCTTCGTCATGTTGTACGACCCGTCTGAGGTCGATACGGCGGCTTTGGCTCAGATTCAGGACTCATTGCAAATCGTCACGGAGTCAATCGAGGCTCCGGTCACATCGGGTGGACAGTCTCTGAGTGCGGGAAAACTCGCTGACTTGGGAAACTCAATTTCTGCGCTCCCGTCTCTTGAGGGCGGAAAATCGCTTTCTGTCGCAAAAAAGAAGGCGGTCAGTCTATTCGCTCCGGAAGTCAATTCCGCAAAAATCACGATTTCAAGCGATGAGCGCGGTGTCGTCATTTCGCTCGCGTCCGATGTGTTCTTTGAGCAGGGCAGTGCGGCTCTCAACATCGACGAAACGCGCGATATTCTTCTTAAATTATCGAAATTTTTTCAAGATTCGGAGCTAAAAAACCGAAGATTTAGAATAGAGGGGCACACGGACTCGACTCCGGTCTCAGGCGAGGAATTTCCTTCAAACTGGGAGCTTTCGGCAACGCGAGCCACAACGGTGCTTCACTATCTTGCGGATTTTGGTGTTGACGAGCAGCAGTTCTCAATCGCCGGATATGCGGATACGAGACCGATGTTTTCAAACGAAACAAAAGAAGGTCAGGCGTACAACCGCCGCGTGGACATCATCATTCTTGATGAAGGCCATTTTTAATGTTACAGTAAGGAGTTTTCTATGGCAGACGAAGATGAAGGTTTAGGATTGGACGGCGGTGATGACGCTGGGGCTGCCCCTTCAAAAGGCGGAAAAGGTCTTCTCATCCCTGGGCTCTTAAAATGGGTTGCGATTGGTCTTGCGGCGATTATCCTCATCGTTACGGTTGTCGTCATCACCATGAAGGTCGTGGGCGGTAACAACGCGGGAACGGGAGCCGCAATCCCGATGACAGAAGAATACACGGCATCAAAAGAAATCCTTGACTGGTACACCTCTCTCGGACTCATTCAGACACGCACCATGGAAGTGAATCCTGCTTCTGTCCGCGTCGATGTCGTTCTCGGCTACAAAAAGGAAGACAAGGCAACTTCAACAGAAATTACGCAAAGAACTGTTGAACTGAAAGACTTTTTGCGCCGATATTTTACTCAGAAGACAGC
The DNA here is from genome assembly GCA_017484285.1 of Treponema sp. Classification (GTDB taxonomy): domain Bacteria; phylum Spirochaetota; class Spirochaetia; order Treponematales; family Treponemataceae; genus Treponema_D. Next base: position 51,261 of record JAFUTH010000003.1, on the reverse strand, counting down.
TGAAGAGTTGCGTCCGCAAAACGAAGAAAACCTCAAGATTGAGATTCGTAATGCAATCAACGACAGCATTTTGAGTTCTTCAAAGATAAAAGATGTTCGCTTTATGCAGATGGATGTGATTCAGCAATAGTTGAATTATCAGCAGTAGCAAAGCGATTCGCTATAAAAAGCGTTAGGTAAGGTGGGAAAGACATGAACGAGGTTCTGTCACAAGACGAGATTGACCAGTTGCTTCAAGCTATCAGCTCCGGTGATTCCGGGACTGATGATTTTAAGCCGGTCAGTGACACGCGAAAAATCAAGATTTACGACTTCAAGCGTCCGGACAAGTTCTCAAAAGAGCAAATCCGTACCGTGCAGATTATGCACGAGACGTTCGCGCGTCTTACAACAACAAGTCTCTCAGCTCAGTTGCGTTCTCTTGTTCACGTCCACGTCGCGTCGGTCGACCAGCTCACATACGAAGAGTTTGTCCGCTCGATTCCGACTCCGACCACGCTCGCCGTCATCAACATGGATCCGCTCAAAGGAAACGCGGTCCTTGAGATTGACCCGGCGATTACATTCAGCGTTATCGACCGCCTGTTCGGTGGCACGGGGCAGGGCGCAAAAGTGAGCCGTGACCTCACCGACATCGAGCAGTCCGTTATGGAAGGCATTATCGTCCGAATCTTGGCGAACATGCGCGAGGCATGGACGCAGGTAATCGATCTTCGCCCGCGCTTGGGGCAAATCGAGACAAACCCGCAGTTCGCCTCAATCGTTCCGCCTTCTGAAATGGTCGTTTTGGTCACGTTGGAAACAAAAATCGGTGAAGAAGAAGGTATGATGAACTTCTGTATCCCGTACCTTACTATCGAGCCGATTGTTTCAAAATTGTCGTCGCAGTTCTGGTTCAGTTCTGTCAGACGAAGTTCCACGACGCAGTATCTTGGCACGCTCAAAGAAAAACTTTCTGATGTCAACATGGATGTCGTCGCGGAAATCGGCACAATCAATCTTCCGATTCGCGAGGTCTTGGCGTTGCGGGCGGGCGATGTCGTGCGACTCACTTCGGTGCGCGTGGGCGATCCGCTTACGCTGAGCGTCGGAAACGAAAAAAAATTCTACTGTCAGCCCGGTGTCGTCGGCAAAAAGATGGCTGTTCAGGTTATCGGCAAAATAGAGCAGAGTGAATCTGACGAATTCGAAGAATTATCCGTTGAAGGAGATGAATCTTATGAGTGATGGAACAATATCACAGGACGAAATTGACGCTTTGTTGTCAGGAGTTGACGTTGGAGGTCTTTCATCAGGTCCATCTTCCAGCGTGAATCTCGATACAGCAACGCTGACCAAATTTGCGGAAGGCATGAAAGACAAAGCCGTCTCAAATTTGAACACGATGACGGGCGCGAGCTTTGAAATCGGTTCTCCGAGCGTCGAGGCTTTGGATCGCGATCAGCTCTTGGCAAAACTGCCTGAGATGGTCGTCGCTGTCATGGCTGACTTCAATGCGGGGCTCAAGGGCGATCACCTCATCCTTCTCGCACCGGAATTCGGTCAGAAAATTACGAGCCTCATCAACAAAGAAGACAACGCAGAGCTTGACGATATGGCGCTTTCTGTTATCGGTGAGTTTGTCTCAACTCATTCCGGCTCAGAAATCACTGACTTGAGCGCGATTGCTGGTCTTGCGGCAAATCCGCCCGAGGCAGTGCATGTGCCAAAAGCAATGGTTCGATTCCCGCAGGGAACATTCGCATTGTTCAGCTATCCGTTTACGCTTGACGGTCAGAGCTACACGCTCTGGGAAGCTGTTTCAAGTGAAGTCGCCGAGGGAATCGCAAAAGCGCTCGGTGGTGGCACTCCCGACCCGGCTCCGGCAAGCGGCGGTGCGCTCAATGCCGCAGACATGGCTTCAATGGCAAGCCTTGCTGGCGGAAGCCCTCAGATGGGCGGTGGCATGAACATGGGTGGCATGGGAATGGCTCAGCAGCCAATGATGGGCGGTTTCCAGCAGCAGCCGATGATGGGTGGCATGAACATGGGCGGAATGCCAATGGGCGGTATGCAGCAGCCGATGATGGGCGGTATGCCGATGGGTATGAGTATGCCGAACGTGCAGTCAGTGCAATATCCAAACCTTGCCGGCGGTCCGACAACTCAGGAGCAGGGCAATATCGGTCTCATCATGGACGTAAACATGGAGATGACCGTAGAGCTCGGGCGCACCAAAAAGCAAATCAAGGACATCTTGGGAATGGGCGAGGGCACAATCATTGAGCTTGATAAACTCGCTGGTGAGCCGGTCGACATTCTCGTAAACCACAAACCGATTGCGAAGGGCGAAGTCGTGGTCATCGACGAAAACTTCGGTGTCCGTGTTACCGAAATCCTCTCGCCAATGGAGCGCGTGAGCGACTTGCGATAACTTGCGATAGACAGCACAAAATCGTATTTCATAAAAAAAACGTAAAAATAGGGGCATCTGTCAAAATCTATTCGACAGATGCTTTTTTTTTTGCTACAATACAGAAAATTAAAGATTATTTGTCAAAAAGTGGGTGGGATTATGACAAACTCTTCTCTTCGAAGCACGGCTCTCAAGGCGTTTTGCTTTGGCGTTTTGCTTTTCGTCTCTCAACTGGCGGTGTTTGCACAAGATGCTTCCGAGGCATCCCTTCAAACTCAAGTCGCACAGACAGAATCGGTCGATTCCGCTTCGCCGTCTCAGCCGTGGAACTGGAATGACGCGGGCTATGCGCAGGAGTCACGGCAGTCGTCCACGTTCGGTCTTTTCGTAAAGATGGTTTTCGCGCTCGCCGTTGTCCTTGCGCTTGCGTATCTTGTCGTGCGTTTTTTGAAGCGTACGACGAACGCGGGCGGGGGCGATGATCCTTTTTTGCGCCGGGTTGCGCATCTTCCGCTCAGTGCCGGAAAGTCTGTCGATATTGTCACCATCGTCGACAAAGCCTTTGTCCTCGGCGTTACCGACAATTCCGTCAATCTTATCGGTGAGCTTACAGACAAAGAACTGATTGATTCTTTGAATCTTTATTCGGACAAAAATGACAACACAAAGCGCCCGCGCTCGTTTGCCGATGTGCTTGATTTGTTCATGCCGCACGGGCCGCGTTCTTCTGGAAACGGCGGCGTGTATGGGCAGAGCGCGCGGAGTGCGGCTGATGTGCTCAGACGGCAGCGTGAGCGTCTGAACGAGGAAGAGTAGCATGAAGCAGATGATTTCCGTCACGTTCCGTACATGGCTTCCCCGAATCGTGCTTGCCGCGTTTCTCTCGCTGTTTTGTTTGTTTCCAGTCGCTTCTCAGTCTCGGCAGAATCGGAATTTCCCGCAGGGCGCTGCGCAGGGAACGACCGAAATGAACCAAAATGTGCGCCCGCTTTCCGTTCCGAATGTCGACATCAATATCACGCAGCCGCAGAACGGACAGGAAGTGGCTTTTTCGGTGCAGCTCTTGCTTTTGCTCACGGTGCTCACGCTTGCGCCGAGCCTGCTCATTCTTACGACGTGCTTTTTGCGTTTTTCGATTGTCCTCGACTTCATCAAGCGCGCGCTTTCATTGCAGCAAGTGCCGCCAACGTCCGTGTTGAATGGCATCGCGCTCTTTATGACGATTTTTATCATGTTCCCTACGTTGCAGACGGTCTACACGAACGCGTTCCGCCCGCTTTCAAACGGCGAGCTTACGATTGAGCAGGCGTACCGCGAGGCAGAAGCTCCGCTCCGGGAATTCATGCTCAGGCAGACAATCGTGCAGGGCGCGGACGGAAGCCTTCAGTCGAAGTACATTTCCTCGTTCTTGGCGATGGCGAATCTTCCGTCTCCAAACGGTCCCGAGGATATTCCGACGTACGTGATTGTGCCGGCGTATATTTTGCATGAGCTTACGGTGGCGTTTAAAATCGGCGTGTTCCTGTACATTCCGTTCATCGTCATCGATATGGTGGTGGCTTCGATTCTCATGAGCATGGGCATGATGATGCTCCCGCCGGTTCAGATTTCAATGCCGTTCAAACTCATGCTGTTCGTCATGGTCGACGGCTGGGGCTTGCTCACGCAGCAGCTCTTTATGTCGGTGGTGCAGTAACTGCGCGTTTGTATTAAAAAAGGGGGATAAAAAATGTCTGTTGGAATGATTGTGAATTTGATGCGCGGGGCGGTGTTTCAGGTCTTTTTGCTCTGCGCCCCGGTTCTCGGTGCGGCGCTCATCGTCGGCCTTATCGTCGCTATTTTTCAGGCAACCACGTCGATTCAGGAGCAGACGCTTACGTTTCTGCCAAAAATGCTCGTGATTCTTGCGATTCTCGCGCTCTTGGGCGGCTGGATGTTCACCATGATGGGAAATTACACCGTCAATCTGTTCTCGCAGATTCCAGGACTTGCCCGAAGCTGATTTTTTTTGCGCGGTTAAAGCATGCTCGATTTGATTGTCCGTAATGCGCCGATTTTTCTCTTGATTGCAGTCCGTTGCTTCGGTCTGATTATGACACTCCCGTTGTTTTCAATCCGTTCGGTCTCGCGCATTGCGAAGGTCGCGCTCGCCGGTTATATGGCGTATCTCATCTTTCCGCATGTCGATTTTTCGCTCTACGCGCCGTATATCTCGGGAGACGGCTCTTTTTCGCTCGAGTATGCCATGCTCGCCGTCGGTGAGGGCATCATCGGCTTTTTGACGGGCTTTTACGTAACGATTATCTTTGCCGCGTTCAGCTCAGCCGGTCAGTTTTTCGCGTTCCAGATGGGCTTTTCCGCCTCGGAAGTGTACGATGCGCTGAGTCAGGTCGAAAACCCGCTCATGGGGCAGTTCTTTAACCTCGTCGCCATGCTCGTCTTCTTACAGAATGACTGGGCGCTCCTCTTGTTTTCAAAGGCGCTGGTCGCAAGTTTCGACTCGCTCAACGCGCTTTCGCTGGTGCTCTCTCGTGAGCACATGATTACGTTCCTCTTGGGAAGCCTGACAAAGCTTTTTGGAGACGCGTTCATTATCTCGCTTCCGATTATGGGTACGCTCCTGCTCATTTCCGTTACGATGGGCATTCTCTCAAAGGCGGCGCCGCAGATGAACCTCATGAGCGAGGGCTTCCCGATTATGATTCTCACGTCATTCTTTATCATCATGGCGTTGTTCCCGCAGATTATCGAGTTCTTCATTCACTCGTTCGAGAACGGCTTTGCGAGCTTTGAGAAAATCCTGTCGATTGTCGGAGGCGGCTCATGAGTTTTGAAGACATCGACTTACAGTGGTTCGCTGCCGAAGATGAGGGCAGAACCGAGGAACCGTCCGAATACAAACTCCGTAAAGCGCGCGAAGAGGGGCGTGTCGCAAAGAGCCAGGAATTGTGCTCGGCTCTCGTCATGCTTGTGACCGTGATTGTGCTGATTATCGCCGCTCCGTATTTCTGGAACTGGTTTGAGGAAATCCTGTTCTTTTATTTCACGCACGTCACGGAAAGCGACATGTTTCAGCGCCGCTTTTTCTATCATTTTTTGATTTCGCTCGCAAAGATGGTGCTGCCGCTCGCGCTCTGCGGTATGGTCGCGGGAGTACTTGCGAATCTCATTCAAAACCGCGGGTTTATTTTTTCGACGAAGCCGATTGAGCCGCAGTTCTCAAAGATTACGCCGCGCATCGGTCAGTACCTCAAAAAGACGCTCTTTTCGTTTGAGGGCGGCTTCAACGTGCTCAAGTCGTTCGTCAAAGTCGGCGTGGTGGGGCTCGCTTCGTTCCTCATCATCAGAATGAACCTGCCGATTATCCTTCAGTTTATCAACGCGTCGAGCGTGCAGATGGCAATCGGAAAAATTGCCTGGACGGCGGCGCAGATTCTTGCGGTGTGCGCGGTCGTTTTCCTTGCGATTTCGATTCCCGACTATCTCGTGCAAAAAAAACAGTTCATCGAAAGCATGAAGATGACAAAACAGGAAGTCAAACAGGAATACAAGGAAATGGAAGGCGACCCCGAGGTCAAGGCGCACTTGCAGGCGGCTCAGCGCGAGCTTTTGCAGCGGAACATGCCCCAGCAGGTCGCAAAATCCGACGTCGTTATCACGAACCCGACCCATTTTGCGGTCGCGCTCATGTACGATGCCGCTGTTTCTGACGCACCGCAAGTCATGGCAAAGGGCGCGGACAATGTCGCGTTCAGGATTCGATCTCTCGCAACGGAGCACAACGTTCCTATCGTCGAAAATCGACCTTTGGCTCGTTCTCTCTATGCAGAAACTGAAATTGGTGATATAATTCCAGCAAGCTATTTTAGCGCTATTGCGACTATTTATAGCCAATTGGAAAAATTCAATAATAAAAAGTGAGCTAATTCGGGTGGGGATTTGAATGGCGAGCCGTCTTAATTTAAAAAATGTTTTGGGGAGCATTGAAAATCATGCTGTAGCCGCAGCCGCAATCGCGGTTGTGCTCATGCTGTTGATTCCCGTTCCAGGAGTCCTTCTCGACTTCCTCATGATTATCAACATCTCTATCGCGGTCATCGTCCTTCTCGTCGTTTTGTACACGCCCAAATCGTCAGATTTTACGTCGTTCCCCCGCGTCCTTTTGTTTGCCACGCTCTACGGTCTTGCGCTCAACGTGTGCTCTACCAGGCTCATTCTCACAAAGGCGTCTGCAACAGGATACCGCAATTTTCCGGGCAACATGCTCAAGGCGTTTTCGTCAATCGTTACGGGCGACACGATAACAAATCCGTCCACCACGGGTCTTGTCATCGGCATGGTGATTTTTATCATCCTCATCATCATTCAGGTCATCGTCATCACAAAGGGTGCCACGCGCGTTTCTGAGGTTGCGGCACGATTCAGCTTGGACGCGATGAACCAAAAATTCTTCGCTGTTGACTCAGAATTAAATTCCGGCTACATCACCGACGAGCAGGCGCGCGACAAAAAGGCGGCGATTCAGCGCGACATCGACTTTTACTCAAGCATGGACGGTGCCTCAAAGTTCGTCAGCGGTAACGTCAAGGCGGGTATCTTCATTACGGCAATCGACTTGATTGCGGGCATCATTACGGGCGTCGCAATCGGCAACATGGAATTCGGCACGGCTGCGGGTACGTACTCACGCCTCACAATCGGCGACGGTCTGCTCGGTCAGCTTCCGTCTCTTTTGCTTTCATTTGCCACTGGTCTCATCGTTACGGGCAATTCAAGCGATGAAGTGCTCGGCGACCAGCTCAAAAAGCAGTTTACTACGAGCGGCTATGTGTTCATCATCACGGGCGCGACGCTTGCGCTCATGAGCTTGATTCCGAGTTTCCCGTGGTATCTCTTGCTTCCGATTGGCGCTTTGTTCATTTTTTACGGCTACCGTCTCGTGCGGAGCGAAAAGGCGTCGTTTGCCAAAAAACTTGAGGAAGAGCAGAACGCGAAGAACAAAAAGGCGGCGGGCGAAAACGGCGAGGTCAGTCCTGTGGTGCCGCTTGATCCGCTCTGCCTTGAACTTGGCTACGGTCTCATTCCGCTCGTCGACAAAGAAAAAGGCGCGGAACTGCTTGAGCGCGTCACGCGAATCAGGCGCGAGGCGGGCTTGGATTTAGGCTTGGTCGTGCCAAAAATCCGTATTATCGACAATATGACGCTTGCTCCCGAAGAATACAGCTTCAAAATCAAGGGCATCGAAGCGGGGCGCGGCAGAATCAAACTCGGCTACTACATGTGCATGAACACGGGCAGCGTCACCGAAGAAATCAAGGGCGAGGCTACCCGCGATCCTGCGTTCGACTTCCCGGCAATCTGGGTGAGCGAAGATCAGCGCGCGGATGCAGAGCGTGCCGGCTATGCGGTTGTCGATCCGCCCACGATTATCGCGACGCACATCACGGAGATTATCCGCTCTCATGCGGCGGAAATCCTCGGTCGGCTTGAGACAAAAGCGATTATCGACAAAATCAAAGAGACGAATTCGGTCGTCGTCGACGAAGTGCTCACCACGTACAAATACACGTACGGCGAAATCGAGCGCGTTTTGCAGGGGCTTTTGCGCGAGCAGGTCTCTATCCGCAATATCGTCACGATTCTCGAGACGCTTGCCAATTATGGCAGCATGCCTCACAACAACTGGCTCTTAATCGAAAAAGTGCGCGAGGCGCTTGGCACGCAAATCTGCTTGCAGTACGTCGACCCGCACGACCCCGACAAAAAACTGAGCGTTCTGCAAGTCTCACAGGCTGCTGCCGAAAAAATCTTGCAGCATGTCGGCGTTCCGAACGACGGCGGGCAGCCGTTCCTTGCCTTTGACCCAGTCGACAACCGAAGATGGATTGAGTCGGTCACATCTTCCATTTCAGCGCTCCGCGAACGCAACTTTATGCCGATTTTGCTCTGTCCGACCCCGGAAGTTCGCCAGCTCGTAAAGAACTCAATCGAACTTAAAATACCGCACACTGCTGTTCTTTCATTAAACGAGGTCGTTGCGGCTGGCAATAATGTGAATCTGGAAATTCTTGGAGAAATAAATGTATAACAACGGTTTCGGTTTATCTGCTGAAAAAGACCAAAAATCTGTATCCTCGTATTCCGGCATCACCGGCTATGGCAGGACTGATGATGAAATCCAGACCATCATCGGAAAGGATTTTGAGGATTGTAAGCAGAAATTGTTCAAGACGTACGGATACAACTATGATATCCGCGGGCAACGACCTGTGCTGAAGGGCGGCTTTCTGGGGTTTGGGCAGCGCGAATACTATGAGGTCCGCTTTACGATTGGTCAGAAAAAGACGGTCTCTCCGCAGGAAAGCTTTCAAAAGAGCCGCGACGAGCTTCTTAACAAAGTGTCGGGCAACGTCCAGCAGTCCGTGCAGCTTGCAAACCTCGACAAAAAACTTGAGCAGTCTCTGAAGGACATCGAGTCAAAGCTTAAGACAATTGCCGATGCGACGTCTTCCGGCGACAAACCGATTGCCATTCAAAAAGTCGAAGAATTACTCCAAGAAAATGAATTCACGTTCGCGTATATCAATAAGATTACGACGCGTTTGCGTTCAGAGCTTTCGGTTGATGAGCTTGATGATTTTGATTTCGTGCAGAACAAGGTTGTTGACTGGATTGGTGAGTCAATCCGAATCACGCCGCGCGTTCCGCACAAGTATCCGCATGTGATTATCCTCGTCGGACCGACGGGCGTAGGCAAAACAACGACGATTGCAAAACTCGCCGGCACGATGATTCTTGATGCGCGCACTGACGGTCAGACTGAGCCAAAAATCCGCATGATTACGATTGACCATACGCGCGTCGGTGCGGAAGAGCAGCTTCGCCGTTACGGTGACTTGCTCGGAGCCGATGTCGACAAGGCAGAGTCTGCCGATGATGTCAAAAAGATTTTTGACACGTATAAAGATTCTATCGATGTGCTTTTTATCGACACGCCGGGCTACAGTCCGAACGATTCCGAGAATATCGGAAAAATGCGCAAAATGCTCGAGGTCAAGGGCATCCATCCCGATGTGTATCTTACATTCACCGCGACGGCAAAAGCGCGCGACATGAATTCTATCATTCAGAACTATGAGCCGTTCAACTTTTCATCGGTCATCATCACCAAATGGGATGAGACGAGCGCAATCGGAAACGTTATCAGCGTTCTCTCAGAAAAAGGCAAAACGGTCTCATATATCACTGACGGTCAGCAGGTTCCGCGCAAGATAGAGCGGGCTTCGGTCGTCAAATTCTTACTCAATCTCAATGACTTTACAATAAATCGCGAACATATCGACGAAAAATTCCCGGAGGAAAAATAACATGGAAGACCAGGCACAAGAACTCAAAGAAATGATGTCAAATAATCATAAGACGCGCATTATCGCTATCACAAGCGGCAAGGGCGGCGTCGGAAAATCAAATCTCTCGGTCAATATGGCGATTGCCTATGCACAGCAGGGAAAAAAGGTCATCCTCATTGACGGCGACCTCGGTATGGCGAACGTAAACGTTCTCATGAACATTGTGCCGCAGTACAACCTCATGCAGGTCATCAACAAGCAAAAGACGATGCAGGAAATCATCACTGACACTGAATTCGGCATCAAATTCATCGCGGGCGCGAACGGATTCTCAAAAATCGCGAACCTCACGGTCGATGAGCTTGACTATTTTGCAAAACAGTTCAGCATGCTCGGAAACGCGGACATCATCATCATCGACACGGGCGCGGGTATCGCAAACAACGTCCTTCAGTTTGTTGCCGCAGCCGATGAAGTCTATGTTGTCACTACGCCGGAGCCGACGGCAATCACCGACGCGTACGGCATCATCAAAATCATCACGACGGAGCTTGTCGACCGCGAGATGAACATCAAATTGCTCGTCAACCGCGTGCATTCTTCCGACGAAGGAAAGCGCATTTCTGAGCGAATCATCAACATCGTCGCGCAGTTCCTCAATTACAAGGTCGATTACATCGGCTTCGTATATGATGACCCGGTTGTGCAGGCGTCAGTTATCCGCCAAAAGCCGTTCATTATCGTCAATCCAACGTCAAAGCCGGCGCAGTGCATCAAACACATCGTCGGTCGTATCGAAAAAACGGACGGCGGTTCTTCTGACGGAGTTTCAAGCTTCATCAAGAAGTTTATGCACAAAAAATAAAACTTGACCGAATGCTTTTTTTGACTTAATCTTAAATATGGGAGGAAACAGTATGATAAACCCGAAGAATATCTGCATCTGTAGTTGCATCGGGTTTTGTCTGTCATTTTTAATCGGGCTTTTTTCTGATGTGCGTTTCGCGAATGTCTTGTTCCGCGCGTTTTTGTTCGCGCTTCTCTTTGCGGCGTTGTGCATCGGAATCTCGTTTATCTATCAAAAATTCCTCTCAACTGATACCGGTGGCTTTTCGGTCGAGCCCGAGCAGTCAGCTCAGCGTCCTGTTTCTGGCGGGGTTGTCAATATCGTTGTTGATGATTCGGCTCTTCCCGAGGATGCCCAAACTCCGCGCTTTGAGGTGGCTCGCCATTCTTCGTCAAAAAGTTTCGGCGGCGATTTAGAGCCTACGGAATCAGAAAACGAAGTCAAAAAATTGGACGACATAAATGAAGCGCGTGCCGCAAAACCGGCTCCTGAGCCTGTTGTCCGTTCTTCTCCGCCTGAGCAAAAGCAGGCTGAGGATGCGCCGTCTCGCACGTCTTCGGAGCCTGCCGCTGTTCGTGAACAAACGTCAGACGGCGGGTTTACGCCAGCGAATCTGGGCTCGCTCACGGGCGGTGTGGCTCCTGCTCAAGCACAGGCAGCATCTCCTTCACCCCAAGCGCAACCGGCTGCGGGTGAGCAAAAAACGCTCGCTGAGCTTCCTGATATCGGTGAGATGAGCCTTGAGGCGGCTTCTGATGGGGGAGCAGACGCTTCCCCAATGGTTGAGACCGAAGTGATTAGTGACAGTGAGTTTGCGTCTGGTGGTGCAAGCTTTAAGGACACAACAACGCAAGATACAAGTGTGATGGCAAAAGCTATCCAAACAATATTGGCAAACGATAACAATTAAAAAGGTGTGATATATGGATACTGAAAAATCGCCATTTATTAACGATGAAGAAGAAGATGCTCTCTGGAAGGAATTCAAAAAGAATAGTTCCGCGGCTCTTCGGGATAAAATCATCCGTAAATATATGCCTTTGGTAAAATATGTTGCTGGTAAGGTGTCCGTCGGGCTTCCTGCAAGCATGGAATTTGACGATTTGGTCGGCTTCGGGCAATTCGGACTTCTCGATGCAATCAGCAAATATGATTTGGACAAAAAAGTAAAATTCAAGACATATGCGGTCACTCGAATTCGAGGCGCCATCTTCGATGAAATGCGCCAGCTTGACTGGGTTCCGCGCTCCGTGCGCCAAAAATCGCGCGAAATCGAGGATGTCATCTCAGGGCTTGAGTCTCGGCTTTCCCGCCCGGCGACAGACGAAGAAATCGCCAAAGAAATGAATCTTTCGCTCGAGGACTATCAGCACACGGTCATGAAAATCAGCGGCACGAGCGTGCTTTCTCTCAACGATGTGTGGTATTCGGGTGATGACAGCGACCATCTTTCAATCGGCGACTCAATCGAGTCTCCGCAGAGCCTCAATCCCGATGTGCAGGTTGAGCGCGAGGAAATCCGAAAGGTCATCATTCAGGCAATCAACGAGCTTCCCGAAAAAGAAAAAATGGTCATCGTTTTGTACTACCATGAGGATTTGACGTTCAAAGAAATCGGGCAGGTGCTTGATGTCTCAGAGTCTCGCATATCGCAACTTCACTCGAACGCCAACTTGCATTTGCGCGCAAAACTCACCAATTTCCGAAAAGGAATTTTCTAGGCGATGATAACACTCGATACAATTCGTAAGGATATGGCGGGGCTTCTTGCCAAAGACAAGGACATCCACTATATCGAAGTCAGGGCAGATACTCTTGATGAAGCGTTGGCTGACGCTGCCGTTCAGTTCGACACGCGAGTTGTAAATCTTGAATACGAGGTGCTTGAGCGCGGTTTTGATGGCTTTATGGGCATCGGAAAAAAGCCGTGGTTTCTCAAAATCTATCAGAATCCTGATGCCGTCAAGAAGGTTGTCATCGGTAAAAACGGCGAAATCATCGCTGCAGAGGACGAGGAGACAATCGAAAAAGATGTTTCGCGCGATGGCGTGTACTATATCCATCGTTTCGGTCCGGAAATCTTCCTCAAGATTGTGCTTCCCATTGGAACGGGAAAGCCTGTTGATGTCGATATGCTTGTCTCCGACTTGAATCGCCCCGACACAAAGTCTTTTGACGAGGCAAAGGTGCGGAAGTTGGCGCAAACGGGTACAGCGGGCGAGTATATTTCAATCGGAACATACAACCATGAGCCAGCGGGCGACGCTATTTTCGTCATCGACATCTCAAAAGACGAAATGAAGGTCACCGCGACGATAAATCCTCCGACGCTCGGTGGCGCTGACGTTACGAGCGAGCAGATAAAAACGGCGCTCACCAAGCAGGGCGTTGTCGCCGGTATCTCAGACGAAAAAATCCAGGCGCTCATCGACTCGCCGATTTACAATGAGCCGGTTGTCGTCGCCGAGGCAGTGCTTCCCGTTGACGGGCGCGACGCATACATCGCCTACAACTTTGAGACTGACCGCTCAAAACTCCGCGCAAAAGAGGCGGCAAACGGTCAGGTCGACTTCAAAGAGCTCAATCTTATCCAAAACGTCGTCGAAGGGCAGCCACTCGCCCAAAAAATTCCTGCCGAAAAGGGCAAGGCGGGAAAAACGATTTACGGTCGCTACCTCGAGGCAAAAGACGGGCGCGACATCAATCTTCCGCTTGGCAAAAACGTTACGGTCGACACGGACGGACGCACGATTCTCGCTGGTGCGAACGGTCAGGTTCTTCTCATTAACGACAAGGTGTGCGTCGAGCCTATCATGGAAGTCGACGGCGTCAATATCAAAACGGGAAACATCACCTTCCTCGGCACGGTCGTCGTCAAGGGCTCTGTCGAAGACGGTTTCAATATCAAAGCGTCGGGCAATATCGAAGTGTCGGGCACGGTCGGAAAGTGTACGCTTGAGTCTGACGGCGACATCATCGTTTCTTCCGGCATTATCGGGCGCGACGAAGGCAAGATTGTCTGCGGTGGCTCTTTGTGGGCGAAATTCATTCAGAACACTATGGTGCAGGTCGAAGAAAACGTCATCGTAACCGACTCAATCATGAACAGCGAAGTCTCCGCGCAAAAAAAGATTATCCTCAATGGAAAGCGCGCGCAGATTACGGGCGGAAATGTGTTCGCAACCGAATGCGTCATCGCAAAAAACATCGGTTCGGAAGGCGGTGGCACCGAGACGGTCATTTCCGTTGGATTCGACCCGCGTGCAAAGAAGCGTCTTGAGGAATTGCTTGAGATGCAGAACAACAACATCAAGATTCTTGACGACTTGGAGCTCAACATCGCAACGCTTGAGAACATGAAGAAGGTACGAAAGAGCATTCCCAAAGAAAAAGAGGAGTCTCTGCGTAAACTCAACGAGCAGAAAAATGCGATTACAAATGAGAACATCGCGTATAATGACGAAATCGAAAAGATTCAGGCTCGTTTGCGTGAGCTTAAGAATATCGGAAAAGTGTACGCGTCGGGTACCGTCTATTCGGGTGTCAAAATCTTTGTCCGTGATGAAAAAGACGAAGTGCGCGCCGATACAAAGAATCTTACATTCTTCTACGAAAATGGCTTTGTCCGTCGTGGCAAGTACGAGCAGCCGAATATGGACGATATTAAGGGACCGGAGGGCTACAGCTAATGGGTGTTTCTCCTATTGATTTGCAGACAATGTATGCAAATATGAACAATGTCGCGCGTTCGGTCTCCCATCAGCAGCAGGGGGCGGTGCTCGCGCAGCAGCTACAGGAGTCCAAAATAATTCAGCAGAATACCGAAAAAGCAGCCGCCGTTCAAAAAACTGCTGACAATGAGGCAAAGTCAACGGGCATCAATGATGAGGGACACAATAGCTCATCATCATATGGTGGAGGCAAAAAAGACAATCAAAAAGAGGGCGAGCAGCAGCCGCAAAAGACGGCGGAAATCCGTGAATCATATCTCGGTCTGCACATAAATATCGAAAGGTAAAAAACGAAGGAATTATATGATTATTGTTTTCATCGCGGCTTTTTTTTGCGTTTTAAATATCACATTGTGGATTTTTTTCCTCGCAAAATTCAAAAAAATCTTTTCGACTGACGACATCATCGCTTCAACCCGCTCCGAAATGGAAAATATGATTGTCGACATAAACCGGAATGCGGGGCGTAACATCGAAATTATTGAAGACCGCATTAAGCAGCTTCGTGCGGTGGTTGCGGAAGCCGACCGTCATCTTGATGTCGCAAAGCGTGAGCTCGACAAGCAGCGGGCAAATCTTTCGTATCAGCAAAAAATCGATTCGGCACTCCTGTCAAAAAAAGCCCCCGCTCAATACACGCCGCAAAGCCGTGCCGTAGAGCAGTATTTACGGAACGCACCCTTACCGTCGAATATTTCAAGCGGATTGCAGTCTGGCGTAACATATGAACTCACCGATGAGGGAAATCGGCATGTCTCGTCTCAGCAGACTCCTTTGGAGCAAAATATGCAGAGCGCTCCGCAAAACGGCGAGCTTTTCCGTCCCGAGGACTATGACAACTATCAGATTGTCTCAAAATCAGGCACGCGCTTTACGGTCGAAAATGACGGCTCTTCCTATGCGAGCGTTCCTGTCATCGGTCAGAACGTTACCTATGCCGACAATCCGATTCAACCCAAAAAGAAATTCCGTGATTTAGTGCGCGATTTGCATCTCGTCGGGCATTCCGTCGAAGAAATCGCGCTTGAACTCAACAGCTCCACCACCGAAGTGCAGATGGTGCTGGACATGATTTAGTCTTTTTTCTGCTCATACCAATTCTCAATAACTGCCCATTCGCGCAAAAGCCGTTCTGTCTTTTCTTTCGCGACTTTTTGAAGCACGGGATTGTCGTTGCGTCGGTCAGGGTGATAATACATCAGTTTTTCCCGATAGCTTTTCTTTGCCTCATCAAATGACGCTGTTTCCGGAATGGCGAGAAAGGCGAGGGCGGCTTTTACCGATTCTGGAACGGAACTGGCGTGCCGGTGAGGAGCGTCTTCATAAAAAAAACTCGGCTCTTCGCAAGCGGGCGCTTCTTTTGATGGGGGAAGATTCCCCGTTTCGAGCGCCTCGCTCAGCAAATCGCCGAGCTTGTCGAACAGTGACGGCATTCTGTGCGTTAGATTACCGTGCCGCTCGGAATGACGGCTCCTTTTCGGATAACGATGATGCCGTCAGAACTGTAGAATGAGACGCCGTTGTCGAGTTTGTTTTCGCCGTCTGGGTAGCTCTTTCCGTCAACATTGATTCGAACGTTGTCACCAATAGCCGCGTCCTTGTCGATGATGGTTTTGGCGATTTTGCAGTTTTTGCCGATACCGATGTTCGGTTTGCCAGCTTTTGCGTTCTCAGCCTTTGTTTCCTCGTTTTCGTAGAAGTCAGCGCCCATCGTGATGACGCCGTCAAGTTCTGAGCCGTCGCGAACAATTGTTCGGACGCCGATGACAGAGTTCTTGACAATCTTGTTGTTGAGCATACATCCCTCAGAAAGAAGACTGTTTTCGATGTGCGGCGCACCATTGACTTTTGGCGGCGGAAGGTTTCGCATGTGTGTGTAAATTGGTGAGTCTGCGTCGTAGAAGTTGAACGGAGGAACGTCTTTGGTGAGGTCGAGCGTTGAGTTGTAGAAGCTTCGGATAGTACCGATGTCTTCCCAGTAGCCGTCGAACACGTATGAGTTGACCTTTTTGTTCTTGATGGCTCGGGGGATGATTTCCTTACCGAAGTCGGTGAACTCGTTGTCGAGCATTTCTTCCATGGTGGCAGCGTTGAAGATGTAGATACCCATTGAGGCGAGATATTCTTTTTCGGCAGGCAAGTCGCCGCGTGCGTTTGCAGGAATCTTCCAGTTGCCGCTCTTCAAGACATCGACCGACGGCTTTTCGATGAACTCGGTGATTGCTTTTTTTGCGTCGATTTTCATGATGCCGAAGCCCGTTGCGTCACGCTCGTTGACGGCGGTGGTTGCAATCGTGATGTCAGCGCCGCTTTCGATGTGGCTGTCCATAAATGCCTTTAAATCCATGCGGTAGAGCTGGTCACCTGAAAGGATGATGTAGTGCGTGGGGTTCTGCGAGCGGAAGTGAACCATGTTCTTGCGAACTGCGTCTGCCGTGCCCTCAAACCAGCCTGAGTGCTCAAGCGTTTGCTCAGCCGCCAAAATCTCAACGAAGCCCTTTGAGAAATTGTCGAAATTGTATGAATTTGTGATGTGATGATGAAGCGATGCAGAATTGAACTGCGTTAAGAGGTAAATCTTTCGGTATCCTGAGTTGATACAGTTTGAGATTGGAATGTCGACGATTCGATATTTGCCACCGAACGGAACAGCCGGCTTGGAGCGTTCCTTTGTGAGAGGGTAAAGCCGTGTTCCTTTACCGCCGCCCAAGATGATTGCCAACACACGAGGTTCTTTTGAATTTGCCATAACATACGCTCCTAAAACGATGAAATAATTGTTTTTAATCTCTGTTCAATAATCATAAACCTAAAGAAACGAGTTTGCAAACTATTTTAAAACATTTCTCAAATTCTTTTTTTGAATTCCGATAATGAATGTAGCGTCATAGTGAGACGCTCTTGCAATGACGCACGTGTTTGGGGGTAAAAATGATTCGTGGGTGGTATATTGGTTCAAGCGGCATGAACGCACAGCAAAATCGTCTCGATACGATTTCAAACAATCTCGCAAATGTCGATACGGCGGGATTCAAGCGCGATGTGAGCGTGTCAAAATCGTTCCCGGAGCTTCTTTTGCGACGGAGCGAGGCTGACGGCGTGTACAAAACTCCGTTTGGCTCTGCCGATGCCGCTCCGATTATCGGAAAACTCGGGCTTGGCGTCGAAACCAACGAAAATTTCACTGAATTTGAGCAAGGCTCGTTCCGCGGCACGAACACGAACACCGATTTGGCTCTTGCGGGCGAGGGATTCTTTGCCGTTGAGACACCGAGCGGCGAGCGATACACCCGAAACGGAAACTTTATCCTCGGAAAAGAAGGAATCCTCACCACAAAAGACGGCTACCCGCTCCTGGGCGAGAACGGCATTATCCGCCTTGAAGACGACAAATTCATCGTCAATGAGGACGGCATCATCACCACAAAAGACAACGAAGTCATCGACCGAATCAAAATCGTGCGCTTTGACAACGAACGCTACCTCAAAAAGATGGGAAATTCGCTCTGGAACTCGAACAACATCTCGGGCGAAGCCTACATCGCCGAGGGCATGGAGCGGCCGAAAATGCTTCAGGGCTACATGGAGACGAGCAACGTAAACGTGGTGAACGAAATGGTCAAAATGATTGAAGTAAACCGCGCCTACGAGGCAAGCCAGAAGACAATCCAAAGCGAAGACAGCATGATGAGCACGCTCTGGAACAAGGTTGCGCTCAGTCACTAATCGCTGAGAATCTGCGCAATCTCTGGTTAACTTTCACTTCCAAAAACCGATAATAAAGTATCACGCCTAAAAGCGTAATGGAGAAAAAATATGGTAAGAAGTCTTTGGACAGCAGCGACAGGTATGAACGGTCAGCAGCAAAATCTTGACACGATTTCAAACAACCTCTCAAATGTCAACACAACGGGATTCAAACAGCAGCGAGTTGAGTTCGAGGATCTTATCTATCAGAATGTGAAACTGGCGGGCACTCCGGCAACCGAAGATACCGTGACTCCTGTGGGAATCCAGCAGGGCGCGGGTACGAAGGTCGCGGCAACCCAGCGCGTGTTCACGCAAGGCTCTCTCCAGGCAACGGGCGTTGACACTGATGTCGCGGTTGTGGGCGACGGTTTCTTCCGCATCATGCAGTACGACGGAAGCTATGCCTACACGCGAGACGGCAGCTTTAAAATCGACATGAACGGTCAGCTCGTAAACTCAAACGGACTCCGCGTGCAGCCGGAAGTGATTATGCCCGAAGGCTACGACATTCACACGCTCACGATTGACGACACAGGCCGAGTTTCTGTAAAGATTTTCGGACAGGACGACCCAGTCGATGTGGCGCAGATTGAATTGTACCGCTTCCCGAACAACGCGGGTCTTGAAGCCGTGGGCGACAACCTTTTCAAAGTGACGAACGCTTCGGGAGAGGCAATCGCGGGCAGACCTGGCTTTGAGGGCTTCGGCGTGACCAAGCACAAATTCGTCGAAATGAGCAATGTTTCGGTCGTAAACGAAATGGTTCAGATGATAGTAGCCCAGCGCGCCTACGAGTTCAACTCAAAAGCCATCCAAACAACAGACTCAATGCTCTCAACGGCAGTGAATTTGAAGAGATAAATAGAATCCACAGATTGACACAGATACACACAGATTAGGATTTTTGTTATACGAGATTATTTCGATTTAATATGGAATACTTTCAATTAAGAAATATATAATCTGTGAAAATCTGTGCCTATCTGTGGATAAAAAAGAGGGGAATTTTTATGACAATCGGTGGAATTTCAAGCATAACGAAAGGCGAAGGAGCTTCTTTGAGCGCGAAGATTTCTTCTGAAAAGGGGAAATTCGACGCGCTTGTAAACGAGGCAAAATCTCTCGCAAAAAACGAAGCCGCTGGTGTCGGAAAAAATCTCTCTTCTGCACAAACTTCCTACGATGGCAGAATCAACGGCGACTGGACTTCGGGCTTTACGGGCGCATTCATGGCTGAAAGCGACAAGCATGCGCTTCCACAGGGAGCGGCGGCAAACCAGGCAAATCCGCATGTACAGCCGAGAGAAATTGACCGCACTTCAAAACTCTACGAAAAATCACTCGAAATGGAATCATACATCGTCAAAATGATGCTCTCTTCAATGCGAAAAACCGTGATGAAGGCAGACGGAGAATCAAGCTACGCAAAAAACATGTACGAAGACATGCTCTACGACGAGTACGCCACGATGATGACGAAAAACGCGGGCTTCGGCTTGGCAGACCAGATGTACTTGCAGCTATCGCAGGGCATCGAAGCGTAGCTGTGCGGGGAAGCGCCGTGTTTCCCCGTAAAATGCATTTGTTGCGAAAAATTTTGCTTTCTTTCCTACCAAATTAGTGCTAAAATCTTTTCACATACTAATCTGTTTTGCACAAGTCTATTTTATACAAGGTGGCTTTTTATGAAAAAAAAGAATTTATCCCTTCGCTTTGGCATTCGTTTGGGTGTTGAAATTGTCGTTTTGATTACCGTGCTTGCGATTGCGTCGGTTTTTGCTGTTCAGAATGGTATGGAAAAGACCTTCGTTACGTCGACGACTGAGTTGATTCAGGCGCATGTACAGGGCTTGAGCTATCGAAACTCAAAATTCATGCAGCAGCTCCGCATGTATACAATGGCAGACCCCGTGCAGCAGGGCGCGTCCATTCAGGAATACATCGACTGGCTGCTTGCGCACCGGGGCATCCGCAGCTCTGACTTTAGCAATATCATCTTCTGCGATTTTGAAACGGGGCTTGGCTACAGCGACACGGGCGATGTCACACCGGTCTCAAACACCGAATACTATCAGTTCATGAAAACGAGCGGAAAATCGCAGTATATCAGCAATCCAATCGGCACGAGCAATGATGACGCGGCGTACTATGTCTGCAAAAACGTGAGCATCAACAAAAAAACGGTCGGCTTCATCGCAGGTGCGGTCTCTCATGCGCGCTTGGCTGAGGCAATCGACGCAATCAAGGTCGGGGAAAGCGGCTATGCGATGCTTCTTGCAGGCGACGGAACGGTCATGGCGTTTCCCGACCATTCGCTTGTCATGCGCGAGAATTTTACCCGCATGAACGCGGAGTTTGCGGGCGTGGCTGATGTCGCAAAGGCAATGGTGGCAGGCGAAACAGGAATGGGCTGGGTTGATGGCGTGCAGGAAAAAGAACTCATGGTCTACATGCCGGTAAGCGGAACTCCCTGGAGCATGGCAATTTGCGTGCCGAATTCCCAAGTTTTTGAGACGAGCCGTTCCCTCACATTCATCATGTTCATCTTCGCGCTTGGCATTGCCGTTGTTTTGATTGGCACGTCGGCGATTTCGGTCTTCCGTATGCTCAAGCCGCTCCGTGTCCTCGACAAAAATCTCAACGGCATCGCCTCGGGAAATGCCGACCTCACGCAGCGAATCAAAGTCCACACGAACGATGACATCGGCTCTGTTACGAACGGATTCAACACCTTCGTCGAAAAATTGCAGACCATCATGAAGGATGTCAAATCGTCACGAAATGATTTGAGCGACGCGGGAATTGAAATGCACTCAGGCATCGAAGAAAACACGCGTTCTGTTGCGGACATTCTTTCCAATATCGAAAGCGTTCAGAATCAAATCGGAAACCAGTCGGCGAGCGTTGACCAAACGGCGGGCGCAGTCAACGAAATTGCGTCAAATATCGAGAGCCTTGAGCGCATGATTGATACGCAGTCGCGGGGCGTCTCTGATGCTTCGTCGGCGGTCGAGGAGATGATTGGCAATATCGCGAGCGTCAATCAGTCGGTCTCAAAAATGGCGAGCTCATTCGAGATGCTTGAAGTCCGCGCAAAAACGGGCAACGAAAAACAGATTGAAATGGCTGAGCGCATCAACGAAATCGAAAGCCAGTCGAACATGTTGCAGGAAGCGAACGTGGCGATTGCGGCTATCGCTGAGCAGACGAATTTGCTCGCTATGAACGCGGCAATCGAGGCGGCTCATGCGGGCGATGCTGGAAAGGGCTTCGCGGTCGTCGCTGACGAAATCCGTAAACTTTCCGAAACGTCTGCCGTGCAGTCAAAGCAAATCGGAGATCAGCTTACCAAAATCAAAGGCTCTATCGAGTCGGTCGTGTCTGCCTCTGAGGAGACGAGCCGGACGTTCACTTCGGTTTCTGACGGCATTAAAGAGACCGACCAGCTTGTGCGACAGATTAAGAGCGCAATGGAAGAACAGCAGGAAGGAAGCAAGCAGATTGTCGACGCGCTCCGCAACATGAGCGACAGCACTGCCGAAGTCAAAACGGCGAGCGCAGAGATGAGCGAAGGAAACAAGCAGATTCTCGATGAAGTGCGCCGCCTCAAAGACGCAACGGGCGTCATGAACGACAGCGTGCGCCTCATGAGTTCAAGCGCGATAAAAATCCGTGAAACGGGTAGTGCATTGGACTCGATTTCTGATAAAATGAAGACATCGATTGAGCTTATCGGAAATCAAATTGACAACTTCCAGGTTTAAAATGTCTGAATTCAATTTGCCCTCTCGTTTTGAGGGCGTTCATTTTCATTTTGTCGGAATCAAGGGCACGGGAATGGTTGCCCTTGTCGAGATTTTGCACGCTCGCGGTGCGGTGATTACGGGAAGCGATGTTTCAGAACGCTTCTACACCGACGAAATCTTAGAAAAACTGGGAATTTCCGCGCTCCCGTTCTCGGAAAGCAACATCACCGATTCCGTGCAGTTCGTGATTTATTCAAGCGCGTACTCGGTCGAAAAAAATCCCGATTTGATTGAGGCAAAAAAGCGCGGTTTGCCGATGATGCTCTATTCTGAGGCACTCGGCGCGGTGAGCGGCACTTCTTATTCGTGCGGCGTGTGCGGCGTTCACGGAAAAACGACGACAACGGGGCTTGTAGGAACGCTCTTAAAGGAACTTCCGCTTGATTCTCAGGTGCTGGCTGGCTCTATCATCAAAAGTTTCGGCGACTCGTGCGTGATGACGAAGGGGCATGAGTATTTCGTGGCGGAAACCTGCGAGTATCAGCGGCACTTTATGGCATTCGAGCCAAAAAAAATCATCCTCACAAGCGTTGAAAGCGACCATCAGGACTATTACCCGACCTACGAGGACATTCGTTCCGCTTTCGTGGACTATATTTGTAAGCTTCCAAACGGCGGACAGGTGATTTTCTGCGCGGACGACAAAGGCGCGTGCGAGGCGGTCGCCCTTGCAAAAGAAAAGCGAAGTGATATTCAGGCGATTGGCTACGGCGAAAAAGCGGCGGGCGACTACAAGCTCACTTTTGGTCGCGTGGAAAACGGCGTTCACTATTTTACGGTGGCTTTTCTCGGTGAATGCGCAATTTGCGTACCGGGCGACCACAATGTGCGGAACGCAACGGCGGCACTGGCTCTTTCGTGCGAGCTTTTAAAAAGCGCAGGGAAAAATCCGCTCGATTATACCGAAGACTTAAAGCGCGGCTTAAAGAATTTTGCGGGTGGAAAGCGGCGGAGCGAAATCGTGGGGCGGGCAAAAACACCGCTCGGGCAAGATGTTATTTTCATTGACGATTACGGCCATCACCCCACGGCGATTAAGACAACGCTTGCGGGTTTTAAAGAATTCTACAAGAACCACAAAATCATCGTGGATTTCATGAGCCATACTTATACGCGCACAGCTGCTCTCCTTGAAGAATTTGCTTCTTCGTTTGAAAGCGCGGACAAAGTGATTATCAATAAGATTTACGGAAGCGCACGGGAGGACGCAAGCGCGGCGAGCGTGACGGGCGAAATCTTGGCGGAGCATGCAAAAAAATACCACGGCGATGTCTCCTACGCGGGCGAATTCAGCGAGGCGGCGAAATTGGGGCTTCGTTTCCTTTCTGAGCCGAGCGGGGCTGATTTTCCTGACGGTTATGTGTTTGTCACAATGGGCGCGGGCGACAACTGGAAGGTCGGTGCAAAAATCCTTGAAAAACTCTCATAAAATTTGATTGTAATTTCATGAATGTGCGTTACAATTTTGTGTAATAAAATGCCACTTGATAAATGCTATTTATAATCTGTGGTAAAAATATAAACAGGAGTATTTTATGAAACTTTTGAAAAAAATTGCCTTTTCCGCGCTGCTTTTGACTGGCGGAATTTCACTTTCGTTTGCTTTGCCGTCTGCTTCTGATTTTACGGACTCATATATAAACGAAATCAATTCTGGCATGGATGATTTCGCTGATGAACTCGGATTTGCTGTTCCACAGGCAGCTGTTCAGCAGAACGTGTATGCGGATGCATTCATCGGTAAGGTATTTCCTGCTGTTCCACCGCATTTTGCCGTTGGTTTCAATGCGGGATTCACGCATCTCAACACCGAGGGAATCGCAAAAGCTGCTGATAAACTCGGTATTAGTGGTGTAAAAAGCGATTTGTATTTCCCTGTGTTGAATGCAGATGTCCGTGTCGGTGGCGTATTTTTGCCGTTTGATATCGGTGTTTCTTTTATGACGCTTGATGTGAGCAACTTAAACACGATGAGTGCTGATTTTACCGTGGAATTCCTTACATTGGCTGTTGATGCGCGCTATGCGATTCTTGAAGACGGCTTGATTTGCCCAGGGCTTTCGGTCGGTGTCGGCTACTCAATGAACAAAGGCACGTTCGGCGCGAGCAATAAAAACGCAGAAGTAGCTGTTGATTACGATGTTCACACCTTGTACGGTCAGGTGCAGGTCTCAAAAGCATTCAATATTCCCGTTGTAAGAATCGGTTTCACTCCGTTCCTCGGATTGCGCGGCGTCATTTCAAACTACTCAAATGATTGGGATTGGAACGTGAAAAACAGCACGCTTGTTGCAGGGCTTGATGCAGCTCAGGTTGCTTCATCATACAGCGGAACGGCTTCATCTGACGGATTCGGTGGATTCCAGCCGCAGATTTACGGTGGCGTCGGCTTTAACTTCATGCTCATTCAGCTTACGGCAAGTGTCTGTGCTGATTTGCGCCATATCGGTGGCGACGACAACCTTTGGAGCGGTGCTGTTAGCCTTCGCGCAAAGCTCTAATCATTGTCTATCTTCTAAAAGTGTGTCATAATGATTCAATGAAGCACCAAGAATCACGAGGACACACGTTCGTCTTTGCAGGCGGCGGTACGGGCGGTCATATCTATCCCGGGCTCGCCGTTTGCGATGAACTTCGCTCCCTTTCACATAAAAACAATCAAACCATTAAAATCATCTGGCTCGGAAATTCAAGCGGCATGGACAAGGATTTGGTCGAAAAATCAGGTTCGGTCGATGAATTCATCGGAATTCCGAGCGGAAAACTGCGCCGCTATTTTTCATTCAAGAATTTCACTGATTTTTTTAAGATTTTCGCGGGTCTCGTAAAGTCATTTTTTGTGCTTTTGAAGGTGAAGCCCGTCGTTTTGTTCTCGAAGGGCGGATTTGTGAGTGTTCCCCCGTGCATGGCGGCAAAATGCCTAAAAATCCCCGTCTTTACGCATGAGTGCGACTTTACGCCGGGGCTTGCGACGCGATTGAATTCCCGTTTTGCCACAAAAATCTTAGTTTCATACGAAGAAACAAAAAAATTCTTGGGCGCGGAAAAGGCAAAAAAAGCCATTGTCACGGGGAATCCGGTTCGCCCGGTCTTTTATGAGACGAATCCCGAGAACGGAAAAAAATTCCTTTTTGAAAATCGGAGCGACTATAATCCCGAAAAGCCGATTCTCCTTGTGCTCGGCGGAAGTTTGGGTGCGCATCAGATAAACGAGCTTGTCGCCGAGAATCTTGACTGGCTCACCGAACGCTTCAATGTCGTTCATCAGTGCGGCGCGAAGGATGCGGACGCAATGCCGAAACATCATGAGGGCTATTTTTTGCATCCCTTCATTTACAAAGAGATGAGCGATGTGATTTCTTGTGCGGACATTGTTCTTTCGCGGGCGGGGGCGAATTCGATTTGGGAAGCCTCGGTGCTCGGAAAGCCGATGGTCTTGATTCCCTTGTGCGGAAGCGGAACGAGGGGCGACCAGGTTGACAACGCGAAATTCTTTGAAGAGAAGGGAGCGGCTCTCGTCCTTTTGGGAGAAGAAGCCGATTCTGCGCACTTACAAGACGCGCTTTTAAAAATGAGTGATTCTGCGTTCCGCATGAACGCGGCTCTTGCTTCAAAATCGCTTTCTGAAGGAAAACGCCCTGCGCTCAAAATCGCGGAACTCGTGTGGGAAGAAGCCAATGCCGAAAACGGAGAGGCAAAATGACATTCACTTTCATTGACATCGTATTTTTGATTATCATTGCCGCATTTGCGTTCGTGGCGATGATTCACGGGCTTATCAAAGAGCTGTTCGGAAAACTCGCCGTGATTGTAGGCGTTGTCGCAGGCTTCTATTTCTGCGGCTTGCTTGCCCCGCACATCGAAAAAATCGTGAAAATTCCCGCCGTTGATGTGGTGCTTACCTTTATCCTCATTTTTATCACGGCATTTCTCATCGTCAAAATCATTCAGATTATCGTTGGTGCGATTTTCTCGGGTGAAATCATGAAAAGCCTTGACCGCGTGCTCGGGCTTGCTTTCGGCGCGATTGAGGGGCTTTTGATAGTCTCATGTGTCCTCATTCTGATGAAAGCGCAGATTTGGTTTGATTTTTCTTCGCTTCTTGATTCAAGTACGCTCGCAAAAATCCTGCTTCCGTACCTTGAACAGCCCATTTCCTACATTCGGGGGATGCTTGCCTAATGTTCGACAATCTTCTCTATCAGAACGCGTCTTCGCTCTTGCGCGAGGATATTTTGAACAACCGCCTTCCGGGCGCGATTCTTTTGAGCGGTCCTGCTTCTTCGGGAAAACTCACCTGTGCGCTTGAAATCGCGCGGATTCTCTCTTGCTCGGGCGAAAATCAGTACAATCAGCGCGGGCATTGGCTCTGCGACTGCCCGTCGTGCAAAAAAAACAAGGAGCTTTC
This sequence comes from Treponema sp., assembly GCA_017484285.1. Classification (GTDB taxonomy): domain Bacteria; phylum Spirochaetota; class Spirochaetia; order Treponematales; family Treponemataceae; genus Treponema_D. Next base: position 24,975 of record JAFUTH010000003.1, on the reverse strand, counting down.
CAACACGAATGTGCTGCTTGCAGGTCCTCGCGACTGCTCGCTTGAAATCCTTGCGGCAAAAAAGGCGTTCTTGCAGGCGGCGTTCGACAATTCGAGCTTCCTTGTGGCGGTGCGCTACCTGTTTATCCGCTCGGTTCGCAAGCTCACGATGCGCTTTTCTCAGGTTCTCTGGGAAGGCGACGACAAGCTTTCAAAGCTCGCCCCCATTGTTGCGGCGATTGACGAGCAGATGGAAAAACTCAATCCCGAAAAGGACTTGCCCGATTCCGAAAAACTCGAAAAAATCTGCGACGACATCGTGAAGAACTGCGACAAACTGAGCGCAAGTTTTATGTACGATTCGCTTCCCATCAATCAGATTCGCCGAGCCTCGTCTTGGGCGCACATGAAAAGCGTATCGGGCAAAAAAATCTTCATCATCGAGAACGCGGAGCGGATGCTTGAAAGCGTGCGGAATGCCTTGCTCAAAATCCTCGAAGAGCCACCTGAAGACATGGTGTTCATTCTCACCACGGCGAACAGGGGCGCGGTCATGCCGACGATTCTTTCGCGTGTGAGGACTTACAACTTTACCGAACGGAGCGCGATTCAGCAAAAAGAAGTCGTCCAGCGTGTGTTCCATGCCCGTGGCGATGAAGAAAATCTCCTCATAAACGACTATTTGCAGCTTTTCTTGCCCGTAAAGCCCGCCGAAATCAAAAAATCAGCCGCCGCGTATTTTACCTACCTCATGGGCGGTCAGATTCCGCTTTCGGACACCATCGTAAAAGAATGCAACGCCTTTGAGCCGCGCTTTTTGCTCAAAATCTTCCTCACGGGAATCTTGGAGTGCGCGCGCGGAGAAGTGCTGAGCCCCGCGCGGAGCGAAGTCTGCGCCAAAATCGTGGGATTTGCCCGCGAGTGTTACAATTCCGTCACCGTGTACAATGTCTCTCTCGCCGCCGCGATTGAACGGCTTTCGCGGGATTTGTCGAGCGTAAAGCGAAGCTGGGCGGAGTCGGGGGCGAGCGCATGACCGAATTCTCCCGTCGTGTTTCACAAAAAATCGACAAACTTTCTCCCGCGCAGATTCAGTCGCTCGTTGAGGACGGCTATGCGCAGATTGACATGTTCGACGCGATTTTCCAGAGCCTTTCCACGGGACTTCTCATCGTTGACGAGCATTTCTGCCTTCTCAAAATCAACAAGGCGGCGGAACGATTTCTGCCGTTCAAGTCAAATCCCGAGGATTCCAAGTCCGAGAGCATTCCCGTGTGGTCGCTCATCGACGACGAGGAGATTTCCCGTTTTCTCAAAAATGCCTTTGAAGCCGACAAAACGAACATCTCAGACGAATTCACGGTGGCGACTTCGGGCGGCTCAGTCCGTTTTGTTGACCTCTATGTGACTCCGCTCGTCAAAAATCTGAACCAGAGCAAGAACCTCATCGGAACGATTATCCGAATCGACGATGTGACCGAAAAGCGCAATCAGGAAGTGCTCCTGCACCGCATGGAAACGCTCGCGGGGCTTACAAATGTGGCGGCGAGCGTGGCGCACGAAATCAAAAACCCGCTCGGGGCGATTTCGATTCACATTCAGCTCATGCAGAAGGCAATTAAAAAAAAGCGCGAGGGCGACGGCTCTCTTCCCCCTCCAAAATACGCCGAGGATTACCTTGAAGTCATCACGCAGGAAATTGAGCGGCTGAACAAAATCGTGGTCGATTTCCTCATGGCGGTGCGCCCGATTTCGGCGAAGCTGGAGCTGGTGAACCCGAACAAAATCTTGGGCGAATTCATCTCGTTTTTCACGCCCGAATTCACCGAAAAGCACATCAAACTTGATTCCGACCTCTGCGCCTGCGAAGTGCGCGTGCTTCTTGACGCAAAACTTTTCCGCGAAGTCATCGTGAACCTCTCGCAGAACGCGATTTTTGCAATCGAAAAGAAATTCGGCGTGGACGAAGATTCCTCTGAGTCAGAGCGGGTGAGCGGAACGATTCAAATCCGCTCCAAAATCGAAAACGACCGCTACATCCTCACTTTCAAAGACGACGGAATCGGCATGAACGAGGAGACGCTTTCGCGCGTGTTCGAGCCGTACTTCACCACAAAGTCGAACGGCACGGGGCTTGGCATGGCGATGAGCTACAAAATCATCAAGGAATTCTCGGGCGACATCAGCGTGAAGTCAGAGCTGGGTACGGGAACGACATTCACCATCGAGCTTCCCGTTCCCCAAATGGAAAAGAAACTGCTCACTTTTAGGGAAGACTGCACGCCTACGGGAGAAAACGCATGAAATTTACAATCCTTATCATAGACGACGAAAAAAATATCCGCGAGGGGCTTGCCGCCGATTTTGAGATGGACGGCTACAATGTCAAAATCGCCGCGAACGGAAAGGAAGGCTTGGACTTAATCGCGAAGGGCGACATTGACCTCGTGATTACGGACTTGCGTATGCCCGGCTCTATCTCAGGCGAGCAGGTTCTGCGCGAAGTCACAACGAAAATGCCCGGAATCCCCGTGATTGTGCTCACGGGACACGGCTCAATCGACGCGGCGGTCAAAGCAATGCAGGACGGCGCGTATGATTTTCTCACCAAGCCCTTGAATTTGGAGCAGCTTGAAGTCATCGTTAAGCGAGCCTTGCAGGGGCGGGAACTTTCGATCCAGCACGCCGAGCTTTTAAAGCAAGTTGATTCACAAAAAAAGACCGACATGATAATCGGAAAGAGCGCGGCAATGCAGAAGGTGATGAACCTCGTGAAGAAGGTCGCCGATGCTCGTATTTCCGTGCTGATTACGGGCGAAACGGGCGTCGGAAAGGAAGTCGTGGCGAACGCGATTCACAATCTTTCTTCCCGGAGCGAAAAGGCGTTTATCCCCGTGGTCTGCTCGTCTTTGAGCGAAACGCTCCTTGAAAGCGAGCTGTTCGGGCATGAAAAGGGCGCGTTCACGAATGCGGAAAGCATGCACAAGGGAAAATTCGAGCTTGCGCACGGCGGAACGATTTTTTTGGACGAAATCGGCGAAATCAATCCGAGCGTTCAGGTGAAGCTTTTGCGCGTTCTGCAAGAAAAGAAATTCGAGCGAGTGGGGGGGGAGTCACCAATCGAAGTCGATGTGCGCGTGATTGCCGCCACCAACCGAAATCTCGAAGAAGAAGTGAAGGCTGGGCGATTCCGCGAGGACTTGTATTTCCGACTCAACGGAATCCATATCGAAGTGCCGCCATTGCGCGAGCGGAAGGACGATTTGCCGCTTCTGTTGAACTCGTTTTTGGAGCGATACACCGAAGAAAACGGCAAAAAAATCACGGGCTTTGACAACCAATCCCGTGCCGCCATCTACAAATATGACTGGCCTGGAAATATCCGCGAGTTACAGCATTGCGTGGAAAGCTCGGTCGTTATGGCAAGCGGCGAAGAAATCACGCTTGAAGACTTACCGCCCTCGGTGAGCCGCGCTTCTTCCGTCGAAAGCATTTCCGTTCCCGTGGGAATCACGCTCGACGAAGCCGAAAAAATCATCATTCAGGAAACCCTTGCCGCCAACAAGGGCAACAAAAGCAAGACGGCGGACATTCTCGGAATTGGGCGAAAGACGCTCCACCGAAAGCTTGCGGAATACGGCATGGAGAGCGAGGAAGACTGAAAAAAAATCCAAAAAATCCCTGTTTTCTTGTTGACTAAGATTTTTCGTTCTGATATAGTATCAAAGTCAGCTCGCTACTGAGTTGCAATGATGTCTCCTTCGTCTAGTGGTTAGGACATCGGGTTTTCATCCCGACAACAGCAGTTCAATTCTGCTAGGAGATGATACATAGACCTTGCAGCTGGAAGTTGTAAGGTTTTTTTTATAATTTATACTGAAAAAGAACATTATTTTGGGGGATTTTTCCATATGGCACGAAATCAAACGTCTGCACAAAAAAGATTTAGACAGAGCGAAGATCGTCGTTTGCACAATAAAGCAATCAAAAGCGAATGTCGCACCTATGTACGTCAGTTCATTGAGGCTGTTCAGGCAAAAGACCAGAAGCTTGCAGAAGAAAAACTTCGAATCATGGTTTCTAAACTTGATTCTGCACGCAGCAAGGGCGTGTTGAAGCGCAATTCTGTTTCACGCAAAAAGTCACGAATGCAGAATTTCTTCAACAAAACTTTTGCAGCTGCAAACTAATTCAAATTTAGTATTGCATTTTTTATACGCTATCTGAATGTATGTTCTTAGTGCACTTCAGGTAGCATTTTTTTTATGTTATTTTGAGGTTTTTATGTCTGTCAAAAAAGTCACCAAAAACGATATCGTTGATAATCTTCATGCGAATACAAAAATTGAAAAAAAAGTGATACAGGAAGTTTTTGATAACGTTTTGGGTGAATTAAAAAATGCGCTCAAAAACGGAGCGACTGTTGAACTTCGGGGATTTGGTACGCTAGAACCGAGGCTTCGCAATGGTCGCTCAAAGGCTCGCAATCCTAAAACAGGCGAGATATTGTCTGTTCAGCCGCACTATGTCGCCGCATTCCGCGCCGGTCAGGAATTAAAAAAGTCTTTGATGGAGATTCCTGTTGAAAAAAAATAGCATGCTGCCCTTTTTGCAGTGTGCGCTTTCTGTCTGCCTGTTTGTCTTGGCTCAGCCGGGCTTTGTTTTTAAGACTGGCTGTGCTTTTTTTGCTTGGTTTGCGTATATCCCGCTTTTTTTATTTTTAGATTCTGCTTCAATTCGGCGTTCTGTTGCCAGTGGATTTTTTTACGGAGCAGTTTCTTATTTTTTCTTTTGCTTTTGGCTGTCGTCATATGGTGTCGTGGCGATTTCTTTTGTTTGTTTTTTATTCGCGACGTATTATGCACTGCTTTTTTTTCTTATTGCGTTTGCAAAACGATATATGCCTCCTCGTTGTGACCGTTTTTTTTGGCTTGTCAGATGCTGCATTTTTCTTACGGTCGAGTATGTACGAACGAGAGGGGTGTTTGGCTTTTCTTACGGCATTATTGGGTATACGCAGTGGAGAAATCCTGTTTTTTTGAAATTCGCGCGCTTATTCGGAATTTGGGGCGTTTCTTTCATCATCATGCTTGTTAATTCGCTTTGTGCGCAGATTATTGCTGAACGAAGCATATCAAAACGCGTGCGGGAAATTCGTCTTTGCCTTTCTTTATTGCTTGCGCTTCATCTCTTTTACGGAATTTCAGATGTGATGAAGAATGAAACTAAATCGAGAACTTTGAAAATAGCGTTGATTCAAAATGCTTCCTCTGCTGATTCTGCTTCTTTAGATGCATACGAGCGTGACGTTTTTCGTCTTGAGGCTCTGACTGACGCTGCGCTTCGGCTGTACCCTGATATACAACTGATTGTTTGGCCGGAAACTGCTGTTGTTCCCGATATTTTTTATTATCTGAATCATCCTCGTGATAGGCAGCGGCATGAGCTTTCGCTACAAGTGACTGCGTATATAAAAACTACGCAAAAGTCTTTCATTGTGGGCAACTCCTATTTTGATGGGAGTGAAACGCATAACAGTGCGCTCTATTTTGATTCTGTGCAGAAAAACGTCGCCGTGTATTCAAAAAATCATCTTGTGCCCTTTACGGAGTATTGGCCGAAGTTTCTTGATTTTCCATGCTTTGAACCGATAAAAACGCGTTTGAATTGTGATTTTTTCACTGCGGGAACCGATATAACAGTCTTTTCGTTTGATTCTACTCATTTTTGCGTGCCAATCTGCTTTGAAGATTCTTTTGCTCCATTTGTCAGAAAAATGAAACAAAGCGGTGCCGACTTTTTTGTCAATATCAGCGATGATGCATGGGCGCATTCTCGTGCTGCTCAGAATATTCATCTTTCAATGTCGGTATTCAGAAGCGCGGAATGTGCCGTACCGTTTGTGCGGAGTACAATCGATGGAGTCACCTGTGTCATCAATGAAAATGGAGCAGTGACTGAGCAGCTTGAAAGCGGAACAGATGATTTTCTCGTTTCTGATGTTGCTATTCCCGCTCATGGAAATACCATGTATGTTCTTCTTGGGGATTTTTGTGTCATTGTCCTCTCGTGTTTGACTGGTGTTTTGTTGTTGATTTTATCCATTCGATTTGTTAAAGTAAGGTTGTTATGTCAGAAGAAAATCAGAAAAAGAACGTGACGGTACTTGGTCAAGAGACAGAATTTGACGGAGTGTTAGAGTTTACGGACAGCCTTGTTATTACAGGAAAATTCAACGGTGAGATAAAAGCGACGGGTGAGCTTGAAATTGAAAAAGGCGCAATTTGTTCTGTTAAAAAAATGACGGCACATTCAATTGTTATTTCAGGAACAGTGACCGGCGATATTGAGGCTTCAGAGCGCGTCGAGATGTGTACAGGAAGTGTTGTCCGTGGCGATGTCAAAACGGCTCGCATTCGTATTGCAGAAGATGTCGAATTTGAAGGACAGATTTCAATGATTGATGAAGAACCTGATGTGAATCTCTTTTCTGTTGCATCTGCCGAATACAAAAATGCACTTGTTTTAAAGTCTGATGATCCCCGATAGTTATTGACTTTTTTTTAGGGGAGTGCTTTAATAGCACTCAGATATAGTTTTTGGAACGTAATTAGTTTACTAAAAATTTCTTAATAAAAATCCAATACTTTAAATATACATACAAATACAAAACATTCATGGTATTTCGTCATATTTTTTTTATATTTTTATATAATCTCATGGAGACAGAAAAATGGCATTGATTTCACGCCGCCGTTCCGTTGCCACACCTGAAGAAAATCCTGTGGCACAAGAGAATCCTCAGCTTGAATTGGACTTACAGCCTTCTGATTCAGCTCCCGCCAACTCTGTAGAAAGCGTTTTTCCTACAGAAGAAAAACCCGCAAAAATTGTTAGACCGCGCCGTCGTATTGTCGTAAAAAACGAAAATCCTATTGAAGAATCTAACGCTGAAATAACAGAAAAACAGCCTGAATCATTTGCATCTGCTGATTCTGCTTCAGAAACACCATCGACTGCCTCGCTTGGTGCAGAAAATACTGAAGGCTCAGCAACAGAAAATCAAACTTCCACAGAATCGGCGAATGCACCTGCTGACTTTCAGGGTGGGGCTTCTGCTGAGCAGCAGTATACGCCTATGCGCACATATCGCACTAACCGCATGAACAACAATATGGGGGGCATGAATCAACGCGGACGCTATGACCGCCGCCAGAGCTACCGTGAGCGAATAGCCGCCCGAAATGCTGCCCGCGACGAGGCAACGGCACAGGCGCAGATTATCGAAAATCCCGAAGAGTTCGAAGCAAAGCCTAAGCTTTTAATCAACGACCTCACCAAAATGAGTATGCCCGAGCTGCGCAATCTCGCGATTGAGTACGGCTACCCCGAAGAAGAGCTTCCCGCCATGAAAAAGCAGGACTTAATCTTCGTTATTTTAAAGTCGCACACCGAGCGCGGCGGATTGATTTTCGCTTCTGGCTCTTTGGAAATCTTGCCCGACGGCTACGGATTCTTGCGTTCGCCACAGAACAGCTATTTGCCAGGTCCAGACGATATTTACATTTCCCCAAGCCAAATCCGCTTGTTCAACCTTAAAACGGGCGATACGATTTACGGACAAACGAGAAGTCCAAAAGAAGGCGAGAGATTCTTCGCGCTCTTGCGCATTATGACGGTCAACTTTGACGAGCCGCGTGTCGCACAAACGCGCGTTCCATTCGAGAACTTAACCCCTCTTTATCCAAAAGAAAAACTCACGCTTGAAACAACTTCCACCGAGTACAGCACGCGCGTCATTGATTTGTTCGCGCCAATCGGAAAAGGTCAGCGTTTGCTTATCGTGGCTCCGCCAAAAGCGGGTAAAACCACTATTTTGCAGAAGGTTGCGAACGCAATCACTGCGAACAATCCCGAAGTCTATCTCATCGTTCTTTTGATTGACGAACGCCCAGAGGAAGTCACCGACATGGAGCGCGCAATCAAGGGCGAAGTCATTTCTTCAACATTCGACGAGCAGGCAACGCGCCATGTTCAGGTCGCTGAAATGGTGCTTGAAAAGGCAAAACGCTTAGTTGAGCACAAACGCGATGTCGTTATTTTGCTTGACTCAATCACCCGCCTTGCGCGCGCGTACAATGTCACCGTTCCTACGAGCGGCAAAGTGCTCTCGGGCGGTGTTGACTCAAACGCACTCCACAAGCCGAAGCGATTCTTCGGTGCGGCGCGAAATATCGAAGAGGGCGGCTCTCTCACAATCATTTCAACCGCGCTCATTGACACAGGAAGCCGCATGGATGAGGTTATCTTCGAGGAATTCAAAGGTACGGGTAACTCTGAAATCGACCTTGACCGCCGCCTGGCAGAACGTCGCTTGTTCCCTGCAATCAACATCAAAAAGTCTGGCACGCGAAAGGAAGAGCTGTTGCTTGACGAGGCTACCTTGCAGAAACTGTGGGTATTGCGCAAAGTCATCAACCCAATGGAAGACGCCGAAATCACCGAGCTTATCCTTGAGCAGATGAAGAAGAGCCGAAACAACGAGGCATTCCTCACCAACATGAACACAGGAAGTGCGGCATTGTAACGCTAAAACAAAAGACTTCGGAGCAATCCGAAGTCTTTTGTATTTGGAAAAGAAGTTTGCCCGGAAGGGGACTTGAACCCCTATGAAGTTGCCCTCACTAGGACCTGAACCTAGCGCGTCTGCCAATTCCGCCACCCGGGCGAGCAAAAAAATGTTTCTATATCTTAGTGAAAACGGCTCTGAGTGTCAATTTGCCGTCGTTCGTTTTTACACAATTCCGAGGTATTTTACGGCGCAAAACACAAAGCCAAGCAAAATTGCGAAAATGGCAAAAAAAGACCACGCCGGTAATGTACCGTCAGCGGTGCGAAATCGTTTTGTGACTGCTGGATTGCGTGCATCAATGGCTGAGAGCAGGGCTCGTTTTGATTTTCGAGATGCTTTTTGTTCTTTTTGAGAGGGGGGGCTTATTTTTTTGCCTTTTCCGACCGCATAGCCGCATTTTGGGCAGCCATTTGTAAACTTGCCCGGAGTTCCCGTTTCGCCGCAGACAGGGCATTTTACTGAGGAAAAAAATTTCCCGCAGTGCCTGCATACGCGCGCATCTTGAGGAACTTCTGCACCGCAGTTTTCACAAAAAAACTTAGCCGACTGTTGCTGTTTCATTATTTCTTAATTGCCAGCGCGAGCTTTTTGGTATCGTTTGACATGACTTCTGCGAACACATTTTCGATTTTGTCGTTTGTTTTTATTGAGGCAATATCGATTTTTGTTCCAGGAGAGAGATTGAGGATAAAAGACGGAATATCAGGGGTGAATTCAAGGACAAGCCCGTTGTAATTGCGTGCGACGCCTGAGACCATTGCAAGCGTAATCGGATTCGTGAACACAAACGAAACGGAATTTGAGCCAGTGTCAAGATTGAGTGCTTCTGCTTTTTCTTTTGCGTCAGCTTTATTTGCATTCATGATAGCCGCCAGTTTTTCGTCGATGCTCTGTTCGTCAGCCATAGTGTTTTCTCCTGTTGAATCTACTGATATTGTATCATCATTTTCTGAATCTTCAAAGTCTGTTTTTTCAGAAACTTCTTCGAGCAATTTTTTTAGCCCTTCCTCGCCGGGGAGCGCGGTCGCCGTTTCTGCATCATACGGCTCGCTCAGAATGTCGGCAACGGTCGGTATTTCGATTTCTTCGTTGCCTGAAATTCGTTCGAGTTTGTCAGCAGCGCGTTCATCATCTGCAAGTTCCTGTAATTTTTCCGCCGCTTTTTCGTCCTCAGTGGTGATACCGATACGATTTTGCTCCTCATCGGCAAGCGACCCAGAGTAAATGTCATCGGTTTTTGTGAGAATTTCACGCAGTTGGTCCAAGCCTTCTACGCCGACTGAGTTGAAATAGCCTCTGACATGGAGCGCTTCTGCTTTTTTTTTCTCTTCTTCGCTGAAGTTTTCGTCTGTGTACAGAATGAGTTCTGGCGCGTAGTCGCCGAATCCAGTTGATGCGTATTGCGCAAGCGTTTTCCAGTGGCGGGGATAATCTGCGGTGCTCACGATGATAAGGTGCGGGGCGACTTCTTCGATGTTGTCGAGTGCCTTTAAAAGCCACTTATAGACAATCGGGTCGTAGCCAGCTGCCTTGAGAACTTCCGAAATGTTGTTGATAGCCTTTTCGTCATCTGCCACGAGCAGAGCTTTCATAGTTTAATCTCCACCTTTCAACTTTCAGTTTTCAATTTTCCGTTTTGCTACTCTGTTCCTAAGTTCGTGACTGAGTAGTCATAAATCTGCCAGATGCCATCGCGCTGTCGTACTTTATAGATGTAGCGCTTTTTCTCGCTGAAATTCGGATATTTGAACCATTCAATGACCGAAACTGTACCGTCGGTCTGTGAATACGACGTGTTTTCGATTGAAAAACGCTCTGGAATGCTCACAATGTCGTAATCGATTTTATTCTGCATAAGATCGCCTTTATATGCCTGAAGCATGCGATTTCGTTCGTCTGCGCTTGCATTTTTGTATTTGCGGTTGACTTCGCTGTTTCGCACCATCATCTGCTCGATGTCCATGTAGAGAAAATACTGATCCCACAGTGATTTTTGTCGCGCGGTAATCGTCTGCTCGACCACTTTGTCGGGAGAGATTGCTTCTGGCTTCAAAAGTGATGTCGTTTTGTTCTCGATAGGAAGAATGCTTGATGCCGATGCCGAAGGAGCGGGACGGATGTCGAGACTCAGGCGGTTTGAGGCGATTTCAATCGTTCGAGATTTGTACAATTCGGGGTAAAAGCGCATCTCGAGGTAATAAATTGACGGCTCATCAATCTGAATGTAGTCCTTCACATTTTCCACGAAAGAATAGGTCTCTCCTGGCTCAATCGCAAGCTCTCGGAAATAGACGGTCTGGTTTGTTGAGCGCTTGATGATTACATCTTTTGTATTCGGCAATGTTGTGTTCTTTATCGTGTAGGCATAGAAGTCGAGTGAGAACATGCGGTCATCGGCGAGTTTGAATCGGAGCGTGTCCGTGCCTTTGTTTGTAATCGCGACGTCGACATAAATCGGATTGTCCTCTTTATTTCCCGGGTAGTACATCGTGCGGTCGTAGAATTTGATTGAGACGGACGCTTTCGAATAGTCCGCCTGAAGCGCAGTATTTGTATTTTGTGAGAATGCAAACTGTGCAAAGAGTGAGAAAACTGTTATAATAGCGAAAAGAGTACGTTTCAACGAAGGCTCCTCATTTTTAGAGATATTCACATTTATTATCGGAATGTTTTCATGAAATCATTATTAACAAATTATATCGTTTCTGTCACCTCAGGTTGGCGCGATTTTCTCTCTGATATAAAAACGCTCGCTTCGGGCGAGTATTTTCCCGCTGAAATTGAGGGCGTTTCGCTTACATCGGCATCTTTTCTTACGGCGCATTACATCGACTCGGTGCGCGCTCACATTCTTTCATCGCTCCAGTACAATGCGACGGGACGGTATGCGCAGAATCAGCAGAAGGACGGCGTTTCTTCGCTTTCGGCTTCTGCCCTTGATTTTGTGATTGTCGCGCCCACGGACAAGGACGCGCTTGACATTCGGCAGGATTTTGAGACCGCTTTTTCTGATTCGGTTGAGCTTTATGTGCTTCCGTGGTGGGGCTTAGTTCCCTACCGTGCGAGTGCGGTTGGAAGCGCGGTGTTCGGGCAGCGCAGTGGCGTTTTGGCGCGGCTTTGCTATCAGGCGCGGAACTTATCGGCTAGCACAAAGCCTCGCGTGTTTATCGTAAACCAACGCTCGCTCCAGACGCCGCTTCCGTCTCCCGATTATATCCGTTCGCTCGTGTTTTCGCTCGGAAAGGGCACTCAGATTGACCCTGCAGATTTGGCGGAAAAACTTTCATCTTTGGGCTATATCCGCGTTCCGAAGGTCGGTGTTGCGGGCGAATTCACGCTCCGTGGCGAAGTGCTTGATGTGTTCACGCCGGGCGAAGAAAATCCGAGCCGCATTCTCTTTGATTTTGACGAAGTTGCCTCGATTAAGTCATTCAACGCCGAAAGCCAGTCCACGCTAGAACTCCGCGAAAGCCTCTTGATTTACCCGATGAAGGAAGTGATTTGGAACGATGAACTTGTGGGGCGACTGGAGCAACTTTTTGAGAAATTTGGAAAGAAATTGGACGCGGATAACGCAGATGACGCGGATTTGATAAATTCCTCTGTGAACTCTGTGCGCTCCGTGAGAAATTCTTCTGATGACACAATATATCTTTCCCTTACCGAGGAAGCCGAGAGGGCGAAGAAAAAACTGCTTGACGAGTTGCGGCAGTCGCATGAGTCTGAGGGCGAGGAACTGTTTTACGGCGCGATTTGGGAAAAAAAGTTCACGCTCTTCGACTATTTTTCACGCGACACGACCGTGTTCTTCTACGATTACGACCGCTTGAACAACATGCAGGAGAATTTTGACCGCGAGTATGCGGGAATGTACCGCGTTGCCCGCCAAAAACTGCCTGTCCTTCCGCCAAGTGAAATGCTCCTTCCGTTTGAGACGGTCTCCAAAATCGCCGAAAAACGTATTTCGTTCCGCACGCTCCACACCGAGACCGACGAAGAAGAAAACGCGAACGATGATGTGAATTTCTTTAAGATTGAGTGCGAGCCGCCGCGAAGTTTTTTCGGCAACATCAATTATTTAAAAGAGCAGCTTGAAGACGCGCAGAGCGAGGGCTGGAAAATCTTCGTGTTTGCCGACAACGAAAACCAGTCGCTCCGTATCAAAGAAATCCTCAAAAACTTTATCGATAAGCCTGCTGAGGGCGAGTATTTAGACCGCCTTACCAAAAACGCAAAGAAAGGCGTTCCGTACTATCCGCTCACCGTGTTTCCAAAAGCGATTACGGCGGGATTCGGCATCTCCGAGACTAAAACGCTCGTCATTCAGGAAAATGAGATTTTCGGGCGGCGAAAGCATGTTCCGAAGTCGCTCCATCACGCAAAATCACAGGCGATTGACACTTTCGTCGAACTGAACGAGGGTGATTTTGTCGTGCATGTGAACTACGGCATCGGCATTTTCCGAGGAATTCAGCGCGTAAAGGCGATGGGAAACGAGCGCGACTATATCAAACTCGAATATGCCGACGAAGAATTTGCGTTCGTGCCGATTGAGCAGGTGAATTTGGTTCAGCGGTACATCGGAAGCGAGGGCGAAAACCCGCACCTAGACCGAATCGGCTCAAAATCGTGGGAAAACCGCAAAAACAAGGTCAAAAAAGCCGTCGAGGACTTGGCGGAAAAACTGATTTCGCTCTACAGCCGCCGAAAAGCGAGCCGAGGCTTCCCGTTCCCAAAAGACGGTGAGTGGCAGACTGCCTTTGAAGCCGCATTCCCTTACGAGGACACGCCCGACCAGTTCACCGTCTCAAAAGAAATCAAGGCGGATATGGAAAAGCCCGTGCCGATGGACCGTCTTGTCTGCGGCGATGTGGGCTACGGAAAGACCGAGATTGCCATGCGCGCTGCGTTCAAAGCCGTTATGGGCGGAAAGCAGGTTGCGTTCTTAGCCCCCACGACGATTCTCGCCGAGCAGCACTATGAAACGTGCGTGGAGCGATTCGCCAATTTCCCGATTAAGATTGCCCAACTTTCACGGTTCATTTCGCCTTCCGAGCAGAAAAAGATTATTGCACAGCTTGCCACTGGTGAAGTTGATATTCTCGTCGGCACGCACCGAATCATTCAGAAAGATGTGATTTTCAAGGACTTGGGCTTGATGATTATCGATGAGGAACAGCGGTTCGGCGTGAAGGACAAGGAAAAACTTAAGACGATGAAGGCGAACATCGACTGCCTTGCCATGAGCGCGACCCCGATTCCGCGCACGCTCCACATGAGCCTTTTGAAAATCCGCGATATGTCGCTTCTCACGACTCCTCCGCAAACGCGAAAGCCGATTGAAACGATTGTCGATGCCTACACCGAAGAGCGCGTGGCAAAGGCGATTCGGCAGGAAGTGGAGCGGGGCGGGCAGGTCTTCTATCTGCACAACCGCGTGGAAAGCCTTGATGAAATCCGCCGAAAGTTGCAGCAGATTGTTCCCGAAATGATGATTGATGTCGCGCACGGTCAGATGAGCGCGGAAGAACTTGACGACATTTTCCGTCGCTTTAAGATGGGCGGCTTCCACATTCTCATTGCCACCACGATTATTGAGAACGGCATCGACATTCCGAATGTGAACACGATTATCATTGACCGCGCGGACATGTACGGCGTGAGCCAGCTCTACCAGCTCCGCGGGCGCGTTGGTCGCAGTGACCGAAAAGCCTACGCCTACCTTTTGTACCCAGAAAATAAAGTGCTTTCCGAAGTCGCGATGAAGCGATTGCAAGTCATTTCCGACTTCACTGAACTTGGGTCAGGCTTTAAAATCGCGATGAAAGACATGGAAATACGAGGCGCGGGAAATTTGCTCGGAAAAGACCAGAGCGGCGAAGTCTATTCCGTGGGCTTTGATTTGTATGTGAAGCTCTTGAACGAAGCTGTCGAACGGCTCATGAACTCAGAAAATTACGAGGCGCAGAACGAAGTGCTCATGGAGCTTGAATATTCAGGCTTTATCCCCGACTCATACATTCCGAATTTGCAGACAAAAATGGAAGTCTACAAAAAAATCGCGGGCGTGCAGAGTAAGGACGAGCTTGAAAGCATGTACTTGGAGCTTGAAGACCGATTCGGCCCGATTCCAGACGAAGTGTACAGCCTTTTGAGCCTTGCCGAAGTGCGCGTGATTGCCAAAAAACTCTTTATTTCTTCTCTCAAAGAAAAGCAGGGCGTGATTCAGATTGAATTCAGTAAAGTGAGCGATATAAAAATTGACCGCGTGTTAAAGCTGATTAAAGAAAGCGCAGGGCGAGTTCGCCTAGACCCCGCCAAGCCGAACATGATTTTGCTCTCAGCCGGGAAAGTAGGGCTGAGAGAGAAAAGTGAGTTTATCCGCGAAAAACTGGAATCGCTCGTGTAAGACTAAAACTTGAGTCCGTATTTTGCGAGGATTTTGTCGAGTTCGCCCGATTTTACCAAGTCACGGATGACTTCGTTTACGACCTTTGTGACGGTTGTATTGTCTTTTTTAATGGCAACTGCGTACATCATTTCATCGTAGTGCTCAGGCAAGATGGTAACTGAGTCATCAACGTAGCCGTGCAAGATTGATGCGTCAATGCAGAATGCATCGATTTCGTTGTGGTCGAGCGCGTCTTTGAGCGTCTGGTTTGACGGATAATTGACGCAGTTTACGAAAACGCCTTCTTTGATGGCGGCATTTTTGATTGTCGTTGTTGTCATTGAGCCCTGTGTGACACCGATTTTTTTGTTCTCAAGGTTTCGGAATGAGGTGATACCAGATGATTTTTTGACCATGAGTCCAACCGAGTCAGTGTAGTAAATATCGCTGAAATCGTAATTCTGCTTGCGTTCTTCAGTGACGGTGAATGTTGCGATAACGAGGTCAACGCGGTCTTGATTCAAGAACGGTCCTCTGTTTTTTGCATTGACCGGAACGAATGTGACCTTTGACTCAGAGCCGAAAATCTTTTTGGCGATTGCTTTTGCAATGTCGATTTCAAGACCTTCGTATTCCTTCGTCTGCGGATTGAGGTAGCCGAATCCCGGTACGTCGTCCTTTACGCCAACGGTGAGCGTTCCCGCGCGTTTGATTTGATCCAAACCGGTTTGCTTTGCGCTTACCGTTCCGACAGTGGCGAGCATAAGAGCTGCCATGATGAATGATTTTACTGATGAGTGAAAAAACTTCATTGCATATGCTCCTTTTAAAATAATAAAAATAGTCTAATATAATGAATGATTTTTTTCAAATTCTTTTTTAAGGTAAAAAAAAGAAAATTGCACGGTCGGGAACGTGTTCTTGTACGGTCGGGAACGTGTTCTTGTACGGTCGGGAACGTGTTCTTGCACGGTCGGGAACGTGTTCTTGTACGGTCGGGAACGTGTTCTTGTACGCTTAGGAAACTGTTCTTGTACGGTCGGAAGACTGTTCTTGTACGCTCGGGAAAGTATTTTTGTACGGGTGTGAAGACACGTATATATACTTTATGATATATTTTTTATATGTCAGAAAATAAAAATACCACTGAAGAAAAATACATTCGCCCCACGTGGGACGAATATTTTATGGAAGTCGCCCGCACTGTCGCAAAGCGCGCCACCTGTGACCGCGGAAGAAGCGGCTGCGTGATTGCCCGCGATAATCAAATTTTGGTGACGGGCTATGTCGGAAGCCCCGCGGGATTGCCGCACTGTGATGAAGTCGGGCATTTGATGAAGAAAATGCTCCACTCAGACGGCTCAATCAGCCAGCATTGTGTGCGCACCGTCCACGCCGAGCAGAACGCCATCTGCCAGGCGGCAAAGCGCGGAATCACGATTGACGGAGCCACCGTCTACTGCAAAATGACTCCGTGCCGCACTTGCGCCATGCTCATCATCAACTGCGGAATCAAGCGCGTCGTCTGCGAAAAGCACTACCACGACGAAGCCGACAGCCTCGAAATGTTTAAGGAAGTCGGCATAAAGATAGAGCATTTGGAAGACGAAGTGCAAAAATACACGAATATGTAGTGTGAAGTTAGCAGTTAGCAGGTAGGAGTGAGAAGTTGAAATTTTTTGTTATTGCGAGTCGCTTGCGACGAAGCAATCTAACTGCTCACTGCTCATTGCTAACTCCTAACTTTCTACAGATTCTCCAACAGCCAGCTCTTAAACTCGTTGTAATCGTTATTCATCGGAATGGATTTATCTTCGAGTTTGAGGACTTTTTCGAGTCGGTCGGGGATTGACGGAGACTGTCCTGTGGCTTTCTGCACGGTCGAGCCGAATTTTGCGGGGTGAGCCGTTTCGAGGATGATTCCCACCGCCTCTTTGTTGATTACTTTGTCCGCCCAAGTCGGCAAATTCGGCGTGAGGCCTGGCTTTGTGATGTCGTTCTTTGTGCCGTTTTTAAGAGCCTCCATGCCGCCGTGGCGGATGTCGCTCCATGCCTTCCAGCCGACAGCACCGTGCGGGTCAATCGTGTAGCCTGTTTTGTCGTAGCAATTTTTGATTGAGGCGATGATTCCCTCGTTATCAAGCCAATATGAGGCGAAGAGCGAGCGTACTTCTTCGAGCGAGTACATTGCTTGGATTCGCTCGTAATTGCTCGGAGCTCCTACATCCATTGCGTTTGCGTAGGTTTCGACTGACGGGCGTGCTTTGTAGTCGCCCGTTGCAATCCAGTCTGGAATCGTGCGGTTTGAGTTTGTTGCGGCAACGAAGCCTGTAATCGGTGCGCCCATTTCACGCGCAATCAAGCCGCTCGTGAGGTTTCCGAAGTTTCCGCTCGGAACAACGCAGATAATCGCTGGATTTTCGATTTTATTGTCTCCCCAGCTTCGTGAGCGCACGGCAAGAGATGAGTACATATAGTAGAAACTTTGCGGCAAAAGGCGAGAGATGTTGATTGAGTTTGCCGAAGAAAGGCGAAGTTTTGCGCGCAATTCGTTGTCGGTGAACGCTGTTTTGACGAGTTTTTGGCAGTCGTCGAAAGTGCCTTTTACTTTGAGTGCGCGCACATTTCCGTCGAATGTTGAAAGCTGCTTTTCCTGAAGCTGGCTTACTTTTCCCTCTGGGTACAAAATCGTGACATCAAGCCCCGGAACATTGTGGAATGCACTTCCGACCGCGCTTCCCGTGTCGCCAGAAGTCGCGACGAGAATGTGGAGCGGGGTAGACTCGCTTCGGTTAAAGTAAGACATAACGCGAGCCATAAAGCGCGCGCCGAAGTCTTTGAACGCACAGGTCGGTCCGTGGAAAAGCTCCAGCACATACGAAACTTTATCGACGGGAACGACCGGCGCGGTGAACGGATATGCGTCGGCGATGATAGCCTTTAAATCTGAGTCGGGGATTTCGCCTTCAACATAGGGCTTTGCCATTTCAAAAGCGATGTCGCGGAACGACGGCTCCGGCGTTTTGTTTATGAAAGATGACGGCAATTTTGGAAATTCAACAGGGATATACAATCCGCCTGTTTTTTCGCTCATGCCGCTCATGACGGCATTTTTGAATGTCGTCTGTACCGATTTGTCGCGTGTGTCTGTGTAAATCATGTTCTTAGTCCTTGTAATAAATAGTATATCTTTTGATGAAAATCAAATGTTCAATTTTCACCTTTCAATTTTCAGTTCGTTAAATGCCGTATTTAATTTCGTTTGCAATTTCATCGGCAAGCGTTTTTCTCGCGTTTGCGAGCGCGTTCCAGTCGTTTTTGTCGGTGACGGTGACCGTTTTTTCGAGTGCGAAAGTGACTTCACTCGTTTGAAGGCTCATTGCCTTGACAATTCCCGTGAGTGTATACGAAATGCCCGCATCCGTTTTTTCAGTCGAATCAATCTTTATTGTTCCGTACACAAGATACTGCGATGTGTTTCCGACAATCGATTTTGCCCGATTGAAAATCTTTGTATCGTCTCCGACAACAACTTGGCTAGTAAGGTCGATGTTGCCGATACGCGTAAAACCGAGTTTCATGAGCGTCATGAGCAAATTTGATGACGAAACGGGATTTGACGTGATAGCGTTTCCGTTTTGATTGAAGTCAACGAGCGCGATAACGCCACCCGCTGATTTGAGGTTCGTCTGCACTTTGAACGGTGCTTTGAGCGCGCGTTCGGCGGTATAGCTTTGAGCCAATGCGGCAATTTCTGGATTTGAGAAGTCACCGTTTGGCGTGAATGAGACTTCTGAGTTGAATGCATACTCAGGTACGGGCGGCAAAAATGAAGCCTTGCCCTCAGCGTCACTGCTGATAACGGTCTGGGAAAAGACGACGAGTCCATTTTCTCGTTTTGCAGGATACGTAACTGAAATCTCAACAGAGTCGAGCGGCTTTCCGTCGGTATCTTTGACCGTGAGCTGATACGGTGAAGCAAAAATCTTTCCTTTTGTGGTTTCTTTTGGGGAAGCAATCAATTCAATATGTGTGGTGGCAAGTTTTTGTGCATAGAGTTCGGCTTCTGTCGGTGGTGGCGGAAGCACTTCCTCTTGAATTGATTCTTCTAGTTGATTTGCTATTTCTGTTGATTTTGGTGTCGATGCGCATGAAAGAACGAGCGATGCTGCAAGTGTGATGTAAATCCCCGTGCGAATGGTAGATTTCATTTTTTATCCCCTTGAATTCATACTTTTTAAGTTCGCTACATTTTAAAAAGCTACACGATAAAATAATCGGATAATTATAGAAAAAATCACGGTGTTCTACAAGATAAAAATGCGTTATACAGAAAGAAAGTCATTGTTGCACAAAGAAAATCAAGTCAATAAAATGACACCATGAGACCAACAATCGCAAAAATCTATCTCGAAAATCTGCGGCATAATCTTACCGTTATCCGTTCAAAAATACAAAAGCCTGCCAAAATGTGCGTCGCAATCAAGGCTGATGCCTACGGTCACGGCGCGGTGCAGTGCGCAAAGGTCGCCCTTGAATGCGGCGTTGATTATTTTGCTGTTTCGATTATCAACGAAGGAATCCAGTTGCGCGAGGCGGGGATAACATGCCCGATTCTCGTTTTGAGCCTCTGCTCGCCCGATGAAATGGACGCACTCGTTGAGCATGATTTGACCCCGCTCGTTTTTGACGAAGAATACATCACGGGAATCGCCGTTTCGTGCCTCAGGCTTGGTAAAAAAGAATTTCCTGTTCATTTGGCGGTGGACACGGGCATGGGGCGAATCGGCTGTTTGCCCGAGGAAGCGGCGTTTTACGCGAAGATGATAGAAGACACGAAAGTCTTGAAGCTCGGCGGCATGTGCACGCATTTTTCGGTCGCCGACTCGCTCGACGCTGACGACATCGAATATTCAAAAACGCAGTTCGAGCGGTTTTTGTTCGCCACGGAGCAAGTTAAAAAACTCGGAATCGACCCCGGAATCCGCCATTGCGCCAATTCCGCGCTCACGCTCAATAATCCCGAAATGCACCTCGACATGTGCCGCCCCGGAATCATCTGTTACGGCTACTATCCCGGCGACTTAACGAAAGAGTATTTTGCGCAAAAAAACGAAGAAATCGATTTAAAGCCCGTGATGGCGCTCGTTTCAAAAGTGGTCGCTATCCGCAAATTCGGCGTGGGGCATTCAATCTCCTATGGGTGCACTTGGACTTCCTCGCGCGAAACCGACATCGGCGTGATTCCCATCGGCTACGACGACGGCTTGTTCCGCCGATTCAATCAGCACGAAGGCTCGCTCAAAGTCGCGGTCTCGGGAAAGCCGTATCCCGTGCGCGGAAGAATCTGCATGGACCAGTGCATGATTGACTTGGGGAAAGAAAGCGATGTAAAGCGCTGGGACGACGCGGTGATTTTCGGTCCTGAAAACAGCGGCGCGCTCCAAAGCGCAGAGGACATCGCCCGCGCCACGAACACGATTTCCTACGAAATCACTTGCGGTATCTCAAAGCGCGTTCCACGAGTGTACATTGAGTAGCAGCTTTTTTACTTCTGCAATCAAATAGAATGAGCCGGTGACGAGGAGAATCGCATTTTCGTCGCTGGCTTTTTTTATCGCTTTTTGAATCTGCGCTGCAAAATCTTCGTTCATGTCGTAGTCGATTTCTGCCGCGCAGAATGCCTGTGCGAGCGCGGCCAAATCTGACTGTTTTACAGTTCCAGGCTTCGTCAAAAACACCGAGTCGAATTCATGTTTGAAGAGTGGGGCAATGTCTTTCGCGTCCTTGTCGGCGGCACAGGCAAAAAGAAGAATTCGCTTGTCCTGCGAGTCGTTTTTTTCTCCGAAGACGTGGCGAAAAGTTTGCATGGTGAAAGTAACGCTGTTCACTGTGTGCGCTCCGTCAAGCACGATGAGCGATTTTTCATCAGAACTGTGCAGCGGGTTTTTGAGAATCTCAAAGCGGGCTGGGAGTTTTGCCTTTGCTAGCCCTCGCTCGATAATTTCCTCACTAACAGTCGGAAGCACGGTTTTGACGGCGAGTGCGGCGAGACTTGCATTTTCAGCTTGAAATTTACCCAACAACTGTAAGGTGGTTTTTATCGGTCGCGAGAAGATTTTTGAAGAAAAACTAACACTCATTAGTGAGAAATTGTCGCTATTTTGTGAATATGTATTATATTTTACACACTTGTTGTTAAAATCTGAATTACCGTTCGTTGTTTTTGTATTATTTTTTATACATTCTGATATATTTTTTGTTTCAAAATGCAAGTCTTGAATCGCATCTTCTGCAAAAATCACGGGCGCATGCTTTTCTTTTGCGATTTTTTCAAACACGGCACGAACGGTCGGTTGTTGCCGTGCGATAACGACGGGCGTGTTTTCTTTTATGATGCCGCCTTTTTCGTGCGCGATTTTTTCAATCGTGTCGCCCAAGAATTCCGTGTGCTCAAGTTCGATTGGCGTGATTACCGAGCAGAGGGGCGAAATCACATTCGTTGAGTCGAGCCGCCCGCCCAAACCCACTTCGTACACCGAGTAATCGACCTTCGCCTGCCGGAATGTCAAAAAAGCAAAGAGCGTGACAAGCTCAAACCAGGTAATCGGTCGCTCCCCGGGAAGCTCTTCGGTGTGAATCGCTTTCACGCCACTCATGATTTCTTCTACCGCGCGGTCATACACTTCGTCTGAAAAAGAGCCGTGCGCCGAGGAAACGCGCTCGATAAAATCCAAAATGTGCGGGGAAGTGTACAGCCCGGTTTTGTAGCCCGCTTCGTCCAAAATAGAAGCGATGAAAGTTGAGACCGAGCCTTTTCCCTTGCTGCCCGCCACATGAAAACAGGGCGCGAAGGTTTCGGGATGACCGAATTTCTCGCAGAAAAAGCGCATGGTGTCGAGCCAAAAAATATTTTTCTTTGGGGTCTTTTCAAAATTGAGGTAGGAATCAATCCATGATTCGAGTTTTGCGATGGATTCAAGTTTTGACATAGTGAAGGAAGCATACAACTTTTCTAAATCTGTGAAAATCTGTGTCAATCTGTGGATAAATTCTCTCGACTCTGATAAAATGTCGTATTCAAATTGGAGAATATAATGTCAGAAGAATTAGAAACGAATGCAGATAAAATCTTGGCTTCGGCAATGAAGATGAGCGACAAAATTGAAGCCGACATCGCCGTGAACCCTCAGAAATACCGCGTGCTTACGGGCGACCGACCGACGGGACGGCTTCACATCGGGCACTATTTCGGTTCGCTCAAAAACCGCGTGCGCCTTTCAAAACTCGGTGTTCCCACGATGATTCTTATCGCCGACTATCAGGTGTTGACCGACCACGACGCGTACGACAAAATCAGCCAGAACACAAAGGAGCTCGTGATTGACTACCTTGCCGCGGGAATCGAGCCGGGCGAGCATGTGTGCATTTATCCGCACAGCCATGTGCCGGAGGCGAACCAGCTCATGGTGCCGTTCCTTGCCCTCGTCACCCGCGCGGAGCTTGACCGAAACCCCACCGTAAAGGACGAAATGGCAAAATCAACGATTCCGCTCAACGCGGGCATGTACACCTATCCCGTGCATCAGGCGGTGGACATCCTTTTCTGCAAGGGAAATGTCGTTCCCGTTGGCAAGGACCAGCTTCCGCACCTTGAAATCGCCCGCGTGATTGCCCGAAGATTCAACAACCAGTTCTGTAAGAATTCCGAGCCGGTTTTCCCTGAGCCGCACGCGCTCCTTTCAAAAACGCCGATGATTATGGGGCTTGACGGCAACGCAAAAATGTCAAAGTCGCTTGGAAACACAATCATGCTTTCTGCCACCGAAGACGAAACGGCATTGCTGATTAAAAAGGCAAAGACCGACCAAGACCGACATATCACTTACGATCCAGAGCATCGAAAGGAAGTCGCGAACCTCTTGCGGATTATTTCGCTTTGTACCGACGAAGAGCCAGAGGCAATCGCAGAGAGAATCGGTGACGGCGGCGGCGGGGCACTCAAAGCCGAGCTCACAGAGGCCTTGAACGAGCATTTAAAGCCGCTCCGAGCCAAGCGCGCCGAACTTGAGCAGCAGCCAGAGCTTATCAAACGCGTCCTCAATGAGGGCGTGGAAAAAGCGAGAGAAATAGCGAGCAAAACGCTCCTCGAAGTGCGCCATGTCATGAATATGGAGATATAGTCTATGAACAGCATGACAGGGTACGGCTTAAAGGAGACCGTTGTTGACGACACGCAAATCAGCGTTGAAATAAAGAGCGTGAACAACCGTTTTCTTGACTTGAACATAAATCTTCCGTATTTTTTGAATCCGCTTGAACAGAAAGTGCGAAAACTCGTTTCGGAAAAAATCGTGCGCGGAAAGATCGATGTCACAATCCGCGTGAAGGACATGAATTCCACGGCCCGCGTCACGGCGGACAGCCAGGCGGCAAAGATGTACGCCGACGCGATAGGTCAGATTGCCGAGGCGATTGGGCGGAAGGCAGATGACATTCCGCTTTCACTCATCGTCTCTCAGGAAGGCGTTTTGAACATTACGCACGACTATGACGCGGAAAGCTACTGGGCGAAAATCGAGGGCGTGTTTTCCGAGGTGTTCAGCCAGTTTGTTTCTGACAGGGCGAGGGAAGGCGAGAATCTCAAAAAAGACCTGCTTTCAAAGCTCGATGTTTTGGACAAGTGCGCCGCGTTCTTCAAGGAATGGCAGCCAAAAATGGAAGAAAAGTTCCGCGAGCAGATTACGAGTCGCTTCACTGAGCTTTTGGGCGACCATGTTGACGAAAACCGCATCATGACGGAAGTGGCGGCGATGATGGTAAAATACACGATTAACGAAGAAATCATCCGCCTTCACTCACACCTTGCCGCGCTTCGAAAGGAATTCAATGAAAATCCCGTTCCAGGAAAGCGAATCGACTTCATCTGCCAGGAAGCGAACCGCGAAATCAACACAATCGGAAGCAAGAACCAGTTCACACAAGTCGGCGCAATGGTCGTAAACGCCAAAGACGCGTTGGAAAATATTAGAGAGCAATCTAAGAATGTAGAGTAATTTTTAAATTCCTCACAGAGCGTTAGAGGACACAGAGAGCGTTTTGACAAGGAACAACGCTCGTAAATCTGAAATTCCTCTGTGAGCTCTGTGCTCTCTGTGAGAAATTTTATGAGGAGATTTTATGTCTGAATACAATTTGAAAAAAGAACTGCGCGTGGCGATTTCGGGAAAATCGGGCTGCGGGAATACCACGGTCTCAACCATGCTCGCAGAAAAACTCGGGGTCACGCTGATTAACTACACCTTCCGCCAACTCGCCGCCGAAAAAGGCATGACGCTTGCCGAAGTCATCGAGAACGCAAAAACTGACGACAGCTACGATGTCGCCGTGGACACGCACCAAGTCGCGCTCGCCCAAAAAGAATCCTGCGTGCTCGGAAGCCGCCTTGCCATCTGGATGCTCAAAGAAGCCGATGTAAAAGTCTACCTTATCGCAAGCGACGACACCCGCGCCAAGCGAATCTTAAACCGCGAGGGCGGCGATTTGCAGCAAATCAAGGACTTCACCGCCATGCGCGACCGCGAGGATTCTGCCCGCTACATGAAGCTCTATCAGATTGACAACAGCGAGTACGAGTTCGCGGACTTAAAGATTGACACCGCGACGCGTACGCCAGAAGCGATTGTCGCGCTGATTCTTGACTATCTTGAAAAACGGGGATTTATTGAGAAGAAATAGGGCGTTCGCTACCGCCTTCGCAGCATAGCTGCTCGGAGACTCGCTCAAAACCTGTCTCACAGGTTTTGCCCCCGCAAGCGGGGTCGCTCGCTACCGCCTTCGCAGCATAGCTGCTCGGAGACTCACTAAAAACTTGCCTCGCAAGTTTTTGCGGCTTTGCCGCCGCTCGCTACCGCCTTCGCAGCATAGCTGCTCGGAGACTCACTAAAAACTTGCCTCGCAAGTTTTTGCGGCT
>JAFUTH010000002.1 GCA_017484285.1 Treponema sp. | reverse complement strand
CCCTTCCTTCTTTCTCTCTTTTCTTTTGTGTTGTGTTTTGTGTGCCGGTGGCCATAGTGGGGTGGTTATACCCGTTCCCGTTCCGAACACGGAAGTCAAGCGCCCTTACGCCGATGATACTCCATTCCGGGGGAAAGTAGGCTGCCGCCGGCTGTTTTCTTTTTCTTCGCGGTGCCCCCGCGCGCTGCCATGCGCCCGGGGGCACCCTTTTTTTCCCCCGGAGACCGCTTGCCCCTGTGGGATTCCTGCTGGAACAAATCCTTTTTGAGTTTTATAATCTCCCCTATGAAATCACGCGTATCAATCTTTGCTTTTTTACTTCTTTCGGTGCTCGTTCTTTCTTGCTCTCTTGTAACTGAGTCAAAAACGGCATCGCTTTCACTTCTTTTACCTGCAAGTTCTCGTTCGGACTCATCGGCTGATGTCACATCATACAGCATAAGTATTGAGCCTCCCGCTTTTTCAACGGTCGTTGTCGATGTGTCATCGCTCTTAGAAAACAATTCGATTGATTTTTACGATATTGCAGCCGGCTCTTATATTGTTTCAGTGAATGCTTATTCAGACGCAAATGTCATTCTTTTTTCGGGGGCTAATACGGCTGTTATTAAAGAGAATGAAACAACTCAAGTTTCGATTGTGCTGTCTTCTGTCACTGAGGATACGGCAGACGAATCTTCTGAATCAAACAACGAATCATACGTCATTTATACTTGTAATGGCGTAACCGAAACGCTTCCTTCATCTATCGTTTTTGCTTCAGATTCTGCTTATTTACAGGGAACGCTTATTTTACAAGATGATGTTACGCTCTCTCACTCGCTTTCACCTTCCGCTGATGTGACGATTGATCTGAACGGGCATCGCGTCTATTGGGCAACGTCAGATGAATCGCTCTTTACACTGAATTCTGTGGGCTCAGCACTCGTAATAAAGAACGGCTCGATAACGAGTTCCCTTTCTGTTGAGCATAAAGCCCCGCTTATCGAACAGAACGGACAGATGCTTGCGCTGCAAAATCTGGAAATTGCTGAAATTCTGACCGCTTCTTCTTACGAAACAGACGAGACGGCATCAGTGCTTCACCTCAAGGCAGGAACGGCATACTTTGATTCGGTAGAGATTTCTCAGTGTATCGCGCTCGGTTCATCAAACGGGATTTCAAGTACCCTGTATCTTGATGGAGTGGAAAATTCGTCTGCACTCTATGCAAAAAACACAACTATCGAAAACTGTTATGCGTATACATCGAGCGGAATTGCCGTGAACGGCGAGAATGCGCGTCTCTCTTTTGTCGGCGGGCACATCGTAATGGCTGAATCTCCGATTGCGTCTTCTGATGGCGAATCTGCGGTTTTGTGGGTGCACTCAAGTAGCAATGCAGTATTTATTTCCTCTGCGACGCTTTTTGCGAACAGTGATTGTTACCCCATCGCGGTGAAGCTCTCTGATGCTGGTGATTTGAATCTTGCTGACGGATTTTTGTTCGAGACTTTTGATTTTGACACAAATTCCGTAATTTCTGACTCGAATTACACGTTTGCGGAAAAACTCGGGGTCACTCAGCAGCCTACGCTCATCGCATATGGCGAAGAATGTGCACAGAACACTTCCCATACGGCGATTCTCTTAGAAAACGACTCGTATTTGTATGTGAACGGAAATACTGGCATCTACGGAACTGTTCTCTTCGCATCTGAGAATACGCATATTCAGCAGACAGGAATCCTTGATTTTACGAACTCCGATGACATCGTTTTGAATATTGCCTTTGCAGATGACGTTGTCGATGCTTTTGCGGATTCAAATGAGCTTATTGGTCTGTTCTACAAGCCGAGCGATGTACAGAGCGGAAATTTCCATCGTATGCAGTACAATTTGGTGAATGCGGAATATACATGGGCTGAGCGTGTGTATGTCGATGGAGCTGGAACGTACTTTTCTGTATATTTTCCCACAAAAAATTAGAAAATTGTAAGAATTTCCTTAAAAAATTTTAGTTTTAGACTTGTAAATTCATATTTTCTCGTTAAAGTAAAGGTATGGGAAATTTTTTATCGCGAGTTGATGTCTATAACGAAGGCTACGTTAGTCTCAATCATGCCTATGTCCAAATGTACAAATTCTACACAAAGCTGATTGAAGCAGATGATGTTGATGAAGAAGTCGCAAATGTCTTACGCGAAATTCTCCTCGTCTTCAATCCCACATTGGACAGAATCAAGTCAGAAATGACCGTAAAGACTCGCTATAAAGAAGAGGCAGAGCCTTCGCAAAAAGCCGTGAACGGTACAACGAGCTCTGTCGCATCTCAACCTGTCATCCTTCACGGAAATTTCACGGGCGACTAAATTTCTGCCGATACTATCAGCATGAGCGAAAATCAAAACAAAAAATCCATTCTTTCTCATTTGTGGGGCGTCTCGCTGGGGGCGGCTCTTTGTTGTTTTTTATGGGGAAGCGCGACTCCTGCGATTAAGACGGGCTATGCGCTCTTTTCGATTGCCGCAGATGATACGCCGACGGTCGTGCTTTTTGCGGGCGTGCGGTTTTTCTTCGCGGGCATCTTTACGATTCTGTTCGGCTCGCTGTTGCAAAAGAAACTGCTTGTTCCCCGGTCATTTTCGGCGGTCAAAAAAGTTGCTGCACTCGGTCTTGTGCAGACGATTTTGCAATATTTTTTCTTTTATGGCGGACTCACGCGCTGTGCCGGCGTAAAATCCTCGGTCATTTTGGCGACGAATGTGTTTGCCTCGCTTTTGATTTCGGCATTGCTCTTTAAGCAGGAAAAACTCACGTGGCTTAAAATAGCGGGCTGCGTGATTGGTTTCGTGGGCGTTGTGCTCGTGACGGTCGCCGGAAAAGATGTCGATTACAAGCTCAGCTTTGGTGGCGAGGGCTTTATCTTTTTGAGCAGCGTGTGCTATGGCTTTTCGGGCTGTATGGTCAAATTGTTCAGCAAAGAGGAAAACACGGTTATGCTCTCGGGCTGCCAGTTCATGTTCGGTGGCGCAGTGATGATTGCAGTGGGATTGCTCTTTGGTGGCAGATTTGGCGGATTTACGTTCGCTTCAACTGCGCTTTTGGTGTATCTCGTGTTTATCAGCGCGGTGGCGTATACGCTCTGGGGATTGCTTCTTGCCCATAACGATGTGAGTCGCGTCGTGATTTTCGGTTTTTTGAACCCCGTGTTCGGCGTGATTTTAAGTTCGATTTTCTTGCACGAGCAGAGCCAGACAGGATTTGTGACGATTATTTCGCTTGTATTGGTGTGTATCGGAATTTTTGTGGTGAACTATAGGAAAGTGAAAACGGAAAACTGAAAGGTGAAAATTTACAGTTGACACAGATGAACACGGATTAAAACTTCTCACAGAGAACACGGAGTTCACAGAGAAATTTTCTGATAAAAGAATTCTCTCTGTGTTCTCTTTAGCTCTGTGAGGAATTTTTTTCTCTTTTTACAGAACCGGCTTCATTGCCGTCATATAGGCACGCAATTTGCGACCAACGACTTCGATTGGGTGATTACGAATTTCGGCATTCACCTGTACAAGTTCAGTGTTGTTCACAGCGGTGTCTTTGTTTGAAAGACCTTTGCCGATAACCTCAGTGGTGACGCGCGGCATCAATTCTTTTGCCATCATCGGAGCGGCGACATTTGCGAACAAGTAGCAGCCGTATTCTGCGGTGTCGGAAATAACGCGGTTCATCTCGTAGAGGCGTTTGCGGTCGATGAGGTTTGCGATGAGCGGAACTTCGTGAAGTGACTCGTAGTAAGCGCTTTCTTCTTTGATTCCAGCGTCAACCATCGTCTCGAATGCGAGTTCGCAGCCCGCTTTGACCATAGCGACCATGAGGATTCCCTTGTCGAAATATTCCTGCTCGGTGATTTCTTCTTTTGATTCCTCAGTTTTCTCAAATGCAAGTTTTCCTGTGTTTTCACGCCAAGTGAGCAAGTCTTTGTCGCCAGCTTTCCAGTCTTCCATCATCGTTGAAGAGAATTTTCCGCTGATGATGTCGTCCATGTGCTTCTGGTAGAGAGGAGCGAGGAGCTTTTTGATTTCTTTTGAGAGCGCGTTTGCCTTGATTTTTGCAGGATTTGAGAGACGATCCATCATGTTGGTGATGCCGCCCCATTTCAAAGCCTCAGAAATGACATTCCAGCCGTGCATCAAAAGTTTTGTTGCGTATTCTGGAGCGATTCCGTCAGCGACCATTTTGTCGTAGCAGACGATTGTTCCCGCCTGGAGCATACCGCAGAGGATTGTCTGCTCGCCCATGAGGTCAGATTTTACTTCCGCAACGAATGAAGATTCAAGAACGCCCGCTTTGCTTCCGCCCATGCCTACAGCGAGAGCCTTTGCGTATGCCCAGCCCTTGCCTTCTGGGTCGTTTACCGGGTGGACGGCGATGAGGTCAGGAACGCCAAATCCGCGCTGGAATTCGTGCCACACTTCCGTGCCTGGTCCTTTCGGAGCGCACATAACGACCGTGATGTCGTCGCGAATCTGCATTCCCTCTTCAATCATGTTGAAGCCGTGGCTGTACCAGAGAGCCGAGCCTTTCTTCATGCGCTTCATGACTTCTGAGATGACATTTGAGTGCTGCTTATCAGGCGTGAGGTTTCCGACCAAATCAGCCGTAGGGATGAGCTCGTCGTAAGTGCCGACTTTAAAGCCGTTCTCAGTCGCGTTCTTCCATGACTGGCGTTTTTCGGTGATTGCGTTCTCGCGGAGCGCGTAAGAGACATCAAGCCCTGAGTCGCGCAAGCACAAGCCCTGGTTCAAGCCCTGTGCGCCGCAACCGACGATGACGATTTTTTTGCCTTTGAGCGCGTTTACGCCGTCAGCGAATTCTTCTTTTGCCATTGAGCGGCAGTGACCGAGCTGCAAGCGAGCCTCGCGCCACGGGATAGAATTGAAATAGTTGTTTCCCATTTTTGTCCTCTAAAAAATAATTTTGAGTTCATTATAATGAATTTCTGTGTTGCGTAAAGTGAAATATTTGAAAGTTGATGGTGATTTTCATGCAATTGCCCCTTTCGACACTTTCTCTTATAATAGGCGCATGGTTACGATATTGTTTGGAATTGCGTGCATCGCGTTCACTGTTTTCGCCTGTCTGCCGATGGGCTTGGGCTGGAATCATGAAATCATTTTGTTCTTAAAAGGAGCCGCACCCGTTGTCGCGGTGTTTGTCGGTCTTATCGCTATCTTAATCGGAATCGCCGACATCCGTGACCGCCAGGAAGCAAAACGGGAAGAAATTGAAAACGAAAAATTAAAAGATGAAAATTGAAAATTGCATTTGTTTTCATTTTTCAATTCACCATTTTTTTGAAGAAAATAGCTCCTTTTTGGCCTGAAACTTATTGATTAAAAAGCCGAAAAACTCTAAATTAGTAGTCCCCGTATATTCATTGTTGAACGACTGCTCATCGTTCATCGTACCGAGCTGACGATGCAAAACAGCAACGTACACAAGAATCTCTATTGAAGGTTAAAAGAATGAAAACCATTTTCGTTAAAGACTATGAACAAAAACGCGACTGGTATCTTATCGATGCGGAAGGAAAGCCGCTCGGTCGTGTTGCAGCAAAAGTAGCTTCAATCCTTCGCGGAAAGCACAAGCCTACTTACACACCAAGCCAGGAAATGGGCGACTTCGTTGTTATCATCAACGCAGACAAAGTTGCTGTTTCTGGAAACAAACGCACGGATATGCTCTATCGCCACTACACAGGTTTCGTTGGTGGTCTTAAGAGCGTCAGTTTTGAAAAATTGATTGAGCGCCACCCGACACGCCCGTTGGAGCGAACAATAGCTGGTATGCTCCCGAACGGTCGCCTCGGTCGCCGTCTCATGGGCAATGTCAAAATCTACGCAGGTTCAGAGCATCCGCATGTTTCTCAGAACCCAAAAACAATCGAACTTTAATAGGAGTCTATCATGGCAGTAAAAAATATTGCAATCGGAACAGGACGAAGAAAGACATCTGTTGCCCGCGTATTTGTTCGTGAAGGCTCAGGTAAAATCGTTGTAAACGGCAAAGACGTTGCAGAATACTTCCCCACAGAGGGGCAGGTTCGCACCGTTCACCAGCCGCTTCTCGTTACAAGCTACGAGAACAAATATGACATCTTGATTAACGTTCAGGGTGGCGGTCTCAAAGGTCAGGCTGCGGCTTGCTTGCACGGAATCTCACGCGCATTGCTTCAGGTCGATCCGGACGCTCGCGCTTCCCTCAAAGCAAACGGCTTCCTCACACGAGACAGCCGCATGGTAGAACGCAAGAAGTACGGTCAGCGTGGTGCACGCCGACGCTTCCAGTTCTCAAAACGCTAAGGTTATCTTTGTGTTGTCAACGCTCGCTCATTCTGCGGGCGTTTTTTTTGTTTTAGACCGCCTCGCTGCGGTCGAGGTAACAGCATGGACGAAAACGTAAAGGCTGCCGTTCAGTGTGCCGCCCGCTCTCTTGCGCGAACGGAACAGTGCCGCGCTTCCCTTGAGCGCAAATTGCTGCAAAAAGAATTCGAGCGGGACGCGGTGCAGGGCGCGCTGGACTATCTTGAGGAAAAACACTATCTCGATGACGCGCGCTATGCTTCTTCTTGGGTGCGCACGCACTGTGCTGTCAGGGAGTACGGCAGGCTTCGTCTTCTTCGGGAGCTTGTCATGCGCGGCGTTAAAAAAAATGTTGCAGAAAATGCGATTGAGGATTATTTTAGTACACAGAGCGAAGAAGAATTGTGCGCACGGGCATATAATAGGTTTCTCAATCAAAAGAAAGATGCGCAGAAAATCATGAAATCGCTTGTTGACAGAGGGTTTTCGTATAACATGATACAGTCGATTTTCAAAGAAGAAGGTGAACGGTATGCCACAGAATGATGACAGCAAGTTTGTGATGTATTCTGCGCTTGAAGTCGCTCGCATCTGCGGAGTGGTTAATCAGACGGCAATTAACTGGATTAAAAAAAACAGCCTCAAGGCATTCAAAACACCCGGCGGGCAGTTCAGAGTCTACCCGGACGACCTCGCTGAATTCATGCACTCACGTGACATGCAGATTCCCGCTGAATTGCTTTTTGCCTGCTCAAACACACGATTCTTACCCAAAAGCCTTCTTATCGTTGACGATGACCGCGGACTCAATTCAGTCGTGGCAAAATTCCTTCGCACAAAACTTCCCGGCATCGAAATCTTTCAGGCGTTCGACGGATTCGAGGCCGGCTCGCTCATGACCGAAAAGCATCCGGGGTGCGTGATTCTCGACCTCGACCTTCCCGGCATCGACGGATTTGATTTGTGCCGCCGCATCAATGAGACCGACCGTTTCGGAAAGCCCATCATCATCGTCGTGACTGCGCTCGAGAATGAAGACATAGAGCAGAATGTTTTGTCTCTCGGCGTAAAAAGCTTCGTCCATAAGCCGCTGGATTTGCTCTCTCTCGCTCAACTCATAGATTCTGTATTCAAATGAAAAAAACACTGTTTGCCCTCGTCCTTGTTGTATCGTCTCTCTGTGGTGCCTTTGCGCAAACCGCCTCAAAAGCGTCGGCTCTTTCGGCAAAGAGCGTGATTGAAACCGCCGCTAAGCGCTCGTCGGTTGAAGATTCAATCGCTTATCTCAAAAAAAATGTGTCATCGGTGGCAACAAACGCCGAAAAGCGCGCCGTGTATGCCTTTCTCGCGGCTGTGCTTGAGCAGCAGGGGCAGTATGCAGAAGCGCAAAAGACCTACGCGCAGGCGGCGGGCATTCAGGGAAGCGCAGATGCCGTCGGTCTCGGCGTGCCGAACAAAAGCTCCGAGCAGCTTGTCATCGATGCCGTGCGGTGCGCGCTCTGTGCGGGCGACTATGCCACCGCCGAAAGCTACCTCAATTCAGCAGTGCGCAACTCAAAGGACGAAAGCGTCATTGCGTACGTAAAGCTCTATGAGCAGTGGAGCGTTCTCTGCAAGGCGACATCCGAAGCCGACACAAAAGAAGCGGTCGCCATGCTCAAAGCCTACGCGACGCTTGATTCCATGAAGACCGTGTGCCCGTCGGTGCTGCTCACCCTGTGGCATCTCACCGGAGAAGGGCAGTTCGCCGAGAGCCTCAAAAAGAATTTCCCGTCGAGCATGGAGGCCGCTGTCGTCAAGGGCGAAATCCAGACGTTGCCGACGCCGTTCTGGTATTTTGTGCCCCGAAGCGGCGTGGACATGCCTGAGATTGCAAACGCGGTTCCCGTTGCCTCTTCTGACAAGGCGGGCGCGAGCGCAAAACCGACGCAGGTCGCTGCCGCTGAAAAGAGCGAGAAAATTGTCCGTCAGCAGCTCGGCTTGTTCCGCGAGGAAGCGAACGCAAAGGCGCTTGTTGAGCGGCTTGTCCAAAAGGGGTTCAAAGCCGAGATTACCAGCGAAAAGCGTCCAAGCGGCACCACGTACTACCTCGTCGTCGTGAGCGAAAACGCGCAGGGCACGATTGGCGATGAGCTCCGCACCGCGGGCTTTGAGTGCTATCCGCTCTTCGAATAACCATCTTCTTCAAAAAAAATCTTAAAGTTTTTCGCCTCTCCCGCCGATAATCAAACGGTATAAAAAGATTCTGAGGAGATTCTTACTATAGGAAAGTTTCTGCTTTTTTTATGAGAATTTTCTTGAAAATCTCTGAAATCGCGTTATCATTGGTACGAATGTAAAAAAGCGTTTTAACTGGGTGGGAAAGGGTTAGGGCGTCTGTGCATATTAAAAAGTTGCTTTGCGCAATTTTGACGATATATAGCTTCTCGATTTTTGCGCAAGAAACCGAAGACTCTGAATCCGAATCAGTCGATTTGGCTCAGAATTTTCTTGCGAAGTCTGCGACTGCGGTCGAGGCTGTTGCATGGACTCGTGACGGAAAGTACTTTGCCACAAGTTGGAACAATTCAGTCATCCTGTGGGATGCGGCAACAAACGCGATTGCCGCCGTCTATTCGAATGCGGTTGACGAAACCTCCAATCCTTTGGCAAATGTAATTTCACTCCACTTTAGTGATGACGGATTGTATCTGTTGAGCGTCCGCGACGACAACACGGTCTTGATTCACAGCATCGGCGGCAACGGCGATTCTACGTTGATTCGCGGAACGGGCACGCAAATGTCGGAGGCGGTGTACACCGGCGGCAGCTACCGCATGGTTTTTCCGCTCGACGGTATGAACTTATACGAGAGTTTTAAGCTCATGGCGACCGGTGAGTACATCATCGAAGAAAAGGTCGCCATGACGGAGCAACCCTGGGCATTGAGCACCACGCCAAATGGCAGAAAGCTCCTTGTCACCGGCAAAAGCGGCACGGTTTCCTTAATCGACACGGAGAGTTGGGAAACCGAAATGACATTCAGCAAGTTCGTGCAGACGGGTGTTAAGCCTCGATTTGCACCGGACAGCGTTCACTATGTGGCGGCAGAGAATCAGAGCACGCTCCTTGTGGCTTCAATCAGCGATGAATCTGATTTCTACACCATAGAAGATCAAATCGGGTTTTGCCATGCGGCAGAATTCTCGAATGATTCTACGAAGATTGCCGCGGCCCTCAATTCGGGCTGCGTCAAGTTATACGACATCGCCTCGGGGCTAGAGGAAACGCAGTTTCAGCTCCTGTACGGCGACACGGCAAAGAGTCTTGTGTTCAGTCCCGACGACCTGTACGTCATCATCGGTACTGAAAAGGGCTACATCTATCGATGGGTGTTGAGCGGCGGCGAGTTCATTCCCGACTACTCAGGCTATCAGGACAAGATTGACGAGTACCGTGAAAACAAACTCGAAAACAGTCTCGTCCTGAGCCTCGGCTACGGGCGCGTCGGCTCAAACTACTATATCGGGAACGGCATTTTTGAGGCGGGGTACAAAAACTACTTCCGTCCGCCGTTTTACTGGGGCTTGAATGGCTCAATCGGCGCGGGCTTGCCTGGCAGCGAGTTCCCGTATACATACTATGAGGGCGGCGAGTCTTTGAGCTCACCGTTCTTGTATTCGCTTGCGACCGGCGGGCTCATCGGTCTTGTCTACTACAACAAGACGTATGATTTCCACGTGTTCAGCGAAGCAGGCGGGGGCGTGAACATGCGCCTGCTGTTCAACAACAGCATCACGTACCCGCACATGAGCAATCCCGTGTTCGGGGCATACGTTGAGCTTCTGGTGGGATTGCAATGGAAATGGGTCAGAGCATGGGGCGGTGTCCAGTTCGACACCAACTTGCACTGGCTCATGAATGCTCATGTCGGAGTCGCGATTCCGACACGAAACTTTAGGAGAAGAAAATGACATGCAGGGCAGCCCTGCGATTGCCCGCGTATAATCCGCATTATACGCGGGGCGGGGTGTGAGGCGGTCATTTTTATGCATATGAAAAAGGCTTTCGGTGCTTTTGTAGTCAGTCTCATGCTTCTCGCCATCAGTGTGCTCGGGTGCAACCACTCGGTGGACAGCATG
>JAFUTH010000001.1 GCA_017484285.1 Treponema sp. | reverse complement strand
GCGGACAAATCTCCTGCGACAAAGGGCGAGACAATCACGCTCACCGCCACGCCCGCAGACGGCTACAAACTCGGCTCGTACACCGTAAAGAACGGCGAAGAATCTGTCATCGTCACAAACGGCGCGTTCACCATGCCCGCAGGAAATGTCACCGTTTCTGCGACATTCACTGCAATCAGCTACGAAATCACCTACAACCTTGACGGCGGCACGAACGCAAGCGCAAATCCCGCGACCTACACCATCGGAAGCGACGACATCATCTTGTCTAACGCAAGCAAGGACGGCTACACATTCAGCGGGTGGCAGAACGCTGACGGCGAAACGGTAACAAAAATCGCAAAAGGCACAACAGGCGACATCACGCTTACAGCGACATGGACGACAGCCAACGGCATCTCCGTTACAATCGCGCCTGAGTCAACCATAAGCGTCGAGCAGGCACAGGACGAGGACACAATCACGCTCACGGCAAGCGCGGGCTTTACCGGCTACAGCTGGCGCATTGACGGCGAGCCTGCATCATCTGTCACGGGAGCGGCTGTCAGCGAGGACGGCACGACGCTCACCCTCACAAAGGCAAGCCTCACGCAGGGAAATGTCTACCAGATTTCGCTCAGCGCAACAAAAGGCGGAATTCCTTACGGAACACAGATTTCAGTTAAGAAATAAGGGGGAAACACATGAAACGAAAACTACTATCAGCATTTGCGGCTCTTGCCGCACTCGCACTCGCTTCCTGCTCGATGGACAACACGAGCGAAAGCGATGAGAAAAATGCGGCATACATCACAATCGGACTGGATGAAGCGAGCCGCACGGCACTTCCCGCAGTGTCTGGCGCAGAGGATTTTGACCGCTTTACGCTCACAGGCACAACTGCGGCGGAAAATGCCGTAGCCGTAAACAAGACATGGGAAACTGACGACACAAGCACAGCCTACGCAAAAATGACAGGGGCGAACATCGCCGTCAGCGCAGGGGCAAGCTACTCATTCACGCTCACAGCCACAAAAGGCGGGGCGACCTGGCAGGGCACGGCGCAAAAGACAATCGGGTCGGGAGCAAATCCGCTCAGCTTCACGCTCGCGCTGAACGAGCTTTCTACAGCAGGAAGCGGTTCTTTGAGCGTCACGCTTGGCGTTCCGACTGTCGTGAAAGCCGTTGAAGCCGCGCTCAAAACGATGGACGAAGCTGAAACCCTCACACCAGAGGGCGCGCTTCTTACATTTGAAGAGCACAAGGCTACATACTCAGCAGAAAATATTGCAGCCGGTAACTATGTTCTTGTATTCACGCTCTGGGGCGACACGGAAAAAACGCTCAAGCTCGCCGAATGGCGCGAATACGCAGGAATCACAGACGGCGTGCAAAGCATATCTTCCCCAGTGATTGAGAGCGCAGAAGACCTTAAGAGCATACAAACCGTTACCTTTAAGACGGACAGCGATACGACCTTTGCCGTAGTGACAGGCGGAAGCACCGTTACAAAGCCCGCCGACCCAACAAAAGATTCCACAGAAACAACAAGCTACAGTTTTGCGGGTTGGTACACCTCAGCGGACGGCGGCACAACGCTTTCCGACACGGCGTTTGACTTTAACACCGCGATTACGGCGGATATCACGCTGTATGCAAAATGGAAAATTGCCGGTAGCATAAGTTACGAAACTGCAATCGTGGATAAACAGAACGGCGATTCAAATTTCACAAATAATCTGACAAAAACAGGAGACGGCACGGTCAGTTACACTTCTAGCAAGTCAGGGGTAGCTATAGTAGACGAAACAAATGGCGAAGTGACCATCAGGGGAGCAGGAATAACGACAATCACCGCCACCGTAGCGGACTCCGATACCTACACCTACGCCACAAACACGGCAAGCTACAAGCTCCTAGTATTCAGGGCGGGTAAAGATGAAGTGTCCGCAGGAGACATCGCCGTGAGCAGTGACGGCGGCAGCACACTGAAATATGTGGCATACGACTATGACCTGTACAACCTGAATGACTACTCAGGCTCAGGCTACGAGGCAATTGGCGTGTGCGTGAATACAGAATTCATGATATATTATGAATATGAATGGTTAACATATGCTGAGGCTATGCCCGAATATCCTCAGACACCTGATGGATGGACTATGCCGACAAATGCCCAGCTTGAAACTATTTTTTCAAACTATCAAATACTAGGCATTAGTGCGCGTGTCGCTGGTTCTAGTGACAGCAGTCTATATGCTAAAGAGGCCTGGTCAAGTGAGCGTTCTACCAATGGGTATCCTTATTATTACGCTATGGCCTATGGCAGAGCATTTGTCAGTACTGGCGATCCTTCTGAATGTATTGTTATTCTAGTCCGGGATTTAGAGGTAACCCCAACAACCTACATCGGCAGTAAAGCACCGAGCGAGGCAAAGGCCGTGGGCGACATCGTGTTCACTGACGGAAGCGCAACGCCGTATGCAAGCGATTTGACGCTTACTGACGACCAAAAAGCAAAGGCAATCGCCGTGATTTTCTATGTGGGAACGGAACTGAATTCAGATGATGCCGAAGGCAACGCTGACACCACCACGAGCCGCACGCTTGGCGTGGGCTTGGCTCACAACAAGAGCAGTCTTGCATGGTGCACGAACAGCGCGAATGCCTACAGCAAGAACATCACCACGATTCAGTGCCCTGCAAGCGGCAGTGCGGGCGCGCTCACCTTTACGGGCGACAAGGACGGGAGCGACAACCTTTCGCAAATCGGCACATTCTTGGCAAGCAACGGTATCACCGATGACACGGCGACCGAAGCGAACTACCCTGCGTTCTACTTTGCCAAGAACTACGCGAGCCAAAAGATTGGCTCTGAATCAGAAAGCAGAATAGCCGCTGGCAGTGATTACGCAAGCGACTGGTACCTGCCCACGATTGCGGAACTGTTCCAGATTTGGAAGAGCAAGGAGACCGTGGACGCGGCAAGCCAACTATGCGGCGGCTCGCAGTTTGGTACAGGTGTATACTGGTCGTCGTCCCAGTTCGCTTCCCGCTATAATGTCGCATACGTCCTCAATTTCAGCAATGGGTACCGGGACAGCGGCAGCAAGCACCTCACCAGCCTCTCTGTGTGTGCGGTGCGGGCTTTCAACTAGCGCAAGGCTTTGCGTGGTATGCAAAACCGCTCAAAGCCTTGCCTTGCCCCGTGTGCGGCTCGGCAAGCTGACAGAACAGCCTGCGGGGGAGATTCCTCTGCGGGTTGTGTTTGCGGCGAGAAAGTCGCTTGACGGCAGAGGGATTGTGGGGTATATTGATTACAATAAGTCCTTGCCATTCAAGGCGACAGGCAACTTGAGTGTCTGTTAGGCGCAAAAGCAGTCGTATTGCGTTCAGAAGCAGTAGGCTGCCAGCCTCTGAAGGGTTTTCCGTAGACCTCATCTGAACTAGGCGAAAGCCGAACGAAAACGGAGAAAGGCTCTGCGAATGGCGCAGGGCTTTTTCTTTTTTAAAGGGGCTTGGGTTTAGCGGAAATCACCGATGCGTTGCATTCATTTCAGAATATGCTTGATTTGGAATACGAATTTGTTCTCGGCAGAAAGGGAAAATCCGTGCGGCTCACCGTTGAATTTCAAAAGATGCATTTTTTCCACCTTGCGGGGTTGCAGTATTTGAAAGATTTGCCACGGCTCGCTTTTTCGGCGGAACTGATTTTTGACCAACTGACTGACGGCACGATTTCTGCGGATTACATTGAGTCTTCACGGCAATATGAGACTATCAAAAATCGGGTCGCATATCTTCCGCGGCTGGAAGAGATTTTTGACAGCAACGACACGATTTTCCGTTACAATCCCGCGTTGCAGGCGTTTTCCGTCATCGAAGCCGATTTTCTGATGAAAAACACGCTAGACAACATCAATTTGTTCACATTCCTTGCGAAAGGCAAAAGTGGAAAGTATTTCTGCAAATCATTCTTCCCCGACACAAAAAAAGATTATGCCGAGCGGCAGACCAAATGGACGGTTCTGCTCAAAAAGAAGCTACGGAAATCTACGGGAAGCGAAGAGATTTTGTATAAGCATCCTGCGTTTGAATATACGCCTTCGCAACACAGTTGGCGGGGAGTGGAGCGATAGCGTAACCCCGAAAAGCCAAACGAGCACGACAACAAAAGTGCTTGCGACCGCCGCTTGTCGGCGGGCACGCCCATTTTTCACCTTGACAGCTACAAGAGATGACAGGCTGATAGATGCGGAGAACATACAAGCCACGAGGCACGCCCTAAAGAAATTTTCCGCCTTACAGACATGACGATTTTCTTTGTCCGCAGGGGTGGAAACTGCTGTGTTTTTTTCACTTGACCACCGCCTTGTAGCCGAGTCCGTGCACGGTGACAATCTCAAAATCCGCGCACGATGAGAGTTTTTCGCGCAGTTTGGTAATGTACACATCGACGGCGCGGGGGGTGGCGTTCGTGTCGGCATCCCAGAACTCGTCCATAAGCTGCACGCGGGTGAAGGTCTTTTTGGGGTACGAAAGCAGTTTGTAGAGCAGGTTGAATTCTCGCGCGGTGAGCGGGATTTCCTCGTCGCCGTTCATCGCGCTCCGTGCGTCCTCGTCCATCGTAAAAGAGCCAACCGTGATTTTCTTACTCTGCGCGATGTTCGCCCGCCGCAAGACAGCCGAAATCCGAAGCAAAAGCTCCTGCAAGTCCACGGGCTTTACCATGTAGTCGTCGATTCCCGCGTTGAAGCCGCGCTGCTTGGAATTGAAGTCATCGCGGGCGGTCATAAAGATAATCGGAACGGTCGCGTTGATTTTTCGCACTGTCTCGGCAAATTCAAATCCGTCAATCTGTGGCATCATGATGTCGGAAATGATGAGGTCAAAGAGATTGTTGTACATGGCGTTGTACGCGTCGTTCGCGAGCAGGCACGAAGTCACTTCATAGCCGTTTTGCCGCAAAAACGATGACACCGTGCGGTTCAAGTCCGCGTCATCTTCCACCACAAGAATTTTGAACATAGCCATAGTATACCCCACTTTTTCGGTTTTTGCTTAAAAAATATGCGTGAATGTCAAAATCACGCCGTCGAGCGACCATTTTCTGCCGTCAGGTGCGGTGAGCGGGCGGAGCGCGTCGTCGCAATCAAAGTCGCGCTTCCCAGAAAACGGAACCATAAGCATAAAGTGATTTTTGTAGCCGATGCGTGCCGTCGCCGTGAGCGCGAAGGTGAGGTCAACGAATGTCGGGTCACACGCGCGGTATTCTTCATCAAAAAAGCAGTCGGAATAGTAGCCGCTTGCTTTTGCGCTCGCTCCCACCGACTTGAAATACTGGTGCGGAATCTGGTAGTTCAGCGCGGCGGTCGCCGTGTAGGAAAGCCCGTTTGCCCGCTCGCTTTCGCCCTGATGCATCCACACTTCGCCGTTTTTTATGCCCGTCATGCCTGAATATTGGGCGCGGTAGCTTGCGTCAAACACGATGTGCTGTTTTCCGCCCGAAATCGCGCCGCCAATGTCATATGTGAGCGCGACCTGCGCCCAGCCGTCGTAAACCCAGTGCGTGAACGGTGTGAATGCGTCATATTCGCGGGAAGTGCGGTCGTAGCGACCGATGAAGTCGAAGTCGAGGAAGCCTAAGTCCATTCCCCAACTCGTTGCCATGTCGCCGCCCGCGCTGAAGGTGAGGAACGAAAGCGGCTTGAAGTCAAAGTGCGCCCCCGCCCGAAGCCACACGGGAGCAAGCTCGCCGTCAGCGATGAAGGTGAGTTCTGGCTTCGCGCCGAAATCGGTAAAGCGGTGCGAAAATCGAGCCTGTAGCATCGGCATGACATAGGGCACGTTTACGTCGATGATTCCGTTATTCGGCATGTACACACCGAGCAGCGTGAGCATGGGAAGAAATGTCGTCGCGGGCGGCGTGTAGGCGTGCGGTTGGGGCGCGGCTGCTTCCTCTGCGGAAAGAGTTGTGGCGAGGAAAAGAAGTGCGGTCAGTGTAAGGATTGTGCGTTTCATGGTTCTACTCTACCTCTGTGTTATTTGCAGATTGTTTCGTATTTGTTTCGGAAATGTTAAAAAATGCATGAAAAACTAGCACAAAAGAGCGGGTTTCACAAAATCCCGAAAAGCCAAACGAGTACGACAACGAAAGTGCTCGCGACCCCGCCAGTTTTTACATTTGCAAAAACTGGGTAATGTGACGATAGCCACCGATGGGCGCGCCCTTATGTCAACGCAATGTCAGCCTTTCGCAAGAGAAAATCCACGATGTTTATGTGACCGATTCCGTCGCGGCTCATGTCGATTTTGTCGAGGCTCATCACATATTTTGGGGATGCGTCGGAAATCGGCTTGAACGCACCGAATTCACGTGCAATCGTTTCGGCACTCGCAAGAAGATAGCAGACTTGGATAAAGCACTTTTTTCCGTCTTTGATTGCCACAAAATCAATCTCGCCCTTGTAGGTCTTGCCCGTGTACACCGTGTAGCCGCGCAGAATCAGCTCGTTGTAGATGACATTCTCCAAAAAGAAGGTGTCCTCAAAATTGATGCTGTTCGTGTTGATGATTCGTAATCCCATGTCCACGGCATAATATTTTTCGTTCGCTTTGAGGGCTTCCTTTCCGACGATGTTGTATTTTTTTACGCCGTGAACGAGAAACGCTTTCTGCATTTTTTCAAGATAGTTGTAGACGGTCTGCCGTGTGA
This sequence comes from Treponema sp., assembly GCA_017484285.1. Lineage (GTDB taxonomy): Bacteria > Spirochaetota > Spirochaetia > Treponematales > Treponemataceae > Treponema_D. Next base: position 144,897 of record JAFUTH010000001.1, on the reverse strand, counting down.
TGCTCTTTTTGTGGTGCGTTTTGTAATAATTGATGACATTCTCAGAAGAAAATTCTTTCCCCGCATTCGCAAGGATATACAGCGAGATGTCCATAAATGTTTTTTTGTCGAATTTTGATGATTTTCCCGCGATGTCCTTTTTTATGATTCCTTCGTACAGGCTCAAAAGGTATCTTCTGATGTCCTGCTCGCGGTGAAAATCAAAGCGCAGGGGAAATCCGCCCCATTTGATGTAGTCAAAAATCATGTCCTCTGTAAATTCGCGGTTGTTCACGCGGAAATATTCTTTTACTTCTGAAAACGAAAAGGGCATGATTTCAAATTCAACGGTTCTTCCCACCAAAAGGCTTGCAAGTTCCCCCGAAAGAAGCGTCGAGTTGCTGCCCGTCACAAAAATCGAGGTTTTGAGCGTTGCCCGCAAAGAAGCAAGAACTTTCTCAAAATCTTTCACATTCTGCACTTCGTCAATGAAAATGTAATATTTCTGGTCGCTGGTGATTCTATTTTTGATTTCTTTGTGCAGGTCAGCGGCAGTTTTTATGAATTCGTATTCAAAATCTTCAAGATTGATGAAAATAATCTGGTCGCCGTTTATGCCGTTATGCAAAAACTCATCTCGGATTGCCTGCAAAATGACCGACTTTCCAGAGCGGCGTATCCCCGTAATGACTTTGATGAGGTCTGTCTCATAAAACGGACGCACCATATCAACATAATCTTCTCGATTTATAAACATAAGCACTCCATTTATGTTTACATTTTATAATATATTTTGTAATTGTCAATATAAGAGTAAATATATTTTTACAATTTGTAAAATAATTAGTAAAAGTAAAAGAAACAATCTGTTTTTGTGAAGTGGTACATTCTAAGTGATGCACAGGGCATCTTGCAGAAATTTTCTACTCAAAACTATCTGTTTAGATAGTGCATATTTTTTCATCTTATCGTATAATTTTCTTCCATGAAGGCAAGAACAAAAATATCCATTGTGGTCGTGTTGTTCGCCGTGATTGGCTTGGCTTTGGTTTCGTGCTGTGCCGTTTTTTCATTCAGAAAGAATGCGGCTGCGCGACTTTTGGAGATAAAATATACTAAAATTCTTGAAATGGAAAGCGGTCTGCTCCCCGAGCGGAAGCTTGCCATGCAGCTCGCGCAGTCACCCGCCGTGGTTGACTACATGGCAGACCCAAGCGATGAGGCGGTGCGGGAACTTGCATTCCGCGACTTCAAGGCTTTTCAGGATTCGTTTTCGTCGCACCGCACGTTCTGGATTTCCGACGCTGACCTCAAATACTACTCGAACATGGAATTCATCTACGACCTCGACAAGTCCGACCCCGGCAATGCGTGGTATCAGGCGACAATCGACGCAAATCAGCCATTCCAGTTCTATGTTGACTACGACATCGGGCTGAAAAAGACCTTCATGTGGATAAATGTGCTCGTCTACGACCAGAGCCGCAGGGTTACGGGCATTACGGGCACGGGCGTTGAGCTGAACGATTTTGTGCTTTCCATGTACCAGACGCTTGAAGACGGCGTTACTATGTATATGTACAATTCAAACGGCGAGGTTTCCGCGTCCACCGATTTGAACGACCTAGAAAGAAAGATTCATATTGCAAGCAAAATGCCAGACCTCGCCGACGCGCAGTCACTGTTCCCCACAGGCGAGTTCACTTTTGCAACACGTCGCGGCGAATACCTGATTGCGGGCGTCGATTCGCTCCGCTGGCAGCTCGTGCTGTTCATTCCATTCACGGCAAAAGAATTTTTCACAAACGCGCTCGTTCCGTTCGCGGTGCTTGTCCTCGTCGCGGTGCTGCTGCTCATCGCCTACGCCATGCACAGCCTGTTTAAGCCGCTTTCGGACGTTCACGGCGCGCTTAGAAACATCGTTTCTGGCGAAGCAGACTTGACGCAGCGGCTCGACACAAACATTCACACGCCGTTCAAGTCAATCCACAACATCATCGGCTCGTTCAACGCCTTTATGGAGCGGATGCAGGGCATGATTGGCACAATTCAGACTTCTAGCTCCACGCTCGACGTTGTTTCGGTCAATATGAAAGAAAATGTTTCCTCTGTTTCAAATTCAATGACAAGCATCCGCCTGAGCATCGGGAGCGTACAGGAACAAATTGCAAAGCAATCGGAAGGCTTTGACGAGACGGCGCAGGTGGTGCAGGAAGTCGCCGCTAGCATCGCAACCGTAACAGAGATGATTGACTCGCAGACTAAAAGCATCGGCGAGTCCTCTCAGGCTGTCGGTCAGCTCGTAAAGAGCATAGAGCAGATAAGCGCCTCGATGGAAAGCATGGGTACGTCGTTCTCGTTGCTCGACAGCGAAGCCCAAAACGGCATGGCGAAGCAACAGAAGGTGAACGAGCGCATTTCGCAGATTGAGCAGCAGTCGCAAATGCTGCAAGAAGCGAACACGGCAATCGCCTCAATCGCGGAGCAGACGAATCTGCTTGCAATGAACGCAGCGATTGAGGCGGCACACGCAGGCGAAGCGGGCAAAGGCTTTGCGGTTGTCGCCGACGAAATCAGAAAGCTTTCCGAAACCTCATCGAGCCAGTCAAAGACAATCGGCGAGCAGCTCAAAAACATTCAGGACAGCATTGGCGAGATTGTTGCCTCGTCGCAGGAGTCAAGCACAGCGTTTGCGGGCGTTTCAAGCCGCATTCAGGAAACGGATAGCCTCGTGCAGTCTGTGCGCAGTTCGCTTGAAACGCAAAACGCCGACTCGCGAAGCGTCATCGCGTCGCTTTCGGGTATGGAAAAGAACACGGAAGACGTCAGAGCGGCATCGCGCACAATGGCGCAGGGAAGCACGCATGTGCTTGAAGAAATGGGGCGCTTGCAGGCTTCCGTCGGCGAAGTCCGCGAGAGCATGGCGGTAATGTCCGAAAACGCGCACGCTGTCGTAAAAAGCGGCATGAAGCTTGACACCTGCGTGGAAGAGCTTGACACGAATGTGACGCAGCTCGGCGCGGACGTAAAACGCTTTAAGACGACATAAAAGCTGCTCCGCAAAAGCCGCATTTGTGATATACTGCATACTCCGTATGCTTACAGCCGAAGAACTCTACCAGAAAATGACTGGTATTTCAAAAAACTACTTCCTCATTGACCTGCGGCGCGACCGCGAAAGTTTTTATACGCTCACTGACGAAGAATTGCTTATGGGAAGCCCCAAACTCTTGCTTTCTGGTACGGTCTTGAACCTGATTATGGACGGCGAGCTAGAAAAAGCGTGGGAAGCAATGGACTTGCTCCCCGCAGAAACGGACATTCGGGCAAAAATCATGAAGCTCGCGCTTGCGGTTGTGCATCCCGAAGTCACCCTCAAACAATTTATTGAAAACCTTGATGAATTCAAGAAGATGGGGAAACCGATAAACAGCGTCATGCTCACGGCAGGCAGACCGTGCCTTTTAAACGGCTTCAACGACTTTTCCAGAATCGGAGTGCTTCTTCCGAACCACCGCGACACATTCATCGGCTACCTAAAGTGGATGTACCCGGAGCCGCTTTGCCCCTACATCTACAACCTGTGCCTTGCAGAATACTACTACCAGCAGAACCGCCTGATTGACGCGCAGATGCTCGCAAGCACCACGCTGAAAAACTTTGACATTGAGGGCGAGCGGCGCATTCTGTTCAGCGCACTGTACCTGCGCTCAAAAATCCTGCTTGCCACGGGGAACACGGTCAGCGCGGAAAGTTTTATCACGGACATCAGGAATCTTGTCAAAAAAGACGGACACGCAGAATTCAGCTACAACATCGACGCGGCTGCGGTGCTTTTTGCGCTCTACGAAGGAAAAATGGATGTGGTGAACGACTGGCTTTCCACCGTCGCGCCCGACGAGTACGCCGACTTCAACATGCTCGACCTGTACCGCTACACGGTAAAAATGAGATGCTACATCGCAACCAAAAACTACGCCTCGGTCATCGCGCTTGCAGAAAAACTGCGCCCGCTTGTGGAACGCGGTAAACGCTGCATGGACTTGTGCGAGCTTGACATCCTCCTTGCCATGAGCCTGTACCTTTCGGAAAACAAGCCGCTTGCATTCCAAGCCCTGCGCCGTGCCTTAAAAAGCGTGCGGCTTCACAAATACTACCGCCTCATTGCAGATGAAGGCTCGGTTATGCTCCGCCTTTTGATTGACTACATCAAAGAAAACGGCGAGACGGACTTTCTTATGAACCTAGCCGAAATGACGCGAACGAGCGCAATTCGTCACCCGCTTTATCTTGAGCCACCGATGGTTGGCGATATGAACTTTTCCCAGACACAGCTCGACATTCTGCGCCTTTTGGAGCAGGGAAAGACAAAAGAAGAAATTGCCGAGATGTTTTTTATCAGCGTGAACACCGTGAAATTCCACCTGCACAAAATCTACGCAAAACTCGGCGTGTCAAAGCCCCATCAGGCAGTGTGGCAGGCACGCGTGCGCGGACTTTTACCCCCCCCATAAAACTAGTTTTTTGAATAGGATATAACTTGAGGTTTTATGATAGGAAATCGTATTTTCGTGCAAAATTCAAGGAAAACCTTTCGTATTTTAGTTTGAGGGGTACATGGGAAAATCTGAGTTTTTGGAAGCAGCAAAAATCCCGCGCCCCCCTCAAAACTATCCCTTTGGATAGTGCAAACTTTACTATCCCAGTGTAGAATCGTCCTTTAGAAAAAAGTTTGGAGCTGTTTATGCTGGGCGTGTTTTTAAACCTCATTCTCTTTTCGCTCGCCGCTCTTGTGCTTGCTTCGGGCGTTTCGTTCTTTGTGCAGGAGCGCGATTCGGGCTATTCCCGCCTGTACATGTTGTTGCTCGCTATCGTGGTCTTTCTCACTTGTGGCGGGTACTCGATTATGGGCTTTACGGCGAATCTTTCGCTTGCACCGCTCCCGCGTTTTATCGGCTTGGCGGGAATCGACGTGTTTTTGATTGTTGAGCTTTCGTATCTGCTTATGGAGCTGAGGAAAAAGCGGAGCTATCAGCTGGTGCTTTTCATCTTCTTTGCGCTCTATGTGTTCTTTGACCTTTTGATTTTCGGAAAACCGTCCGCGCTTACGTATATCCGCTATGAATTCCACACGGCGTACGAAAATGCGAATAAAAACGCGCATCTGTTTCATTATGCGTTTATCACGGTTATGCTGTTCGTTCTTTTGTATCACGGCATAAAATGGTACAAGAGCAAAAACGTTAGGCGCGACCGGGCGTTTTCGCTCGAGCTGATTCTTTCAAACTTTGCCCTGCTATTCGCTGCCCTTCCCGATATGTTCAATCTTGATTTTGCGCATACCTACCCTACGTTCGGCTATTCTGCGGCGACGGCGTTCGTCTTTTTTTCATACCTCTTTGCGATTCGACAGCACATTTCCTACACGCCCACCGTCAAAAACGTAAGCCGCGAAGTGTTTTCTTCAATCGAAGTGCCTGTCATCATCTTTGACACGGAAGGAATGGTGAATCTTTCAAACCCGTGCGCAAAATCACGTCTCCAGATTGCAGACGGCACTACCCCTTCGCTTCGGAATCTGTTCGCGCTTTCTGACGTGGAGACGATGCGGCTTCTTACCCGCACAAAAAACGGCTGGAGCGGCGCGGTCAAGACAAGAATCAAGGCGAACGGCGAAGCGTGCACTCTCACCTGCTCGATAAAATGCGACAACGTGGGCGAGACATTCTGTGTCATCGGCACGGTGCTTCCGGAAATTTCAGAGAAAGATAAGGACGAAAAAAATGCTCAGTCAGAATAAATACAAACCGTATCAGATTGTACTCATTGTCGCGTTCAGCATGGCGACGAACCTTATGGGAAGGCTTTTTGCTGATGCCCATGCGCTCCCGATGTGGCTCGACTCGTTCGGCACGTTCCTCACCTGCTATCTGCTCGGTCCGTGGTGTGGCGTGATGGTCGGCATTTCGGGAAATTTCCTGCACGGGTTTTTGAATCCCGTTTCGTTTGCGTATTCAATGACGGCGTTTTGTATCGCGATGATTGTCGGCTATCTCGCAAAGCGCGGTTGGATGACTTCGCTCTTAAAAACGATGTCGCTCAGTGTTTTGGTGACGCTCGTGTGCACGGCGATTTCATGCGTCATAAACTTTGCGTTCTGGGGCGGCAAAGTCGGAAACATTTGGGGGCAAGGCATTGCCGATGTGATGAGTGACTGGGGCATTCCCTCGGTTTTGAGCGTGATTATCGGGCAATTCTATGTCGATTTTTTGGATAAAGTCGTTACGCTCTGCGCCGTGTATTTTTTCATTCGGTTTTATCGGCTCGTGAAGCATTTTCTGCCAAATTTTTTGAAAATCAGCGCGAATCTCACTCCCCTTTTTCTTCTCGGATTCGTTCTCTTCGCTCCGCAAAAATCATTCGCAGAAGAACGGCTGTACAACTCGTTTGCGCACACGGTCTACAACAAAGAAAACGGGCTTTCGGGCGGCAAGGCAAACGACATTGCGAGCACCAACGATGGCATTTTGTGGATTGGCACGTACGAGGGCTTGTACCGCCACAACGGACACGAGTTCCGCCTGATGAACGAGTTTGAGTCGGTCAAGGCGGTGCGGAGCCTCTATGTCGATGACGAGGGACGGCTTTTTGTTGGCACGAACGACAACGGGCTTTCAATCATCATAAACGAAACGGTGATGAATGTGCTGGAAGAAAAGGACGGACTTCCTGCCGATGCGGTGCGGAGCATTACGCGCGGGTCTGACGGCTTTTACTACGTGGGCACGGCAGAATCTCTCGCGGTTGTTTCCATTGCGGACGGGCTTGGCGTAGTGGCGACCGTTCCCCAGGTGCAGACCGCCATTGTCCTGAGCGCGGACGAAAACGGACTGGTGGCAGCGGTCACGTCAAGCGGGAATCTGTTTGTGCTTGAGTACACGGACATCGTTTTTTCTTCACAAGCGATGAGCGAGAAATTTACGGCGGCAGTTTTTGCGCCTGACGGAACTTTGTACGCCTCAACGGAATCAAACAAGCTGCTTGCATTTGCGGTCACCGACAAAACGCTTTCTCAAACTGATGTTATTGACTGTAGCCCTATCCGCCACATCAATTCGCTTGCATTTTTTGACGACACGCTTTTTGCCTGCGCGGATAACGGCGTGGGCTACCTTGAAAACGGCTCGTTCTCGCTCTTGGAAACAGGGTCTTTCAACAACTCAATCGACAACATGACGGAGGACTATCAGGGAAATCTGTGGTTCACGTCGTCGCGGCTCGGGCTTCTTAAAATGTGCGAGACTTCGTTTTCAGAAATTTACGCTTCCGGCGACCTTCCCGCCTCGGTGGTGAATGCAACGGCGGTGTTTTCGGGAAGCCTTTACTTTGGCACGGATGACGGTCTTATGGCGGTCAGCACAGAAAGCGGCTCTCCTGTTTCAAACGCGCTCACAAAATATCTTTCGGGCGTGCGGACAAGGTGCTTGAATGTGGCAAGCGACGGCACACTTTGGATTGCGACAAAATCACGCGGATTGGTTCATGCCACAAGCGAGTCGCAGTTTGTTACGATTGGGCAGGGGCACCAGGCGCGTGTGGTGATTGAGCTTTCTGACGGCACGGTGGCGGCTGGCATGAATGACGGCGTTGCGTTTGTGCGTGGCGGAAAGATTGTGCAATGGCTTACCGAAAAAGACGGCTTTGAAAACGCAATCATTCTGTCTCTCAGCGAGACGGCAGACGGAAAAATTCTTGCGGGAACTGACGGCGGTGGCTTAGCGGTGATTGAAAGAGATTCGGTGGTTGGAACTGGCAGCGATAGCGTCCAGCCGCCTGCCGAAACCACCACCGCGCAGTACAAAATCACGCGGCTCATAAAACGAACGGACGGGCTTTCTTCAAACGTGATACTGCGCACGGTGAACGACTGTAACGGCTCTACGCCGACGGGCGCGGTCTTTGCCGTGACGAGCAACGGCTTGTGCTACATCGATTTTGCGGATTCTGACGGCGACCGATTCACTGGCTCAGAGAACGGCATTTCCGTTCGCCCGCTTTCCAACTTCCCCTACTCAAACAATTACGACCTTATTGTGCGCGAGAACAAAAATGTATTCGTCACGAGCAGCGCGGGCATTTTCGTGGTGAACCGTGATGAGCTTGTTTCTGGCGCAAAATTGGACTACGAAATCCTTGACTTAAAGAAAGGCTTGCGCGGCTCGCTTACGGCAAATTCGTGGAACTATCTTGACGAGAACGGCGACTTGTACCTTTCATGCGACACTGGCGCGAGCAGAATCAATCTTAACAATTACGACAAGGCGGAGCATTCCTACCGCATGTTGCTCAAAAATGTCATCGTGGACGGAAAGCGGCACATCGTGCAAAAGGACATTCCGTTTGTAATTCCTGCAACAGCAGGCTCGGTGGAAATCGTTCCAGAAATCATCAATTATTCTATCAATACGCCCTACATCAGCGTGTATCTTGAAGGAATCGACGAAAAACCGAATGTCTGTCTGCAAACCGACCTTACGAGCATGATTTACACAAATCTTCCCGCGAGCGATTATCGCTTTCACATTGCGGTTTTGGATTCAAAAGGGCGGGAAACGGTGGAAGAATCGGTGTATGTGCTTTCAAAAGCGTACAAAATCTCCGACAACTGGTGGTTCATGCTCTACACGGTGGGAGTCGCCATGCTCGCGATTGTCTGGCTCACCTGGTTCGGCACGACCTCTCTGCAAACACGAAGAATGGAAAAGCAGCGCGCCGAAATGGAGGCAATCCGCCAGCAAGTGCGCATGGGAAACGAAACGATTTTCTCAATCGCAAACGCAGTTGAGGCGCGCGACAAAAGCACGGGGCGGCACTCGTTCCGCGTCTCGGAATATGCGGTTCTGATTGCCCGCGAGCTTGGCTTTTCGGAAGAGGAGCAGACGCAAATCCGCCGGACAGGTCTTCTGCACGACATCGGAAAAATCGGCGTTCCCGATTCGGTCTTGAACAAACCCGCCCGCCTCACCGATGAAGAATACGAGATTATGAAAACGCACACGCTCATCGGCGGCGAAATCCTCAAGGACTTCACGCTCATTCCGCATGTAGACGAGGGTGCAAAATTCCACCACGAACGCTACGACGGCACGGGCTACCCGAGAGGCTTAAAGGGTGAAAAAATCCCGCTCAACGCACGAATCATCGGAATCGCCGACGCATTCGACGCGATGACGGCAAACCGCGTGTACCGCAAGGCTCTGGACATGGACTATGTGATTGCCGAGCTGAAACGCTGCTCAGGCACGCAGTTTGACCCCGGCTTGGTGGAAATCATGCTGGAGCTGATTGAAAACGGCAGCCTGAATGTGGCAAAAACAGTTGAAAAAAGTGTGGGAGCAGAAAAATGAAAAATAAATACAGTATCACGGCACTGACCGTCATTTGCGGCGTTCTGTTGATGTTCGCGGGAACGAAGTTTTTTCAGAAAAATACTGCTGATTTCATAAAAGTGGGATTCGTGTATAACGCGGACACGGCGACGGCGTACACGCTCAATTTTTTCCGTGCCCAGACCGAGCTTGAAGACGCGTTCGGCGACAAGGTGCAGATTCTTGCGAAATACAATATCAGCGAAAGCGGCTCCGCCTGTGACGAGGCGATTGACGCGCTTGTGAAAGGCGGCTGCTCGCTCATTTTTGCGGTGAGCTACGGCTACGGCGAGGCTGTCAAACGGAGCGCACAAAAATATCCCGCCGTGCAGTTCTGCCATGCCACGGGCGACCTTGCGGGCGAGGAGCCGGTTTTACCGAATTATCATAATTTTATGGGAACGATTCACGAAGGGCGGTATGTGTGCGGAATCATCGCGGGAATGAAATTGCAGGAGCTGATTGCGAGCGGAAAAATCAAGCGAAGCCAGGCAAAGGTTGGCTATGTGGGCGCGTTCAGTTACGCCGAGGTGATTTCTGGCTACACGGCGTTTTTCTTAGGTCTTCGGAGCATCGTTCCCGAAGCGGAGATGATTGTGCGCTACACGAACACCTGGAGCAACCATGTCATCGAAAAGAAAACGGCGGCAAAGCTGATTGACGAAGGCTGCGTGATTATAAGCCAGCACTCCGACACGGCAGGTCCCGCCATCGCGTGCGAGGAGGCGAGCGTAAAGCGCGGAAAAGTCGTGTTCAGCGTGGGCTACAACCAGAGCATGACCGATGTCGCGCCCACCACCTCGCTCGTTTCAAGCCGAATCAACTGGAGCCCGTACATTCTCGGCGCGACGGAAGCCGTTCTCAAAGGGAAGAAAATCGAAAGCGTGGTGAAAAGCCCCTACAAAACGACCGATTCCGCCGCAGGATTCGACCGTGGCTGGATTGAAATCGTCGGCTTGAACACGCACATCCTCGCCGACGGCACCACCACAGAGATGGAAAAGACGATAAAGCAGTTCAAAAACGGCTCGCTCACCGTGTTCAAGGGGAATTTTGTGGGCGTAAATCCGTTCGACGAAAGCGATGTGTGGGATTTGCGCACCCCGTTCATCGAATGCGAGAAGCGGAGCGCGCCAAGTTTTTGCTACGTGCTCCGTGATGTTATTGAAGTGCGAAATTAGCTCTCCGCTCTTTTCTTCCCCCCTCTTCGATTGAACACATAATACACCGCCGGCATGATAAACAGCGTCATCACTGTACCAAAGCCGAGTCCGCCCAAGACGGTGAGGTTTATCGGCTGAATCATCGCCGCGCCCTCGCTGGGGAAGAGTGCCATCGGAACGAGGGAAATTATCGTGGTGAGCGTACTCATCAGAATCGGGCGAAGGCGGCTTTTTGCGGCTTCAACGCAGGCTTCTTCAAGGCTCATGCCGTTTTTGCGCAGGTTGTTCGCTGCGTCCACGAGCACAATTCCGTTGTTCACGATAACGCCAACCAGCATGAGAACGCCGAGGATGCTCATCATCGAAAGGCTCTGCCCCACCATCCAGTAAATCAACGCCACGCCGATGAACGACAGCGGAATCGTGAAGTAGATGATGAACGGGTCTTTCAGGCTCTCGAACTGGCTTGCCATGACCGCGAACACGAGCACCATCGCCATGATAATGACAATCACAAAGCCCTTGCCCATCTCAATCATGTCGGAAAAGTCGCCCGCCGCTTCAAAGCTCAGTGTCTCGTCCTGCACGAAATTTTCTTCGATGAGCGCGTTAATCCGCGCCTGCACGGTGGTGAGCGGAACGCCCGCTTTCGGCACGGCAACCACGCTGTACAAGCGGCTCTGGTCTTTGCGCTCAATCGAAGACGGCGCGGTCACTTCCTCGTAGCGGGCGACGGCGGAAAGCGGAATCTGGCGACCGCTGTTATTCGATACGAAGAGCTTTTCAAGGTCGCGCACTTTCTGCTTGTCTTCGGCGGCGAGCGTCACGAGAATGTCCGTGTCGTCGCCGTCTACGGTGAATGTGCCCGCCTCAATGCCGCTCACGGCGGCGCGAAGCTCTGTCGCAATGGTCTGAATGTTAAGCCCGAGCGTTCGGATTGCCTCGCGGTCAAGGCGGATTTTCACTTCGGGCTGGCCGTTTGAAATGTCGCTCGTCACTTCGTTTACGATGTCGGCGCAGTCTGTCTTGATGAAAGAGACGAGCTTTTCTGCGGTGAGCGAAAGCGTCTCCAAGTTGTTGCAGTGGATTTCAAGCTCAAAGCCGCCCGCCGCGCTCGACGCGCTGTTCAAGCCGATGCTCGTCGCCTCGAACTCGAATTCTGCGCCCGCAAAGCGCGGGAAAAACGCGCGGAGTGCGTCTTTTGCCTCGTCAGCCCGCGCCTCTGTAAGCGAGATGAGGAGCGTCGCTTCGTTGGAGCTTGCGGCAGTCGAGCCGCCCACCGTGTAGTTTGCGTACGCGATGCCGTTGATTGCTTCCCGCGCAAGCCGCTCAAGCTCGCGGATTTCTTCTTCGGTCTCGGAAACGGGCGTGCCTTTCGGGAGCGTCATCGTCACTTTCACCTGCGTTTCGGCATTGGCGGGGAACAGGATAAAGCCGCGTGACGGAATGGTCGCCATCGACACGAAGAAGAGCACGATGAGGAAAGCGAACGACACGAGCTTGTGATGCAAAATCCAGCGCACCGCGCGGGCATACGCGGAGTAAATGCGCTCGCCGAGCGAGACATGCTTTTTCGTCTGTTCGGCAGCCGCTAGTGCTTCCACCGCCGCTTTCGGCTTTACTTTCAGATAGTATGCGGCGAGCACCGGCACAAGGATAATCGACGTGAAGAGCGAGCAGATAAGCGCGACGCTGATTGAAAAGCCCAAGTCCAAAAACGCCTCGCCCATGTAGCCCAAGATTGAGCCGAACGCGAGCATCGGCACGAAGATACAGACCGACGTGAGCGTAGACGAAATGACCGGCATGACCATCTCGCCCGCGCCGTCAATCGACGCCTGCACGGGCGATTTTCCCTCTGCCGAGTGCGTGTAGATGTTCTCCAGAACGACGATTGAGTTGTCCACGAGCATACCGACGCCGAGCAAAAGACCCGAAAGCGAAATCAAATTGAGCGACGTGCCGCGGAAATACATGAACACGAGCGTGATGATAATCGACACCGGAATCGAAAGCCCGATGATGAGCGTGCTCTTGATGTTGCGCAGAAAGAGGAACAGCACGACGACCGCAAGGAGCGCGCCCGTCACCACGGAGCTGATGACTTCTTTTACCGTCGCTTCGATTTGGTCGGTGTTGTTCGAGATTTCGACAATCTGAATGTCATCGGGGAGCTGCGAGAGAATGCGCGGGAGCGCGGCACGGAACGCGTGGGCGGCGGCAACGGAATTCTTTCCGCTCTGCTTTTGGATGACGAACTGCACGCACGGAACGGCGTCAAGGTACGAAATCGACGTCACGTCTTTTGTGCCCATCGTCACATCGGCGATGTCGCGCACAAGGACGGCGACCGGCTCGAGCGACTGTGCGCTTCCTGCCGCTGTCGCCGGGCGGATATAGGTCACCACGGTGTCGCGGATGTCGTCGATGTCGGAAAACGCGCCGTCGGCGGCAATCGCGTAGTTCGTGTCGCCCGCCTGAATGATGCCCGCCGAGCTTGAGAGGTTCTGCGCGTTCAGCGCCTGAATCACCTGCGCCATCGAAAGCGCGTAGGCTTCAAGCCTGTCCTGCGATACCGACACGCGCACGCATTTTTCCTGCCCGCCCGAAATCTCCGCGCTCGCCACGCCGTCAATCTGCTCCAAAAACGGCGAGACAATCTCGTCGGCGTACTCGTACAGCTCTTGTGGCGTGTGGTCGCCCTTCATCACGAGCGTCATAAGCGGGATAAGGCTTGCATCGAGGCGCATGGTCGTCGGGCTTGTCGCCGTGTCGGGCAAACTTGAGCGAACGCCGTCAATCTTGTCGCGGATGTCGTTCGACGCCGTGTCGAGGTTCGTGCTCGTTGAGAACTGAAGCTGAATCTGGCTGTAGCCCGTGGAAGACGTGGAAGAAATGTGCTTTAAGCCGCTCAAGCCAGAAAAGGCGGATTCGAGCGGGCGCGTCACGTTGCGCTCCACTTCCTCAGGGTCGGCGTTTCCGTAGTAGGTCTGCACCATGACCATCGGGTAGCTCGTCTCGGGGAACATGTCGAGCGCAAGCCGCTTTCCGCAGAAGATGCCGAGCGCGACGAGAATAGTGAATGTGATGACGACCGTAAGCGGTTTTTTCAGAATCGTTGCTATCATATCGTGCTCCTTTACTCCGCCGCCACCGCGTTCACGCGCTGACCGTCGGAAATCATGTTCTGCCCTTTAACGACAACCGCGTCTCCGGCACGAAGCCCGCTCGTAATTTCCGTTACGCCGTCTACGCTGATGCCAGTCTCGACAAGCACGCGGCGCACGGTCGCGCTTTCCCCGGTGCTGTCCGCAATGAACACATACGGCTTTCCGCTATTGGTGACAATCGCGCGGGCGGGCACGGTCAGAATCTGCTCCTTGTGCTTGGTGACGAGCTTTACATGGGCGAACATGCCCGCTTTGATGATGCCGCGCCCTTCGCTCAGACGGAGCGTCGTCTGCATAGTGCGCGTGGCAGGGTCTAAAATCGGGCTCAGGCGCGTGACGGTGGCGGTAAACACTTCGTTCGGAAACGCTTTGAAGGAAACTTCGCACGTCTGCTCTTCTTTTACGAGCGGAACGAATCGCTCGCTTACGTTTACGTTGATTTCGAGATTGTCAATGCTCGCGATTTCGGCGACCGTCGTGCTTGTGGTGACGTACGTGCCGATTGAGACAGGAAGCGTCGTTACCGTTCCGCTTCGGCTCGCGCGCACGGGGCTCATCGTAAAATCTGCGCCCGGTTTGCTCGCGTCGACTTGCGCGATAATCTGGTTCTGTGTTACGCGGTCGCCCTCTTGCACGAGGATTTTCGCGATTTTTCCCGCGACGGTCGGAAGCACGGCAACACTGTCTACCGCCTGCACCGTTCCGCCGAATTCAATGTAGTCGTCAAGGTCAATCGGACTCACCGTCTGCACGGCAACCGTCGTTTCTGCCTTCTGCGGAGAAGCTGATTCAGCGTTCTCTTTTTTCTGTGAGCACGAGCAGGTTGAAAGCGCAAACGCCATCGCGCAAAAAAACGCAGTCATCATCAATTTGTTCATAAGATGTCTCCTTTTTTATAAGTTCCGCCAGTTTGCGGGTAAGTCAAGAATATATTCCAGCTCGGTGAGCGAGGAAATGTAGGTGTACAACTCACTCTGCTCAGCAAGGCGGGCTTTGTTGAGCTGCGTTTCGGCTTCCTTCACTTCGATGAAGTCCACCGTGCCGTTATTGTATGCGTTCGACAGGAGCGTGTAGGATTCTTCGGCGAGCGCAATGTTTTCTTTGCTTGCTTTGATTCGCGCGGCGGCTGCCTCCAAATCGTCGAACAGTTTTTCGGTGTCGAGCGTGATTTTGTCTTTTGTCTGCTCAAGAGAAAGCTCCAGTTGCTCCCGTTCGCGGCGCAGATTGTTGTATTTGATGCGGTTGTTCGAAAACGGAAGCGCGTCGGTAAAACTCCATGTGAGAGACATGCTCGCGCTGCCCTTATCGCTCCAGTTTGAGCCGTCGAGCCAGTCGCTATCTATCGGGTGCAAGGTTTGGTTCGTCGCGTACGAAAAACTCAGTTTTGGCGTGAACGAGTCGAGGTTGAGGCCGCGCATTTGCGCCGAAACCGATTTGATTTTCGTTTCGAGCAGGCGGATTTCCGAATTGTACGCGCTGTATGCTTCCATCATTGCCTCGCGGTCGAATTCATCAATTACAGTGTCGAGCGTTCCCGAGAGCGTGATTTTTGTTGACGGCGGAAGACCAAGAATGTAGGCGAACTGCTTCATCTGCTGATTGAACGCGGCTTCTTCTTTTTCCACGTCGATTTTCATGTTCTCGTAGGTGACATGGCTTTGGAGCACGTCGAGGCGCGGAGATGAGCCTGCCCGGTAGCTTCTTTCAGTCTTCGTGTAGCGCTGGAAGGCATTTTCGAGCGAATCTTTGTCGTTTTCGAGCGTTTTTTGAGAGAGAAGCATCGAATAAAAGAGCTTTTTTACATCGCGCTCGTTCTGTTTGACAGTCTGCTCCCAGCTAATCACGCCCGCCTCATAGTCACGGTTGGCTTTTTTTACATTCTCGATGATAGAGAGCGCCCAGGTGAACGAAATGCTCGCCGTGCCGACAACCGTGTATTCATCGCCCGTAGACGTAAAATCCGTGGGAAGCGGTCGCGTGCCTGTCGTCTGTTCGTAGAGCGGATTTAAAAGCGTGGCGTAGGTCGTGTCGTATTCATTCGGCTTGGTAATCGTGCCCGAAAAACTCACATTCGGAAGAAAGACATTGAGCACATGATTTCGCGCATCGCTCTGACTTTCGACATCGATAGCCGCGCTCCGAATCGTTCGGCTGTGCTCACGCGCGTAGTCAACGGCTTCTTCCACCGTGAGCGTGAGGTTTTCTTGCGCCCCCACGGTTGCAGCGAGCAACACCGTCGTAAAAATCGCAACGAGTTTTTTCATACAAAAACACTCCTTGTAAAAATCTGCAAGGAGTGTACTGATACCGTATTTGCGAAATGTTTGCGCTTTGTTTCTGAAATATTAAAAAAACGGGAGATGCGGACTCGCCCGTCCCTTTTTTTACCGTCCGCGAATCTTTTTTAAGACCTTTTTGTGCCAGAACGCGCGGAGATTTTCCGCCGTGCTGTAGAGCGAATACAAGGGCGAGAGCGGAATGTCAAAGCTGCCCGGCCTGTGAACATGCGCGCCGCCGAAGCCCGTCTTAAAAAGGTAGAGACCGTGCATCGGGTGGTTTTCGTCGTCAGTCGGTGGCATTCCGTAAAAGTCGTAGATTTTGCTTGTGAACGCCTTAGCCTCGCGGATTGCCGTCCACTGAACGAGATACGCGGGCATGAGATTGCGCTTGTTGTTCCCCGAGCAGCCGTAGAGATAGATTGCCTCATCTTTTTGGAAGAGTGTGATGATTGCCGCCAAGTCCTCGCCCTCGTGGCTTGCGATATAGAGCGTGATTTTTGTTTTTTCGTCTGAATCAGATTTTTCGGACTTCGCGCCCCGCTCCAGCAAATCCTTGTAGTATGATTTTGGGTGAAGCCCGATTCCGTCTCGGCTCGCCGTCGTTTTATAAAGCTCGTAGAATGAATCCAAGTCTTTTTCGAAATCGGGAGAATCCGCCGTAACCGAGCGCACTTCGACCCCATGCTTTGCGGCATAGCGCACATTGTAACGCCACTTGTTCTTCATGGAAGCAAGCAAATCGTCCTCAGATTTTGAGAGGTCAAGGAAAGTGGAGTCAGGCGGCTGAATGTCAACCTTGTTCTTTTTGATGTGAACGCCCGTCGCCTTAGAAAGCTCGCCAGTGCGAGAGACGAACGAATCCCGCTCCTCTGGCGTTGGAAAATCAAAGGGAATGTCGTAGCGGATGCAGAGCGTGTTTTTGGGAAGGGCTTTTTTGAGCCGCGAAGAAAACTCACCGAGACGAGAAATGTATGAATCTTCCCCCTCGCCCTCTTCCCGTTCGGGAGCAAGCGGAATATACGCAAGAGAAAAACTCAGGAATGCTTTTTTGAAAGTGCGGACGAGGACATTCACCCCGCTCTCGCTGATTTTGCTCCACCCGTGCGCACATTTAAAGTTGCACCAAAAATCCGACTGCTGAAAACGCTTTGCCATACAGTGATTTTAGCAGAAAAACGGTGGTGTGGCTATTGGGGATATTTTAGGGAGTTCGTTATACTATCAAGCGAAGAAAAGCTAAAGCCTTCCTACATAAGACTGCTATTTCAGACAGGAAGATTTTGACATAGAGTTTACTCCATTATTTCAATGAATATCTTCTGTTCTTGTTCGCGCCGAACGAAACAAGTTTTTCTTAAAAGTTAGTTTTTACCACAGTGTTTTTACATCGTATTTTGGAATGATTGTGTCACTTGTCACAAGACACAGATTATTCTGCATTGCTTGTGAGATTATCAGTCGGTCAAACGGGTCTCTGTGAATAGGCGGAAGTTCTTTTATTCCCTCAATTTCGGCTGACGAGATGGGCAGAATCTTTATATCGCGGTCAAAGCAAATCTTTTCAATCTGAGGAATCGTTGATTTTATGTTCAGTTTTCCGAGCGTTTGCTTTATCGCGATTTCCCAAAATGAAACGATGCTTACGCTTAAGTTTCTTTCAGATGTGACAATTCGCCGTGCTTCTTTTGACAGTTCGGACGGATTGCAAAGCGAGTACACAAGAATGTTTGTGTCGAGAATGTAGTTCACATATACTCCTTGAAACACTCTGGTGTTTCGTCAAAATCAGGAGCCATGTAAAAGCCTTCTTCCAATCCGCCAAGCGCACGGGAAAATGATGACGACTTTTCATTCGTGCGTTTCGAGATGAGAGATTTCACCTTCTCAAAAATCTGCGTAAGCTCGGGCAAAGCGAGTTTGTCAAGTTCCGTATTGAAATAGTCATAGGCAAAATCAGACATACAAGCACCTCCATTCTCTTTATTTTATCACAGTTCGGACAAAGAATCATCTGATTTTGTTTTGTAATGCCGCAATAATTTTCTCCCGCTCTTCGCTTCCCGTTGTGGAAAGCCGCAAAAGCGGAGGAGCGCAGACTTCAAGAATATGATTTTTGAGCAAATCACGCGCTGCTTGGCGCATTTCTTTTCATCAACTTCATGCTTTAGTCCCGCTTCTTTTTCCTTATAGTCGAAAAGTGTCTTTAAAATCTCAAATGATTTTGTAAGAGAATCGAACATTTGAGATTCATTCTGTGCGATTTTCCATGTTTTCATTTCCGCAGGATAGCTTTCAGTTCGGTTTCCTAAAAAATCAGAAATGTTGTCGCATTTTCCGAGCGACCATATCACCTGTCGTTTTCACTTTTCACTTCCAATGCGGGTTTATCCTTTGCATTCAAAGATGAGACAGCTTTTAGTCCAGTCGCTTTTTCGTATTCTTTTTTTGCGGTGTTTGCGACTTTTCCGCCTCGGACAGAGACATCTTTATTCGCTTCAAAACCTTCAGGTTGCTCTTGCTTTGAAATTGAAGTCGCAGTAACTTCGGCAAGCATATTCAAAACAAGTTCAATATTCGTCATGTTGTCGCGCAGGTTCTCTTTTTTCAAGCCTTTTTTCTGCTTGTATTCTTTTACCGAAAGTCCGCTCCAGGCCTTTGTCATTTCATTTGTAAGAATCGCATAATCTTTTTCTTTCTCAATACCACGCGCTTTCCATTCATCGGTCAACTCTTTGCGCATTTCGATAGTCTGCAAACGCTGGTGTATCCAACCTTCTGTATAACCTTTGGCACGATAGAAATCAGCACCGCGCAGGATTGCTTTTTCGGGATCTGCGATTTCGTCCAACCGCTCGCTGCCAACCTGAGCAAGCCACATTTTAAAAGGCTCTGCCTTTGGAGAAGGAATTGACTGAACAAGACGCAGGACATTTTTTGTAGAAAGAACATCTGTCGCACGCATTTTCCCGTCAGCCGCCGGTAATTTCAACTGGTGACAATTTGTCACCAGTTCACTTCCTTCTTCAGAAAGTCTCTGTTTCAGTTTATTCCAATATTTTCGCGCTGTGGTAAAATCAGGGCTGTCCGCAAGAATCCAGCAAATATCAACGACAGAAAAATACCATTCTTCTTCATCTTCGTTCCATGCCGTGCGGACATTCTTGCTGTCAAAAACTTTAATCTTGCTTAGAGATTTTTCCATACTCGCCTCCTGAAAGGGAAATGTAAATTAAATAATTACACATAAAAGTTATTCTCGCTTCTTAAAATAATCCGCCAGAATCTCTTTCACAAAATTGTATCGTCTGGCATACGAGTTTTCCACTTGAATCAGCTCAAAACCATGCTTGCGGCAGATTTCCTGCTTCTGTGCATCACGGCGTTTTACGCGTTCATCCTCATAATGCTCCCTGCCGTTCAGCTCAATCGCAAGGACAGGAAATTCTTTTTTACGCAATCCTATCTGATAAATTACAAAGTCGAATCTGCCCTTGTAAAAAAAATCTGATTTTGAAAGATTGTCCGAAAACACTTGTGCAATCGGCACTTCACAATGGACGGTGAATTTCTTTCCGTTTGCAATGATGTTTGAAAGCGCATGATTCAAGGTCGTTAGAAAGGTCTGCTCGGTTTCGGTCTTGTACGGCTTTGTTCCGAGCGCACGGGAAGAATTTTCGCGATGGGAAATTTCATACACGCCGTTGGCTTTGACATAGTGCGAAAGTTCATACAAATCATCACCCTTGTCGTCGTTTGTTTCTGCATGAAGCCGCTCGATTTGGGAACTGTCGGCAATCAGCAGAAGCAAGTCTTTTGCGCGGCTTGTCGCCACATTTATAAGCTCGCGGTTGTTTTTAAGCCATTCGTAAGTCTTGCCCCGTGTTTTTGGTGTGAGCGCAAGCGAGAAAAGCACCGTGTCTTTTTCGTCACCTTGAAAGGCATGAACCGTTCCGCACGGATATTTTTCAGAATCCAGTCCTGCCTCTTTTAAAGATTCCTCTATCAGTTCTTTTTGATTTCTGAACGGCGTGATTATGCCCACGCTCTTTTCGGGATGTTCTTTTATGAACGAAACGATTTTATCCGCTTCTGCCTGACTTGCGTTTTTTATGTTATCGCTCGAATCCTCAACATTGCAGAACATAAGCGGGTCTTCTATTCTCCGCTCGCAATACACATTCAGCTTTCCACCGTAATATTTTTTGTTGTTGAACTCAATTATTTCTTTTGCGCAGCGGTAGTGATTGTGAAGCAAGATTTCCTCGCTCACCGCATCGTTCGCCAAAAAAGCTTTGTAAATCGAATTTTCAATGTAGTCGTAATCATCGCTCACGCTGTATTTTTCTTTGAGCACATGATTTATTCCCTCATCAAGCGTAATGACAGGGTTAAGCTGCTGCGGGTCACCTACGAGCATTAAGGATTTCCCGCGGATTATCGGCACAAGCGAAACCGCTGTATTGCACTGGCTTGCCTCATCGATAATCGTCATGTCAAAATCGGCCTTTGCGTCGCCCAGTTTGTGTGCAGAAATGCAGGTCGTTGCGATTATCGGGAATACTTTCTGCAATTTTTTTAGATTTTCCGAAACAGCCGTGTATTTGTTGAACGCAACAACCTGTTTCTGCTCATCGCACATCGAAAGAATGTTCCATAAATCCTCAAACTCTGGCTCGGAAAGCCGCTTTATAAATCCCGCCGAAGTAAAATACAAATACTTCATAAAGTCATTGTCATCTTGCAAGAGAGAAAGCGCGTCCTTGTCGGTGATTTCGCCGATTTCTTCAAGCCGTTTTTTTATGAGCGAAAGCTGCTGACCTTCAAGCGTAAGACGAAATTCCATGCTTTCCGATTTTTCGATAAGGGCTTCAAGCGTGTTCTTCCGTTCCGACAAATCAACTTTTTCCTGATGGCGTTTCAAAAGCTCAACAAGTTTCTTTGTGCGCTCAATTTTCACATCTTTATTGCGGAGAAGCGTTCCGCCGTAGACCGTCGTATTTTTTACATGCTCGAACAATGCTTTTATGTACTGAATTGCTTCCTTGACTTTTTCATTGTTTCCCAAGCGGAGAATCGGAAAGGGAATCGTTTCAACCTGCCCTGTTCCGCGGGTGTATTTGAGAGAAGAAAGCGTTTCAAAAACGGTGTCAATCGGATGGTTGTTGTACGAAGCAAACAGAACGCTTTTTCCGTTGAAGAAGGCTGTCACAATCGTGTTGATTATTGTGTTCGTCTTGCCCGTTCCAGGAGGTCCTTGAATGTACGATACGGGATAATTCATCGCGTTATAGATTGAAAGGAGCTGGTCAAGGTTTACTTTATTGTTCAAAAGCGCAATCGGAAGCGGATTTTCTGACGGTTCGATTGTAAGAAGCTCGCCGAAAAACGCGTGAATCGGCACGGTCACGGAATTTTCTGCGTACATGCTCAGAATTGATTCGTATTCTTTTTCCAAGTCAACATTGTTGTGCCGTTGCAGGCACAGAAAATACGGCATTTCATCAATCTGCTGATTTTTTCCAATCCGCTCAGAAATAATTTCAACGATTTCTTTATAATGCGATTCAAAGTCTTCAAGCAAAAACAAATCTTCCGCGTCCAAAAACCGGCTTATGCTCGCGCGCTCGTGACTTGTGCCGTCAGCAGAAGATAGCGCAAACTCCTTGTTAAAAGAAATTTCCTCAGCTGGTCGCAAGGTTCGCTCGGCAACATCAAGAAGCATCTCGCGGTAGGCAAGCACATACAGTCCGTTTGCCGTCCAAATGCTCAGCTTGTTCAGGCAGAGCTGCTTTGTGTCGTGCTGCCCGTGGTCAGCCTTATGGTATGTCTCCGCACAAAACGCATCCACCAGGCCTGTAAATTGCGCATCGCTCAGTTTGTAGGGAATATTTTTATATGCAGTCTCATCGTCAAATTTTTCGATAAGGTGAAAATCTTTATTGAGCGACGGCACGCCTTCCAGCTTGTTGCAGTCAGAAAGATAATTAAGGACTTTTAGATTTGCCGAAGAAGAAAAAAGACTTTCGTACTTTTCGGGATTGATTTTGATGTCATCGATAAGAGCCTGATTTTGCGGCATATATGTTCCGTCAACGATTTGAGAAGACTGAATGCGCTCAATATGAATATTCATCGGCTCAATGAGCGTGTGCTTCCGAACATGGAGCCCTTTCCCAATCAGCCGATTGTTTTCAATATCGAGCGAAGAAATCCCGAACCAATAGCGCGTCAACTCCCCTTTCTGATTCTTGTATTCGAGATAAAGCCATTTTCCTTCATGTATCGCTCGAAAAATATCGCGGGAGATGTGGGACATTGCTTAGTTTTCCTTAAAAATTCACTTTCTCAAAAATCTGCGTAAGCTCAGGCAAGGCAAGCTTGTCAAGTTCCGTATTGAAATAGTCATAGGCAGAATCAGACATACAAGCACCTCCGTTTTCTTTATTTTACCACAGCTCGGGCGAAAAATCATCTAACTCCATCTTTTTTCTATCTGCTCCGTATATTCACAATATGGGTAATTCGTGCAGCCGACAAACCAGTGATTGTTTTTCCCCTTGCGTTTTATAAGGAAGCCACCACAAGAAGGGCATTTCTTTGGATTCAACAGAATCGTTGCATCACGCAGAGTGTACCTGCATCTAGGGAAATTTGAGCAGCCTACAAAATAGTTCCCCTCATGTTCCACCTTATACAGATTCCCTGTTTTGCAAAGTGGGCAGTGCGTTTGAGCAGTCGCCTCAAGTTTTTTCATTCCGACAAAACACACAGAATTTGACTCGGCAAACTCCTTGAAAAAAGGAGAC
Organism: Treponema sp.; assembly: GCA_017484285.1. GTDB lineage: Bacteria > Spirochaetota > Spirochaetia > Treponematales > Treponemataceae > Treponema_D. The sequence continues at coordinate 122,072 of JAFUTH010000001.1, read as the reverse complement.
GGATTTTTATTGTCGGTCAAAACGAAAGTCCTGTTTTTTGTCCGTGTAATTGCGACGTAAAAAAGGCGGCGTTCTTCTGCGAACTTATAATTCTCCGCATTCGTAAGGACAAGATTCAAAACTTTGTCGTCAGCAATCTGATTCGGAAAACCAAGTTTGTCATTCTTAAAATTCAGCAAAATGACATTGTCTGCTTCCAAGCCCTTTGACCTGTGAACCGAAAGAAAGTCCATCTGCACTTCGGGAACGGGAATGTACTCAATGTGTTCTTTTCGATTGCTTGTATAGATTTTGAACAGCCCCGATTTTTTCAAGATTTCCTTGTCATAATTCGTCCGCCCCAAAAACAAAATGGACGAGTTGATTCCGAATTCCGAAATGATTTTGTTCACCGCAAATTGAATTGCCTTGTACGGCTCATCATCATAGCCCCAGAACACAAGCGGGTAGTCCAGTTTTTTATCAGAGCGCAAATCCTTTTTCAGTTGGAGCGGATTTTTCAGAACAAAGCGGGAAGCCTCGTCAATTAAGTTCTGGGAGTTTCTGTAGGTCTTCTCAATTTTCAGGATTTTTGTGTAGCCAAAGTATTTTTCAAAATCAGTAAAAAGAGAAATGTCGCTTCCCGCAAACCGGTAGATTGCCTGCCAGTCATCGCCTACGCAAAAAAGTTTTGCTCCCGATTTTTCCACGATTGCCTTTAAAAAATTGAATCGCGATTTTGAAATGTCCTGATATTCGTCCACAATCACATATTTGTAAGGGGTGATTTCACAGCCGTTTTCTACTTTCTCTGCGGCAAGATTTATCATGTCGGAAAAATCGATTGCATTCTGCGCGGAAAGATAATTCTGGTATTCGGTAAGAATGACTTTTATTATATCCAAGAACAAAGAAGTCCGCTCACGCAAAAACTCGTTTGGTTCTGTGGCACAATAGTTTTTCTTCAATACTTCAATTTGGTTAATCTTGTAATTGTTGGATTTAAAAAGATTGATAAAAGTACAGCACAGATTCATAAATTCCGAAAAATACTTGTTGCTTTTGCTCGCATACACCGTATTGAACACATCGGAAAAATCCCGCGGTTTTAACACGACGCCGTTTGCAACAAGAATTTCTTCAAGCTTTTTAAGCAGAATTCCTTCCGAACTGTAATATGAATATGTTTCAATCAGCTTTGTATTGTGTTCTTCATGGAAAGCGCGCTTCCACTGAATGCCGTCCAGATATTTTTTCTCTTCCACTGGCGAAAGCCATGGCACGGTAAAATCTTTTAAAATTCCAAAATGCTCTAAATAGATGTCATAATCGCAAAGATAAAAGTCGGGGCGGTACGCCTTTCTCGACGGGTCGTTGCTTTCAAACGGATAGAGCTTTTCGTATTCGTAATGTATGCCGTTCATAAAAAGGAAGTTTGCAATTTTTGTTTCTTCAAGACTTTTTACCTGCTCGTTGTTCAGCGTCTTAAATGCCTTTGCTTTTTCCGCTCCTGTCTCGCGGATATATTTTTCTCTGTCGTATTTTGACTTTAGCGTTTCAAGGTCTGCATTTTTTTCTTCCTCGTACAACTCGCCAAGAGAACTGTGATTTTCCATATCTTCGGGGATTTCAAGGAAGTACGCAAAATATTCTGTAAGAGCCTTTACCAAGTCGGGATGATTTACAATCTCGTTTTCAAAAAAATTGTGAACGAACTGCGTGAGGGCGTTTTCATCCGCAACTTCGAGCCTTTTTCCGTCAGCGTTTTTTATGATATCAAGCCCCAGCTTGTGAAAAGTCGTGGCAATGGCAGGAATATGAAGCTTGTTCTGAATTCGCTCCGTCATTTCTTCTGCGGATTTTTTGGTAAAGGAAATCAGAAGAATTTCATTCGGACTTACATTTTTTACTTCGCACAGATATTTTACCTTTGCAGAAATGGTGAGCGTTTTTCCGCTTCCTGCTCCCGCAAGCACCAAAATCCTGTCCTCATCAGTTATGACGGCGGTTCTCTGCTGTTCGTCCAAAGATTTTCCGTCGATATTAGAGAGCAATGAATCGTATTTCAAAGATTCGTTCTGTATAAACTGATTATTCGATGTTTCAAAATAATCAGTTAATGAATGAAAGACCGTTTTAAATCGCTCGATTTCCGAAAATTCATCATCATCCTTGCGAACATCTGAGACCGCTGTTTTTTGTAAAAGCTCGTGCCATTTTTCAATAAAACAAATGCCGTTTGAATGAGTGACATACTGGTTCGTAAGTTCAAATAATTCCGTGAAGAAATTTGCGACTGAGTTTGAAAGTTCTAAAATATTTTCTTTTCGTTTAATTTCTGCATTCAAGGCGGTAATTTCATTATGGAGGTTTGAATAGGTTTTTCTGAAATACCCAATTTCTTCCGCAACAGCATTCTTTTTTGAAATATGATATTTTGAGAGTTCCGAATAAAGCGACTGCCATTTTGCAATAAAAGCATTTTCTACAGTTTTAGAAACATATTGCTTTTGCAACTCAAAATATTCTGTAAAGAAATTCTTGATTTGCTCTTGGAGAGAGGCAAGTTTTTCTTCCAGTTCCCGCGCCAACCGTCTTTTTCGTTTTAGATAGAGAAAAGCTAGAAATATGAATAAAGCGATGCATATTAAAACTGAAAAGTAAATCATAAAAATCACCAAGATTTTCGTTTTGAATAAAAAGTTGCAAAAATAGTCCTACCACAATCTGCCAAACAAATTCCCCAAGCCGAAGAAATCATCGTCGGAGTCGTCATCACTTACATCTGAGCCAAAACTGTTATGACTGTTAAATGCAGAGGAATCATCTGTGTCATCAGTTCTTTTCCACGGGGAAGTAAAATGAAGGTCGCCGCTTTCCATATCCATAGAGTAATTATCCCCCATGCGCATATGGAGATTGCCGTCAGAATCCATGCCCATATTGTCATTCATAGGCATAATGAAATCGCCATCGGAATAGTCAAAAATCATACATCACCTCCGTTATAAAAATTACTCTGTATATTTAATCGCTATTGCTTTCATACCATAGGCTTCATCTGAAACAAAATACATATTTCCGACAGGAACGCCAACGCCAGCCGATGCTGCTTTTCCTAAAATTATTATCCCGTCTGCACCAATTTCTCTTGCTTTTATTTTTATCTGCTTTAGGCACCAATCATCTTCTGTATCTTCGCAAGTTATTTGTGCCAATTCAATATAGTTTTTATTTGGTCTGTTCGTATAATATACATCGATTTGGGCATCTTCAGTTTTCGCAGAATATGTTTCTTCCGTAAGCATTGTAACTTTTGCTTTTCCCATCAAAAAACCGTTGCTTTGGCAACTTAAAAACAAGACGAATGTCACAAATACTATATTTATTGTATGTATCTTTTTCATAAAAATGCTCCTCTGTATTAAATTATACAATTACTTTTCCGAAAAATCATTTAATTTTCTTTCATCTTTTGACTTTTCGACTGTTTTTGCCACTCCGTTCACCATAGTTTCAGAAACAAAGATGACTTGTCCTTTTTTATGCGTGTAAAAGTCAGAAGTAAGCCGTTTGAAGTAGCTTTTTCTAAAATGCGGAGAAACCATTCTGTTTGTTTCGGAATTCGCAACTGGCTCTATGACTTTTTCCGATACTTCCAGTGTGTAGGCACAGTCAGATTGTTCAGTTTTCGGAACTCCTTCCTTCACACATTCGGGGAAAACTTTCATATATGCAATCGTGTTTATTGCTAAACGAAAGATTTTTGCAAGAAATTCAGAGTGCTCAGCTTTATTTTGCAAGTTATACTTGTAATTATCAGCAGAACACCAACCTTCATTTTGCCCGACAGCCCAAATTAAAGTCAGTTCTTTTCTTTCATTATACAGCAACTGAAAAGCATATCCTTTTGATTCCTTTTCATAAGGAACATGAATACCAAAAGAATAGCCTTGAATTTTTTCCTTTTTTGCAGTGCCAAAAGAAGGTACTCCGTCCATACTTGGTGAAAAAAGAAATGTTTCCCCAGATTCAAACAAGAATTCAATAATTCCGTCTAAATCTGCCAGTCTCATATCTGCTAAAAAGTCTCTCAATTCCTTTGTCTTGAAATAGAGGTGCATGAATTTTTTGTGTGCGTCTAACCGCCATAAATCAAGAATGCTTGCATGGCTCTGTATATCACCAGAAGATATGAACGGATTTGAAAAGATTTGCTTGTTCTTTTCAGCATAAAATTCATCTACAGTTCCTTTCGTTTGGCGGTTAAATTTATTGTACTGTTCCCACATTTCCGACAGCGGCTTGCTATACCAAATTACCTTTCCCATAATTAATTTTACACTCCTTGTTTTTTGATTTTAATGCCAATCTGGAAACGCTCTGTTAAACTCTTCGTCCAGTTCCTTTTTCTGTTCATCAGACCAAAAGCGAGCAAACCCCGAATAATAATGCGGAATTTTCCATTCCTCCGATTCTTCAACAGCCGTCTCGACAAAAGCATGGAGCAATTTTCCCGCCGCTTCTTGTTTTACATCTTTCTTTGAGACTCCCTCAGCAACAAATTTTTCGGACATACCTTCGAGAGAAACAGAACATCGCCAAATCGGGTTTCCGTTTGAATCGTGATACTCAAAAAATTCATATCGCGGCTCAAAAATTATTTTTTTCTGCATGAATTCATGGAGTTGGCTCACAGGATTTGTATAATCAACCGCTCGTAGTTTCCGCTTAATCTCTTCATGCACAAGGAACATATACGCTTTTTTATCAACCGCTAATTTTGCGTGAAAAACATCATCGCCAGTTCCGACAAAAAAATGCTCCCCGATTTTTATGGAATAGTCATGCAAGCCAGTCTTTGGATTTTTGGAAGAAGCTCCCCATCGTCTGTTTCCGATACGAGTTTCCCACAAGTTCTCAAAACTTCTGAAAGCATCGGGACTGTCAGACTGATATTCGCCACAACGATAAAGAGGCTCGCCAAAACCAAGTTCATGCGATTTCTGGTGAACAAGCACGGCGACATAATTATTCACCGTTTCCATCTGCAACATTTTCTCGCAGACTTTTTCAAGCACGGAAAAATCCCAGTCGCAGTCAACGGCAACCGCACCAACAATCGCTTCAAACAAATCCTCATTCACGGACGCACTGTTTTTCGCGTCATTTTTGATGTCGCTGTTCCCTATGTACAAGAATTCGGAAAACCCGAAATTATGAACACTGTGCGCAAGCGTTTCTTTGCTGACGAAAGCCGACTTCAATTTTGTCAAGTCGCCCTCGTTTTTCTCAGAAACAAGCTCGCCGTTCTCGATTTTTGAGAATTTTTTATACATCAGTTTCGTGACATACAAATCCAACACTTCATCGCCGTAGAATTCAAGGACTTCGTTGTCCTGTGCCTCGGGGTGCTCCGCTGAATACGATTTCCGCGTAAATGCCTGCTGTAAAAGTGTCAGATTTTTAAACTGATATCCGATTGAACTTTGAACATAGTCGATTTCTTCCCTGTTCATACATTGCTCCTAAAAATAGATTTAGGCACACGAATCCCGTGCAAACAAAATGAGAAAATTAGATTGTCTGGCTTAGGACAAAGAATCAAGAAAATAGGAAAACTAAGACTACTCTGATTGCTACGCTTAACTTGCATCAAGACATGACAATCAAAACAATGTTAGAACTCATATTTTTAGCTCTTTCGTATGCCGCTACCATATACTACTAGACAAATTCACTTTTGGAAAGTGGATTTGCCCAAATTTGCAATACGAGCCTTCACCTTCTCCAGCTCACCGAAATCCCATCGCCTTTGTCAAAAAACTCCGTCTCGAATTCCTCGTTCGCCTTCAAAAAATCGCGGTATTTGCGGATTTTCTTCACGAGTTTTTTCGTGCTGTAGTTGTGCGTGAGGCTCAAATCATCGACCATGCCATGAAATGAAAGGTTGTCGCTCACAATCACGCCGTTTGGGGCAAGGTTTTCCTTGAATTTCTCGAAGAATTTCTGATACTGTGCCTTTGCCGCGTCAATGAAGATGAGGTCGAACGAGCCTGTAATTTCTTCTGTGAGCGCGTCGCCTAAAATGAGCGTGATTCTGTCCGTGAGCGCGTTTTTTTCGACATTCTTCAAGGCTTCGGCATAGCGTTCTTCGTCGATTTCGATTGAAGTCACGCGGATTTTGGGATTTAGTTTTGCGAACCTCACGGCGGAATAGCCAATAGCCGTTCCGATTTCAAGAATCCGCTTTATGCCGTGAGATTGTATGTACTCGCAGATAAAGTCGCTCCCCTCGTCCTGCATAATTGGCACTTCATTATGCATCGCGTAGTCTTTTATAAGCGCAAAATCTTCGTCTGAAATATCTTCTTTTGAAAGAATGTCGATGAATTTTTCGATTTCGCTTGCCACCGAAAAGCAGAAGTCGGCGTGCTCGGCGAGCAGTTTTTCCTTGTTGCCAAGCCCTCCCCTGCACGCCACTGTTTTACAGCCGAACGCTTTTCCTGCGATGATGTCGCTCGCACTGTCTCCGAACATGATTGCGTTTTCCGCCGTAAAATTCGTTTTATTCCGTTTGTTCAGTTCCCGAAGCGCGAATTCAAAACCGTCCGTTGCAGGCTTTAAAGCGATTTCGTTGCCGTTTTCGTCTTTTGTGTCGGGTCCGATGATAAGGTCAAAATACGAATAGACTTCAAGTTTTTCGAGAATCAGCCGTGCGATTGAGGCGGGCTTGTTCGTGATGAGGACGACATGCTTTCCCTTTTCTTTGAGAACGCGCAGAAGTTCCTTGATTCCCGCGTAGAGAATCGTTTTTTCGACAGGATGCTCCGTGTAATATTGCAAATACCACGCGAAAATCTCTTCAAATTCTTTTTGCCGCCGCTCGCTTTCGATGTTGAATTTATTTTTCGTGCTTGCTTTGAGCGAGCGAAGAAGCAGATTCCTCGCCCCGTCACCGATAAACGAAATGACCTGCTCTTCGCTCAAAGTCCAGTAGCCGAAAGCTTTTAGCGTTTCGTTTACGCTCGAAGCCAAATCCGCGCCAGAATTGATGATTACGCCGTCGCAGTCGAAAAAGTAGATGTGTGTTGACACAATCTTAGCCAATCTCGCCGTTCAGGGCTTTTTCGGTCTTGATTTCTCTGCCATCTGCGAGGAGTTTCTTTCCCGCAATCTGCACTACTCCGTCTTTCGCCTCAATCGCGACCGAGAAGAACTCGTCTCCTGTGATTTCAGCTTTTTTAACGGCGTTCACATCTGCGCCCTCAAGCACGACCTTTGTTCCGGGAGCTGCCCATGAAGCGTCAAGCACTTCCACGCACTCTTTGCCGTTTTCGTCGGTATAGTCGCCGGCAAGGAGCATTCCGTAGCTTTCAACCCCGCGCATTTTTCGGGGTGCGAGGTTTGCGGCAATCACGACATGTTTTCCGAGCAAATCCGCCTCGGTAAGATATTTTCGCAATCCCGACTGAATTGTTCGCGGCGTTCCGCTTCCGTCGTCCATCGTCTCGATGTAGAGCTTGTCGCCGTCAGGATTCGGCTTGATGTCGGTGATTTTTGCGACTTTAAGCTCAATGTTCGCGTTGAAGAAAGCAATCTGTTCTTCTAGAGTGAGGGCTGGCTTTTCTTCTTTCGGCTCGGCCTTTTTCTCTTGTTTTTTCTGCTGATTCTTTGCTTTTTCGGTGGCTGAGCCTGTCGAAGCCTCACCCTGCTTTCCGTCAGCGGCTTGCCCGCTGAACTTTTCGCGGAACGCATCGGTTGCCTTGTTGTCGAGCGGAGTGAAGTACACGGCGGTCTCAGAAATCGTGTCCAAGCCTTCAAGTTTTCCTAAATCCGCCCAAGTGAGGCTTCCGTCTTTGCCTTCTGTTCCAAAGTGTGCGTCATAAATCGTGTGACCCAAGTAGCCTGCCACGACCTGTGAATACTTCGGAAGATACGGCTGAATCATAATCATGAGGTCTTTAATCACATACGCGAGGTTGTACAGCACATTGTCGGCGACCTCTTTGTTCGTTTTGACCGCTTTCCACGGCTCTGCCGCCTGAAACGCCTTGTTGCAGAGGTCAGAAATCGCAAAAATCTCGTGGAACGCGTCTTTGAGTTCCGCCCATTCAAGGTATTCGGTCACTTTTGCTTCATGAGCCAAGACTTCGCTCCACAAAGTCTCGTCTTTCTTTCCCGCAGGGATTTTTCCGCCGTAGTTTTTGTTGATGAAAAGAAGCGTTCGGTTTACGAGGTTTCCCAAGTTTCCGATAAGCTCTTTGTTGTATTTTTCCTGGAAGTCCTTCCAAGTGAACTGATAGTCCTGGTTTTCCGGGCGGTTGTAGTAGATGTAGAACCGCCATGCGTCGCTCGGAATTCCGCTCTCTTTTGCATCGCTTCCGAATACGCCCACGCCCTTAGACTTAGAGAATTTTCCGTCTTCATAGTTCAAGAATTCGGTACTGCTCATGTGGAAGAGCTTCGTGTAATCGCGCCCCGTTCCGATTTCTGAGCACGGGAAAACGACCGTGTGGAACGGAATGTTGTCCTTTCCGATGAACTGGAAGAGTTTCAATTCGCCCGCGGTCTTTTCGGCACTTTCGCTCGGAAGCCACCATTTTTTCCAGTCGAATGATTCTTTGCCAGCCGCTTTCATTTCGTCAGCGAGCTGCTTTGTGATTGACATGTAGCCGATTGGCGCGTTGAACCACACATAGAAGACTTTGTTTTCGTAGCCCGCTTTTGGCACGGGGATTCCCCACTTCAAGTCGCGGGTGATTGCGCGCTCGTTCAAGCCGTCGCGAATCCATGCCTTTGTCATCTGGATTGCGTTCTGCGCCCATTTTCCTTCCTTGCTCGCTTTCTCCATCCATTCTTCGAGCTTGGGAGCGATTGAAGGAAGGTCGATGTAGAGGTGTTTCGTTTCGCGCACTTCGGGAGTTGAACCGCAGGTGTGGCAGCGGGGCTTTAAAAGCTGAGTTGGGTCAAGGAGCGTTCCGCATGAATCGCACTGGTCGCCGCGCGCGTCTGGGGCGTGGCACTTTGGGCACTCGCCGTCAACATAGCGGTCGGCAAGGAACATGTTGCACTTGGGGCAGAAAAGCTGCTTTGAAGTGTGCTCCTTGATAAAGCCGTTCTTGTCCAAATCGTTGAACATCGACTGCGTGATTTCGGTGCATTCTTCGTTTGAGGTGCGGCCGAATTTATCAAACGCGATGTCAAACCATTCGTAAATTTCCTTGTGAATCGCATAGTAATAATCGCAGAGTTCGCGCGGACTCTTTTTTTCTTGCAGGGCTTTTGTTTCGGTCGCCGTGCCGTATTCGTCAGTGCCGCAGACATACATCGTCTCGTAGCCGCGTGAACGGCAGAATCGGGCGAACACATCAGCGGAAAGCATCTGAATCAGGTTTCCGAGATGCGGGATATTGTTTACATACGGCAGAGCCGAAGTGATAAGTCGTTTTTCAGTGAGTGTAATGTTCTTCATAATGGGAAATTATAGTGAAAAACGGCGATTTGTACAACGAAAACAGCGTGTGAGAAGACTGCTAATACCACTCGTCTTCGATGATTTTTGCCTGCTCGAGACTGCGCTTTCCGAAGTTGAGGCACACGCCGATAAAGACTTTTACGGCTGCCCCGCCATCAGTTTTGTAGTAAATGGCATCCGGCTCACGGTCGCCGTACAAAATGGCAAATGTGCCGTCGAGCGGAATGTTAAAGTCAACGCCCCCGTTCAGACCGAAATGGACGCGCTCGGTGTTTACGAACCAGTGTTTGTATGCGAGCGTAAACGCGAGTGAGCGGTAGCGTGAGAGGTACAATGACTCATATTCCGCGCCGGTAATCGTCATCATGATAAAGAGCGGGTTTGAGTTGACATCCTTGATGTTGTAGCGGAGCGCGGGAATGAATGAGAGCGAATTTGTCTCGTTGAAATTCCAGCGGAAGCACGGACCGACAGACGCAAAAACGTATGAGCCGTAGGCTTCACTCGGCTCGTCGGGCAGGTCTTTGAACTCATGCGCGATGACCGAAAAACCGAGGTTGAGATTCACGCCGATGTCGAGATGTGTGAGCGGCGCGAAAAAGAAAAACGTCGGCGAGAGCTCAAGGCCGAAGAACGAGCGGTTCCGCATCGTTGCGTCCGAAAAGTCGGTGTCGAAATTGGTCTCATCGAACGAAAGGTTTAGTTTGTCGTACGGAAGAAACACAAGGTTTTCGTCGAGCTCAATATTCACGGCGAACGCGGAAGAAGCGAAAAGAAGTACAACAAAAAGCAGAACACATTTTTTCATGGCGAAAACCTCTGTCTCAAAAGACGATTACTTAACCTGCGTCAAATCGTTCGGATTGAGCACGATTGGATTCCCGCTTGCGTCAGTGACGAGGATTCCCTTTGCACCAATCGTAATCGGCGTCGCGCCCTTAATCGCAACGGGGGATTTTACGAGCGTTTCGACGGCGTTGTTGAATTTTCCGAGGAAGCAGTTCGCGCCGTCTTGAATGACGCAGAAGTAGCTTCCGTCTTTTTGGACGAGCATTGAGTTTTCGGCGATGAGGTCTGCGCTCTCGGAAGCGATTTCAAGGCTCGTTTTGTCGATGACGACGAGACGAATCGCGCCGTTTCCGCCGTTCGCGCCCGCAATCGCGATAAAGCCGTTTCCGTCCTCATAGACCGTGCGTCCGCGGATGAGCGAGACCGGGGACTCTTTGACGAGCGCGCCGGTCGCCACGTTCATGCGGACAATCGCAGAGAGCGTGCCCTGCTCGTCCATAGTCTTTAAGCCGAAGATGGTGTTCTCGTCTGCGCCCTGAGCGGAATTCTCGATGAGCGACTGCTGGTCTTTTGCGATTGACGCGCGCTCAGCCTGAGCCTCAGAGCGCTTTTGGTCAGAGGTAGCCTGCGCGCTGTTCGCTTCGTTCTGCGCATTCTGGGCAGCCTGAGCCTGTTCCTCAGTCTTCTGAGCCTGAGCATCTGCGTCTTTTTGCGCCTGGTCGGCGTCTTTCTGAGCCTGCTCAGCGTCGCTCTGTGCTTGGTCGGCGTTTTGCTGGGCGGCATCGGCGTCTTTTTGAGCGGCGTCAGCGTTTTTCTGTGCGTCGGCGGCATCCTGTTGCGCCTGCGCGTCATTTGGATGTGCCTCAGCGTTCTTTTTTGCCGCGTCAGCGTCTTTCTGTGCTTGGTCAGCGTTCTTTTGGGCGGCATCGGCGTCTTTTTGAGCGGCGTCAGCGTTCTTTTTTGCCGCGTCGGCGTCTTTCTGCGCCTTGTCAGCGTCTTTCTGCGCCTGCGCGGACTTTTTCTGCTCGTCTATGAGCTTTGCCTTTTCTGCGTCGGCAGTTTTCTGCGCTTCATCGGCCTTTTCTTGAGCGTTGTCAGCCTCGCGCTCCTTGATGTCAACCATGTCTTTGCGCGTGTCAATGCCCTTGTCGTCTTCGCCCTGCATTGATTTGACGACCTGCTTGTCGGAGATGACGGAGGTGTCAATCGTGCTCAAGCCACCGGCGATGTCAGAGAGCGGAATGACAATCTGCGTATTGCCCGGCCAGTCGCGGTAATCCGTTTCGAGACCGACTTTGCTCGCGGAGATATTGTCGAGGACGATTTTTTTGTATTTTGACTCGAACACGCTCATGTTTCCGCGATAGACTGCGTTGTAGACCGTGACGAATGTTGCGATTGTGTCGGCGTCGCGCTCTGTATATCCATATGCTGAAACGAGATAGCCTGAGATGATACGGCGAAGGTTCGTGATGTGGTCGACCGTTGCGCCCTTTCCGATGATGAAGATGTCAGCGTCGAGTTTTTCGGTGGTGGTTATGTCGATGGCATGAATGACCGAATAGCGGTTTGCAGAGCCGACCGTCATCGCCTGGGTGGGATTTGCACGGACAGGCTCGCCGAGCACGCCGCCAATCTGACGGATTTCTTGAATGGTATTTATGACTGAGTGCGGTCCTGAATAATTTTTGAAAACGATTGTGTCTGCACTCCCCGCGCTCTGCAATTCTCCGCGGTCAACTTCCAGTGAAAACACAGCGGCAGCAGCGAAAAACGCAAGAATGGCACCAAGAACTTTTTTAGTTTGCATTACTTTCCTCCAAATGAAACTCCAAACAGTATATCACAATCTGAAAGTAAATGCACTAAAATATGGCGCTTCCTTACTTTTTTTCGAGGTCGACCATTTTGGTGAGGATGGTGCGGGCGTAGGTGCGCACTGTTTTGTCGTACTGCGGGTAAAACAGGTATGAGATGATGGTGCGCCCCTGCCTGTTGAACGCGGGACGCCCCATAAAGCGGCAGATTTCGTAGGTCGCGTCGCAGATTTGCTTGAGCAGCGCGGAATTCTTCGGCGGTATCTTTCTGAGCAGGGCTTCCAGCTCTTTGAGCATCTGCGCGTTTTCGTCGTAGGCGCACGTGCCGGCGAACGCGATGATTGACGAGAGTTGCGAGAGGTCGTCTTCACTGGCGAGCAGGCGCGCAAAATACGAGGAGAATTCCCGCGTTCCGGTCTGCGACATGAGATACAGCAAATCCTGCGTGTAGACGGCGTTTTCCTCAAAAAAACTCGGTTCGCCGCGGAATGCGACGGACAGCGCGTGCGCGTCGATGTAGTTCTGCGCCTCTGCCTTTATGAGCGAAAGGTACTCGCACTCTTTTTCGCCGTAGTCGCCCGCCTTGAATTCCCGCGCGATTTCCGTCATTTTCGCTTCGGTGAGCGGTCTGATGCCCGCCTGTTTTGCCACGGAATCGACGCTCTGCGCGTTTACGTAGGAGAGCGATTTGAGCGTCGGTCTGATTTTTTTCGCAGGCTGCGCGCCTGACATGAGAAACGCCGTCATCGTCCAGTCTTTCATGCAGAGAACGAGGTAGTTTTTGTCCGTGTAGCAGAGCGATGTCCATTTTGCGCGCGCGGGAAGGTCTGCCGCGTATAAAATCGTGCCTGTCTCGGTGAACTCGCAGGCAGAATATGCGCCGCTGATAAAAAAGCCCGAGCTTGTCGCGCGCGCGATTTGAAAGTCAGATGAGGCAATCTGCCCGACTTGAAAGCGTTTTTTTACTTCGCCCGAGTCGGTGTTCACGATGACCGCCTCGGTTCTGCTTCCGTTCTGAAAGAAAAACGCCGTGTTCTGCGAGATGGGCGAATAGCAGATTTTGAACGCGCCGGTCGTGTTTCCAGAGCTGGTGACCCATTTTGCCTCCGCTGAGCCGCCCGCGACGCGCACGAGACCGATTGAGCCATTGGTGAGCGAGATGATGACGCCTTTTTCGGAATTCTCCGCGCTCGAGACTGTTCCCGAGAACGTAATGTCCTCAAGCCGTTCGCCGAACGGAGAAAAGCGCAGTGCGACCGTTTTGTCGTCTTTTAGCGCGCGCGCGTACACCAAAAGGCTTCCGTCATCGAGTACGCCGAACGGGAGCGAGCCGAGCTCATCGGTCTCCACCTGCCATTTGCGCGTTCCGTTGAGTCCATAGCAGGCGATGCCCTTTTTGCCTTTGACGAACACGCGCCCGTCTCTGCCCACGAGCGGAAAATCGGTAATCTCAAACGGCGCGATTGCCGTCCAGAGGGTCATGCCCGACGGGTTGACGAGGTTGAGGTGCGTGCGGTCGGTGACGACGTACAAAAAATCCCCGAACGCTGAGAGATACGGACTCGGACGCCCCTTGATGCTCCGCTGCCAGATGACTGTTCCCGCGCTCGTACAGGCGGACAAGAGCCGTCCGTCGCTCAACAGGGCTACGCCGTACGATGTCTCAATGCACGGGCTCACTGCCTCACCGCCGATAACCGCCTGCCATGAGGGAGTCTGCGCTTGCAGATTCTCACGGCGGAGCGGCGTCTGCGCAAAAAACGCGGGGAGCGTGAGCAGTAAAAAGAAAGCGAGAAACGGCGTGCGGCGTGTCATGCTTCGTCCGTGTACTCAAAGAACGCAAGCGACTCGATGTGCGCCGTATGCGGATAAAAATCGAGGAGAAAGAGCTTGGTGAGTTTGTAGCCTGCGCGCACGAGAAAAGCCGCGTCACGCGCGTGCGTGCTCGGATTGCAGCTCACGGAGCGAATCTGCGGAACGTGCGTACGGCAGAGCCATTTGCACACTTCCTTTTCCATACCGCTTCTCGGCGGGTCAATCACCACCGCGTCAAATCCGCCGTACTGCGCAATCGTGTTTTGTGCGCTGTACTGCACCCATTTTTCGCCGCTCAAGCCAAAACTCTCGTGCTGTTTTCCGCGCAGGTTTTCTTCGGCAAAGACGAGCGCGTCGCGGTTGTGCTCGACGAGGACGACTCGCTCAAACAAGTCGGCGAGAAAGACCGAGAATGTGCCCGAGCCTGCGTACATGTCGAGCACCGTCTTGCCGCCGAGATTCTTTGTCAGCTCGGAAATCGTCTGCTCGAGCACGCCCAGATTCGACTGAAAAAAGCCCTGCACGTCGAAAGCGATTGTTTTTCCGAGGATCGAGACTTCACAGCGGTTGTGCTCATTGAGCGTCGTGCCGGCAAAATGGCGGTTTTTTTGCAGGCGGAGCTTTTCCTTTCGCTTGGAGCTTGCCCCGCCCTGCACTTTGATTTCTTTTGCGAGCTTTTCGCGCTCTTCGGCGACGATGATTTTTTCGGCTGCCGTCATGCGCTCGTCGGCAAAGAGGTGGACGCGGTTTTTCGGGCGCTCGTTCTGCGGCGTGCGAGAGAGATAGGCGTTGATTTCGCTTGTCGCGATAGGACAGCGCTCGAGCGGTACGACTTCATTGCTCTCTTTTTTGTTGAAGCCGCCGTTCGTGAGCTGAATGCGCGCGCGGTAGCCCGTGTCGCTCCCTGAGATGGTGGCTATCGGCGGGCACGGAATCCCCTCCCGCTCAAAGCACTCGCGCAAAATAGAGGCGCGGAGCTCTCTCTGATAGACGGCGTCGATGTGCTGCATATTGCACCCGCCGCATGTTCCATACAGCGGACAGAGCGCGTCGACACGGTGCGGTGACGGCGTGACAATGCGCACGATACGCGCGGTGTCATAGTCGCGGAATGATTTTGTGACTTCGATTTCAAGCGTTTCGCCGGGAATCGCGTACGGAATAAAGACGTTTTTGCCGTTGATATGCGAGAGACAGTCTCCGCCCGAGACCATTTTTTCGGCTGTGACGATATAGGTTTCGCTCATTCTTCGTTCGCCTTGTTTTCAAATCGGGTGATTGAGCTGAGGAACAAGAGCGGCACATCGCCAATCGGACCGTTTCGCTGCTTTGCCACGATGATTTTTGCGTCCTGCACCGGCTCTGCCTCGCCGTCCTCCTGCTTTTTGCGCTCACGGTGAATGAACATAACCACGTCCGCGTCCTGCTCGATTGAGCCAGAGCCGCGCAATTGGTTCAAGCTCGGCTCGTTTCCTTCTGCGTCTCGGCTCACCTGGCAGAGCGCGACAATCGGAATGTTCAGCTCGCGGGCAAGCGACTTCAATGATTTTGAAATCTCGCTCACCTGCTCGTAGACGGGCGCGGCACTGTTCTCTGTTGCAATCAAACCGATGTAGTCAATGAAAATAATCTCGACTTTTTGGTTCATGCGCATGCGGCGAGCCATTGCGCGGAGGTCAATGAGCTGCATGTTTGGCGTGTCAACAATGTAAAGCGGCGCATCATAGCACCGCCCCGCCGCGTCGTTGATTTTCTGGAAGTCGTCGAGCTTGAGCATGCCCGTGCGGAGCTTTGTGCCGGGGATTCGCGCGTTCTGCGAAAGAAGACGCTGCCCAATCTGCACATGAGACATTTCCAAAGAGAAGAAGCCGCAGGGAATCTTTTTGGTGACGGCGATATGCTCCATCATGTTGAGCGCGAGCGCGGTTTTTCCCATTGAGGGGCGCGCGCCGATAATGACAAGCTCCGCCTTTTGGAAGCCGCTTGTCATCGTGTCGAGCTTTGAGAAGCCCGAGGGAACGCCCGTGAACGTGTTCTTGCTCTTGTAGTTTTTTTCAATCATGTCCACGGTGAGCGGAACGATGTCGCCCATCGAGTGAACGACCGTTGTCTGCTCGTTGTCGGCGAGGTCGAAAATCTTTTTTTCTGCTTCTTCGAGAATGAGCTTTGAGTCGCGCGTTTCGTCAAAGGCAGAGGCTTTTATCTGCTGGGAGACATCAATGAGACTGCGGCGGGTGGCGCGCTCAAAGACTATTTTTGCGTAGTATTCGATGTTTGCCGCCGTGGGAACGACATCGGTGAGCGAAGCGATGTACGCCGCCCCGCCGGAAGCGTCAAGCTGACCGCTCTTTGAAAGCTCTTCCACGAGCGCGAGCGTGTCGCAAGTCTCGCCCTTTGAGAAAAGGCGCATCATCGCGCGGAAAATCACTTGGTTCTGCTGAATATAGAAATGCTCCGCGCGTAAGAGCGTTGCAATCGAGCTGACCGCACCCCAGTTCAAGAGCATCGCGCCGAGCGTGGCGCGCTCTGCCTCGTCATTGTGCGGCGGTACGGTGTCTTTCAAAACAGAATCCATGATGTTCCTCCCAAATAAAAAAGCCACACGGATTCAATTTTGCGAACGCAAAATCCAAAAAGAAAAATCGTTAGATTTTTCGAATCCGTGTGGCGTTTAAGATTAGCTAAAACAGGTTATGCATTAGCATCTTCAGCTGGTGCTTCCTCAGCGGGAGCAGCCTCTTCTTTCTTTTCAGCCTTTTTCGGAGCTTCTTTTTTAGCAGTATCGTCTTCCTGTGCGACGACAGAAATCTTTACTTCTGCGTTTGATGCCTCGTAAAGGTGGATAGTGCAGTGGTAGTTGCCGACTGATTTGATTGCAACGCCCGGAATCTCGATGCGTTTGCGCTCGATTTCGAATCCGTTCTTAGCCAAGAATTCAGAAACTGTGAGCGCTGAGACTGAGCCGAAAAGCTTGCCGTTTGCAGCAGCCGGAACTTTGAGCTCGATTGTGAGTGCTTCAAGCTTCTCTTTGAGGCTTGCAGCGTCCTTGCGTTTCTGCTCTTTGCGTGCTTCGATTTCCTCTTTGCGAGACTCGAAGTAAGCGACCGTCTGGTCATTGTACGGAACAGCGTACATGTGCGGGAAAAGGAAGTTGCGTGCATAGCCGTTCGCAACGTTCTTTACATCACCCATTTCACCAAGATGTTTGACATCGGTATAAAGAATAACTTTCATTTCGATTCCCCCTCTTACTCCGTAACGAATGGCAACAAGCAGATGTTGCGTGCGCGTTTGATTGCGACTGTGAGTTCACGCTGATGCTTTGCGCAAGTGCCTGTGATGCGGCGTGGAAGAATCTTGCCGCGCTCTGTAGTGAATCGTTTGAGACCGTCCGCGTCTTTGTAATCGATTTTTGCCTTGTTCGCGCAGAAGCGGCAGACCTTCTTGCGGAAGAATGTCTTGCCCTTGCGAGCGCTTTTATCTTCGCCGTCGCGACCTTCTGTCGCAACATTCTGAGTATCTTTGAGTTCGACTTCGTTTGTAACTTCGTCTGACATAGTGTTCTCCTCTAAAATGGAATCCGATTAGAATCGGGAATTAAAATGGAATGTCCTCGGGGAAGCCTGAGTCCTGAGCGCCGCCAAAACTCTGGTCATCGTAACTGGGCGCTTCTTGGCTCGGAGCAAAACTGTTTTGCTGCTGGTTCTGCTGGAATCTCGGTGTATAACCCCCAGCGGCTTGTGCGCCGCCATTTCCCGAATTTCCGCCCAGAAGCTGGACATTGTTCGCAACGATTGAGACGTTGCTGCGCTGCTGCCCGGTGGTTTTGTCCTGCCAACGATCCTGTTTGAGATAGCCTTCGACACAAATCTGCTTGCCCTTTTTGAGGTACGGAAGCAGGTTTTCGGCTGTCTTTCCCCAGATGGTGACATTAAAGAAATTGGCTTCATCGACCCACTGATCGCCCTGCTTTCGGCTGCGGTTGACTGCAATGCTGATGTTTGCGCGAGCCTGTCCGTTCGGCGTGAACGCGTATTCGCGCTGGTCGCTGCCGTTTAAGTCACGGGTCAAGCGTCCTACGATAGTAACACTGTTGATGTCAGTCATTTTTTGCCTCCGAAAGAAAGTGTGGTGTGGTCGTACAGCCCGTTTTGCTTATGCCTCTTTGTCGTTGAGTTTGACAAACAAAGACTTGAGCAAATTGTCGTTCAATCGGAACTGTGTGTTGATTTCGACGATTTTTGCCGGAGGTGCTTTTACGGTGAAAAGAACGAATCGACCGCGCTTGATTTTGTTGATTTCGTACGCGAGGTCACGGTCGCCGTACGGCTCTTCTTTTTCGATTGTTGCACCGAACTGTGCGAGAACGGCTTTTACTTTTTCTGAGCCGTCTTTGTACTTCTCATCCTCTGTGGGATAGATAGTCATGAGTTCATACTTTTTCATGTGTGTATGTTCTCCTTATGGACATTTGGAATCCGCATACGCAGACTCAAGGGGTTGAAAAAGACTATAGCATTTTTTGGGCGGTCGCGTCAATTGACTTGGTAGGAAATCAGCGTGGCATATTCCTTGCCGTTCTTGGACGCGAATATGTTGAGCTCCTGAATAGAATCGGGAATCGTGAAGTCAGCCTCGAACACACCCGTCTTCTGGTTCTTTTTGAAGAACACGAAGTCGTTGTCGCCGAGCACGATGGCGAGCGACGTGAACGCAGTCGTCGCAATCTCAAAGTGCTGCTCGCTCCCCGCTTTGAGGATGGCTTCAAGCGGCGTGACGAGACGGATGTTCTGCGCCGTGTTGTAGGCCTGATACATCTGCGGGAAAAGCTCCGCCGTTCCCCTTCCCTCATAGCCGTCGGCTGCGACAACCTCAAAGCGGAGCACGTTTTCGTATCTGCTCGTGTTCCGGCTGAGGAGCTTGAGAATCTTTGTGTTCGCCGCGTTGCGCTGTGTGGCGAAGAGGTCTTCGCTATAGTAGTAGCGGTGATTCTCGTCGACGAGGAAATAGGATTTCTCAAAGAAATCAAGCTCGTTCTGCGTGATTTTCTTTTTTTCAAGGAGCGCGCGCGCACCGGGGAGAATGCTCTGCTCGTACTCAGCCTGCGAGAAGTACGTCGGGTTGCTTGTCACGCCGTTCGTCCGTGCCCCGAGGCGCACCGTGTATTTTTTTCGGTTGGGCACGTCGACGAAGAAGCGCTTGTTTTTGCCCGCGTTTTCGAGCCAGATGCAGTGGTCGGTGTCGAGCGAGCCGTCTCCATAGATGTCCGCGAGAATCGCGACGTTCGACTGGGAAATCACGAAGTCAAACGGGGTCACGCCGCTGATGCTGTTTTTGTAGTCGGGCGCGTTCTTTCCGAACGAAAGCCCGTAATCGAAGAAGATGCCCGCGATGTACGGCTCTTTGACGAACTGCTCACCCGTGCGGATGCTCTTTTCGCCGAGCAGCTGCCACTTCTCTTCCTCGGGAAGGTGCGAGTAGATGAACTGCGCGGGCGTGCGGCTGAGCCATTCGGTCGAGTAATGCTTGATGAATGTGCCGTACTCGACGAAGCCCGCGTCCCACGTGACATCGATGAGCTGCCAGCGGTTGCCTATTTTGACCGCGTTCCATGCGTGGTCGCTTTTTGTGCGCAGATAGCCCGGGTAGTTGAAGCCCTTTGACCAGCCGGGAATGATGTCGACATCGATTTTGGCATAGTAACACATCGCGCTCATCAAGTTTGCGTAGCCGGAGCACACGCCTTTCTTTTTTTTGAGCACGCTCTCATAGTCCTGCGGACCTGCGCCCGCGTCGGTGAACACGTCGGTGTCGTAGGCGATGTTGTCGCATATCCAGTCGTGGAGAATCTTCACTTTTCCGCCCGTGTCTCCCGCCCCCGCGATGAGGAAGCGCACAAGCTCGGGAAGCGTCTCTTTGGGCGTGATAAAAACCTGCTCCTGCGTTGCTTTGGGCACTTGCCGCACTCGGGAATGCATGGTCGCCGGAAAGAGCGGCGACCATGCGAAGAGAAGCGCAACAGCAAAAAAACATCGTGGCATCTTCATGTTTGTTTCTCGCTTGCTAAAAATACATCATGATTCCAGCGACGAACAGAGGCTTTATCGTCCCGCTCATGCTGTCCCCGTCATAGTCAGAATACGTCGATTTATAGGCATCGTAATAATAACCGGAATACCTCGTTTCATCTACTCTCCAGCCCGCCTTTCCCGCGAACAGTTTCTGCACTCCGATTGTCGTATAGAAACCGAAGGAGTCAGTCAGTTTCAGCTGCGCCGTTGCTTCTATGCCAACATGAGCCTGTACATAATTCCATTGATTCTTGTACTCACACCTGCGCACCTTATACGTTCCTTGCTGACTGTTATCCGTCCATGTGCCCTCTTCGGCAAAAAAATCCCAGCCAAAACCGACCGTGCCAAGAAGCGTCAGCCATAAATGGCGTGCCCGAATCGGCGTAATGCCCAGTCCAAAATCGCTGCGCAAATCAAAGCCGACGCTCGTGTCCTTTTCCACCACGTCGTCAGACCATGCCACGCCCATATCAAGCCCGAATTTCATCGTGATGCCGAGGGTGTCGCTTATGCGGAGAAATGCCAACTCAAAATCGACTGCATTCATATCGATGTCAGTGTCATTCGCCTCGAAATTGTAGTCTGGCACGGCGATTCCAATCCCCAGTCCCCAGTCCGCCGCAACCGTCGGAAACGTGCATGCGGCAATCAGAGCGAAAAGAAACAAAATCTTTTTCATAAAACATAACCTCCTTGTTTTATTGTGCGTACACCCGAATTCCCACGTATCCCGAAGAAGATGAGCTTCCGAATGTTTGGACTGAAAGTGTGTATGTACCCGATGTTTCAGGCGTGAAGGTCAGGTTCTCCGTTGAATCACTCCAGAGATGCCACATTCCGCTGCTATCATAGAGTACAAAGATGCCGTCTGCAAGCGTATAACTTGAGAGAATCGATGGATTATCCGAATCAACCCAATGGAATGCGTACGTCTTTCCCGCGCTCAGGGATATCGCAAAGTCATAGGTCTGTAGGGCTGAAATCTGAATCTTTTTGAAGCCAGAGGCAAGTGATGAGTCCGCGGCATTGACCAACAAGGTTGTGCTTGGCGAGAACGATGATGTTGCCCGTCGGAAAATCCTAAAGAGCGCGTACCCTGCTGTTTTCGTCGATGGTGAAAGACTGACCGTGAGTGTATATGTTCCGTACGATTCTGGGTGCAAGTAATAAAAGTCCGAGTCGTCGACTGTTCCCACCACGTCGCCAGTACTGTCATAGAGTGCATAGGTGGCATCCGTTGCCGTATACCCGTTTTCAGAGAACCAGGCGATATATTCATCTGAGTCACGCATGACAAAATAATATACGTAGCCACTTTCAACGACAAACGAATATGTTTTTGAATCTGACGAACTGACATACGTATTGGTGAAGTCGGAGAAAGCATTTGAAAAATAAGAGGATACAGATACCGCCGTTACAGGCGACGGCTCTGGAATTGTCGGGGCAGTTCCCCCGTAGGTTGTATATTCCGTGAGCACCACACCATACGAACCGGTATAAGGATTGGCAGTCACCGAGAGGGAGAATGAGCCCGTGTGGCTTTCATCGGTCGGCATGACCTTTATGTAGACATAGCTTGACGAATACAGGTAAATACTCTTTCCGCTTGTAGTAGCTTTGCCGAATTCATCCGTAGGATTTGATGACGACGTGCCTGCCGAGACATACATCAGTGCGCCGTCGCCGTTTGTCCAGGTGACATTGTACGTTGTTCGTGACGAGGCATAAAAGCGGTAGATGATATAGCTGTCGCTGTACAAGAGCGTTCCCGTGACCGCAGTTGAAGAAGATGAAGACGAGCTTGAGCTATTCGAAGAATCGTCACCTGGATTGTACACGAAGCCGATTTCATCTGCGAGCCTTTCGCATGCGTCGGGGTGCTCCTCGTTCAGTTTGTCCGCGCAGCCATACAAAAGGGAGAGAAACACAAAAAACGTCATGATTTTTATACAGGCTGATACCGTTTCGCAGTGCGTTTTCATAGTGATTCCCCCTATTTGTAGCTGTCAAACGCCCAGCCGAAGCTGAGCCCGAACGAGTCCGTGTAGCCCGCGCCGTTGAATTTCCTGAGCTTGTAGTAGCCGCCGAAGTAGAAATGGTCGAACACGATGTCCATGCCCGTTGTCCAGCTTAGGACGAGTCCGCTCACGTCGTGCTCGTCTCTCGTTTTTGATTCGGCGAGGCAGTAGTAATAGCCGATTCCGCCGTGCGTGTACGGGCGGAGCCGGTGCCAGTTGAAGCTCAAGCCGAGCAGGAATTCAATGTCCCAGAATACGAGGTCGCGCGCGTCCGCATAGTCTTTTGCGTCGTCCGTGATGTCAGCGAAAAGGAAGTCAAAGGCAAGCCCGCCGTAAAAATGCTTTCCGCCGATAAACGTGCTCATGCCGAGGTCGAAGCCATCGTAGAACGGTCCTTTGAGGTTTCCGACATCGAAGAAGATGCCGGAGCTTCGCGCCCGCTGGGCGTAGTTTTTTATCGTGTGGTCGACCGTGACCGTGCAGCTCTGCGAGTATCCGCCCGCCGTGATGGTCGCCGTGTACACGCCCTCATTGACGGGAGAGCCGCTGTGCATGCCGTCCCACTCGACATCAGTATCCCACGTCGTGAACGAGCCTTCCCATGAAGCCATTTCGTTTCCGCCCGCGTCCGTGATGCTGAGCCTGCCTGTTTCCGGCGCGGTGACGGATATGGTGAACGTCACCTTGTTCAGTCGCTTTGAGTTCTTCGGATTGAAGCTCTCGTTGTCCCGAGTGAATCCCGTGATTTTGAACGGGGCTTTTTCGAGCGTCATTGAGTGGTTCGTCGTTTGGTTGCGCGTGATTCGCACGCTCTCGCTCTTGTCGTAGTAGCCGAACGCGCGCGCCTTAATCGTGTGCACGCCCTCGTCGATTTCCTCGCTTACCTTTGAGATTGCCGAGCCGTCGCAGTACACGGACGCATATGACGGCGTGGTCGTTACGTTGAGATAGCCGGAGATTTTTTCAATAGTCGCCGTGAGCGTGTTCGTCGTGTTTGCCTTAAGCGACATGGACTTTTCGGCCGTGGAGTAGTGTTTTTTCGTGACCTTTATCGTCCGGTAGCCGGGCTCAAGGTCGCTCAGGGTGAGCGGAGTCGTGCCCTTGTAGATTGAGTCCACGTACACGTCCGCGCCGTACACATTCGCGTCGACCCTGAGCGTCGCCCCGATGAATTTGAATTCCCACGTTTCCGTCTCGCCCGCGATGATGTACACTTTTTGGTAGAGGTCGTCATAGTTGGTCTTTGAGACCCGTATCGTGTGGCTTCCGGGGCTTACGTTGTTGATGGTGTACGGCGTCGTGCCCTTGTAGCTTCCGTCGAGGTACACGCTCGCGCCATAGACGTTCGCCTTGACGACAATCGTGCCCGTGGTCGGTTTCGGCTCGAGAGCAATATACCAGTTCCCCGTGTAGCCTGCCGCGACCCACCCGGTATCGTCTTTGTCGATGTAGCCCGCCTTTGAGACACGGACGGTGTGATTTACGCTCGGTGTGACTTCAAGCGTGATTGGCGTTACACCCTGGAGCTTTCCGTCAAGGTACACGAGTCCGTTCGTCACGTTCGAGGTGACGTGAATGTACGCCTTCGGCGCTCCGAATGCACGGAAGCAGACAAGCGAGAAGAAAAGTGCGAGAATCAGCGAGATTTTCCTTTTTGTCATTGCCTGCCTCCGTGATGAGAACTGTAGTGATGTACCTAATTATGTTTCCATGTGCGCGAAACAAAGTTTGATGTCAGGTATGTAGCTGCTGTTGCGGTATCGCTTACACTTTCAATGTAGTTTGTGTAGGTGTAAGTGCGATAGCCGTAATAGTAAGAATAGGTCTGTTCCGTATAGGTATAATACCAATTTGATGTTACGGCAAAGACCGCTTCGGTCAATGATGAGCAGTTTGTAAAAGCATACGACCCGATTGACGTTATGCCTGATGGTATTGTTACGCTTTCAAGTGCAGAACAATCACGGAATGCATAACTGTCAATACTGGTCGCGCTTGACGGTAAAATTATTTTTGCGAGTTTTGCGCAATTTGCAAATGCATTTGTTATCGTCGTTATGCCATGTGATTTTGACATATCGACAGTGAATGTTACGGTAGCCTTGTTCATTTTTGTTGCCAGTGTTGAGAGCGTTTCAGAGTCTATGCTGCCAACGACATAAATTGTTTTTGATTCCGCTATTTCGGACAGGTCAAGGCTTGCGACGCTTGCGGCGGAAACATAAATCTTTGTTGTCCATACCGCATATAATGTCGTGTCTTTTGTTACCGTTATCGTTCCGCCATCGAAATACTCCACCTCGTCTTCTGTTGCCACACTTGAGCGTGACCAACCTGCGAGATAGTAGCCTGCCCTCGTTATGCCTAATTCTGTTGAAGTTGAAAGTGAACTTTCGTCATCATAGCGCACGACTTGTTCTGACGTCTCGATACTTCCGCCATTGGCATTGAAGGTAACTGTCGGCTGCCACCACTCTGCGGTGAATGTTTTTTCTCCAGTGCTTCCCGTTTCGATTTTATTACTCGGCGACCATGACATGAATTTATATCCTGTGTAGCTCGGTTCGCTCAAAGTAATGGTGTCTGTTTCTATCGTGTACGTTGATGGATTTACGCTTGCGTTTGTCGCTCCGATGGGGAGATCGTAGGTGATGTTGTAATTGATAGCTGTCCAGCCTGCGTAAATTGTTATGTCTGATGTTATCGTCGTTGAGGCAAAATTGTAGGTTGTGGACAATAGACTTGAAGTGTACCAGCCTTTGAACACATATCCCATGCGAGTTGGAGATGTCGGCTCTTCGACAGTATCCCCGTTTTTCACTGATACAGAGTCAATGCTGCTTCCGCCACGTGTCGCAAATGTGACTGTGTAGTAATTGAAATTGCTTGTGCAACCATCAAAGGCGTGTCCTCCGACTGTTGTGACGCTTTCCGGAAGGTTCAGATTTGCGAGCAATGTACAACCTGAGAACGCATAAGTGCCAATGGTCGTGAGTTTAGTCTTTGCGGGGAGCGTTATTGTTTCGATAGTTGTACAGCCCTCAAATGCGTAATCTCCAATTTCTGTGACCCACGCTGCAAGCTGAATCGAAGTATCTGATTTGCCAGAAGGATAGCGGACTAACGTGGTGTCAGCATAGAGGATTCCGCTTCCGTCATTGTCATCATATACAGGGTTTGCGCTCGAAACCGAAATAGCTGACAATGAGTGGCAATTATTGAATGCAGATGGCTCGATTTTTGAGACGGTTGAACTGACGGTGATTGATGTAATATGTTCATTCCCACAGAATGCTCCGTCCTCAACAGATACGGTGCCCTCGGGTATTTCATATGATGAGTCTGCTTTTCCCGCCGGATACTGTATCAGTTTGAGACCGTCTGCCGAGAACAAAATACCATCGACGACCTTATATTCAGAATTCCCGCTTTCCAAATCGATTTCTGTAAGTGCGGTACAGTTTCCAAATGTATTTGTGCCGATTTCAGAAAGCTCTTTCGGAATTGTGAAACTCTCAAGCTGTGTACAGTCGTAGAAGACCTTGCTGCCAATTGCTGTAAGCGTTTCGGGGAGAACAACGGTTGCAATTTTGTCACAACCATTGAACAGGTTGTCAGCGAAACTTGTTGCAGACGACGCAAATAAATCAAGATTCACCGTTCCTGTTGCTTCTTTCAGTTTTGTCGCAAGAACAGACAAGTCTACATTTCCAACGATTGCAAGCGTGTAGCCGTCTGCAATGCTTGAGAGATTAAGCGAAGTGATGGTATCTGTGGTAACGACTTCGCCAACAGCCCATTTTGCATAGAATGTTTTGTTGCCCGTATTGTCTTTCTCGATTTCTGTTATACGTTCGGAACTAAAATCGCTCTTTTCGTACCAACCGACAAAAGCATAGCCGTCTTTTGTGATATGCTCAGCGGTTGCAAGAAGAAATTCTGAACTTCGGGTATATACTTCTGGTGCTGCATACGCGGTGGAAATAGTACCACCATTTTTTTCATAGGTAATTTCATATACCTCATTCAGATTTGTCAAAGTACGTGCCGCACTGCTTGTGCACCCTTCCGCTACTGTTACCAATTCACGGTATGTATTGATAAGCGCGACATATGAGTCGTCCGCATAGAGGAATACTTTGAATCGGTAGTTTCCTGTTGGAACAGCTTCTGCGGTATATGTAACAGCATTATTTCTTGGGCGAAGATTGTCTACCTCAAATCCTTCGATTTCTTCATCGGTTTCAATATCAAAGAGACCTGCTTGAACGCCGTCAACTCCGCTGTTTGCGGGCAGTGTGAGTGTGATAGATATGTCACCCGTACCGCTCTCAGAGCCCAGTGTGTAGAGTTCTAGTTCAAAAGAGAGTACGTTTTCTCCGTCACTGATTTCTTTGTCATTGATAGAAGCAATATAGACAACGTTGTCTTTTTTTGCGGAGAGCGTAAAATCCCACGTGCCTGGCTCAATGACGATGCCCGTCGTCGTGGCGGCTTCTTGCGTCTGGAACGACTGCTTGAAGTGGCTCGTAGGCGTTCCCTTTAAGTCACCTTGAATCACGATGTCGGTGAGAGCCGTTACATCGACTTCGGGCAGAACCGTTCGCGCCGTGTTTTCAAACGAGAGCATGATGTACGCGCTCTTTTGCGACTGCGCGCTTGACTGCCCGTTTTCGATTATCTGTGAACATGCCGTAAGCCCCACGATTATGAGCACGGCTGAAAAAATGCTGAGATTCTTTTTCATGGTCAGCCTCCTTACTCTACCTTCAAGAAGATAGTCGATGAGAAGTATTGAGTGCCTTTCTTTGCCTCAAGTTCGATTTCGTATGTTCCGCTCTTCCATGTTGAGACATCGGCGGTGAACACGTTCGTCGTCTCGCTCTGTTTCGTGCCGTCGACATACCATGCGTAGCTGTCGTAGCCCGTGTCGGCGGTAAAGACGCGGCTTGCTTCGTTGACCGAAGACTGCACGCTGATGTCAGCTTTGCTCGTAACCGTGACCGTCGTATTCGGAGAAACAAGGGTAAAATCAGAACTCGCCTCGTTGCCTTCGACTATTGTGATTGCATACGAGCCGATATTATCTGCCGAATTGTTTTTTACGGTCACGTAGAAGTAAAGAACCGTATCTTCGGTATACGTGTCGCACCATCCTCCATTCGTGTATCCGTTGTTGAGGATTTTGCTATTTGTGGTGTCTTCGTCAGATGCCCCAACGGCGACTTCGATATCCGCCGTATAGATTCCGCTTCCATCTGACGCATCATCCCAGAACATGCGGAAGAACGTGTTCGCTTTTGCTTTGTATCGATAGACGATTCTGTCGTTGCCGGATGTCATTTCGCCAGTGAGCCAGCCTTCCGTGATATTCTCGCCTGTCGTTGCGGTGAGTTTTGTGAGCGTGACCGGGTTATTGTCACCGTCAATCATCGTGATTGCATACGTACCGCTCGAGACATCTGTTCCTGGCAAAACATGAATGTACTCAGTTCCCGGCTTAGTACGGAATATCGACACGGCGGCAGTATATCCTGGAATTGTCGTATCATCAGGGTCTACCGAGTTTGGAGAATCCGTTATGTCCAAAGATACATACAATGCGGTATACGTTTTTGTTCCATCATAGTCCGTATCAGTGTATAGCTTGTAAACTTTGTCACCAGCGTTTTCATCGCGCGTGAAATAATAAACATCTTCATCGCTGCTTGATGAGAATGTTCCCGTTGTCCATACGGCATCGCCGTTCGTTCCGATGTCATATGCATAGAAGTTACAATTGTGAGAGGCAACATCAACCATTGACCATGTTTTTGACATGTTGGGACCATACGAGAGTGCGATTCTGAATGTGCCCGTTGAGTCGTTGTCTTTTGGAACAAGTTTCACGAATACGAATCCATTGGTCGTTGGCGCGACGGTATTTGCTGTTGAATAGCCAGAATCTACCGATTCCCAATATGCGTCTGAAAGGTTTTTTGTAGATTCTTCATAGGTTGCATATGCGCTTACAAGAATGTCGCCCGTGTAGCTTGATGAGTCTGAGCCATCCGTGATGTCATCCCACGTAATCGTATAGATTTTGTCACCTTCCACAGGGAATTTAAAGATTTCATATCCGTCAGCATAGAGACAGCCCCACTTCCATGCATTTTCATTTGAAATTTCATCTCCTGATGCTACGACAAAACTTTCCTCTGTGTATTCTCCGATATCCTGTAAATAGGTCTCTTCGTCAATAAGGCAGAGCGCGTAAGAGCCTTCGTATTTTGCGATAGAACTCTGCGCCTGAATCTTAAAGAACACATAGCCGTTGGTTGAGACAGAGAAGGTTTGCCCATTTGTGAAGCCACTGTCTTTTTCAAAGAACAGTATTTCTGAATCTGATTGCGTGAATTTCGAAACATCCGTGCTTGCAGAAACCTTTATGTCGGCAGAATGACCAAAGCCATTTCCTGCGTCACTCCAACGGAGCGTATAGTCGGTATCTTTATAAGCATAGAAGTAATAGATATTTGTATCTGCCGTTGTACTCAGCCTTCCGATTGTCCAATCATAGCCTGCATAACCAGAGCCGGATGAATAATACAAAGTTTTTGCTGTTCCTGAAGAATCCCGCACGCGAAGCGCGTATGTTCCACCGTCAATGCTGACCCATGATTTGAGCCTGATGTAGACATAGCCAGCTGAAGAAACCGTTATTGTCTGTGATGATGTTGTTTCTGAATTAAAGATGGTCGAAGAAAAACTTGCGTACGTAGAAGCCGTAACATAGAGTCGTGCGCTTCCATCGTAGCTGTATGAGGTAGAATCAGATGTACCCGTGATTTTGTTTCCCCTGTCGCCCCATTCGATTGTGTACGTTCCGCTTGAGCTTGCGTAGAATTTATGCACAACCCAGCTGTCGCTGTTTGCGAGAGTGCCGAACACAACGCCGTATCCATTGCTTGCAATTGTCTCATCGGTAAGTGCTTCAACATTTGCTGCTGATGAACCCCAATACTCTTTTGGAACTGCGCTTGCGTCAATGATAGAGGTGTCGGAGAATTGCAATGAGTAGAAGTCTTTGTCACCGCCAGCAAGATATGCCTCAAAATCTTCGGCGACTGGATAGGTGCTTCCTTCTGTTTCATTTCCGCCGTTTGATTCTCCGTAGTTTACGAACTTCTGATGTTCTGTTTCATCATCAGGGAGTTTTACCGTTTTAGCCGCAGCCGTTCCGAGTGCGACCGTATAGAACATTTCGGTGCTTTCAGAAAGTGTCTGCGATGTAGTCGCACCACAGAATACGAGCAAATAGTCATTGGCATTTCCGAAACTCGGCAGGAATACAGTTGTTGCTGATGTCTGGTCAACGGCAAAGAATTTTGTGTTGTTGTCCGGGTAAATAACAAATCCATTCAAGGCAGCGATGCTGTTGTCCCCGTCGCTGATTGCTGCGAATGAAATGGGAACTAAGCCTTTGAAGAATCGGAGTGGAACATAATCAACCCATGTTCCGGTCGAATTGGTAATTGTTATATTTAAGCCCGTATCGATATACGCGTCCGTGATTGAGCCACACTCAACCGTAAGGTTTACGGTTTTTGTCGCGCCTTTCACCATCGTCGGAATCGTACCGCTCAACGCCGAGCTTCCGCTTCCACTGACGGTTAGGCAACTGTCTGCTGCCTCAATTCGGTAGAATGTCGACGGGCAGTCCACGTCGCTGATGTTCGTAATCGTGAGCGTGAGCGGATAGGTCGCGTAGTTGTTCGCGTAGAGGTAGCCGTCGGTCTTGTCTTCGTCGGCGACCGTGCCCGTAATCTTGAGGATGTACTGACCGTCGTCGGCAATCGGAACGGTGCCCATGTTCGAGCCGTTCGTCTCGACCTTTACGCCGGGAACGACGATTGTCTTTCCGCTCGGCTTTGCGAGCGTAATCGTCATTTCGTCGCCTGCGACCGGCGCATGGGCGGTGATGATGCCCTCAGAGTCCGAGGTGACATCTTCGCTGTAGCTCGTGTGGTTCGGAGTCGTGACCTTCGCCGAGATGTTTGAGCGCGGGCTTGTTCCCGCGCGTGCGCTCACGCTCGCCGAGACGGTTGACTCAAATCCGACGAGCTTGAGCGAGAATTCAAGGTCGGTGCCGCCCTGCCTGAAATACGGGATGCTGTCTTTTTCCATGATTCGCGCGGACGTCTTTGAGAACGAGCCGAGCTTCGACGTATAGAGCACGTCCGCTGTCGATGTCGACGAGATTGCATGGTTTGTGTACGACATGCCCTCTTCGTCGTATTCTTTGATGCTGTCCTCGCTGATGACGAAGAGCCGTCCGTCGCTCATTCGCTGCCACGTGCCCCACCAGTATTGGTCGGAGACGACAGAAGGCGTTTTGGACGTTCCGTCGTCCGTTTTTCCGTCAGTCTTGCCGTCATCGGTTTTTCCGTCGGTCGTTTCGTCAGTTTTGCCATCATCGGTCTTGCTGTCTGTTTGCGTTTTGTCTTCAGTGCTGTCGCCGCCGCTGTCATGCGAACAGCCCGCGAACAGAAGCAGGAGCCCCGAGAGCAATGCGATTACCGAAAACAGTTTTTTCTTTTTTGTCAGAATCATAGTTTCCTCCCTATGAGTATGAGTGAGTTATTCGTTTCCAAGCAGGTCCGCGCTCACGTAATGGAGCGAAGAACGTGCGCTTCCAGACAATTGCAGAACGTACGTTCCGATTGCGTTTGGAATGAGCGAATAAGCCTGTGTGTATTTTGTGTAGCTTGTGTTTTCCCAGAGCAGCGAGCCGGTCGCCGTGTACGAGGCGACGAACGGAAGCGGAGAGTCTTCGCCCGCCTTGTCAGCGCTCGTCGTTCCGTAGAGGATGATTTTTCCGTTATAACAGCAGAGCTGGTCAAACCAACAGTACGAGTTCTTGGAGACATGCAGCGAGGGAGCGGTGTTTGCGCTCACCATGTCAGACGAAATGTAGCAGCCCTTGAGAATCGTTCCCGTGTCGCAGTATTCGCCGCAGGCGTACCAGTTCTTGCCCACGCCATCGATGCAAAGGAACAGGTAGCGTTCTTTTTCGTAGAGTTTTTGTGCCGTGGCAAGGTCGCCCGAGAACTGATAGATGGTGCCCGTGTAGGTCATATCCTCGTAGGTGAAGTCGCAGTTCGCGAATCCTGAGACGTAGAAGTCCGCGCCGTCGTAGTAGACTGCCGTAAAATAGCTCTGCGCGCCTCCCGTCGCCTGTGCCGCCGTCGCGAGGTAATTGTGCACCGTAAAGTGCTCGCTCTCCCCCGACAGGTAGGGCGTGGCATCGATGACCGTGAAGAACGGGTACATCGCCTCGCCCGTGTCCGCCGCGCCTACGACGGCAATCATGTTGTCCTTCATGCGGCAGAGTGTGTTCGTCGTCTCCGAGTAAAAATCGATGTAGAATGCGTCTGTTCCGATTGCGCGTGCCATGTATGACGCGTAGAGCTGCTGGAACGTGAGCGACCAGACGAGCGTGTTCGTGCTGAAATTGTAGCAGACGAGCATCTCGTACCAGAGCGTCTCACCGTTGAGCTTGGACGCATTCTCCAAAATCATGACGACAGACCCGTCACTCTGCGCGGTGAAGTCGAGCACCGCGCTTTCGAGCAGCGTGCCGTATGTTGAGTCGGAGAACGTCGCCGTACCGACCACGTGCTTGTTCCCGTACACGTCGACTGCCATTAGACCGATTTTTGTGGCATCGGTTTTGAGCGTGCCGAGCACAAGACTTCCTTCGCTCACCGTGTATGCGCTTCGCATGACCGGGTGCGCGTACACGTAGTTGGAGTCGACGAGGAATGTGCTGTCGTTGAAATTCCAGATTTGTTTTTGCGTGTCCACGTCGAACGGCGAGACCGACTTGAGTGAGGCGCCGCTGTTCGTAACGGTGACCGTGTAGATGCTTCCCGCCTCATAATTGATTTCGGGTAAATCCATTGTCTCCGCGTTTATGCAGATTTTTGCGCGGTATGCGCTCTCGAGGAGAAAGTTTCCGTCATCGCCGATTTCATACGCCGCACTGCTTCCCGCTGTGATGAATTTTGAGTCCGCTCCATACGGCGTTATCGGGTTATCAACGAGCAAAATGTAGATGCTCGATGTCGTTTGATTTTCCAAAAGCAAAAAGGCTGATTTTGTCGTACATTTTGTTATCTCATCGATGACAACCTCGGTCGTCGCGTTTTTTGCCACTTTTAAACTTTTATGGTTTACGTCAGAGTCAGATGAAAAATACGGAAAGACGGTCGTGCTAGAACCGAAGTCGAAATTATAGACGAAAAAGAACGTCGCCGTTGCGTCTGTGTTTCCCGTGAATTCTGCTTTTGCGCTTCCGTTCGCCGCGACGGTCGAAAAAACATTCGGATTCCAATACGGGCTCTCGCCGTAATAGACGCTCACTGGATACGAACTGTTGTTCTTGAAGGTGATATAGGTCTTGTCAGTGGTTGTGTCTGTGTTTATGACTTCTGACGGAGGATTTTCATTCTTGCTGCCGCTGTCCTCTGTTTCACAGGAATAAAACGAGAAAAAGAAAAATAACGTTGTGAAGAAAATAAAGAATCGTTTCAAAGGCGTATTTCCTAAAGAATGAGCTCAGTCACTAAACGTTGCGCCAGTGACTGAGCCGATAAACTCATGCGATGCTTGCGGTGATTAGATTGATGACCAGTCGATTTCCTGAGCCTTCAGAATGGTGTTTCCGTCAGAATCGGTCTCGGTGAGCGGAGTAATCTTATAGCCAGACTCGGCATCGCCGGAAATGGTATAGGTATACAGATAGCCCGCTTTGTATGTTACCGTTGCTGTCGAAGAGCCTGTGTCTGTGGTTTCTGAGCCGGCAAGATAGCCACACGTAAGTCTGTTCGTAGCGACACGGTAGCCGGAAACAATGCGCTCTGATTCGTACTTATTGGAAGTCAGCTTGTCCATGTTGATGGCAAAGACAAGGCTTGAAGACGTATTGATTCTCTTACCACCCGTAGATGTAACGACAGGCGTTGTGTCTGCGCCCGTGAAGAACTGAATGCCCTGATCGGCATTGTTGATAATCTTGATATACGTTGCGCTCGGAGTGAAATTGATGCCCGTTGCCCAGTCGCGTACATTAAACTGGCGTGTTTTTGTCGATGTATCAAGCGAGAATTCATAGCTCTTCGCCTCGCCCGCAAGATTGCCAGTCGCGTATGTCGGATATGTCGAAATAATCTCGCCTGTGTTTCTGTCATATTTTCGGAACACCGGGAAAATCATGTATTCACCTTCCGTAACGTGGAACGCTTTTTCATACGTCTGAGAACCGCTGTAGCCGATGATGTCACCAGTCGGCCCCATGTTGCGCAATTCAACGTTATAGCTCGTGCCGTTGTTGATGACGATTTGATACGCGCCGCCCAACTTGCTTGAAATCTCGTAGGTCTGTTCGTTTGTCGTCGCTGTATTGTAGAAGGCATAGAGAATAGTGTACGGAGAAGCGTCAAGCGTCTCTGGACTTGAAGCATAGTACGTGTTGTAATCATCTTCTGTTACGACATAGAGCATGAAATCAGTCGTCGTCGTGAATACGCTCGCGTCTTTTTTCAGATAGTGGTCACCAGACGCTGGAATTCCGCCGATGAGCTGCTTTTGTGATGGCGCGCCTTTAAAAGCAATCAATTTGTTCGATGAATTGTTCTTTACATGCAGAGAATAATTCGTTGGATAAGACTGAAAATCAACGGAATCTGAAAGTTTTGAAGAACTGGAGTTGTTGTCATTCTTTGATTCATCATCGTCGCCAATCAAGTTACATCCCATGAACATAACCGCAGCTGCTGACAGCACCAGCGCTGCCAAGAATTGTTTTCGTAACATCATAATCATTACCCCTCTTGTGTAGTGAATTTGTTGTTGCCTAAATGTGTAAGCAATTTCTTAGATAATTATAGTCCAAAAGACAGGGATTTCAAGTTTATTTTTAATTTTTTTCTCATTTTTGGTGGTTATTCGCCTATAAATTGTGCTATTTTTTTAGAGTATTCTTTTTTCATGAGCACCAGGGAGATTTTCAGACAGAACCTGAAACGGTATAGAAAAGAAAAAGGATTGTCTCAGGAGAAGCTTTCTGAGCTCATCGGCTTTGGCGAGACGTACATTACCGAAATCGAAAGCCGCCATAAATTCCCCAAGCCGGAAACAATCGACATTATCGCGCAGAAACTTGACGTTGAGCCCTACCTGTTTTTCAAGCCGGCGGATTCTGTCTCTGCCGATGAAGAGAAACAGCGCGCGTTGTCCGAGGCTCAAGCCAGCTTCTCGGAAAAGCTGCGCCTCTTGCAGCAGCAGATTAACGACCTGTTTGAAATCAGCGTCGATTAGCAAAAATCTGATTCCTCACTAAACTACTAGTTTTTTCCCCTCTTTTGCCCGCTATCCTTTTGTCATAAGCGCTTATAAAAAACACAAAAGGAGGTTTTCCCTATGAACAGAAACGAAACGGAATCGCTTGCCTATCTTCGCGGCGAGCTGTTCCGCACGGCTCTCGCAGAGTTCAACGGCACGCCGTATGTGTGGGGCGGAAGCTCCATCGACGGAAGCGACTGCTCAGGTTCTGTCTGCGCCGCGCTCAACGCCGTTTTCGGAACGAGCATCCGTGTGACGGCGGACGGTCTGTACCGCTTCTACTTCACGCGGAATGCGGAAAGCGACTCGCATATCCAAGCCGCGTTTTTCCTTGACGAGAACGGAAAAGCGGTGCATGTGGCGGGCGCTCTGGGCGGGGGCTTGTACATGAACGAGTCGTGCATCGAGAAGAACGGCGGAACGCCGCGCACGCTCGGCGAGCTGAAGGCGATGTACTCGCCCTTTCGGCTCGTTCGGCGCTGGCTTACGGAGGACGTATGGGTGTAAATCTGTGCGAGGTCAGTTTTTCGGAGCTGTGGCTTTTGGTGCTCAAACGCTGCGTGTACCTCGTGGCGAAGTTCATCAGCTTCAAGGGCATGGCGTTCATCGTCTGCTGCGCGTTTTTGTACGCCGGGGTGATTTCGGGGGTGGTCTGGTGCTCGCTCATCCTCGGAATCATCACGAACAGGACGGGCAAGCAGATTATGAACACGCTCGGAAAAGGAGATTCAAGCGATGAGAAAGAAAACGAAACTGCTTGCGATGCTGCTCCTGCTCGCGCGACTGCACCTGCTCTCCGCTCAGGAAACCGTGGAAAGAGCGAGCGGGCAGCCGAAAGCGCAAAGGAGCGAATCAGAGGCATCCTCGCAAACGGTGACATCTGAGCAGCTGGAACAAATCTACGCGGTCATCGACGACATGCGTGACCAGTGGGCGGCGGACAGCGCGGAATACGAGAATCTCATTCTCGCCGTGCAGTCTGAGAATGACGGTTTCCGAGCCGAGAACGAACGGCTCTCGTCTCGGAAAAGGTTCTGGATTCGTGTGTCAGTATGCGAAGCCCTTCTCATAGCGGCGGGCGCATACTGCATGCACGCCTACAGCAAATAACCAAAAAGGAGTTTTTATGAACATCAACACATTGTCACAGGCAAGTGCGGACTATGAGTCGTCAAAACTTGCCATCGCGCTCTACCCCGCAAAAATGCGCGAGGAAGCGGACGGCATGACGAGCTATTACGCGAAAACGCTTTTCCGCAACAAGCTCACGATGGAGAACATCGCGAACGACATCATCGCCACGGGAACGCTCACGAGCTACACGGCGGAGCAGATTCTTTCCGTGTGGGGTGTGGTGAACAACGCGATTATCGACCGCGTGCTCAACGGCGTGATTGTTGACGGCGGAATCGGCACATTCTATGCGCGCGTTTCGGGGAGCTTTGCGAGCGAACAGTCGTCGTTCGACTCAGAGAAGAACTCGATTGACGTGGCGTTCAGAAGCAGCAAGAGCGTGAAGGAGCTCGCCGCCGACATCACGCCCGTCATCGCGCAGGGGAACAGCGTAAAGCCCGAAATCACGTCCGTGACCGACGTTGAGAGCGGCGAGGACGGAACGCTCACGGTAGGCGGCTTCCTCGACATCGCGGGTAAGAACATCCTCGTGACGGGCACTAATGACGACGTGGGCTTGTACTTCGTGAACTGCGAGGACGACGAAAAGAGCGTCAAGCTCGAAGCCGCGAAAATCGGCGTGAACACATCGAGCCGAATCGCGTGCGTTGTGCCCCCGCTTTGCTCAGGTACGTACACGGTCAAGGTGGTGACGCAGTGCTCAAAGACAAAGCCACACAAGGAATCGTTGGAAAACACATTCTCAACGGTTTTTAGCGTGAGCTGATATTTCACGGCAATGGAATGAAAATTTCATTGCCGTTCTCGTACACGTTTCCTGCGAGAAAAGGATACAAGAACAGTAAGGAATGAATCTGCTTCTTACTGCTCCCGTACGTATGCACAGCAGGGAATTTTTCAAATACGGCACTCGAATTTCAAAACGAGTGCCGTATTTTTTTATCTGAATTTCGCCCGCAGCTCAAATACGGAGCGCACCCTAAATTTGGTGAGCACCGCACGCCAGTGCGTCGCCGCCGTGTTGAGCGAGTTGTAGCCGAAGTCAACCTGTAGCTCTTTCTGCGTGCGTCCCGTCATCATGTACATGAACGCGTATTTCTGGTTTTTTGAGAGCGTGCCGTACGTGTCCACGCGGTCGCAGTAGAACTCCTCGCCGCGGGCGAACGTTCCTTCGGAGCGGAACGGCTTTCCCTCATGATACGCCTTTCGGCAAAAAGCGAATTCTTCTTCGCCTCTTAAGTCGAACATAATAAGGTCTGCCTTGTATTTCTCCATGATGTCGAGGTTTTCTTGCGGCACGCCCTCCCAAGACAGGCAGAGTACGGTCGGCTTCTGCCTGCCCGTGAAACTCGCATCAAAAAACGTGAAGGCAAGCTCCAAATCATAGAACGACATCCCGCAGTTCACGCAGAACACATCGCAGTCAAGACGGTTCTCCCGAATGTCGTCCAGCGCGAGCACAAGGCTCGGCTTTATCTCGCCGAGCACGTAGCGGATTGCGGGAAGCATGAACACATATTCGTTCATGCAAAACCCGTACACGGATACTTTTTTGAATC
This sequence comes from Treponema sp., assembly GCA_017484285.1. Taxonomy (GTDB): domain Bacteria; phylum Spirochaetota; class Spirochaetia; order Treponematales; family Treponemataceae; genus Treponema_D. The sequence goes on along the minus strand of JAFUTH010000001.1, from coordinate 85,022 downwards.
CCATAAGGCATTCCTCCTTATGAGAATTATCGGAGACTTTGCAGTGCTTCAATTCTACTGGGACATGAATCGGCTAACGTAAGTGCTATAGCTAAATTTGGTCTTTATAACGTTCAAAAATTATCCGCTGGAATTGAATAATAATCTATCGCGCTTTCTGTAAGATACGCTTCAAAGCCTTCCGTCACTGGATATGCGTTATCTTCAGAATGGTTGTCTCCGCCAAATCTTATATATTCAGCAAGGGTGTCTTTGTCAGCTTGAACAACAACTGATATTGGAGTTGAAGAACAAGGGCTAACCGTATAATACATTTCCGTACTCTTGGAGAGATTTGTAGATGTCATCGCCCCGCTGAATACAAGCAAATACTCTTTGTCAGTGCCAAAAGTCGGTATGTAGACAGTCTTGCTCGAATCATTTTTTACCGAAAAATACTGATTGTTGCCGTCAGGATAAATCACGAATCCATTCAGGATAGCGTTTTTATTGCTTTCAGGGTTCTTTGCAGAAATTGTAATCGGGATTGCTTCTCTAAAGAACCTCAGCGGAATGAAATCTGTCCATTCTTGCCCTGTCAAGGGATTACTGATTGTAACAGTTAATCCAGTATCAATATACGGTGTTGATAAATCCCCATATTCAATCGACAGGTTTATATCTTTTGAGGCGCCTTCTGTTAGGGTCGAGATTGTGTATACTAGATTCTCTTTTTGAGGATCGGTAGAAACTACACCCAGATTTGAATCCTTACCTTTAATCGTGCAGATGGAAGAGGTGCATTTATTCTTGCTTATGTTTGTTATTGAAACTTTCATATTGTAGGTTTTGGCTCCATTTCCATATAGGCATCCGTTGTCTTTCTGCTCTTCACTGATTTCGCCCGTTATTTTGAGGTTATAGTCATCTTTTCCTACAAGGGCAACAGTTCCCATGAAGTCACCATCGTTGTTTATGGTCAGTCCAGGTACTACCACCGAGTCATCTCCGTTTGCGATTGTCACCATCTGTATGTCACCTGCTGTTGCCGCAGTAAAACTAAGAAGCCCATTCTTATCACTTTCAGATTCTTGTTTTACGTTGTAGTTCATTGAATTTGCAATTGCTTTGATTCCGCCGAGTGAAGTATTCACAGATGCTCTTGTGGCACTGGTGGTGAACTTCACAAGTTGAAGCGAATATTCTAAGTTCACGCCACCCTTTCTGAAATAGGGGATATTATTGTTAATCATCACCTTTTCAGTTTCTTTTGTGAATGTGCCGAGCGTCGAGACTGTAAGGGTAGATTCATCCGAAGCGGTAATTTTGTAGGATTTTTTTTCTTTAACCACCGTTGCATCAAGAACCTCATATTCCGTGCCGTCATCCATTTTTACCCAAACACCCCAAAAATATTGCGTGGCTGAGACTTCGGTTGGATTTGCAACGGTGACTTGGAAAAACGCCGTTTTTTCTTGATATGTTATGGTGACGGTGACTGTTCCTGGAGTGTTTAGATTAGTCCAGGGTGCAGGAGAAGCGCTCCAGCCGTCCACTGTCTTTTCTGTGCCGTCACTGTATTTTGCTTTTACGATAATTCCTTCGAGGTCTAATTGTTCGTTGTACACGTATTTTAATTTTGTCGGGGTCTTGCTTATGTAGATTGAAGTCAGAGAGGTTTCTCCAGATTCGTTGTTTTTTTCGTCCGACTGCATTTTGCAACCTGCAAAGAGAATGCTGAGAAACAAAATTAAAACAGGCAGAAAAGAAAGGCGTTTCATCTAGGCTCTCCTCGGGCTATTACAGTGTAGCTTCAGGGGCTTGCACTTCAATCGTGACAACTTCCCGCTGCTTTCCATGCAGATAGTTTTCGCCTAGATTTTTTAGAACGGAAGCCGCCGCTGTTGTGGTGCTTACATCAACTGTTGTACCAGTTGTAGCAGTCCCCGATGATGAGGTATACCACCCCCAAGTTTCTCCTTTTGGAGTTTTAAATGTCGCGCTGTTTATGTTCGAGCAGCCTTTGAATGCGTATTTTCCGATGGTGAATGCAGATACACCTTCGGAAACGTTTATAGTAACGGTGGTAAGCGTTGAAATGTTTGCAAATGCAGAGTAACCGTAATACTGAAAATTCGTATCAGAAGATTTGTCATTATATTCATATGTTATGTTTCTTCCCACATACAGCGTTTCAATCCCGCAATCTCGGAACAAGCCTTTTTGTTTATCATTCCAATAATCATTAAAGCTATTATATCCTAGCGATAGCTCATTTTCCCCATCTTCCAGTTCCAACGTTTTCATTCCAGTACACCCGTTGAATGCATAGTTCTCTATGCTCGTTACGCTCGCTGGTATTGTGATTGCTTTCAGTTTTTTGCAGTTGGCAAATGCACTGTTGCCAATCGTTGATACAGTTTCAGGAATTTCTATGCTGTCAAGAATAGCACAGCCATTGAAGGCATTATTACCGATAGAAGTTATATCACTGTTTATAGTCACTTTTGAAAGACCTGCACAACCATAGAAACTGTATGGTTGTATTCTGGTTACTTTCGGACCGATTGTTACGGAAAGTGTCGTGCTTGAGATGTTTGCAAATGCAGAGTAACCATAATACTGAAAATTCGTGTCAGAAGATTTGTCATTATATTCATATGTTATGTTTCTTCCCACATACAGCGTTTCAATCCCGCAATCTCGGAACAAGCCTTTTTGTTTATCATTCCAATAATCATTAAAACTATTATATCCTAGTGACAGCTCATTCTCCCCATCCTCCAATTCCAGCGTTTTCAGCCCTGTACACCCATTGAATGCATAATTTCCTATGCTCGTTACACAAGCTGGTATGACAATTCCTGTAAGTTGCTTACAGTCTTTGAAGGTATCGTTCGGGATGGTTGTAAAGGTTGCTTCGGAAAAATCTAGCGAAACGCCAACAGTCTGTTCTTTTACAGCAGCACTTATAGCAACAAGATTATCTGAAGTTACCGTACCGGTTATATGTACATAGTTATCTCCGTCTTCACCCAAGTCTGCGATTACGCTTGCTGCTGTTGCACCAGTTGCGTAGATGTTTTCTTTCTGTTCTGCCGGGACTTCTTCGCCTTCGGCTGCCACAACAACCTGAAAATCGGAAGTTTTTTCTTCGTACGTTATTGTCACTGTGACTGTTCCCGATGCGTTGAGTTTAGACCACGGCTTTGGCATAGAAGTCCAGCCGTCAATTGTTTTTTGTGAGCCGTCCGAGTATTTTGCTTTTACAATCATCCCCGAAAGGTCAAGCGGGTCACCGTAAGCATAATTCATTTTTGTTGGGAGTGTGCTTACGAAAATTGAGGATAATTCAACATCTTCTTCATCTTTCTGACAGCTGACAAAAAAGAAAAGTATACTAATTGTTGAAAGCAGAGAAATAACAGAAAGCAAGTGTTTTTTCATAGTAAAAAAATTATAGTCTGTCAGACGGTTAAAATCAATTAATATTGTAAAAAAGTATGGAAAATACTGGGTAAATCAACTATAAATAAAAATCTGCAAATACTAAACCGAGCAGAAGCAATGACATATCGAATTTACTGTGCTATACTCAACGTATGGGTGCACCAAGAAAACTGCCGATTGGCATTCAAGCATTTGAGAAACTCCGTGAAGAAGGCTATGTCTATGTCGATAAAACCGCGCTTATCAATACACTCTCGCATACTTCAACGCGGTATTTTCTGAGCCGACCGCGGCGTTTCGGAAAATCCTTGTTTCTCTCTACGCTGAAAAGTTATTTTGAGGGGCGCAAGGATTTATTTGAGGGGCTTGCCATCTCGGAATCAGAAACAGAATGGAAGAAGTACCCGGTTCTCTATTTTGATTTTACTGGTAAAAGTTATGCTGGCGTTGGCGACCTGATTGCCAAAGTTGATGATACCCTTTCAGAATTTGAAGGAATGTATGGCAGAAACACAGCATCAAAAGATATCGCAATCAGATTCAAAAACCTCATAAAAGCCGCGTATGACAAGACGGGGAATCAAGTCGTCGTTTTGGTCGATGAATATGACAAACCTCTTTTGCAGAATGCCACGAATAAAAAACGTGAAGATGAAATCCGTGCCGTTTTAAAAGGATTTTATGGGAATCTGAAAAGCGAAGACCAATATATACGGTTTATGTTCATTACGGGAGTCACCCGCTTTGACAAAGTGAGCATCTTCTCCGATTTAAATAATTTGCGCGACATTTCGCTAAGCAAGGATTTTTGCGCGGTGTGCGGTATCACGCAAGAAGAACTAGATTCATGTTTTATTCCAGAAATTGAGAAATTGAGCGAGGACAACGGAATCACAAAAGAAGCGTGTATCGCAAAGCTAAAAAACAATTATGACGGCTATCACTTTTCAGAGGATATAAAAACAGATGTGTATAATCCCTTCAGCCTGCTGAATGCCTTTGCGGATTCGAGTTTCGGCAGCTATTGGTTCGCGACAGGCACGCCTACTTTTTTAACTCAGATGATTCGGGAGTCAAACTTCAATTACGAGTCTCTTGAAAATGACATTGATGTAGGTCGTCGCACAATCGAAAACTATCGGCTTGACTCAAGAAATGTGCTCCCCATGCTGTATCAAACTGGCTATATCACAATAAAAAACTATGAACGGGAACTGGATTGCTTTACGCTCGGTCTTCCTAACAACGAGGTGCGCTATGGGCTTTACGAAAACCTTGTGCCGCTCTATGCAGGCTATGAAGGCAAAACCGATGAAATCGAGGTGCTTACTTTCATCAAAGAGCTTCGTGACGGCAAGGTAGAAGCATTCATGCAGAGAATAAACACTATTTTCGCATCAGCACCAAAGCAGACGAATCAAAAGCAGTATGAACTGAACTGTCAGGCGTTCGTGTGGCTCATTTTCAAACTGATGGGTGAATTTGTCCTTTGCGAAGTTCAGAACGGCAAAGGCAGAAGCGATGCCGTTGTGTGGCAAAAAGATACGATTTATATTTTTGAGTTTAAAATGGACGGTTCTGCAAAAGAGGCAATCGCACAAATCAATAATCAAAACTACCCCATCGCATACCAAAATGACGGACGCAAAATCATAAAAATCGGCGTGAACTATTCCAGTACGGAAAAGCAACTGACCGAGTGGATTATTGAATAGTCTACTGGGACATGAATCGGCGCGTTCACGGGCTAGGCGCGCGTAAAAGAAACAGAGCGGCTTGTACGACAAGGGTGAAGTGGGCAGCCGCTCTGTGTTGCTATCGTTTTTGATTACACGTGAATGCCGCAGCCGCGCGCGAGTGCTTCTTTGTACACCTCAAGATACTTTTCGCAACTTGCCTTCCAAGTGAAGTCCTTGCCCATAGCCTTTTGCTGCATCTTTTTGATGTGCTCTTTGCGGTTGTAGTACGCCCACACAGCCCAGCCCACCGTGTCGTAGATTGCGCCCGGTGTGAGTGAATCGAACATAAAGCCCGTGCCCTCGCCTGTCTCCTGATTGTAGTTTTCGACCGTATCAGCCAAACCGCCCGTTCTGCGGACAATCGGGAGCGTGCCGTACAATTCTGAATACATTTGGTTCAATCCGCACGGCTCGTACGCTGACGGCATTAAGAAGAAGTCGCTTCCCGCTTCGACAAGATGGCTCAAACTTTCAGAGTATCCGATTTTTGCGCGGAAATTCGGGAGTTTTGCCTGCAAGTTGTTGATTTCGTCTTCGCACCACTTTTCGCCCGTTCCGATAATCGCAAACTGAACGCGCATGTCACGGCAGATGCTGTAGACTGAGCCGTAGGTCGGCGCGAACACTTCGGCGATTCCTTTTTGGCTCACCAAGCGGCCGACCATGCCGATGAGCGGAATAGTGGGGTCTACTTCAAGCCCGAACGCTTCTTGAAGAGCCTTTTTGCACTCCGCCTTGCCTTTCATGTTTGCGGCAGAGTAATTTGCGGGAAGTTCTTTGTCGGTCTTTGGATTCCATGTGGAGACATCAACGCCGTTTACGATTCCGCGAACGACATCGCTTCGCACGCGCAAAAGCCCGTCAAGCCCGAAACCGCCTTCCATCGTTTGAATTTCATGCGCATAGGTTGGCGAAACCGTCGTGACCATATCGGCACAAGAAATGCCCGCCTGCAAGTGGTTAATCGCGCCGTTCCGCTCAAAGCCCGCGCCGTAGTACAAGCCCCAGTCGATTCCCAAATCGGGGAATTTTTCTTTTCCGTACACGCCCTGATAGCCCATGTTGTGAATCGTGTAGACGCTTGCCGTGTGCTGGAATTGCGGCTGAGCGCGGCACACATGCTTTAAAAGGACAGGGGCAAGGCCTGCGCTCCAATCGTGCGCGTGCACGATGTCAGGGAACCACTGGATTTTGTTGCAGACTTGGAACGCGCCGTGGCACAAAAGGCTGAATCGGTACGGATTATCGAAGAAATCAGGCTCTGCCTTTGTGCCGTACACGCCGTCGCGACCGAAACAATTTTCGTGGTCTAAAAAATATACTTCGACTTTCGGGAAGCCCGGAAGCGGCGCTTTGTAGACTTCCGTCCACTCCTGCCCCATTCCCACGGGAACGCCTAAGGGACCTTCAAGAGCCGTGAGTTTTTTGCGGTCGATTTTATAGTAACGAGGCATGACGATTTTGACTTCATGCCCCAAGAGTGAGAGATTTCCTGCCAAAGCCGAAACTGCGTCAGCCAAGCCGCCTGTTTTTGCGAACGGAACTGCCTCCGCGCTTACCATCAAGATTTTCATGCTATTTCCTCCAAAATAATAGAATTTCTCACAGAGTTCACAGAGTGCACAGAGAGATTTCAGAATGATGAAAGTCGTTCAGCAACAAAACGCACTCTGTGTTCTCCCCCGCTCTGTGAGGAATTTATATATTCTTCATCGCCTCGATAAATGCTTTCTCCGAGTTCACGATTGTTTTTTCTGACACGCAATACGCGAGCCGGAACCAGCCTTTGCCGCCGAAGCCGGTGCCGGGAGCGGCGAGAATCAAGAATTTTTTGAGATGGTCGCAGAAATCCCCGTCATCGCCATTGAAATTTTCTGGCACTTTGCAGAAGAGATAGAACGCACCTTCAGGTCTGTGATATTTAATTCCCGCGTTGTCGAGCACTGCCATGAGTTTGTCGCGCCGTGTCTTGTAGCGCGAGTAGTCGACCTCAGCATCCCATGATTTTGCGATGACTTTCTGGAAAAACGCGGGAGCGTTCACGCAGCCAAGCACACGGAGTGCGAATGTGACCGCCTTGATGAATTCGGCGGGATTGTCGGACGCGGGATTGACCGCCACATAGCCGATTCGCTCGCCCGGAAGGCTCAAATCTTTTGCGAAAGACGAGACGATGACCGTGTGGTCGTAGAACTGGAACGCGGGCGCGACCTTTGCGCCGTCATACACAATCGCGCGGTATGGCTCGTCGCAGATAAGATAGGTGATTCTGCCCGTCTTTTTGTTGTTTTCGTTTAGAATCGAGGCGAGTGCCCTGATGTCGTCCTGTGAATAAATCTTTCCCGTAGGATTGTTCGGATTGTTGATGAGGACAGCCGCCGTCTTTGCGCTCAAATGCGCTTTGATTGCCTCGGTGTCGAGCGAAAAATCCTCTTTGGTGGGCACTTCGATCAAAACGCCGCTATGATTTTTGGCGTAGTGGCGGTATTCGGCAAAAAAGGGCGCGGGAACAATCACCTCGTCGCCGGGATTGAGAATCGCCTTGAACACGCAGTTGAGCGCGCTCGCAGCCCCCACCGTCATGACGATGTGCTCGCCTGTTACGGTGACGCCCTGCTCTCTCGAGATTTTCTGAGCGATTGCCTCGCGCACGAACGGATAGCCTGCGTTCGGCATGTAGCCGTGGCAGCCGTGTGAGACATCTTTTGCTTCGTCTTGAATCGCCTGGACGACCTTTTGCGGCGGGTCTAAGTCGGGGTTTCCGAGTGAAAAATCAAAAACGTTATCGTCGCCGTGCTGCTTTTTGAGCACGATTCCTTCTTCAAACATCTTTCGGATGACGGACGCACCCTTAGAATTAATCGTTTCTTGAATATGCTGTGCAATCATGATGAAAACAGTATAGCACAAGATTGCGAAGTGTGCGAGAAAAGTTTAGAATAAATTGAAAATTGAAATCGAAAATCGAAACGCTGAAAACATTGGTTCTCTGCCTGCTTGTCGTTTTTGTACCGGGCGTTCTTTTTGCGCAGACTCCCGTGAAAATCATGGACGGCGAAATCGACTATCTGTTTAACGATCGGCTCACGGGTCGCGAGATTCTTTCTCTCAGGAACGGCGGCATCATCTGCAACAGCATCGGCTCGCTCAAATACGCGCGGATCCGCCGCATCGCCGAGAGCGAGCCGCTTTTGCAGGCGGTACAAGCCGTCAACCCGAACCACCTTGCCGAAATCATCAAGATTTTGCCCTACGAGGGCTATGAAAACCTCACCGAGATTGTCTCGCTCATGCTCAAAACCGAGGAGAGCTACACGAGTGTGCCGTTTTATGTCGACGGAAGCTCGGTTGTCTATCTGTACGCCGACGCGAAGATTCAAAAGATTACAAAAGATGAGGCGACGGGAACGGAAGTCATCGTCGAGCGTTTTTTGATGAAGCCCCTCGACTACTACACGGGCTACATCGAAGCCGAAAAGCGCGGCAGCTACTATTTCTACAAGATGAAAAACACGGAGCGCGTGCGATACAAATCGTTCATCAGCGCGGTCGGAAAAGAAAAGATGATAGCCGTGATTTCGATTTTCCGCTACGGCGACAACTGGATTATCTATGCGCTCGGCGGTGTCGACATCATCAAGCTGCCCTTCATCGACAAAAAAATTGACCGCGCGTTTTACAACCGAATCAAAGCGTTCTGCGTCTTTACATTTCAAAGACTTGAGGAACTTGAGTCAGAGGATGCGGAAAGCTGATTTTTGTGGCAAAAAAGCGCATGTCGTGCGCATCTAGGGAGCACTCGCGCGCGTGCGGATTATAGAGCGCGTCGCCCTTGACCGGAAAACCGCACCAGGCGAGATGGCTTCGCACCTGATGGCGGAATCCGCGCGTGATGTGGCAGAGCGCGACCGTTTCTGACTCAAACGAAATCTCTGTGGTGTACTGCGTTGTTCCGCCCTTTTTGAGCGCCGCCCTTCCCGCGCTTTCGGTGACGGGGCGCACCTGCTGCCCTTTTACGCCGAACGCACGGAACGCGCTCGTGACCGTGAATTCTTTCTTCGCGTCTTCCGTGTCGCAGAGCGCGCTTTTTGGAGCGGGCGGAAAGCCTGCGAGTAAGCGCGCGCAGTCGGGGATGCGTTCAACCTCGGCTCTGTACCATTTTTCAAAGCGATTGTCTTGCTGCGCGCGGATAAGCGCGTCGTAGCTTTCTTGCGTCGTCGCGATGAGCACAAGCCCCGTCGTCTCCGTGTCGATTCGGTGCACAAGCCCCTTCTCCACGTCCTTTTTTCCGTGTACGTTCTCAATCTCAGGAAACAGCCGAATCGCCTCAGTCAATACGCTCTCCTCTCCTGCACGGAGCGGCGCAGACGGAAGCCCCGCCGGTTTTACGACAACGAGGAACGGAGAATCAGCACTCGGCGTATGTAAAATCTGTACATGTTCAATTTTCATTTTTCAGTTTTCAATTTACCATATTTTTCATGCAGCGTGCGGAGCACTTTTTTGAAGCGGAGTGGCACGCTTGCTTTGAACGTTACGCGCTCTTTTTGCCCGGGCAGGCGGATTTTAAGCACATAGGCATGGAGCATGAGCGTCGCGCTCTGGAACGGCGAGCCTTTGAGGTAGTTTCCGTAAATCGGGTCGCCCATGACGGGGCAGCCGAGGTACTTCATGTGCACGCGGATTTGGTGCGTGCGCCCGGTCTTGATTCTGATGCGCATGAGCGAGAACGGCCCGTAGGTCGCGAAGCATTTGTATAGCGTGACGGCGCGCTTTCCCTCGCTCGTGTCGGTGACTGCCTTGAAGCGCTTGCGGTTGCGCTCGTCGCGGATAATCTGCGTCTCGATTTTGCCCTCGAGCGATTTCGGTCTGCCGCAGCAAATCGCGATGTATTCCTTTATGATGCGGTTGTGGTGCAGGAATTCGTCGTGCAAGAATTCTTCTGCGGCGCGGTTTTTCGCGGTGATAATCACGCCCGACGTGTCTTTGTCGAGCCGATGAATGATGCCCGGTCGCCTGCGCGCGAGTGTGTGTGCGTCTTGGGCTTCGCCCGCCTCCTGATGAATCGCTTCCCGCCCCCAGTGGAACAAGAGCGCGTTTACGAGCGTGCCCGTCCAGTTTCCCGCGGCGGGGTGCGTGACCATGCCCTGCTTTTTGTTCACGACGCACACGTTGTCGTCCTCGTAGAGGATTTCAAGCGGGATGTTCTCCGGCTCGATGTTTTCGGGTACGTTCTCTTCCCACTGAATGTCAATCGTGTCGCCCGCCTTTACTTTTGCGGCGAGTTTTGCCGTTTTGCCGTTGATGAGGATTTCGCTTGAGGAGCTTTTGAGTCGTGAGCGGTTCATTGGCGTTCCACCGAAATTGTCTGCGCTCAGCGTCGCGATGTATTTGTCGAGCCGCGTGCTTCCGCTAAAGGAAGCGGGAATGGTCGCGCTAAAAAAGGGCACTTTCGACTCCAAAACTGAAAATCTCTTGGTTCGGACCGTTCGGCCGCGCTTCCATTTCGTTCTCGCGCTTGAGCCGTTCAAGCGCCTGCTCGTCCGTCTCGTCTTCGTGCATCTGCGGCATGTTCTCTCGCTCCATTTGGCTCGGCGTCATGACCGTAAACGCCTGATTCATGTTCTGCCGTCTGAGGCGGCGTTGCTTTTGCGAGCGGAGAATGAGGTTTATCGTCAGGTCGGTAAGCCCCAAGCCGACGCAGGTCGCCGCGGAAATGGCGATGATGTTCCATTGGTCGTCCTCGGTGAACGACGACGTGCTTTTGTCGAGCGGATTTTTGAATTTGCCGTATTTTCCGAGCGAATAGCCGACCGTCGTCCAGAGCGTGACGAACGGGAGCGAGCCGAACGTGATGATTTCCGTGCGGCGCACATCGCGCACCCACTGTGGAAAATGAATGTCATCGTAATTCGTCGACGACGACGTGCTTGCCGCAAAAGCATTCGGTGTCGAAAAAAGGAGAATCAGTGAACTGAGGACAAGCAGCCATCTCTTCACGAAGCTACGCTCCTTCATGCAAAACTGCGTTGAGCGCGTCAGAGAGATGGAGCAAGGCATCGACGCTGAGGGCTTCCGCGCGGATTGAGGGCGAAATGCCCGCCTGTGAAAGCGCGGCGTCCGTCTTTTCTGCGCCCGCGAGCGCAAGCAGATTGTTGCGCACGGTTTTGCGCCGTGACGAAAAGAGCTGGCGAATCATGCGCATAAAGAGTGTTGGGTTCTCGCAGCGCGGAAAATCCTCGCGTTTGGTCATCAAAACGGCGCGGCTTGCCACGTTCGGCACGGGCCAGAAGTTCCCGCCCGCAAGCTCGACGACGTTTTTAATCGTGTACGCCCATTGGCAGAGCACCGAGAACGATGAGTATTGCTCCGTGCCCTCTTTTGCCGTCATGCGCTGGGCGACTTCTTTTTGAATCGTGACGACGGCTTTTTCGAAGCGGACGCCCGCGTTAATCGTGTCGGCGATAATCGTTGCCGCCACATTATACGGCAGGTTGCCGAAAAATCGCTCCGGCGTGCCGTTTGCCTCGGCGTGCTTTTTCCATGTCTTGAGCACATCGCCCTCGACGAGCGAGAACGCGCCCGCTTTCGCAGAGTCGGCGAAGAATTCGCGCACGAGACGCGCAAAGCCGTGGTCAATCTCAAAGGCGGTGACAGTCCCTCCGCGGCGCAAAAGCTCGTCAGTCATGCAGCCCAAGCCCGGCCCGACTTCCCAGACCGTTGTTCCCTTTGAAACGTCGAGATGGTCGATGATTTTTGAGCGTGCGTCGGCATTGACGAGAAAATTCTGACCGAATTTCTTTTGCATCGCCATGCCGTTGTCGTCTAAAAATGCCTTCAATGCGAGGGGGCTGTTGTAGTCCGGGTGCGTCACTTTTTATTCCTTCGAAAAACTAAAAAATAAAACTGATTTTTTTATCAAAAGATACAGCGCGTTCATAATAGCACTGAATGGCACTGAAAGAAAAGGCAGAATGAGACAAATTATCACGCCGAAAAGCCCGAGATACAGGAAAAAAATCACGAGCGGCGAGACGATGACCGTCGCGATGATTCCCATCGGCATGATTTTCTGGAAGAGCGCGGCTGTGACGGGTGATGTCGTGAGCGTTGCGGCAGTCGAGTCTGCGAGCGCACAGCGGACTTTGTGCGGAAAAAAGACGGGCACATACGAGCGGAACAAGCGCGCGAACACGAGAATCCCCGCGAGCGAGGCGTACGAGAGCATGAACGCTGCCTCGTGGATATGGCTCGGAAAAGCAACGGCGTGTATGAGAAAGCAGGCGCTCAAGAGCGAGAGCTTGTCTGGGCGGTTCATTCTGAGGAGCGAATTGAAATACAGAATGAGCGCGGCAAGAAACGCGCGGAAGAGCGACGGCGAAAGACCGGCAAACCAGACAAAAAAAGAAATCGCCGCGAGCTGGAGCGCGTCCGCCGCGTGCCTTCCCGTGGCTTTTTTCCCGAGTGCGAGCGCAATGCCACCGAACAGCCCCACGTGCATGCCCGACAGCGCGAGAATGTGCGAGACGCCCGCGTTCTTGAATCCCTCGGCGACGGCTTTTTCGGTGTACTCCCGGCTTCCCGACAAAAGCGCGAGCAAAAGCCCGCCCGCATTCCCCCACGCGTACATGAGCCGCTTAAACTGAAGCCGGCACAGCGCGCGGAAATGGTGCACGGCGCGCACAAGGGCGCTTCCGCTCCAGCCGAGCATGTTCCCGCTGTGCACGCGATAGACGAGCTCGCTTCCTTGCTCCGTGCGAACGAGCGTTACCGAAAGCGAGAGACGCGCGCCGTTTTCGATAAAAAGCCCGTTCTGCGCTTTTTTGTGAGCGGCGGTGTACAATTTTCCGGGATAGTACGCCTCGACGAGCGGTTTAGGAAAAAGGAGCGTGACTCGCCCCTGCGATGAATACACGCCGTTTTGCGTGCCAGCATCGTCGACTGAGAGCACGGCGCGGTAAAGCGTGTCCGACACTTTGACGGGATTTGAGCGGACTGTGCCCGTGAGGCGGACAATCTCGTGTTTTGGCGCGAGCGAGCGGAACGGGTGCGTTTTTTTGACAGGAACAAGCCCCGAGTACAATAAAACGGCGCAGATGAGCGCAGAAAGAAAGAGAGGTGTTTTTACCACTTGAGCGATGCGAGAGCGTGGCGCGCGGCATCGACGACATCCTGCGGATAGTTCGGCAAGTAGGTGACGTAGAGCAGGTTGTCAAATGCCGTTTTGTCTCCCAGCGTCTCCAATGCAGAGATAAGAGCAAGAACAACGCTCTTGGCAGGCATTTCGGAGTCGCTTTTGCTGGCTTCTACTTTGCTGTTGCACTCTGCAAGGTATTCTGACAAAAGCTGCGCAAGTTCAGAAGTCGGCAGTTTCGCAGAAGCGGTGATGATTGCCGCAAAGAGCTCGTCGGTAAGAATGCCTGCCTCATACTCGTTTTTGGCGAGCGTGAGGTTCAGGTTGACGATTTCCGAGGCGTGCGCCCATTGGTTCGCGCTGATGGCAGACAACGTTGCCGTCTGAAGCCGCAGGAACGCATTTCGGTACACCTCATCGCCATCTTGCAGGGTCTCTGCCTTATTTATAGTCAAAATGAGCACGTTTTCAGCAAGCTCACACAAAAAAACAGGAGAAATTTCTGTAGAATCTTTTAGTGCGATGAAGAATCGGGCTGCATCGGCGAGTTCTGCATTTGACAATATTTTCATGCTTTCGGTCAGGCTTTTTGAGGATAGCAGCACGAGCGAACGCTTCGTTGATTCCGAAGAATCAGGCCATTTATTGGTAAGCCAGACGTTGTAGATGATGGTCAGCGACGTCTCGTTTCCGAGAAAGCCGAGAAGCTCAATCGTTCGCTTAATGACCGCGTTGTGCGCGGCATCGGTGTTGAACGCACGGGCTAGGTAGTCGTTTAAAAGCGTTTGTGTCGCACCGTTGGAATCGGTTGTGTATCCCTCGAGGCGGTCAAGCACGGCGAGCCGCACCGTCTCATCGTCAAACAGATTAAAAATGCCAATAAGTTTTTCGGAGATGGTTGCAATTTCGTTCTCATGGAACACGTTCTGTACGTCTACGCCCTGCAATTTCGGTGTCGCAAGCACGGAAGCCAACGCAAGGGCGGAAAGCTCACGGTCTGTTCCGAGCATGGCGACGTTCTCAATCGCATAATCCATGCCCTTTATGGCGAGAAAGAGCGCGTCGCTCCCCGACGCTTCCTGCACGGCGGTAATTTTCTCGGAGATGCTGCCTTTGATGAATTGTTTTTCGAGTGTGCCGACATCAGCAAAGGAAAAAACAGCGACGAAAAAAAACAGTGGCAGTAAAAAACGCTTTCTCATGGTTACAATCCCCTCTTGAGCGTATCAAGGTCTTTCGAAAGTTCGCTTATGGTTTCCGCGTCGGATTCGTCTTCTTTTGTGATTTCTGCCGCGAGTGCCGCCGTTTCAGCGTCAGAGACGGGCTTTACGGAATCGAGCACTTCCTGTGCGGACGGCTCAGCCTGCACTTCGCCCTGTTTTTCTTCTTTTTCGTCTTCTTCGGTTTGGGCAAGCGCGTCGAGTACTTCTTTTTTTTCTTCGGACAAATCTTTGTAGATGAAATTGAGGATCGCGTTCTTCATGTCGGTTTCGATGTGGAGGCACTCAAAGTGAAGACGCGACTGGTTTTCTTTTTGATTGTATTCGACGGCACGGACGATACCGAACATGACGATGAATTTGCCGTCAATGTCGAACTGAATCTTGATTCTGATGTTTGGCTGCCCCTTCCCGCCCGTTCTGATGAGCGCGCCATCCTCGGAAATATCCTCAAGCAGGCACGTGTAGCCCGGCGTGACCTCAACTTCGTCATAGATGGGTTCATCGGAATCAAGAAAATACAGCTGTGCGTAAATCTGACACGTTCCGCGCACGGATTTTCGTTTTTGCGCGCGCTCAAGCTTGTTTGTGTGCGCAAGATGAATCGCGCTCTGCCCCTGGAATACCTCGGCATTCGTGACGCGTGTGTCGAACACGTAGCCCGCGTCTCCCTTGCGCCAGAGATAGACGCTCACGTCGCGGTTGACCCATTCCTTGCCGTCGAGCGGGCGAACGCCCTTTTTGACCGGTACACGGATGATGATGTCGTGCCCGTTGCTCAGAATCTCCGACATGAACACGCCGCTTCCCCGCAGGATGATTCTGAGACGCTGCCCTTTTTCGAGGTATTTTGTCGATTCGATGCCCTTGTGGTTTTCGTGATCTAAATCAATCTGCGTGCGGTAGTCGTAGAGCTTTGCGATAAATTCCTGTGTTTTTTCGGATGACTCATCGCCACGTTCCTGTGAATCAGCGACGATTTTTGCGATTGCTCGGTTGAGCGTGGGAACGGACATATAGAGCGAGCTCGGTTCGTCGAGTTCAGCTTCTTTTGCGAGCTTCCAGAGCAGAACGACCTCGCCGAATTTAAAGCCCTTGTCTTGCCCAGTCATGAAAAAATTAATCTGGTCTTTAAAAAGCACCACCAGACGAATAAAGACGAGAATACAAACTGCGGTAATAAGTAATACCCAAAACACAGCGCTTAATATTACAATTCAATGCGCGTCTTGTCAAAGTGTGCGGAATCTATAAAAGATTTCAGGCTTTCCTGCCACTCAGGAAGCGTGATTCCAAGCGTTTTTTGGATTTTTGCCTTGCTCAAAACCGAATAGGCAGGTCGCTTTGCGGGTGTGGGATATTCCGCCGTTGTGCAGGGATTTATCACGCAGTTTTTATTCGTGATGATGCCGCGTTCAAGCCCCTGTGCAAAAATTTCTTTTGTGAAGTCAAACCACGTCGTTTCGCCCTCATCGGTCACATGGTAGATTCCGTTCGGGAGTTTTTCGTCTGAATCGCGTTTTTGAATGATTTTTGCAATCACCGAAGAAAGCGTCTCGCAGTTGGTGGGCGTTCCCCGTTGGTCGGCGACCACTTTGACGCCCTCACGAGCATTCATCGCGCGAATCATCGTGTAGACGAAATTTTTTCCGTAAAATCCGTAGAGCCATGCCGTTCGGAGAATGTAAAAATCATCTGTTTCTTCTTGAAGAGCCTTTTCGCCCGCCGCCTTTGTCTCGCCGTACACGCCAATCGGCTTAATCGGACTGTCTTCTGCGAGCGGGGAAGAAGCAGTTCCGTCAAACACATAGTCCGTCGAGATATGAATGAGCGGAACAGAAAGTTTTTTTGCAAGACGAGCGATATTCCGCACGCCGTCACAGTTCAACGCCCGCGCAAAGTCCGCGTCGCTTTCAGCCTTGTCAACCGCCGTATACGCCGCGCAATTTACAATAAAAGAAATGTCTTTACCGCTCGAAAAATTTTCAAGAGCAGAATAATCGAGAATGCTCACATTGCTGTCAGTTCCCGTGTAAGAGAGATTTTTTTCTTCAAGCGTGCGGCAAACCTGAGTGCCGAGCATGCCGTTACAACCGATAATCCAAATCATATTTTTTTATCCACAGATAGGCACAGATTTCCACTGATTTTATGTTTTTTAACCACAGGTTACACATACATAATCTGTGCTCATCTGTGTTAATCTGTGGATTACTTTCTTCCCTCGTAGTTTTTTTCAATCCACTTGGTATATTCGCCGCTCAAAATGTGGTCAACCCATTCTTTGTGGGAAAGATACCAGTTCACGGTGAGTGAAAGCCCCTGCTCGAAGGTCATTTTGCGCTCCCAGCCCAGTTCGCGCTTGATTTTTGAGCAGTCGATTGCGTATCGTGCGTCGTGACCTGGTCGGTCTTTTACATGCACGATTGTTTTTTCGACATCTTGAGCCGTTTTGTTCACTTTTGGCGCGGTGAGTTCAATCACTTTATGGAGCAACTTGATGTTCTGCCACTCGTTTTCGCCGCCGATGTTGTATTTTTCGCCCGATTTGCCATTGTTCACAATCTGCCAGACGGCGCGGTTGTGGTCTTCGACATAAATCCAGTCGCGGATGTTTTTGCCCTCGCCGTAGACCGGGAGATTTTTTCCGTCGCGGATATTTGAAATCATGAGCGGCAAGAGTTTTTCGGGGAACTGATAGGGACCGTAGTTGTTCGTGCAGTTTGAAAGCGTAATCGGTAAGCCGTAGGTGTGATAGTACGCCATAACGATGTGGTCAGAGCTTGCCTTGCTTGAAGAATACGGAGAGCGCGGGTCATAGTTCGTCGTTTCAGTGAAATAGCCCGTTTCGCCGAGAGAGCCGTACACTTCATCGGTTGAAATATGGTGGAAGAGCACATCGTCGCGCTTATTGTCAAGCGAAACGCCCCAGTAATTCCGCGCCACATCGAGCAGCGTGAAAGTGCCCATCACATTCGTTTTGATGAAGGCTTCGGGCCCTAAAATCGAGCGATCAACATGGCTTTCCGCCGCAAAGTGAATCACCGTGTCGATGTCGTACTGCTTAAAAATACGCTCGATTTCCGAGCGGTCGCAGATGTCAACCTTCTCAAAGAAATATCGTCGCTCGCTTTCGCTTACCCCAGTTCCGAATTTTGCGTCAACGGCAGAAAGATTTTCCAAATTTCCCGCGTAGGTCAAGCAATCGACATTGACGATTTTGCCCGTAAAGCCCGAATCCATGAATTCGCTAGAACCCGTGGCACTTTGCCCGAAGAGATAGTTGATAAAATTAGAGCCGATAAAACCCGCCCCACCAGTAACAAGTATGTTGTTCAGTTTTCTTTTCATTGATATTCTCCCAAAATAGCATTTAATTTGCTTAAAAGGATTTAGTTAGCAAGTAGCAGTGTGCAGTTTTAACTTCTCCCTGCTCATTGCTAACTGCTACCTTTTTAGCCATTTTCCGTTCAAATCAAAATAGCTCGCACTCATGTCGAATGCGGGGTGTTTTGTGTCTTTTTCGCTTAAGAGCGGCTCGATTTCAGGGGCGACTGCTTTCCAGTCGATACCGATTGTTTTATCGTTCCACATTAAGCCGCCCTCGCCTTTCGGGTCGTAGAAATCCGTGCACTTGTAGGCGAACACGGCAGTGTCAGAAAGCACATAAAAGCCGTGCGCAAAGCCTTGCGGAATGTAGAACTGATTCTGCTTTTCGCCGTCCAAAATCACGCCGTAGTATTTTCCGAATGTGGCAGAACCTTTTCGTAAATCGACCGCCACATCGTACACGCGCCCGCTCACCGCCCGCACGAGTTTTCCTTGCGGATGCGCCGTCTGGAAGTGAAGCCCGCGAAGCACGCCCTTTGTCGAAGAACTCTGATTGTCCTGCACGAAGCGCATTTGTAAGCCTGCGTCAAAGAAATCGCGCTCAGAATACACCTCAAAAAAGTACCCGCGCGCGTCTCCGAACACCTTCGGCTGAATCTCATACAAGCCGTCAAAAGTCTTTCCGTCAGATGCCACACATTTTTTAAACTCAAACGCCATTGATTACTCCAAATACTATCCACAGATAGGCACAGATTTTCACAGATTAACTTTTTTCCGTAGTCGAAATTTTTATCAGAAAAACAAAAAATTTTTCGTAAAATAAAACTAGAATCTGTGGTTATCTGTGTAAATCTGTGGATTATTTCTCCGCGATATACTTCAAATACGCACCGTAGTCGGTTTTGTAGCCAGCTGCGAGATTCAAGAGAGCTTCTTTTGAAAGCCAGCCGTTTGCAAACGCGATTTCTTCGATACAACTTACATACATGCCCTGCCGTTTTTGAATCGTGGCGATGAAGTTGCTCGCTTCAAGAAGTCCGTCATATGTGCCCGTGTCGAGCCATGCCATACCGCGACCGAGCAATTCCACAGAAAGCGAGCCGCGCTCAAGATACGCATTGTTCACGGCGGTGATTTCAATTTCACCACGAGCACTCGGCTTTACCTCGCTTGCGATTTTGACGACTTCGTTGTTGTAGAAATAAAGGCCAGGAACGGCGTAATTCGACTTAGGCTCTTTCGGCTTTTCTTCAATTCCGAGCACTTTGCCCGTTTTGTCGAATTCAACCACGCCGTACGCGGTGGGGTCTTTTACCATATAGCCGAAGATGACCGCCTCAGATGCTTTTGACTCAATCTTTTCGCGGGCATTTTTGAGCGTTTTGGTGAAACTCTGACCGTAGAAAATATTGTCGCCAAGCACGAGCGCCACATCGTCACTTCCGATGAAGTCTTTTCCGACGATGAATGCGTCAGCAAGTCCGCGGGGCTTATCCTGCACGGCGTATTCAAAATGCATTCCGAGCCATGAGCCATCGCCGAATAATTCCTTAAAAAGCGAAATGTCGCGCGGCGTTGAGATAATCAAGACCTCACGGATTCCCGCGAGCATGAGGCATGAGAGCGGATAGTAAATCATCGGTTTGTCGTAGAGCGGCAAGATTTGCTTTGAGACCGCCTTTGTGATTGGGTAGAGACGAGTGCCGCTTCCACCTGCCAAAATAATGCCTTTCATTCCGAAACCTCCAAAAGCCTATTAGTGCTCAGCCTGTGGGTGATCTTCAAGATGTCCGGTATGTCTCAGATTCACCGACAGATTGAGATAGTGTATCACAACAAAGAACATGATGACAAATGAAAAAGCGACCAAAAGCAAGATAATACTTGAGAACGGATCCATAAAGCAGGTCGCGATGGTGACGAAACAAATAAGGAATTGCAATGCGAGAAGAAAGAAAATCGCTGTGCCTTTGGTGAATCCGATATTCAGCAGCTTGTGATGGATGTGCCCTCGGTCAGGGCTGAAAAATGAGCGGTGTTCACGCTTTCGTCGCCAGATTGCGGCGATGACATCATTGATGGGAATTGAGCACAGGAGAATCATGATAGGAAACTGCGTGAGCTGGAAATGGTGCATATCCGTGTGGAAGAACGGCGATACGGCGATGATGTAGCCGAGTGACTGGCTGCCTCCGTCTCCGAGGAAGATTCGTGCATTTGGTCTGTTCCAGAACATAAAACCGAGGATTGCGCCCGACAGAATAAAATGAAGGGCACAGATATCTTTTTCACCGAGATACAAGATAAAGCCGAGCGTAAGAATCGCAAAGAGCGAGAGCCCGCTGCATAGCCAATCCATGCCGTCGATGAGATTGAACGCATTGACAATACCGATTATCCAAAAGAATGTGAGCGCTTTGCCGAGAACGGGCGGAAGCTGGAGAAACAAAACGTGATCGAAATAGTTTGGACCGAGCACAACGATGAGCGCAGCGACAATCTGAACAAGAAATTTGATTTTTGCGCGCATGTTGATGAAGTCATCGGTGATGCCAAATCCAAGAATCAAAATACCGCCTAAAAGAAGCGGGAACGTTGATTTTAAATCGAGCGGATGGAGAAAGAGACAGTACACGATGAACGCAAGGAGAAATGCTGCGAACAAAGCAACGCCGCCTAGCCGGGGAATCTGTCCGGTGTGGATTTTTCGTGGGTCAACTTCATCATACCAATTGAATCTTCGGCAGAGCGCGATAATAATCGGGCAAAACGCCAGAGAAAGAAGAAACGCCAACGATGAAAAAATTAGCATATGGGGGGGGGGGCTCCATTTTGTTGTATTATAACGAATTAAGCGACTGAAAAAAACAGTGCTTGCAAAGGCAACGCTTATAATAATTCGTTATATCCGCTATTCTATTTCAAAAAATGCCCTGTTTCAAGATAATCTGAAAACTTTTTTTATATTTCACTTTTTCTTTCGATAAGAATCAGCTATACTGAGCATATGAAAAAACTACGTGCCCCGCTCATGCTCATACTGATGCAGTCATTCGCTCTCCTTTTTTCACAGGAAGCACTCACCTCAATCGAAGAGCAGTATTACGATTTTCTTTCGCTTACCGGTACAACGAAGCGCAATTATCTCACGTACCGCACGCTGAGCGACAGTTCTTGGCTCGTCGAGGAGACTGACGGCGAAGAAAAAGATGTCTGGGCAAAAAATAATCTCGGAAAGACACGCGTTATCTTTGGTGATGATGAGTCATACGCAAAGGAAAACGGCTCGAATTTCTTTACCCGTGGATTCAACCGCTCGCTTACCTACAAGGTCTACGGTCCTGAGTGGTACTCAAGCTACAACACTGCCGCTCCCTATGGCGTGAACGACGGCGCGCTCTGGCAGGGAAAGGGCTACAACACGAGCATGACCGCCGGAGCGAGGCTCGAGGGATTTGGCTTTGAGCTCACCGTAAAGCCGCAGCTCAGTTTTTCCCAAAACAAGGACTATGACTATCTCACCTCATCGTCAATGCAGAGCGCGACCTATGCGGGCAAGGCGGCTGATTACGGCTACTGGTGGACGCGCGTTGACATGGTGCAGCGGTATGGCGAGGATTCTTTTTGGAACTACGATTGGGGTGACACTGAATTGCGTTGGAGCTGGCATTCGTTCACGCTCGGATTCGGCACGGAAGCAGTCTGGATAGGTCCGACGTTTTATTCGCCGATGCTTTCCTCAAACAATGCGCCCACCTACCCCAAGTTCGACATCGGCTTACGCCGCACGTCGCTCTACGTTCCCTACTTCGGTTGGTATATCGGCGACATCGAGACGAGATTGTGGGTCGGCAAACTCACCGAGTCCGACTATTTCGACAACGACGACTCGAACGACCACAATCAGTTCTCTGGCTTCACCTTTTCCTATTCGCCGTCATTCCTAAAGGGGCTCACGCTCGGTGTCACGAAAATCACCGTAAGCAAGTGGGACGGCGTCTTCAAGGGAAATTTCATGCGCTACGCATGGCCGGGATGGTACGGAAACACGCTGAACGGCAACTCCACTTCCGAGGGCGAGGACATGAAGGCATCTCTCGTCGCGGACTGGCTCTTCGAGAAGGTCGGATTTGAGATGTACGGCGAGCTTTCGTTCGACGATTTCACTTCGAAAGGCTTCAAACTCTACGAATACGAGCGGTATCCGTTCCATGCGGTCGCCTACACGATTGGTCTCAAAAAGAGCCTCGACATTTCGCAAAAATACCATCTCCGGGGACTTCTTGCCTTTGAGTGGAACAATTCAGAGGCATCGCAGGATTATCAGATGTGGTACGGCAGCGCGTACAACTTTGGCACGCACGGTCAGATTACGCAGGGCTACACGAACGGCGGTCAGTGGATTGGAAGCGGCTACGGCTATGGCGGAAACAACCAGATTTTGAGTTTTACGCTGTTCAGCCACCACGGCTACGAAAAGATTTTCATCCAGCGCAACAACCCCGACAACAACTATCTGTATGCAAAGTGCGTCAGCGCGGATGCCGATACGACAAAGGCGCTCGGAAGCGAGTATTTCACCGCATTCAAGGCGAATTTCAATGTTGGATTTGAGGAGCTGTGGTACATTCTGCCGAATCTCTCGCTCAGGCTCGGCTTTACCTACAACAAAATCATCAATCCGAAGTACAATCCCGGGCTCACCTATCACACGGTCGCGGGCTGGGATTACAACCGTGAATACAACTGGATGAACAACTTCTGCTTCAGCTGGTGTGTCAAATACCAGTTTTAGCGCGTCATTGTTTCAAAATGCAAAAGAGGATATAATCACGTCATGGCAGTAATTGAACTCAAGAATGTAAGCAAAATCTATCAGATGGAGAAAGTCAAGGTCAAAGCCGTTGACAACGCCTCCTTCAAAATCGAGAAAGGCGAATTCGCGGCTCTCTCAGGACCGTCAGGCTCTGGAAAATCCACCCTGCTCAACATGATAGGTCTGATTGACTTGCCCTCTTCCGGTTCAATCATCCTCGAAGGCACTGATGTCTACGCAGGCATCAACCTCGAGAAATCAACGAAGGTTCCGTTCAAAATCGATTCAAAGCTCACTGAGCTCCGCCGAAGCCATCTCGGCTTCATTTTTCAAACGTTCAATCTCATTCCCGTGCTCAACGTATGGGAGAACGTCGAATTCCCGCTCACGCTCGGCGCATCGGTCGCGAGCAAGACGCTTTCTGCGAGCGAAAAAAAAGACTGGGTTGCGTTTTTGCTTGAGACGGTCGGGCTTTCCGACTGGAAGAATCACAAGCCGTCCGAGCTTTCCGGCGGTCAGCGTCAGCGCGTCGCGATTGCGCGTGCCCTCGTCACAAAGGCTCCGGTCATCCTTGCCGACGAGCCGACGGCAAACCTCGACTCAAAAAACGGCGACCAGATTCTTGAGCTTATGAAAAATCTCAATCAGGAGCTTAAGACCACCTTTGTCTTCTCAACACACGACGCAAAAATCGTCTCATTGAGCGACCACGTAATAAAAATCCGCGACGGAAAAATCATCGGATAAACGCGCCTTCCTAATTCTGAACGCATGGCGCGCGTTCAGATGATAAAATCAGTTTTTCTAGTAGTCGAGTGAAATCGTAAGATAAGTACCGATGGTGAGTTTCGTGTACTTGTTCGCCGACTCGAGGCTTGTCTTCCCGTATTCGTATTTTACGCCCGTGCGCCAGTCACAATGTGGCATAATCCGCGAGAAGATGATGCCCGGCTTGATAAAGCCCGCCTTGTTCGTGATGTCGTGATTCCACTGCACGCCCACTTTGATGTCTTTCTGAGGACCGAGCCGTGCCATGCCGAAATCAAACGCGAATCGGTTCGTAAAGTAGTTTTGTTCTGTACTTGGATTCGGAATGTAAATGTTCTGGAATTCGACGTTAAAGCCGACGTAGGGCGCATTGTCCGTCCACAAATGGTAGCAGCCGACCGTCGAGATAATTCGCTCGAAGGTCGAAAGGTCGCTGAACTTCGATGTGAAAATCTCTT
The DNA here is from genome assembly GCA_017484285.1 of Treponema sp. Taxonomy (GTDB): domain Bacteria; phylum Spirochaetota; class Spirochaetia; order Treponematales; family Treponemataceae; genus Treponema_D. The sequence continues at coordinate 61,125 of JAFUTH010000001.1, read as the reverse complement.
TTATGCGGGTGCTGTCAGAAACCCTGCCCAGTACCTGCCCGTATAAGTCCGTGCCGAGAATCGTGCGCTTGAGCTCAATGCCGGCGATGGGGTTCTGGAAGTTCTCGGAATCTTCGCTGTAGGAAAGCGGAAAGCGTCTGCCGAAAAAGTTGATTGACGTATTGAAGAAGATGAATTCCGCGCTGAGGGCAAAAGACATGTCCTTCGTTCCTGGCGAATCGTTTGACGTTTCCTCGTTGTACATGGCGACACCGCTGAGCGTATGGTTTCCGAACGGAATCTTCATGATGCCGGAAATGTAGTCTCGCGAGTCATACAAAATGTTTGTGTACAAGGCATCGCTGTCGCCCTCATAGTCGTCGCCGTTTGAAAAAAGGCGGATGTTGCCCCACACTGATTTTTTCTTTCCCGCCGTAATGTAGATGCGGTTCAGCATGAGGTACTCAAAATACATTTCGTAGAGATAGAGCAGATGGTTGCTCTCGGAGTCATCGTCGTCTTTCGGCATACTCGTCTTGAGCACGCCCTTGAGCGCGAGGTATTTGTCTGGTCGGGTCGTGAAATAGATGTAGTTTTTGAAGTCGAAATAGAGGGTGGCATCGTTGTCGCCGTCCTCACGCACGAACGCGCCGCCGAATTCAGAGTCCAGCGCACCCGACACTTCAATCGGGAGCTTGAGGGAGCCGAGTTTTAAGTCATAGTCTGTGCCCGCCTTCACTTCCTCGGTGACGACCGCTTCCTCCACATCCTCCGCGTTTTCGAACAGTGAGTCAAAATCATCGGCAGACGCGTTCTCGTCTTGGGATTCTTGCGCGGCGAGCGGTGAAAACGAAAAGAGGCAGGCTGAGAAAAGCGCGATTAAAAAGGCGCGGCGGGAGTGCTTCACGACGTGGCTCTGCCTTATTTTCCGCTCATCAGCTCAAGATACGGCTTTGTGTAGACCGCATCGTCCTGCTTTACGAGCGTTGCGTTCGAGATAGAGATGACCGTCTTTTCGTAGTCCATCTTTCCGTTGATTTTTTTGCCCTTGAGGTTGTCCTGAATCACCATGCTGACGGGAATCTGATAGCTTTTGCCGTTTCCGTCGACCTTTTGATACGACGGAATCGCCGTCGTGCGGAGCTTTTGCCCAGAGAGCGAGTAGTCTTCCTTTTTGCGCGTAAGCCCGTCGTTTTTGGTGACCCAGAGCTTAATCTGCGGATAGTCGACGTTCTTTGCTTTTGCCTTGAGCGTGAACAAAACGCACTCGAACGAGCCGAGCTTTACTTCCTCGATGGCGTCAATGTCGTAGTCGCGCACGTAATGCTGCGGGGCGAAGTCAGACGTGTTCGCGTTCGTGCCTTGAAATTTGTCCTTTGAGCTTGAGAACGTGAAGCGGCGGTCTGCGGGGTCGTAGAACCAGATGTTCGAGTCAGTCTGGAGATAGCCCTTGCCCTTGTCTTTGAGCGGCGCGGTAATCAGAATCGTCCATTTAGACTCGTTGTCGCGGCGATAGATAGTGGCATTCGTTTTGCTCCTGCCCTCGCCCGGTTTTTCAAGAACGACTTCGTAGCTCGCCGTAAAGTCAGTGCCGTAGAATGCCGTTGCGTCCTCTGCCTTTTGCAAGAGTGAAGAAGCCACATTTGCGGGAATTGCGAACGAGGCGAACGGAACAAAAAGCGCGGCGAGCGCACAAACGCTCAGTTTTTTTATTGCAGACAGTTTCATAAGATTCTCCTTGAAAAGCGACCGCCTACTCGGTTGTTGCGAGCGCGGCGACCGGCATGATTTTAATGGACTTGAGCGTTGAATACAACACCGCAAGCAAGGTAACCACGATGACGCTCACGATTACCAGAACACTTTTTATAACATCGACGCGGGGAACTAAGTTACCCTTGAACAGGAATAAATCGAAAGACGGAATGAACGAGAAGTTGACGGTTGAAATCGCGCCGCAGAGAAGCACCGACAGAATGATTCCCGCAAGACAGCCGAACACAAGCAGCACGAACGACTCTGAGAGCAGCGTCGCAATAATCGCGCGTTTTTTCATGCCGAGCGCCATATACACGCCGATTTCATTGATGCGCTTCATGATGAGGACACGGTACGTGCTTCCGATGCCCGCGATGATAATCAGCGTGAGCATGACGATGATGAACGAAATGACCGCCGTCATCGCGACTTCCATGATTTTTACGTCGTTGAGGTTCGCCGGAAGCGGAATGAAGCCCCATGTTTCCGTGGTGAATGTGTCATCCGCGTCGATGTAGTCGTCTTTGTTGGTGACGTACGGGTACATGTTCAGTTTTGTGGCGAGCTTGTCGTAGATTTTGTGGTATTCCGCGTCAGTGAGCGTGCTGTGCTTGGGAAAGTGAATGCAGATTCGGTTCGCAAAGTGAGCCGGTCTTCCGTAGGCTTCCTTGAGGAATTCAAAATCCATGTACGACGTGTACATACCGAACACGCTTGAGTCCTGAAAGATGCCGCGCACGATGACCGGCACCGTGTTTAGGTAACCTTCGACGGTCTGCAACTGGAACGTAATTTCGTCTCCGAGCACACAGCCGAGCATCTTTGCAATCGGCGCGGAAATGAAGACCGCGTTTTTTTCGGTAACGGCGTCAAGCCCGCCCTCGACGAAGTTGAACGTACTCAAAAGCGCGCGCTCAGCTTCAAAATTCACGCCCTTTATCGTCTGCTGCAACGCCTGAACGCCCTCAAAATAGAACGAAGAATGACGCGCGTCAAAGTCGAGCCGGGGCACGACGACCGCATCATCATCGAAAAAGGATTTGACAATCTCGTATTTTTCTTGGTAGTTGTTTATTGCAAGACCGTGCCCTTCCGAGCACATGAGCGCGATTTCGCCGCCGTAGTAGATGCGCGCCTTTTGGTTGAGCGAGAAAATCATGCCCGTGCTCACCGCAATCGCGCCGAGCGAGATTGCCACACCGAACAGGCAGACCAAAAAGAGCGAGACATACTGAGATTTTCGATACAAGAGCGAGCGAAGCGCGATTTTCCACTGATACATTATTTTGCCCCCTGCATAGCCTGCACCGGATTGACGCGCAATGCGTTTATGACCGGATAAATCCATGCGACAAGCCCGAGCAGAATCGCAAGCAAGAACGAGCCGGCGAGATTCGAGCATTTGACCGACGTGTGCAGTACCTTTCCGCCGAAGAGCTGAATCAAAAAGCTGTTCGAGAACGTGACGTGCGCCTGCGAGACAACGAGCGAGGCAATCACGCCGAGCACGCAGCCCAGAATGCCCGCGATGAATGCCATGATGAGCGTTTCCGCGGCACATTCCTTCGTGATGTAGCGTTTGTTCGCGCCGATTGCGCGCATCGTGCCGATTTCACGGATACGGTCGAGCACGTTGATGACGAGCGTATTGTTCACGACAATGAAGCCCGAGCCGAGAATGATGATGATGCCGATGTTGAGAATGAGCCGGAGCACGTAGAGATAGAACGCCGTGCTTCCCGCAGAACTCCGCCAGTTGACCGCCTCGACCGGCCAGTCATTCGCGCGGAAGTATTTGTTCAGCGATTTGATGACGCGCGCTGCCTTTTTTGAGTCGTCGAGCCGGCAGATGAGGAAATTCCATGAAGAGCTTGCGCTCGCCGACTCCTGCAATGCCTGCGCTTCTTCCTCAGAGAATGAGATTTCTTCGCTCAAGACGCCCTCAGAAAAATCCTCGGCATCGGCAAACAGCGAATCCAAATCATCGCTCAAAAGGCTTTCGGTTGACTCGGAGAGCTGAATCTGGTCGCTCGAAGACAAATCCGACATGTCCATGATTGCGCGAACCGTCTCGGGATTCGTGAGCACGATTTTGTCGAGGACCGGATTTTCGTTTGAGTAGTCGTAAATAGCCGTAAGCGGAACAGCACGGATGCGTGAGGAAAAGCCCTCGCTTATCGTAAACTGGAGCGTGTCGCCCACGTGCGCCTGCATTTTTTCTGCGTATTTTCGGGAGAGCATGATGCCTTTTTCGCCGTCACGCCATGCTTCACCCTCAAGAATCGTGATTGAGTCCATGAGCGAAAGATACTCCCTTGCCGGAACGCCGAACATACACGATTTGCTGTCTTTTGCGTCGCTTGAAAGGAGCGCCAAGCCCGTTACCTGCGGCACAATGCGCGCGACCGACGGATTTGATGAAAGATACGAATAAATCGCGTCGTACGGAACGAGATTCGGAAGCTCGGTGAGCTTTCCCGTGACCGGCGTTTCGTCACCGAAAAGCGAGAGCGGATATTTGTTCTGCGGGCGGATAACGATATCGCCGGTAAAACTTGATATGAACGTTTCCTGAACGCCCTTTTCCGTGCTGTCAAAAACGGAATTGGTGACGACAAGCAGCATGACCGCAAACGCGATGAACAGAATGATGACGAACGAGCTCTTTTTGGAGATGATATTCTTGAACGCGAGGTACAACAGCATGAAACGATTATATCTTAAAAAGAAGACCTTAGCAATCTTGCGTTTTAATAAGGAACGCGATGAACTGACAAAGAACACGAAATCTGATAGTATTCTGAACTGATGAGCACAAAGCCACTGATTGTGATATGCCTGTTTTCTTCTCTTCCGCTCCTGTTTTCACAGGAAGCGCTCAAATCCACCGAAGAAGAATACTACGATTTTCTCTCGCTTCAAGGCATCACGCTCCGCCCCACCCTCGGCTACCGCACGTTGAGCGACTCAGAATGGCAGTTCGCGACAGATGCGGATGGAAATTCACTCGCCGACTCAGAGGGCAACATCTGGCAGAACAACAACCTCGGCACAAAAAAAACAATATACGATTCTCAAGACGAAGCGACGAACTGTTTTACGCGCGGACTTTCCCGAAGCGTCCGCTACAAGCTCTACGGTCCCGAATGGTACAACTCATACAACACCGCCGCCCCCTACGGTCAGAACGACGGCGCGCTCTGGCAAGGCAAAGGCTACAACACGAGCCTCACGGCAGGCGCGCGGCTTGAGGCATACGGATTCGAGCTTACGGTAAAGCCCAGCTTGAGTTTTTCACAGAATAAGAGTTTTGCCTACATACAGCCAAATTACAGCGGCGAGGCCTATGCGGGCAAGGCAGATACGTACGGCTATTATGGAGTTGCGGGTATCGATGCCCCGCAACGGTTCGGAGATTCTCCATTCTGGACATACGACTGGGGCGACACGGAAGCGCGCTGGTCATGGCACACATTCACGGTTGGTTTTGGCACACAGTCAATCTGGCTTGGACCTGCCCAGCTCAATCCGATTATTCACTCAAACAACGCCGCAAGCTATCCCAAATTTGACCTCGGGCTTCGGAAAACGCAGCTGACTATGCCTTATTTTGGCTGGAATCTTGGTTACATAGAGGCACGTGCATGGTGGGGCAAACTCACTGAAAGCGATTGGTTTGACAACGATGATTCAAACGACGCCAATCTGATTACAGGGCTTGGCGTGTACTATCAGCTGCCATTTTTTAAAGAATTTACAATCGGGCTGAACAGAACGATGCTCAGTAAGTGGGATGATAAGAACTCATATACGCTGTTTAAAATATATAATCCTCGCCTGTCGTCAGGGAACTCTGGGGGAAAAGATACCAGCGACCAGCGTATTTCTTTCACTTTCGATTATAAACTGCCCAAAGTCGGATTTGAGGTGTATTTAGAGTGGGCACGAAATGATTACAGTCCAAATATAAATTATTACATTCGCTATCCGTTTCATACAGAAGGTTGGACGTTCGGTTCTCGAAAAGCGCTCTCGTTGCCAGGTGGATTAAAAGGTATTTTACAACTAGAACTGACATTTCTTGAGTGTAGCGCTGATTATGATCGTCTTATCCCGTGGTACACAACATTTTATGCGCACCATTATATCACACAAGGCTATACAAATGGTGGACAATGGCTTGGAGCGGGAATTGGCACAGGTGGAAACAGTCAATATCTTGGCTTTAGCGTGTATCATAAAAAAGGTTCGGTGACACTATTCACGCAGCGCAGAAATCCCGATTTAGATTATACCATGTATATTGATGCAAAACGGGACTCAGAAAATGGAACTTCTGATGCACAAAAAAACATACGAGCAGTACTAGCTGCAGGATTAAGGAGTAATTTTTTTCTCACAAACGATTTCCGCTTGGATTCTGGAATCGTTTTGGAAGGCGAGCACAATCCTTTAAACGTTTCCGATGATGGAAATTCAGATATTCGCTATAATGTTTGTGTTTCTTTCGGCTTGTGTTATCGTTTTTAATGCTGACGTAATAAGAATTTTTATTTATAATATACGAGTCATGAGAGACTTATGTTTTTGGGAAGAATACTAGACTATACATATATTCATTTAAATCGTTATTCTCGCTTTTTTAAAAAAATTCGCTATGAGAAATTTAAGAATGAAACCGTGCGCTTTGTAGAAGAATCTGATTTTCAGTATGGAATTTGTAATGAGCCGCGCGAAAAAAAAATCATCATCTCTTTAACGACATATCCGGCTCGTTTTGATACATTGAGGCTTTGCTTAAAAAGCCTGTTGCTTCAAACGGTTAAACCAAACAAAATTATTATATACCTCGGTGATGATTGTAAAAATTCTCCGCTTACGGAATTAGAATTTTTTAAACAATACGGAATAGATATTGTAATTAAAGATGAAGACTTAAAGTCACATAAGAAATATTTTTACGCAATGCAAGAATATCCCAATGACATTATAATTACTGTTGATGATGATTCCATTTATCCAGCTAATTTGGTTGAAAATCTTCTAAACGCTCATGAAAAAAATGCTGATTGTGTTGTTGCAAATCGTGTTCACAAAATAATGCGAAAACTTGATGGTTCATTACATTCATATAATGATTGGTTAAACAATTACATGGGAGCGACTCAGCCATCATATAATTTGATTGCAACAGGGTGTGGCGGTGTTTTGTATCCTCCTCACTGTCTCGATGAGAGGGCGTTTGATAAGGAAAAGATTATACAGTTTTGTCTTACAGCTGATGATATTTGGCTTAAATTCATGGAAACTCTTCATGGAACGAAAGTTGTTTGGGCAAAGAATTCTTGCCCAGAGCCTTATACAATACAAAATTCAAAATCAACACCATTATACCTAGAAAACGTAGGAAAGTTTAAAAACAATATGTATATCGAAAGACTAAAAAATTTATATACCATTGAAATTGATAATCGATTTAATGCGTGAACTTACGAAGAAAACATAACCGCACAGCAACAAAAAGTATCCATGCGATGAACGTTATCAAGCTTCCGGCGAGAAAAAGTGGTGTATGATATTCTAGGACTATGGTATGCTCTCCTTCATCTAAATACATTCCGGTCAAAAAAACATTTGTCCTGTAAAGTGGAGTTTTTTTACCATCTACAAAAGCTGTCCAACCATCTGAATACGGAATCGAAAGGCACAGAAGTCTTGGTTCTGTCAGTTTAGCAGATGCCGTTACATGATTTTTGTCAAAATGAATAGTATCCAACTGAGTTTCGGTCAAATCAGCTATAAGATTATCACGCTCAGACAGAGAAAGTGCATAGACATTTATATCTGAAAATTTATACGTTCCTTTTTGAGGAAAAGACAACGTAAAGCTATTGATTTCATTTTCTGAATAGCCAGAGCAAAGTAAAAAATCATGTCCGACATGTTTATACATCGATTTAATTTCAAAAGCTTTTTCCGAACTATTCTTTGTTTTGTATTGTACTGTCACTTTTTCAGAGGGATCGGTTAAAAAAAACAAATCGGTAAACTCAAGGTACACTTCAGAATCCTTCTGAGAATTAAAATGTATCCTTGCAACCGCACCTTCTTTCGAGACAGTAATTTTTTTATCAGAGAATTCTATTCCCTCTGCTGTCTCGATTTCAAAGTTTAGATTTTTAATGCTACTAAAATCAAGCGTATTCTGTTTTTCAACTGGTGTCTGCATGCCGTTGTCTTGTACTACAGCGGCATGCATAAGAGCGACTTGTTTTTCAAGCGCAGAAAACTCAGAAAAAGCAGAACCGTCTATCACTGTTTTATACGTATATCCAAACGGTAACGTTTTTTCCCGCTCATATACGTTATATAAATTCTTCCCCACGTTTTTTTTCCCTAAAAAAATCGTATCGTAAGGAGTATAACTAGTTTCTGAATCAGGCAGTATGATATACTTTTCACAAAATAAATCTTGTAAATAAGTTCGCCGATTAAAGCCGTCCAATAAGAGTGGTGTTCCCGTACACAGTTCAAAATCATTATAGGACTCTGACAAATATCCTGAATTCTGCGACCAATAGTACGATGTTCCATGCATACCATAAACGGAAGGTAAATTAAGATACAGTTTTTCCTCTTCTTCGTACCGATAAAAATCACTTGTATTCGTGAGTTTTGAAATCATCTTATCAGTAGAATTTTCAAGCATTCGCGTGCCTTCATGAATCGGATAAAAATCATCTAAATAATCAAGTGTGTAGGAAGAATACTTTACAAAACTATTTATAGCGACAGAAAAAACACATAAGGGAAGCACGGTTAATCTCAGTAAATTTCTTTTATAACGATAAAACACATAGAAAACAAGAGAAGAAATGAACAGCATGCCATAACTTGCCAAAAAGTGGCTTCGAATCTTTTCAAAAACAAAACCAAGAACAACAAAAACACTGGAAATCGAAATGCCTGTTATAAAAGAAATCAATAACGCTCGTTTAGGAACAACTTCAATGTTCTCAAGCACACAGACAAAACTGATTGAAATGACAAATGAAATCGCAAAACACCATCTGTTTGTGACATAGTTGAAGCCATTCATCATGTGCCCGAAAAAAGGGAATGAAATGAAGAGCGCACAGATGAGAAGAAATATTTTTATTTCACGAGTTTTTTTATGTTGCCAAAACGAAAGCATAATTAGCGACAAAAATACCGGTGCAGCAAACCCTAGCTCTGTATATGAAAATGCCTGCATAGGCGTAACAAGCGAAAGAAAAAGTTTTATATATACAAATGGTTTATAAAATACCGGAACTGGTTCAGAAAATGAATTTCGAGAAGATGTCAAAAATCCTGCGACATTTGGAAAAAATATCAGCGCAGACATGCAAATCGCAAGAATGTAGCATGCAGCTGTCGAGAAAAAAAGTCTGGAAAAAGAAAGAAGCGATTTTTCTTTTGTAATAAAAAAATATCGTATCAGTGCGTAAATAAAAACAAGGATAGTGAGGACATAAAAGAAATAAAAACTGGCGCAACATGCAAAAAATGACGAAAGAATGAAGCAGACAGGGCTTTTTCGCTCAAAAATAAAATCAATTCCCAGACACATAAGCGGAAGATAAATCATGGGATTTATGAAAAAAGGATGCCGAGGAGCACAATAAAATGAAAAGCCACAGAAAACATACACAACAACACCGCAAAGAATAGAATACGAAGAGAATTGGTGATGCCGACAATATACGATAAAAGTAATGCCGCTTACATATAAGCGTAAAAAAATGAGAACGTTATATAAAATCTCCGTATGCCTTACAGGAACGAAGACAGAAAATAAATTCAATACATCACCGAGACCGTAATAATGCAAAGTGGTTATTACATCAGCTCCCAAGCCTAAGGAAAAATCCCATTGCGGAATAATGAATTTTCCTGTCGTACATACTGTCTTTATGATTTCACGGATATACTTGCCAATATACGCAAGCGCAGTCAGATGCTGAATAAGACCGTCAGTACGCAGGAAAGCTTTATTTTGGAGAAAAAAGTCAAGAAAACAAACGAATACACAAACAAAAAACAAAATTGTGTATTTAAAAAGAAAAAGCTCAAAAAGTGTTTTTTTGCGAATTGTATTGCCTGACATGGAATTAAATCTATAGAAAAAAGCGAAATATTGCAATTACGTGAAAACTCATGATAAAATAATCAAAACCTATGAAAGCATTTAATGATAGTGAATTTTTACTTAAAATCATAAAATTCACATTCTGGGGCATTCTTACAACAGCCTTGAATGTTGCGCTCTATTATATTTTCCGCTATATAAAAATTCCTGTCTCAGTTTCTACGATTCTTGCATGGTTTCTATGCGTTCTATTCGCTTTCGTAACTAATAAGCGGTATGTATTCAAAGCGACTGATTACACAAAGCAGCAGATTGTCAGGGAAGTCATTTTGTTCTATGGCTCAAGGCTGTTTTCCGGGCTTATGGACGTTGCCTTGATGGTTCTTATGGTAAACATTCTGAAATGGAACGAAATTCTTTCTAAAATAATTGATGAGCTTCTTGTAAGCGGATTTAATTTCGTCTTCAGTTTTTTGGTGATTTTCAGGCAGAAAAAATCATCCGAGGAGATTTCAGAAAATGGAAAATAAAAAAATAATTTCTCTTATCGTACCGTGCTACAACGAAGAGACTAACGTCGTTCCATTTTATGAGGAAATAGTGCGTGTCATGCAGAACATAGAAGGAGCGGACTTTGAGATTGTTTTTGTTGATGACGGCTCAAAAGACAACACGTTCCAAGAAATTCAAAAATTAAACGCAAAAGACAGCCGTGTGCGCTGTATTTCCTTCAGCCGTAATTTTGGAAAGGAGGCAGCGCTTTTCAGCGGAATCCGTTCAGTAACAGGCGACTGTGCCGTAATTTTGGATGCAGACTTGCAGCATCCTCCGGCAGTAATTGCAGAGATGTACAAAAAATGGGCAGAGGAAGGCTATGAGGTAATCGAAGGCATAAAAACCGACAGAGGAAAGGAATCTCTTGTTCATAAGCTGTTCACCAAGATTTTTTACGGAATGATTAGCCGTGCCGTAGGAATGGATATGGCAAATTCAAGCGACTACAAGTTGCTCGACAAAAAAGTAATCGCAGAGCTTGCTGCCCTAAAAGAGCGGAACACATTCTTCAGGGCTTTATCGTTTTGGGTGGGCTTCAAAAAAACAACCGTCTATTATGAGGTTCAGAACAGGCAATCTGGTGTTTCAAAATGGTCTACGAAATCCTTGATACGCTATGCCATCAATAACGTAATATGCTTCAGCAATACTCCGCTCAATATCATAACAGGAGTTGGCATTGCTTTTGTTCTTATTGCACTGGGGGTTGCTGTAGATGCAATCATTTCTTTTATACGCGGAACTGCGGCAAGCGGATTCCCTACCCTCACATTTCTTTTGATTCTTGGAATCGGCGGCATCATGATAAGTTTAGGCATAATCGGTATATACATTGGTCAGATTTACGATGAGATAAAAGGGCGACCTCAGTACATTGTTGGTAAAAAACTATGACAGATTTGATTGACATTCATGCAGACGATTACGGGCTTTCAGCGGCTTCCGACAAAACAATCCTTGAGCTCTTAGAAGCCAACAAGCTCACTAGCATCAGCTTTATGACGAATCTTTCGCGATTTGAAAATGCAGTAAAGGATTTTCAAACCGTTCAGCAAAAGCGAAGTTCTCCGGCATTGGTTTCTGTTCACCTGAATTTTGTTGAAGGGCATTGTGCCGCTCCCGTAGAATGCGTGCCTGACTTAATTGATAAAAACGGATATTTTACAGTTACTTGGGAAAAGCTGTTTTTATGGAACTATAATCCGTTAATGCGAAACAAAATCAGAAAGCAGCTTTCTGCAGAAATCACCGCACAGACTGAACGCCTTGTTGCAAGCGGCATTGCAGACAAAAATGCGCTCCGGTTTGACAGCCACATGCACACGCACATGATTCCCCTTGTTTTTGATGCTCTGAAGGATTCTGTAAAAACGAATCAGTACAAGGTATCTTTCATTAGAAATACGCAGGATCCTTTGTCCTATTATGCAGGATTTTTTTCATTGTACAAAACGTACAGTCCTATAAATGCAGTAAAATGCATGATCCTTAATTTTTATTCATGTGTAAAAATTCGCTCATCCCTAAAAAAAATGAGCATATCGCCTTCCCTGCTCTGTGGTGTTTTTTTCAGCGGAAAGATGAACGCAGAGCGGCTTGAAAAAGTTCTTCCAGTCTTTATAAAAAACGCACAGAATCAAAAACGCGGTCTTGAAGTTCTGTTCCACCCATGTTTAATGGCAAAAGACGAGCTTACCGAGGAATTCAACAAGCCTGACATAAATGAATTTCATATTTCTGAGAACAGAATTATCGAATATAAAACGTGCAAGGAATTAATACTATCATGGACATAAACAAAGCTGAGACTTCAATAAAAAAAGCGTCACTCATAAACGCTGGCTCAAAATATGTGAACATTTTTCTTGGCATTTTATTCTCTGCCATTTTAGCCAGAATTCTCACCCCAAATGATTACGGCATCGTTGCAATCGTAACGGTGTTCACAACTTTTTTTACCGTCCTTTCCAATTGCGGTTTGCAGCTTGCGGTCATTCAGAACAAGGACTTTGAGCAAAAGGATATCAATACCCTTTTCACATTTTCCCTTTATTTTGGTCTTATACTTGCCGGTTTATTCTCTCTTTCTTCAATTTGGATAAGCAGATTTTATGGCGACAGCGTTTATATTCCGATATGCCTTATTTTGTCAATCTCAGTTTTTTTTAACACGATAAATGCCGTACCGGACGGACTTTTACGCAAAGACAAAAAATTTGTCCTCATAGCCCTGCGCCTCATAATAGTCTCATTCTTGACATACGGAGTAACGATTATCCTTGCTCTCCTCAACTTCAAATTCTATGCGCTGGTATTTCAGTCGGTTGTAAGCAGCCTTCTGATTTTTCTTTGGAATTTAAAGAATGTAAAGGTTGGATTTGTAAAAAAAATCGACTGGAACGTAATAAAGAAAATCAAAGGCTACAGCGGCTATAATTTTCTATTCAACTTTGTAAACTATTTTTCAAGAAACCTCGATAAAATGCTCATTGGAAAAGTTCTCGGAAACGAAGAACTTGCGCAGTACAACAAGGCATATCATTTTATGCTCTACCCTGTTCAGAATCTCACGAACATAATTTCACCCGTGCTCCACCCCATTCTTTCTGACTACCAGGACGACAAAGCCTATATTTACGAACGATACATGAAGGTCGTAAAACTGCTTTCGCTTATAGGAGTTTTTGTAACAGCTTTCTGCTTCTGCGCATCCAGAGAAATAATCCTCTTGCTTTATGGACGACAATGGGAAATTGCAGTCGATTGTTTTAAATATATGAGTCTTGCCATCTGGGTTCAGATGATTGGAGGAACGAGCGGCGCACTGTTTGCTGCACTTGGCGATACAAAGCGGCATTTCTACATTTCAATCATAAACACCGCGCTTTCCATAATCGCCATCGCAATCGGTATCTATCAGAAAGATATTGTAAGAGTCTCAATCTATAACTCTATTGCCTTGATAATACATTTTTTTATTTCATTCATACCGCTCATAAAACAAAGCATGAATCAATCCTTTTCTTTGTTTATCAAAGCGTTATTGCCCGATGTTTTCATAATGGCGATATTATTCGTGCTTTCTTTTTTTATAAACAAACTGATTCCTATAGAAAATCTAATTCTTGCGTTTTTTGTAAAGGGAATTATTATGGGGCTTGTCTATTTTATTCTGCTTCTCATGCTCAGACAGCAAAAACACCTTGCCCTTATTCTTCCTCAAAAAATCAGAAGCAAGTTCTCAAGCCTTCACTAAGATTTTCTTTGACTGATTGAAAACCGTATCATAAAGGAATGCAATGAACAGCGTTATAAAAAGCGTGATGAGAAAGAATGCATACTTATTTTGAACTAATCTTGATAATACTCATAATTATACGGTCTTGTGTAAAAGACGTAATCGGGCTGGAACGCTTTTAAATCAAACCACGCGTTATTACAAAATGCATTTATTACAGCCTCGCCATATAAATCAAAAAGATATGAGTAGGATGGATTCTCGCACTCAGAGCATGCACCATCAGTTATATGCGGTTGAGCGAGGATATACGCGGAATAGTTCCCGTTTTTTTGCATATATTCAAAGACCGATTTTAAAGAATTCCAGCTAGACGGAAAATATACGATAAAAACGACCTTTATTTTTTTATCAGATTTTTTTAGCCTTTCTTTAGTGATAGAGGAATTGAAGAAAAAAAACTTGGCAGACCAAAGGGACGTAAATCCAATTATTATAAATTAACAGACAAATCCGATTTTATTGAACAAGAGCGAAAACTTGGAAAAAGCAAGTCTATGATTTCTAAAGAGCTTAAAGTTTCTTGGAAAACATTAGATTCTTTTATGCGCAAAAACAATATTCTTTGAGATTGTCTTTTTACAAATCTTAGGTTATTATTTTTTTTTCAATAGCGTAGTAAAAAAAAACGAACGTTTTTTTTACTACGCTATAAGAGACTTGTTTATATGATAATCACCCAAACCCCGTTCCGCATGAGCTTTTTTGGCGGCGGAACAGACTTTAACGGCTTTTTTAATGAGCATGGCGGAGCTGTACTCAGCACCACATTCGACAAATATGCTTACGTAACAGTGCGCCATCTGCCGCCTTTCTTTGATTACAAAACACACCTTACTTACTCTAAGGAAGAAAAGGTTAATTCCAATTCAGAAATCGTGCATCCGGCAATACACAACGCGATGGAATGGCTTGACATGCACGAAATCCGTATGACCTACGAGGCAGATCTTCCTGCCCGCTCAGGACTCGGAACTTCTTCTTCTTTTGCCGTAGGTATGCTTTCTGCGTTTTACGCGCTTAAAGGACAGTATGCCGACAAGCGGAAGCTTGCCGACGATGCGATTTACCTTGAACGAGAGCTTTGCAAGGAAGCCGGCGGCATCCAGGATCAGATTGCGGCCTCTTTCGGCGGGTTCAACAGAATCAACTTTTCACGCGACGGCTACAGCGTAAATCCTGTGATTATTTCGCCGGAGCGCAAAAAGGAGCTGAACGACCACCTCATGCTGTTCTTTACAGGCTTTTCAAGATTCAGCTCGGACATTCAGAAGGGAACTGAAAAATCAATGAAAGATAAGACTCAGCAGCTTATTGAGATGTATCACCTTGTTGACGATGCAGAGAAAATCCTTACAGACAAGAATACGCCGCTTGACGAATTCGGAAAACTTCTGGATTACACATGGAAGCTCAAACGAGGCATTTCTTCCGGTATTTCTACAGGCTCAATCGACGAGCAGTACGACAAGGCAATGAAGACCGGAGCGCTCGGCGGAAAGCTGCTCGGAGCAGGTGGCGGGGGATTCCTTTTGTTCTACGTTCCTACAGAAAAACAGGACGCAGTTAAAAAGGCACTTGAAGGCCAGATGTATGTTCCGTTCAAGTTTGAGAACGAAGGAACAAAAATCATCTATTACGGGCCAGAAGAATACACAAAATAAAAGATTGTCTGGCTTGCCCCGACAATAACAAAGCGAGGATATTATGAAATACATAGACCAGTTGATTGAACGCTACCCAAGCCTTAGCGTTTGCAAAAAAGATATTGAGGATGCCGCAAAGGCATTGATTGAATCTTTCAAGAGCGGCGGAAAGCTTTTAGTCGCAGGAAACGGCGGATCATGCGCGGACAGCGACCATATCACAGGGGAACTTCTGAAATCTTTCTGCAAAAAGCGCACTCCGTCAGAAGATTTCATCAATCAGATTAAAGCAATCGATGCAGATACTGGAGCTTACCTTGCAGACAAGCTTCAAGGCTCACTTCCTGCAATCGCCCTTACAAACAATACTGCCCTTATGACAGCAAGCTTGAACGACGTAGACGGAAACGTTATGTTCGCCCAGCAGGTAAACGGCTACGGCGTAAAAGGCGACGTATTCTTAGGAATCTCTACATCAGGAAACTCCAAAGACATAGTTTACCCTACAGTTGTTGCAAAGGCAAAAGGACTTAAGACTATCGCACTCACAGGAAAGAACGGCGGTAAGCTAAAAGGACTTGCAGACATCTGCATTGTAGTTCCACAGAACGAAACCTTTATGATTCAGGAACTCCACCTTCCTGTTTACCATGCCCTCTGTCTTGAAATTGAAGAAGCATTCTGGGCTGAATAATTTTAGGAAAAGATATGAAAGTAATAATAATGGCTGGAGGCATGGGAACGCGCATTCAGAGCGTTCGTGCCGATGTTCCAAAGCCGATGATAGAAATCTGCGGAAAACCAATCCTCGCGTATCAGATTGAAAACCTCAAAGCCTGCGGTCTTACAGACATCACAATAGGTGTCGGACATCTGGGACACGTAATCAAGGAATACTTTGGAAACGGCTCTAACTTCGGCGTAAATATTTCTTATTTTACCGAGGACAGACCGCTTGGTACTGCAGGGGCACTTTTCAAGATGCTTGACGGAAAAGCCTGCGATGAGATTCAGACAAAAACAGTAATTGATGATGACTTTCTTCTCTTGTGCGGCGACGTAATTTTTGACATCGACTTCAACCGTTTTATTGCTTTCCACCGCGAGCACAAAGCATGGGCAAGCCTTATGGCTCACCCCAACGGCCATCCGTATGACTCATCTCTTTTAGTAACGGAAACTCTTCCGCCAGAGGAAAAAGGCGGGCTTCCCGTAAATACTCACCGCGTTATCAAATGGATGGCAAAAGAAGACGAGCGACTTTACTACAAAAACCTTGTGAACGCAGGACTTCAGATAATCTCGCCGGAGCTTTTGCGCGAAGCAATGAAAAACTTCGTACCGCGCCACCCCGAAACTCCAGACAAAATCGACCTTGACCGCGACGTGCTAAAGCCGAACATCAAAAGCGGAAAGATTTTTGCCTATGAGACCCCCGAATACATCAAGGACATGGGAACTCCGGACCGCTATTATGAAACCGAAGCCGACATCAAAAGCGGAAAGGTTCATGCACGTAACCTAAGCCAGAAACAGAAGGCTGTCTTCCTAGACCGCGACGGAACGATAAACAAAAACGTCGGATTCGTAACAGAGCCAGAACAGTTTGAGCTTATCACAGGGGCGGCAGAGGCAATCAAGAAAATTAATAAGTCCGGCTACCTTGCGATTGTCGTAACAAACCAGCCTGTAATCGCACGCGGCGACTGCACTTTTGAGGAGCTTTCACTTATCCATGCAAAAATGGAAACTGAGCTTGGAAAAGAAGGCGCATTTATTGACGGTTTGTATTTCTGCCCTCATCATACAGACAAGGGATTTCCAGGAGAACGTCCGGAATATAAATGCGACTGCGGCTGCCGTAAGCCAAAAGCAGGACTTTTCGTACAGGCTGCAAAAGATTTCAATATCGACCTTTCCCAAAGCTATATGATTGGCGACGGTGAGAATGATGTAAAGGCGGGAAATGATGCTGGATGTAAAAAATCATTTTTACTTTCAAGCAATAACAATTTGGGCTCTCTAATCCAGAAAATTTTAACCTTTTCTAACGAGGAAAACAAATGAAAATATATTACCCATATGATAATCCTGAAAAAGTTGATACGCCTTACGTAAGATCACTCACACAAAACATACCAAATTTGGATGCGAATGTAGAATTTTATTGGGGGCTTTCTGACTTTTGGAATGATAAATGCCTTGACTATGACATAATCCACATTATGTTTCCCCACTTTCTTGTAATGGGTCGACGACATTCTTCAAAGGATTTGGAGCAGAGACTAAATTTTCTTAAAAGTAATGGAAAGATTATAGTCTCAACATGCCACAATTTTGTGCCTCATTATAAAAAACAAAAAAAACAGACTCAAGCCTATGAGCTTGTATATAAATACAGCGATGAGATTTATCACCTTGAGGAATACAGTAAGACAGTATTTGAGAAAAAATATCCTGACATTCCTCAAAAATTACTTTATCACCCTATCTATACGAACGCATATATGACTTCATCGCTTCCGAGCCGTAATGAGGCAAAAGAAAAACTCGGGCTTGACAGAGATAAAAAGTATATACTCTGCTTCGGAGCTTTTCGCGACAATGAAGAGCGGCTACTCATATTGGGCATTTACGATTGGCTTGTAAAAAATGACTTGTATGTACTGGCACCGTCGTTCTTTAGGGTAAAAAAGACACGCAATAAAATTGCATACCTTTACAATTTGTTAAAATTCCGTAGTTTAAAGAAAAAGTTTCCGCATATCATTTTTTCTAACAGCAGAGTACCAGAAAATGACGTTCCCCTTTATGCGCAAGCCTGCGATATTGGGTTGATACAACGCATTCATATACTCAACTCGGGAAATGTTTTCTTATATTCACTTTTTGGAAAAATATTCGTAGCCCCTGATGAAGGAAACGTTGGTGTGATTTGCAAAAAGACAGGAATGCCGAGTTTTGATGCAAAAGATAGAAATTCTTTGATAAAAGCAATTTCAGAAGCCTTAAAACTGAGCGAAAACAATGCAGGCGAAGCTTTAAAAAACTATGCCATTAAAAACTGGAGCTTAGAAGCATTTTATACAAAGCAGTGGGAATATTACAAGGAAATAGTAGACAAACACTGATTTCAAAGAAAACAGGACACTGGGGCAATTGATAAAAAAACAATGCCATATTAGAATAAAACGCATAATGAACATTTTCGCAATCATGCTTGTTAAAGATGAAGCCGACATTGTGGCATCCGTTATACAATCGCTTGCTGAACAGTAACTTTTATATGGAATTAGAACTTTACCAAAAAGACAATAAAGTCTGTACTTTGTGTCTTAATGAAAACTATGAAATTCTCAGCATAACGCAAGTGTTTGATTCAAACAGAATGCCTACAGGTACTTTTAAATCTGAATATCAGACGATTTCTGCAGAAACAGATTTTCATAAATTCAAGGTATGGTGGAAGTCCCGCTTTATACCTTCGGACAGAAAATATCTGAAAAAAGCACTTGAATTGTTACGCCTTGCTTCTGTTGATGAGCTTGTATCTAAAACGCATTGTGCAAGCCTTAATGACCAGTACTGGACAAAACAGACAGAAGATAATTCAACATGGAGCGATATAAATTTCTTCACAAATGAGTTTGATGATTCTGTAGGTCTTGTATTACTTCTGAATAGAGAAAAGAACTTTTCCGAAAAAAGCTATAACAATCCGGATTTTACGACGGACGGAGCATTGCCAAAAAGATGGATAATCGAAGGTGGAAAACGATATCTAATAAAAGGAACAGAATCTGCGTTCATGCAGGAGCCGTTCAATGAATATCTCGCCCATATTTTATGCACAACTCTCGGAATACATAATGTTTCATATCAGGTTTTGCAGACAAAAAACAATGAGGGCGAAACAGAATACCTCTCAAAATGCGAGAACTTTGTTACAGAAAACACGGAGTTTGTTCCAGCTTATTTTATAAAAGAAACAGTAAAGAAAACAAACAACGAATCAGACTATCAGCATTTTCTAAGATGTTGCGATGCACTTGGAGCAAAAAATATAGAACCTGATTTAACCAGAATGCTTTTTGCAGACTTTATAATGGCAAACACAGACCGACATTATAGAAACTTCGGGCTTATCCGCAAAACAGATACACTTGAATGGATAGGTCTTGCACCTGTTTTTGATACCGAGCGTTCCATGTTTCTTACAAAAATGATGCCTAAGCAAGACTATGAAGCCATAAACATTGAAGCTAAACCATTTAAAGACAACCAAGCCGAGCAATTTAATCTATTGAAGAAAGAATATCTTACTAATTTACCGCTAGAAAAAGCATCGGACACAGTACCGCTATTTTCATCAATTTTAGAGCTCAATGAACTCATACCATCAGAAAGACGCATTGCATTATGCAAAACTCTTGAAGCAAGAATATCAGAAGCCGTATCTCTCGTAAAAGAAGACAGAAAAATAAAAATCACAAAATCAAGACAGCAACGTGAACTTGACAGGCTGAATACGCTTAATTCTCTGGTAGTTCTGTGCTAAAATATTGTTTATAAAGAGGCCGCATAATGAACATTTTCGCAATCATGCTTGTTAAAGATGAAGCCGACATTGTGGCTTCCGTTTTAAAAGACGCTGAAACGTGGGCAGATAAAATCTTTGTGCTTGATAACGGAAGCACAGACGGCACTTGGGAAATAATACAATCGCTTGCAGACGACAAAATCATTCCGTGGAAGCAATATTTCGGTCCATACCACAATGGACTTCGCGCAGATGTATACAATGAATTCAAGCATCTTTCAAAGCCCGGCGACTGGTGGTGCTTTAAACTAGATGCAGATGAGTTTTATGCAGAAAACCCAAGAACTTTTCTTGAAAAACAGAGAAAATCCACAGGGCTTGTGGCAAAAAAATCACTTGACTACTATCTGACAGAAGAGGATATTCACGAGTACAATTTTTCTGGAAATTTTGAGCAGGACAAAAACCATATAAAATACCTTAAAAGCACCTGTTGGTCAGAACCTCGTTTTTTTAAAGAAAAGAAAAACATAAAATGGGTTTCAGAACCAAATGCCCACTACCCTTCAAACTGCGGGAAGTTATCAAATCAGACAATTCTTGTTAAGCACTATCAGTTCCGCTCACCTCAGCAAATGCAAAAGCGTTTGGATGTACGAAATGCCACTGAAATGAAAAAAAATGGTCTTGCTTTTCGACATGTAAAAGAGCAGAAGTGGCAGGAATTGCTGAAAAAGCGAGCTGATATGGTTTTCGATGACGGAAGATTAGAAACATATATGAATCTCCCATTTCGCAATACGCTCTCAGAAAATTGGCTGAAAAAACTGTTGAGAAAAATAAAAAGCCGTTTTGTTTTGATGTAGTAAGAAGATTTTTAATACTTTTATTGAAGAATTTATTTTTAGGTGTTATATTAATTATTGATGTTTGTTGATAAATCAATCCACTTGGACACGATACGACTGCCTCAGATGTTGCAGGAAGATTTTTCTGCATTGGAGCAATTCTATGACAACGATGATTGGTTTAATTTTGGCATTACCATAGAGAACAGCGTCCCCTCCATAAAAGCGTTCTATGCAAATGGCTCAATTGACTCTGAGACGTTCAAGTTAATCAGACAAAAGTTTGGGATTGTATAGCAATATGAATTCTAACAGTCTAATTTCCGTAATAATTCCAACATACAACAGAGGCTCTCTCATACTGGATTCCTTAAATTCTGTGATTAGGCAGACCTACAAAAATCTTGAAATAATAATCGTTGATGACTGCTCCACAGACAACACAGAGGAAATCATACGGAATGCTGGGGACAATCGAATAATATACCACAAGCTTTTAAAGAATTCTGGCGCTTGTACTGCACGCAACAAGGGAATAGAGCTTGCGAACGGTGAATACATCGCTTTTAATGACAGTGATGACATCTGGCATGAGAATAAGCTTGAAAAGCAAATCGATTTTCTCCTAAAAAAAAATGCAGATGTAGTTACCTGCAAAATGGATGTCTATGATGAAAGCAAAAACTTCATGTATTCTTTTCCAAATCTTGGCTCAGATACAGAACTCACAACAGAAGGGCTTTTAAAATACAACGCAACAAGCACGCAGCTTCTTTTTGGAAAAGCAGAATGCTTTAAAACCGTGCAATTCGACAAAGATATGCCGCGTTTTCAGGACTGGGAAGAATGCCTCAGACTTTCAGAAAAGTTCAAGGTTGTATTCCAGAACGAAATTCTTGTAGACACCTACCAGCAAAAAGACAGCATAACAAAAAATCCACAAAAGGGATTAGCTGGCATGGAACTACTTTTTTCAAAATACAAAGACAAGATTTTTTCTGACAAGCACATTACAGAAAGTTTTTTCAAAAAGATGTCAGCATTTTCTTGTCTGTGCGGAAAAGAGCCACTAACAGAAATGACATATATAAAAAATGCAAATCCAACTTTGAAAAATAAAGTACGCTACGTTCTTGCCAAAATTGGATTATATAAAATTCTGTTCATGATTTTGCAACATATGTAGTTGTAATTATTTAAAACAACACACACTTTTCACCATAATTTTTAAGAAAAGTGTGTGCAATAACATCATTAGATTTATTTTTTATAATACCCCTTGTACCAGGCAGCAAATTTCGCGAGTCCTTCCGAAAGCGGCGTGGCGGGCTTAAAGCCGAAGTCCTTCTGCAAGTCGGTGACATCGGCGAAAGTCTGGTACACATCGCCCGCCTGCATGGGAAGCAGTTCTTTTTTGGCAGGCTCGGTAATGATTCCTTCATTCAAAAGGCATTTTTCGAGTGTTTCAACGAAGTACATGAGGCTTTCGGGCTGATTGTTCCCGATGTTGTAGACTTTGTAGGGCGCTCCGTCCTCAGTTTCGCCAGGGGATTTTTTCATTACATTCACGATTCCCGTTACGATGTCGTCGATGTAGGTAAAATCGCGCTTCATGTCGCCCATGTTGTAAATCTGAATCGGCTCGCCCTTCACCAGTTTGTTCGTGAATTTGAAGTATGCCATGTCAGGCCGCCCCATCGGTCCGTACACCGTAAAAAAGCGCAAGCCCGTGCAGGGAATTTTATACAATTTTGCGTAGGCATGGGCGAACAGCTCGTTTGATTTTTTGGTCGCCGCATAGAGCGAGACGGGATTGTCAACTTTGTCATCTGTTGAATACGGAACTTTTTTGTTCGTGCCGTACACGCTCGAAGATGAAGCATAGACCAAATGCTCCACGGGATAGTGGCGGCAGAGTTCCAGAATCGTGTAAAAGCCGAGCATGTTTGAGTGAATGTAGGCATCGGGATTGTCGATTGAGTAGCGAACGCCCGCTTGGGCGGCAAGATTTACCACCACGGAAGGCTTTTCTTCGGCAAAGATTTTTTCCATTGCAGTGCGGTCGGCAATGTCAGCCTTTATGAACACAAATCGTTCGCCAAAGGCAGAAAGCATTTTGAGCCGCTCGTCTTTGAGCGAGACATCGTAATAGTCAGTGATGCAGTCAACGCCGATAACGCGCGTCGTTTTCGTTTCTTCAAGAATCCGCTTAGAAAGGTAGCTTCCAATAAAGCCAGCCGCACCGGTGACGAGCACGGTTTTGTTCTCAATATCAATATTACTCATAAAAAATAGTATATCACAAAAATCAGTTTTTTCCACAAAAAACAAACTTTCCATTTTCAGTTTTCAATTTACATCTTGTGAATTACATAAATTACGAGTAAAATAGATTATCATTTTTAGAGGAATATATGAAAATTGCAGTCGCAGGAACCGGGTATGTCGGTCTTTCAAACGCCATTCTTTTGGCACAGCACAATGAAGTCTACGCAGTAGACATCGTTCAAGAAAAAGTTGATTTAATCAACAGCAAAAAATCCCCCATCGTTGACAAGGAAATCGAAGAATATCTTGCCACAAAAAAACTGAACCTCACGGCAACCACCGAGGCAGAAAAAGCCTACAAGAACGCGGATTTTATCATCATCTCCACGCCCACAAACTACGACCCAGAAAAAAACTATTTCGATACTTCAAGCGTTGAGGCGGTCGTTGAACTCGTCAAAAAATCAGGAAGCCACGCAACGGTCATCGTAAAATCAACCGTTCCCGTCGGCTACACCGAAAAACTCCGCGCCGAGTCGGGCTACCAAAATATGCTCTTCTCCCCCGAATTCTTGCGAGAAGGCCACGCGCTCTACGACAACCTCTATCCGAGCCGAATCGTCGTGAGCTATCCGAAAGACGCGCCCGCGCTCAAATCAAAGGCAGAAGAATTCGCCGCGCTCTTAAAGGAAGGCGCAATCAAAACAGACATCGAAACGCTCTTCCCGAACTGCACCGAAGCCGAGGCAATCAAGCTCTTCGCGAACACCTATCTCGCGCTCCGCGTCGCCTTCTTCAACGAACTTGACACCTATGCCGAAGTGCGCGGGCTTTCCACAAAATCAATCATTCAGGGAATCTGCCTTGACCCGCGAATCGGTGACTTCTACAACAATCCGAGTTTCGGCTACGGCGGTTACTGTCTTCCAAAGGACACAAAGCAGCTGCTCGCAAACTACCGCGATGTTCCGCAGAATCTCATTCAAGCAATCGTCGAGTCGAACACCACGCGAAAGGATTTTATCGCCGACCAGATTATCTCAAAACACCCGAAAGCCGTTGGCGTGTACCGCCTCACGATGAAGGCGAACAGTGACAATTTCCGCCAGTCAAGCATTCAGGGCGTGATGAAGCGAATCAAGGCGAAGGGAATTCCCGTCATCGTCTACGAGCCGACCTACAAAGGAGAGGATTTTTTCAATTCAAAGGTCACGAAGGATTTGGCTGAATTCAAAAAGGAATGCGATGTGATTATCGCAAACCGCTACTCAGAAGACCTTTCCGATGTGAAAGAAAAAATCTTCACGCGCGACTTGTTCAGCCGGGACTAGGAAAATTCTATGAAATATGTGTATGTGCTCACTTCCACTCCGAAGGATTTGTATTACGAGCAGGCTCTTATGTCCGCGTATTCGCTCAGAAAGCATAATCCGTTGGCGCAGATTATCGTGCTCGTTGACAACAAGACGAACGCTTCTTTTACCGAAGAAAACAAGCGAATCGCCCTCAAAAAATACGCAAGCCAGATTATCAGCGTTGATTTTGCCGACGATGTGCCGAATGTTGACCGCTCGCGCCTTATCAAGACGGCGATTCCCAACTATGTAAACGGAAGTTTTCTCTACATCGACTGCGACACGATTATTTGCGACGATTTAAGCGACATCGAAAAGGAAGAAGCGACCACGGGCGGCGTTCTTGACGGTCACTGCAACCTTGACGAGCATATTCACAAGAAATACTTCCTTGCCCGCGACAAAAAACTGGGCTTCTCAGGCACAAAAAAGCTCGGTGCGAATATTAACGGCGGCTTAGTTCTCGCAAAGGCCGAAACCGAGGAGCAAAAAGCCGAAACCACAGAACTTTTCAAGCAATGGAACGAAATCTGGAAGTATTCCGCCTACCAAAAGCACGACAAGCACGACCAGAGCGCGCTGAACGAGGCGAATTACCGCACGGGCTTAAAAATGAAATTTTTGGACGGGAAATGGAACTGTCAGCCGAGCCACGGCGGGCTTGCCTTCCTCAAAGACGCGAAAATCATCCACTACTATTCAAGCGAATTCAGCGGGAAAAACTACATTCCGTACTACAAACTCGCCGACAAAGCTGTGCAAAACAGAATCAAGGAAGCGGGCGACATCCCCGGCGACATCAAGGCGATGATTGACGAGCCAAAATTCCAGTTCAACTCGGTGCATTTAATCAACGACGCGCGGATTGTGAGCATCATGCAGTCGCCGCTCACCTTCACGCTCGCCGACATCAAGGCGCATTGTCCGCCGCTCTTCAATTGTATGGAAGCGATATGCGGTGGCATTCGGGGACTTGCGAAAAAACTCAAAGGGAAAAAATAAGTTTTCTAATTAATCAGCACATGCTATAATACCACTATGGCAGAAATCACCTACACGCTCATAAACAAGGAAACTCCTCTCTGCGACTTCATCATCGAAGGCGAAGGCGAGCTTGAACTGTGCAAAATCGTAAAGGAATACAAGCCGCTTCCCTTTTGGTGCACCCCCCTTTCCGCTTGGGTAGCCAACAGAAGTGCCGCAAAGCATCGAAGCCATGTGAACAAAATCCTTGAAATGTGCGGCGGAAAGACAAAAAGCGGATTTATCGCGCTCACCCACTGTCTTTCGCTCACCGACACACTCTGGGTCAAAAGCAACCGCGAAAGCGTAACTTGGAGCGATGTAAATCTCTACGAAAATAATTTTGACGAAGTGATTTCTAAACTCAGTTTCGATGGAAATGGGCTGTTCGGAATTCAAATGTCAACGACCTCTCCAGAACTCACGACAGACGGAGCTTATGACAAATGCTGGCTCAACGAAAAGGACGGCATTCACCTGATCAAAACAGGAAGCGAGGGAGCAAGGAACACGGGGCTTGAACCGTACGGAGAAGTGCTTGCAAGCCAAGTTTTTGAAAAGATTTGCGATTCGGTCACATACACGCTCAGAAGATTTGACGGAAAAGTCGTTTCTGATTGCAAACTTTTTACGAATCAAGAATTCGGATACAAACCAATCAGCATGTTCTTAAAGCAAGGTGTAAAATACGGACTCCCCGAAACGATGGAAATCTACCGTGACTTCAATTGCGAGGATGCCTTCCGCAGAATGATTGTCGCCGACTGCATCACGCTCAATTCTGACCGCCATTTCGGGAATTTCGGATTTTTGGTGAACAACGAGACATTCGAGCGAACTATTTTAAATCCTTGCTTCGACTTCAACATGGCGTTCGTGCCCTTTGCCGAAGAAGGCTTTGACTTTGGAAAGTCCGCAGATGGAAGCGTGCTCGACTTCGACAAGTATCTCTCGGACAGGCCGCCCGTCATCGGAAGCGATTATGTTGCCCCTGCCCGTGCGATTCTCACCCCCGAAATCAAAAAATGCGTGGAAGAAATCAGGGAAACACCGCTTACCGTGCCGTGCGATGAGAAATTCAGCGAAAAGAGGCTCGCACAGATGAACATGATAAAAAATGTGCAGTGCGAGCGGATTCTGGGATTTGACGCAAAGTGGGAGTTTTAAGAGTCGATTACTTTTTGAAACTGGCTTACAAAATTGACTTAGTTTTTGTTTTCCTGCAAAAACTTAACTACATTCTTTGTATATTCCTGTTTTGCAGAAACAATGAAATGCCCGTTGCAATCGTGGAAGTTGGAATTGCTTGAGATGGCAGGAAAATAGTCTTCATTATATGTATCTATATATTTTATCCCGAATTCTGTCATAAGTAATTCATAAGCATTTTTTAATTTTTCAAAATCTTTTAGATTTTTCTGAACTGCAATATATGATGCTATCAACGTTCTATACAGAACATAACTACCATCCCATTATGGCACTTCGCTCATCGCTCGGACTTATAATTCAAATTCCTTTTTTTATGGCGGCATATTCATATCTTTCAAATTTGACAAGTCTCAAAGGAAATGACTTTTTCTTTATAAAAGATTTGGGAACGCCTGACAATACATTTCAGATTGGTATATTCACAATAAATGTTTTACCAATAGCAATGACGCTCATACAGGGCTTATAGGACTGTCTGCGAAAAATACTTTGTCCATCACCCGGCAATTCTTAAAAATGGAGAAACCTGATTATTCGAAAGTTCCAGAACCTGTTTTTCACCTTTCCAAGACAGGCAAAAATGTTCTTGTATTCATGCAAGACCGGGGATTTTCACCATATACACAAGCCGTATTTACTGAAGAACCAAGTCTTGCAGAACATTTTGACGGATTTGTATTTTACAAGAACACTATTTCAATGGGACAATTCACAATGCTCGGAACTCCCGGAATTTTTGGTGGTTATAGCTACACACCATACGAAATAAACAAAGACACAAGCAAAACACTCCGGCAAAAGCATAATGAATCTCTACTTTCGCTACCACTTTTATTTTCAGAAAACGGATACACAGCAACAGTCGCAGATATGCCGTATGAAAACTATTTGAAGCAGCCCATGAACCGATGTTTTTACAAGCTCCAGACTATGTTCCAGTCAATGAAGTCACAAATTATGGAACAAGTCTTTTGTCACATGATAAACAATATCATGTTCAAGCTGGAATATTCCGATGCTACGCACGTTTTTTTGATTATCTTAAGGAGAACGGAGTATATGACAACACGAGGAGCATCATCGTATCAGATCACGGGGCTGATATTGAGACTGGAGACTTTGACAACACGACTGGCATTCCGCCATTTAAAAAAGAATCTATTCTTGCTCTTATGCTTTTTAAAGATTTCAACTCTCACGGCACTGACGGAATCCATCTCAGAGAGGATATGACATTCATGACGAATGCAGATACGGGAATGCTTGCTACAAAAAATTTAATTCCGAATGCAAATGGTATACAGTCCATGACTGTATTTTTGAAAATGAAAATTGGTCTCAAATAAAAAGATAATTGTAAAATAAAGTTTTTTACGTTACACTTACAATACAAAGTGACTTTGGAGCTTTTATATGGGAAATATTTTTTTCACGCTTGTCATTTACCCGCTTACACAAATAATTGAACTCGTATTTCGTTTTTGTGATAAACTATTTGATAATACAGGAATCGCCATTCTTGGTGTAAGTTTTGCTGTAAGTATGCTTACTCTTCCCCTTTATATTGTTTCTGAACATTGGCAGCAAGTTGAACGTGATACCCAAATAAAAATGAAGCCTTCCGTTGACCGAATCAAAGCTGTTTTTAAGGGAAATGAGCAGTATATGATTCTTTCTACATTTTATGCAGAAAAACACTATCATCCAATCATGTCGCTCAGGTCAGCTTTTGGGCTTCTCATCCAAATACCGTTTTTTACAGCTGCGTACACATGTCTTTCAAATCTCACAGCTTTGCAAGGCGAGCATTTTCTGTTCATAAGAGACATGGGGGGACCAGACGCTTTATTCACTATTGGAAGTTTTAATATAAATGTCCTTCCGATAGCGATGACAGCAATAAACTGTATTGCCGGAGCAATATATACGAAAGGGCTTGCCCTGCGTGACAAACTGCAAGTCTACGGGCTCGCACTGCTTTTCGTCGTCATACTTTATAATTCACCCGCTGGGCTTGTTCTTTACTGGACAATGAACAATGTTTTTTCACTTGTTAAAAATATATTCTATAAGCTCCGGCATCCTGTTAAAACATTATATTACATACTGTGCTCGGCAGTCACAGTGCTGATTTTGTGGCTTTTCATCGGAAATATCCTTTCCGCAAAAAGAGCATTACTTGTGAGCGCAGTGTTTGCGCTCGTTTATTTTGCTCCGCTTTATGTCGCTTTTTTTAATTTTTTAATCAAACATGTCCTTTCAGAATTAGTCGCTGATAAAAATAAACGTTTCGCTTTGTTTTCTATCAGCACAGTCGGTCTTACGATTTTACTGGGGCTTCTAATACCAACTCTCTTAATTTCCTCTTCTCCAATGGAGTTTTCTGGCATTGATTCATATTCAAGCCCGATGTTTTTCGTCTGGAATACATTTTTGCAAGCTCTTGGTTTTTGTATTGTATGGCCTTTTTTAATTTACTTTCTATACAAAGAACGAATTCAGGCGTTGCTTGCTTTTGTTTTTTCAGGGCTTCTATTCTTCAGTTTGTGCAATACATTTATTTTTCAGGGCGATTACGGTACACTTTCAAAACTTCTCGTTTTTAATACAGTTCCAAGTGTCGATTCATCTTTGTCCGCAATTATAGTTAATCTTATTGTACTGTCCGTTTTTGCCATTGTGCTTCTCCTGATTTTCAGAATAAAAAAGGCTAAGATAATTTCTACAGTTACTGCTTTTATTGTCATTGCCCTTGTCGGCGTCTCGGTCACAAATATCGTAACTATAAAAAGAGGATATGCAGAATATCTTGAAGTAACAAAAAACAATGAATCCGCAAAGACAATCAAACCAATTTTTCATTTCTCAAAAAACGCAAAAAATGTACTCTTCATTTATCTTGACCGTGCAGAAAATCGTTTTGTCGAACCGATTTTTGCCGAGTCACCAGAATTATATGCACAATATGACGGTTTTACACTTTTCAAGAATACGGTTTCATTCAATGGTCATACGTTGCTAGGCGCGCCTGTTTGTTACGGCGGATATGAATATACACCCGAACAATTTAACATAAAAAGCAATCAGTTACTCTCGGACAAACAAAATGAAGCCCTTTTACTCTTGCCGCGAATTTTCTCAGAACAAGCAGGTTTTTCTGCAACAGTGACAGATCCATCATGGGCAAATTACAGTTGGGTACCTGATTTCAGCATATATGAGCCATATCCACAGATAAATGCATATGCAACTGAAAAGACCTATCTTGATCAATGGTATCGGGAACACAAAGAAACAGCAAATTTCACAATTACAAGTGAGAAGCTAAAAAGAAATATATTATGGTTTGGCTTTTTCAGGACATCCCCCCTCTTTTTGCGTCCGGCATTTTATAATGACGGAAAATATTGGTCTGCTGATACAAATACTGATGATATCAATGATTTTCTTGTATCATATTCCGTTATGGAATATCTTCCTCTACTTTCTGATTTTTCTGAGAACGAAAAAGGTAGCTATATAAATATTGTAAGCAATCAAACGCATGAGAATATAATTTTGCAATATCCAGACTATATTCCAGTCTCAAAGGTAACAAATAAAGGAAATGGAAAATATGCAAACGATGGGGGATATCATAGCAATGCAGCTGCTTTAAAGAGAATTGGAGAATGGTTTGCTATCCTAAAAGAAAATGGTGTCTATGACAACACTAGAATTATTTTGGTGGCAGATCACGGACGTACAAATAAAGAAGACGATTATAAATGGGACGATAAATTTAAAAAAATCGGACCTGGACATTACCATCCTCTCTTATTGTACAAAGATTTTGGAAGTTCAGGAAAATTATCGATAAATACCGATTTCATGACAAATGCAGATGTCCCAACACTTTTATTGAACGGTATTGCTGATAATGCGATAAATCCATTTACAGGAAATGCGATAAATAAAGAAGAAAGCTCTAAAGAAAAAGAAAAAGGAGCTTTAGTCTGTACAAGTAATATTTTCATGCCGTATCACACAAAAAGTAAATATATATTTACAACAGATGATAATGATTGGTGGCGTGTAAAAGACAATATTTTTGATTCTTCTAACTGGACGCAAGAAACACATTCATATATAAAATAAGGAGTTACAATGACACTATTTTTTCTGTACATCGACCCGGGCACGGGTTCAATGCTCTTTTCGATTCTCATTGGCGCGGCGGCAACGCTCTTTTTCTTGGGAAAGGCGGCGCTTTTAAAGCTCAAAGTTTTCTTTTCGGGCAAAAAAGACGGTGGCGCACAACTTGATTCTTCATACAAGCCCTATGTCATTTACAACGAAGGAAACCAATATTGGAACACTTTCAAGCCAGTCTGCGATTCCTTTGAGGAGCGAAAAATTCCGCTCACCTACTACACTTCCTCTAAGACCGATCCTGTTTTTGAGCAGAACTATGAATTCGTAAAGGCGGAATTCATCGGCGAAGGAAACGCGGCGTTCGCAAAGCTCAATATGCTCTCAGCGGGCTTCGTTCTCATGACGACTCCTGGCTTGCAAGTCTATCAGTTAAAGAGGAGCAAACGAGTAAAGCATTACAGTCATGTCGTTCACATGCCGAACGATGCCACCACTTACCGTCTCTTTGGGCTCGATTTTTTTGACTCGGTTTTGCTCACAGGCGACCACCAGAAGGCGGATTTGCGTTTCCTTGAAAATCAGCGCGGCATTCCGCAAAAGGACTTGGTTACGGTCGGTTGTCCGTATCTCGATGTCTACAAAGAAAATATCGCGTCTATCCCTGCCGAAGAAAATCATCCGTTCACGGTGCTTGTCTCTCCGAGCTGGGGCGAAGTCGGCATCCTCAAAAAGTACGGCGAAAAACTGCTCGATCCGCTTTCAAAAACAGGCTGGCGAATCATCGTGCGCCCGCATCCGCAGTCAAAAAAGAGCGAGGCGGATATGCTCGACCGTCTCACCGCCCGCTACAAGGACAATCCGAACATTGTCTGGGATTACGAGCGGCAGAACATTTTTTCGCTCAAAAAAGCGGACATCATGATTTCAGACTTTTCGGGCATCATTTTTGACTACACCTTCTTGTGCGACAAGCCTGTCATGTATGTAAAAGCTGACATGGATTTGCGCCCCTACGATGCCTACGATTTGGGCGATAAGGAATTGTGGCAGTACGCAGTGCTCAAAAAATTCGGCACGGAACTCAAAGAAGAGCAATTCCAGAACATAAAAGAAGTGATTCAATCAATGAGCGATTCAAAAGAGCTTGAAGCAGCCCGCCATGCGGCAAAAGCGGAAGCATGGATGCATGAGGGCGAGGCAGGAAAGCGAATCGCGGACTACATGATTGAAACCGTCGCAAAACAAAATGAAAACACGAACACAGAGGAGAAATCTGCATGAGTAAGACAGTCTATCTCGGAATCACGGGCGACATCATTCACCCCGGAATCATCAACATCATCACGGAAGGAGCAAAACTCGGCGAACTCACCGTTGGCTTGCTTACCGACAGTGCAATCGTAAGTCACAAACGGCTTCCCTACCTCACCTACGAGCAGCGAAAACAGGTCGTCGAAAATATCAAGGGCGTCTCGAAGGTCGTTCCACAGGAAGACTGGAGCTATGTCCCGAACCTCAAAACATACAAGCCCGACATTATGATTCACGGCGACGACTGGAAGACGAACTATCTTTCAAAAATCCGCGAAGAATGCTTTGAAACCGTCAAGGAATGGGGCGGCGAAATCGTGGAAATCCCGTACACAAAGGGAATCAACTCAACAGCCCTCAATGAGAACGCAAGCACAATCGGCACAACGCCAGACATCCGCCGTGCGACATTGCGCCGACTTCTTGCGGCAAAGCCCGTCGTTCGCATTCTTGAAGTGCATTCGGGCATCTCAGGTCTTATCGCAGAACACGCACAGGTCACAAAAGACGACGGCGTGCATCAGTTTGACGGCATGTGGTCTTCTTCGCTCACCGATTCCACTTCAAAAGGAAAGCCTGACATCGAGGCGGTCGATTTGACCACGAGAATGCAAAGCCTCACCGACATTCTTGAATGCACCACCAAGCCGATTATCTACGATGGCGACACAGGCGGAATCCCAGAGCACTTCGTCTTTACCGTGCGAACGCTTGAACGAAACGGCGTGAGCGCAGTCATCATCGAGGACAAAAAAGGACTCAAAAAGAATTCGCTCTTCGGCACGGAAGCAAAACAAGTGCTCGCCACCGAAGAAGAATTCTGTGAGAAAATCAGCGCGGGCAAAAAGGCACAGGTCACAAAAGACTTTATGATTATCGCGCGAATCGAAGAAATTATCGCAGGCTACAGCGTTGACGAGGCGATTACAAAGGCATTCGCGGCGGTCAAAGCGGGCGCGGACGGCATCATGATTCACTCAAAGGATAAAAGCGGCATGGACATCAAAGAATTCTGCGAGAAATTCCGCGCGGAATACAAGAATATCCCGATTGTCCTTGTTCCGACCACCTACAACCAGTTCACCGAAAAGGAACTCGCTAGCTGGGGCGCGAACATCATCATCTACGCGAACCACATGCTCCGCTCTTCATACCCTGCAATGCACAAGTGCGCCGAAAAGATTCTCGAAGCGGAACGCTCGCTTGAAGTAAACGATATGTGTATGCCGATTAAAGAAATCTTGGAACTCATTCCTGGAACGAAATAACGAGGAAACTATGATTCAACCATCCACCTTTTATGATTTATTGCTACAGCACGGCACGGATTTTTTTGCTGGCGTGCCTGACTCCCTTCTTAAAAATTTCTGCGCGTATGTGACGGACAACGCACCCTCAGAAAAACACATCATTTCCGCAAACGAAGGAAGCGCGACGGCCCTCGCCTCAGGCTATCACTTTGCCACGGGGAAAATCCCGCTCATCTACATGCAGAACTCTGGCGAAGGAAACATGATTAACCCGCTTCTTTCGCTCGTAGACAGTGATGTATACTCAGTGCCGCTTTTGATTCTGATTGGCTGGCGCGGAGAGCCAGGTGTGCATGACGAACCGCAGCATGTCAAGCAGGGCAAAGTCACCTGTGATTTGCTTGACGCAATGAAAGTGCCGTATGAGGTGCTTACCGAAGACGAGGCTGCCCTTCCCGCCCAGCTTGAAAAGGCGTATTCGTATATCAAGGCGAATTCTGCACCCTACGCGCTCGTTATCCGCAAAGGCACATTTGCTGACTACACCCTGCAGAACAATATCCCTGTAAACGCTGAAATGAAGCGCGAGGAAGCAATCGAAAAAATCATGCTCTCGGCAAGCGAAAAAACGGCGTTCATCTCCACCACAGGCATGGCAAGCCGCGAGCTCTACGAGCTGCGTGAAAAGCACGGCATGGGTCACGAAAAAGACTTCCTCACCGTGGGAAGCATGGGACACGCAAGCCAGATTGCGCTCGCCGTCGCCATGCAAAAGCCCGCTCGCCCGATTTTCTGCATAGACGGAGACGGAGCTACGATTATGCAGATGGGCGGCATGGCGACCGTAGGAACGCGAAAGCCGAAGAACCTCGTGCATTTTGTGATGAATAACGGCGCGCATGACAGCGTTGGCGGACAGCCGACCGTGGGCTTACAGATTGACATTCCCGCAATCGCCCATGCCTGCGGCTACGAAAAAATCTATTCAGTCGCCACGGCAAAGGACTTGGATTCTGCATTGTCTGAAATCAAGTCGGCATTCGAGGGCGGAAAAAATGCGCTCACCTTCGTTGAAGTCAAAGTCAGCAAAGGCGCAAGAAAAGATTTGGGCAGACCGAAGAGTACGCCACAGGAAAACAAAAAAGCATTGATGGAGTTTTTGAAAAATGATTAAACAGGCTGTGATTATGGCGGGCGGGCTTGGCTCACGCTTTGGCGGACGAACTAAGGAAATGCCTAAAGGATTTATTGAAATTGACGGTGTGGCGATGGTAGAACGCTCGGTGCAAAAGCTCATTGCCGCAGGCATCGAAGAAATCATCATCGGAACAGGACATTGCTCAGAATACTATGACGAGCTTGCAAAAAAATATCCGTGCATCAAAACCGTGCGAAACGACAACTACGCTGCCACGAGCAGCATGGGAACGCTTGAAGTCTGTGCCCCGCTCGTAAAGGAAAGCGCACTTCTCCTTGAAAGCGATTTGCTCTACGACGCAATCGGACTTTTCGTGCTTCAGAACGACGAGCATGACAATGTGATTCTCGCCTCTGGCAAAACGAACAGCCACGATGAAGTCTACCTCGAAACAGACGAAAACGGCGTGCTTTCGCTCGTGAGCAAAAACAAAGAGTCAATCAAACAGCTTGCGGGGGAACTCGTCGGCATTTCAAAAGTGACCAAATCATTTCTTGATAAAATGGTCGCATTCTACGACAAAACGCGAGAAGAAAACGCGAAAATCGACTACGAAACTGTATTCTGCAAAATCGCACAGGACAAAGACAATGGCGAGCCGATTTTCGTGCGCAAAATCGAATACTACGCATGGACAGAAATCGACGACGAGGCAATGCTTGACCGCGCAAACAAAGAAATCTACCCGCGCGTAAAGGAAAATGAATCGCTTAGGGCTGTCCGCCGCGAAGTGCTTTTGAATCCGGGTCCTTCCACCACGACCGACAGCGTAAAATACGCGCAGGTCGTTGCCGACATCTGCCCACGGGAACTTGAATTCGGAAACCTCATGGAAGAAGTAGCGGAAGGCTTAACCGAAGTCTGCGCGGATAAAAACGAGTATGTGTCCGTCATGTTCGGCTGCTCTGGCACAGGCGCGGACGAGGCTATGGTTTCAAGCTGTGTTCCGCCCGACGGAAAACTGCTCGTCGTGGATAACGGCTCTTACGGTGCGCGGCTCGCAAAAATTGCGAGCGTGTACGGAATCGACATGGATGTGTTCAAGTCTTCCACCTACGAGCCGATTGACCTTGCCGCGCTTGAAAAACAGATGCAGGCAAAAAAATACACCACGTTCGCCATCGTCTACCACGAAACGACGACAGGACTTTTGAATCCGCTTGAAAAAATCTGCCCGATGGCAAAAAAATACGGCATGACGACCATCTGCGACATCGTTTCTGCCTACGGCGGTATGCCTATTGACTTAGGCTCGCTCGGAATCGACTTTGCCACCAGCACATCAAACAAGCACATCGGCGGCATGGCGGGAGTCGGCTTCGTTGTCTGCAAAAAGAGCGAACTTCTAAAGCAAAAAGACTGGCCGATGCGGAACTACTATCTGAACCTCTACGACCAGTACAAGTATTTCCTCGAAACAAAGCAAACGCGCTTTACCCCGCCCGTCCAGACATTCTACGCGCTCCGACAAGCAATCATCGAGACAAAACAGGAAACGGTTGAAAAGCGGTTTGAGCGCTTCACCGCCTGCTGGGAAATTCTCGTAAAGGGCTTGAAGGACATCGGCTTAAAAATGCTCGTCAAAGAGGAATTCCAGAGCCACTTTATCACGGCGATTTTGATTCCAGAAACGCCCAAGTACAACTTCACGGAACTGCACGACTACGCGCGAAGTTTCGGCTTTACGATTTATCCCGGAAAGCTTGGCAACATCGACACATTCCGCATCGCAAACATGGGCGACATTCGTCCCGAAGAGATGACGCATTTTGTGTGCGTGCTGCGGGATTACATGCATTCAATTGGGGTATGCTAAAAACACAGGTATGCCCCACATTCTCATCAACGGAAACTTTTTGTGCAGAAATCTCACTGGAATCGAGCGATTCGCGTTTGAAATCTGCGCGTGCTTGGACGAGATTTTGGCAGAAAAGAACGATTCTTCGCTTAAAATCTCGCTCCTTGCGCCATCAAATGCAACGGTCTTTCCCGAATACAAAAAAATTCAAGTGATTCCAGCGAATTATCTCACAAGTTTCCCAAAATGGGATATGTTCTACTTCCCGAAAATGTGCAGAAAGCAAAAAGCAATTCCGCTCAATTTCTCAAACACCGCCCCGCTCTTTTTTAACACGGGCTTTGCCTTCCTGCACGACATCTACGCGCACGATTTCCCCGACGATTTCACTTCTTTTAAAGACAGGCTGATTCGTTTTTACAGCTGCTTTCACTACAAAAACATCGCCCGTCACGCAAAAAAAATCTTTACGGTCTCAGGATTCAGCAAGAATCAGATTCAAAAAGCGTACGGAGTTGAAAAAAATCGCATTTCTGTGATTCCGAACGGTTGGGATCATTTCAAAACGATTCAAGAAGACGATGAGATTTTCAAAAAATTCCCGATGCTCGCCGAAAAGCCCTTTTTCTTTACGCTCGGAAGCCTTCAAAAACGAAAAAATCTCAAATGGATTCTGGAATACGCCAAAAAACACGCAGATGAAACTTTCGCCATCTCAGGAAAAGTCATCGGCGGCATGCACACACAGGAACTCGATGAGCTTTCCACGCTTCAAAATGTCGTTCTTCTCGGCTATGTTTCGGACGGCGAAGTCAAATCGCTCATGAAGCACTGCCGTGCATTCGTGTTCCCCTCATACTACGAAGGATTCGGAATTCCACCGCTTGAAGCACTCACAGTAGGTGCAAAAATCATCGTCGCCCAGTCGGCAAGTCTTCCAGAAATCTACGGAAACGCCGCCCAGTACATCGATTCTAGCAACACGGACTGCAATCTTTCGGAGCTTGCAGAAAAATCGGTTTCACAAGAAGAAATTGCGTGTGTTTTAAGCAAATTTACCTACCAAAATTCTGCAAACATGCTGTATAATGAGTTGAAGGAGGCTGGCGTATGAAAAGAGTTGCAATTGTCCATGACTGGCTCGTCAATTACGGCGGTGCTGAGCGCGTTGTCGAAGAACTGCTCAAAATCTACCCCGAGGCAGATATTTTCACGCTCGTTTACGACAAAAAAAAGATGGGAAAGATTTTCCCGCCCGAGCGCGTGCACACTTCCTTTTTACAAAAACTTCCGTTCGCGACGAAATTATACACAAAACTGCTCGCGTTTATGCCGAAAGCCTTTGAGTCGTTTGATTTTTCAAACTACAAGCTCGTCATCTGCTCGTCTTCAAGCTGCGCAAAAGGCGTCATCACTCCCCCGCTCGTGCCGCACGTCGCCTACATTCACACGCCCATGAGATACGCATGGGACAAATACTTCGACTACCGAAATCAGAGCGGGCGTCTCACGAAATTCTTCATGAACCGCTGGATGCCGAAAATCCGTCTGTGGGATTACGTCTCAAGCCAGCGCGTCGACACCTTAATCGCAAACTCCGCATATATTTCGCGCCGCATCAAAAAATACTGGAATCGTGACTCGCAAGTGATTTATCCGCCGGTAAATGTCCGAGACTTGCAGCCGAACGGAAAACCGCCCGAAGACTTTTTCGTCGTGTTCAGCCGTTTTGTGCCGTACAAGCGCATTGACTTGGCGATTCAAGCCTGCGGAAACCTCAAAAAAAATCTCGTCGTCATCGGTTCGGGCTCTCAAAAAAAAGAGCTCAAAAAACTCGCCTCAAAGTACAAAGATGTCAACATCACGTTCACGGGGCGGATTCGCGACGATGAGGTGCGCGATTATCTCCAGCGGTGCCGTGCGCTCATTTTTTGCGCCGAAGAGGATTTCGGCATCATTCCCGTTGAGGCGCAGTGCTGCGGTCGGCCCGTGATTGCGTTCGGAAAAGGCGGCGCGCTTGAGACGGTCATCAACGGAAAAACGGGCACATTCTTCGCCCACGCAACTCCTGACTCCGTGGAGCGCGCAATCAATCGCTTTGAGGAGCTTGAGTCGCAGGGCGCGTTCGATGCAAATTTCATCTCTCAGCACGCAAAGCGTTTCTCTCAGGAACGATTCAGCCGCGAAATAAAAGAAGCAATCGACAACACGCTTATCAAACTCGATGAGGAAACGAGCAACAAATGAGAATCGCGATTGACTGCCGCATGATTGGCTCGGGCGGAATCGGCTCGTTCATCTCGGAGCTTGTTCCCTGCTTTCTCGAAGAAAACGAATGTCTTGTCATCGGTACGCACGAGCAATGCACTGATTTCGTGCGCATGCAGAACGTCGAATTCTGCTATTGTGATGTCAAGCCGTTCAGTGTTACCGAGCTTTTTGCCTTTCCGTTTGATGTGCTCGAGAAAATCGCCCAGTATGACTACTATTTTACGCCGTACTGCAATATTCCGGGCGGCATTGACATTCCGATTTTTTCGACGATTCACGATGTCGTCTTTCTCGACGTCAAAGGGCTCACCGGCGTTTTCGGAAAGATTGCGCGAAAGCTTTTTTACAAACGGGCTGTCAATTATTCCGACGCCATTTTTACGGTCTCTGAGTTTTCTAAAGAGCGGATTTTGCATCATCTTCACCCCAAAAAGCCGGTCGAAGTTGTCTACAACACGGCTCCCAAATATCTCTCGGCTTCATTTGAGGGCGAGCTTCCCAAAAAGAAAGACCAGATTCTCTTCGTCGGGAACATCAAAAAACACAAGGGCTTACAAATTCTGCTCGACGCATATGACACTGCGCGCAAAAAGAGCGATTCATTTCTCTCAAAGCTCGTGATTGTCGGAAATGCCGACAATTTCCGCACGGGAGATGAAGAAACGGTGCGCCGCTTGCAGGAACTGTCCGCACAAGAAGGCTCCGTCGAGTTCACGGGGCGCATCTCAAACGACGAGCTCAAGTATCTCTATGCCGAGTCGCGCCTGTTGGTGCAGCCATCGCTGTACGAGGGATTCGGCATTCCCCCGCTTGAGGCGATGACGGTCGGCACGCGCGCGCTCATCTCCGACATTCCCGTCTTCAAAGAAATCTATGCACGTTTTCCCGTCACGTTCTTTAAAACAGGCGACGCTGCTGATTTGGCAGAAAAATTGCTTTCAATCAACGACGCGCCTTTCACCGAAGAGGAGCGCTCAATCATTCACAACACATACTCGTACCAAAAGTCGGCGGAGAAAATCATTGAAGTAATGGGCAAAAGAGAGTAAAATAAAACATCTTATGACGAACGACGAATATAAAAAGTTTTTTAAGAAAAATTTCTGGCGAACCAGTTCATTCACTTCAGGCGCGGCTCTCATGGTTGTCGATGCAATTGTCGTCATGCTCTGCATCGGAATTTCGTTTTTCATCATCAATCTTATCAACCATCACTGGATAAATTTCCGCTCGTTCGTCACCTACTGGGTGTATCTTCCGCCCATGCTGGCTGTGTTTTACGCGGCGGGCTTGTATCCAGGTCTCGTCTATCCGCCGGCTGATGAGGTCAAAAAATTCGCAATCTGCTCGTTCTTTGCGTTTGCGGGCATCGCGCTCTCAATCACGGTCGAGGACGCTGACGACAAGATTCCTATCATGGTCGCGCTCATTTTGGCAACGCCGTTCGCGCTCATTTTGCTTCCGACCGCGCGTGAATTTGCCCGCGCTATTTTTTCAAAACGAAAGTGGTTCGGCGTTCCGGCGGTCATCTATGTCACGGGTGCGTCGGGTGATGTCATCATCGAGCGTCTTTTAAAACGCCCTGATTTGGGCTACAAGCCAGGCATGATTGTCGACAGCAACGCGCTCATTCCGAGCGAAAAATTCGGAATTCCGGTTTATCCGCCCTCAAAAGAAACATTCGACCTCGTTAAGTCATTCGGCATCAAAGTCGCGATTCTCTGCGATTACGCGCGCGACACCACGTACATCAATTCCTATTACCGCTACACGATTCAAGTGCCGCGCATCAATGATGTCTCCACTATTTCCACGAATGTGCGCGATTTCGGCGGTATCTTGGGCTTTTCGTCAACGCACAACCTCACCAAGCGCGTAAGTCTCTTTTGGAAGCGCTTCATCGACCTTTTTTTGCTCCTCATTTCTTCGCCGCTTACGATTCCGCTTACGATTGTCGTCGCAATTATCGTCAAGGCAACAAGCCCCGGTCCCGTCTTTTACGGGCACAAGCGCACGGGAAAGAACGGCAAAGAGTTCAAATGCTGGAAATTCCGCTCAATGGTAATCGATGCCGACAAGCAGCTCGAAAAAATCCTCGCCGAAAATCCCCAAATGCGCGCCGAATGGGAAAAAGACCGCAAATTCACGAATGACCCGCGCGTCACCAAAATCGGCAAAATCCTGCGCAAAACGAGCATCGACGAGATTCCGCAGTTCTTCAATATTCTCACGGGCGAGATGAGCTTTATCGGTCCGCGCCCCGTTACCGAGCCTGAGCTCAAAAAATACGGCACAAAGGCAGAATTCATTCTCTCGGTTCAGCCAGGATTAAGCGGCATGTGGCAGATTTCCGGCCGCAGCGACACCGGCTACGAAGAGCGCGTCACGCTCGATTCCTACTACATTCAGAACTGGTCTGTCTGGCTCGACATTTGGATTATCATCAAGACCGTCTATGTCGTCATCAGGGGAAAAGGTGCGTACTAAGGTCGCAATTGTCTTTTTTCTTCTCTCATTCCCTCTTTTTTCCGAACGCTATCAGATTTCCGATGTCACGTATACGCTCGAAAAGACTCGTGAGCAGGATTTAAAACGCGTTGTTCCCATCAATACTGATAAAATCTTTGAAAGCAAGGAAGACTTAGACTCGTATCTCGCCGATTTACAACAGCGGCTCATGAACACGCGAGCGTTTGACACAGTGGAAATTGAAATCTCAGATGACACAGATGAAAACGAAATCACGCAGATTTCGCTTCACATCAGCGCACAGGACACAAAATCACTTCTCATTCTGCCCTACCCGAAGTATGACTCAAATTCCGGGCTGATTTTTAAAATCAAGCTCAAGGACGTCAACTTTTTGGGCACGATTAACACGCTCAATTTCGGCGTTTTTGCCGGGCTGAAAGAGGACATCGAGACGGGCGACCAAAATCTTACGTTTGGCGCAGAATTCGACTACCGCTATCCGTTTCAAGCAGGTCCGTTCATCTGCTCATGGAACAACAGCTTTGAGTTCGACTACACGCGCGGGATCGACGTTCTCGAGTTTTGGACTGGCACGGGCTTTACGTTCGAGCTTCCGTTCTCTCGCGTTTCGTTTGTGCTCGACATCAGCGAGCAGGCAAACCGGGATTTGGAGTATGATGAGTACGGCGACACGCAGTATTTTACGAGCGGTGTCATGCTCTCCGTTCCCGTAAAACTCTTTGACATTGAAAACTGGGGCTACGTGCTCTGGACGCCGTTCATTGACGGAAAAATCAGCTACGACAAAGACGGAATCAGCGCACAAAACGACGACCTTGCAAGCCCAGTCATTTCAGCAGGACAGTCGCTCTCAACGGCACGAATCAACTGGCACGGGAATTTCCGCTCAGGCGTGTCGGCAAAACTGGGGCATTCAGTCGGCTATGATTTTATGCAGGACGAAATTGAGCCGCGTGTATACGGAGAACTACAGCTCTTTAAAGCATTCGCCTACGCTGGCATCAACGCGCGCTTTACGGCGTTTCTCACAAAATCGAACCGTGGCGAAGTCGGTGAGCTGATTCGCGGCGTGCTTGACGAACAGCTCTATCTCAATTCGACGCACAAATCGCTCAAAACGCCGTCTGCGCTCGTTTTGAACCTCGACCTGCCGATTCATCTCGTAACGACTGACTGGAATTTGTGGCTCGACACGCTCTTCGGTGAAGACTCATGGTTTTCGCGCACGTTTTCATGGACGGGGAAATTTAATTTCGAGATGCAGGCGTCGCCCTTTGTCGACATTGCGCTCACCAAAAACGAAATCACCGGGCGGCTTTTTTCGTCAAAAGACGGCTGGTACACGGGCGGGCTTGAGATTTTGGTCTTCCCCGAGCGATGGAAAGGTATCGTCATGCGGGCAAGTGTGGGGCTAGACCTCGGAAGAGCGCTCATCGCAAAGAAAGCGCCTGAAAAAATCGACCTCTCCTGGCGCGAGCATGTCAAAAAATATGAGATTTATGCGGGAATCGGCTTGCACTACTAGCTGATTCAAAGGCTAGCGAATGATGCTCATCTTTGCGGCGGCGCGGCAGTATGAGTCCGGTGCATGTTCTGCGATAATGGTGAGCATCGCATTCGCATAGAGCACATTTCCGCGCGCGGCTGTCTTTTTGCAAAAATCAATCAGATAGTTCCAAAAATGATTTCCCTCGCACCACTCGGTAATGTCCTCGTATTCGCCGATTTTCTGCAAGAAGAGCGCGAGCGTCGTGTATTCATAGCTTGCGTCTCTGCCCGAGATTGACGTGAGAATGTGGCTGAACGACTCGACCGTGCCGAGTGCCGAAGAAAAGAGCGAATTTTCCGCCTCGCCCTCTTTTTCAAAAATCACGCTGATGTTATAGAGCGCGCCGAGCGTTTTGGGAGACGACACGCGGAACAAATCAAAGAAACGGTCGACGTTCTCAGCCTTGTTTGCGTCGATAATTCTGAGCATTGCGCGCCTGAGCACGTCGTCCTGATAGTTTTTGTCGTTATTGAGAATCAAAAGAAGCGCCTGCTTGTATTTTTCAGTCTCGTTTTGGTGGTACATCAAATCCGCCATTTCATAGAGAATCTCATAGAGCTGGTCGGGAATATCGAGGAACGTGCTTTCCATGCGGGCTTTTTCGTAAAAATCAATCGCCGTCTTGAACTCGCCCTCGAGCCGATAGATTTTTCCGATGAGAAAATCAGCTTCGGGATACACGCGCTTTTCGCGCGCCCAGTCTTCCATTTTGTGCACCGAATACTGGAAATAGGCGGCTCCATAGCGCTCAAGGTATTTGTTGATGAGAGAGATTGCTTCGGTTTGGTCGCGCTCTTTTAAGACCTCAAGAACGGCGTCAAAATCCTCACCGGCACGGCGCACGGCAAGCGGAGAGAGCGCGACGTCGAAGATGTAGACCTCATAGTCGCTTTCTGCCACACGGTTCGCTTTTGCTTTTGTGGCGAGATTCATCGCTTTTGAGAATTCGCCCTTATCAAAGGCAAATTGCGCGTCTTGCAAAATGCGCCACGAATACTCGCTCGACTCAGGCTTTTTAGGAACGCCTTGCGCAAAAAGAGAAGAAAAAGCCAAAAGCAACCATGCTGACAGAACAAATTTTTTCATAAAGATGCTGATTCCTTGAGGGAAAACGCGCGATTAGAGCGTTTGCAACATTTCCTCAAATACAGTATCGGCATCTTTTTCATCAATCGTGCGTACAATTTCACCTTTTTTGAAGATAATTGCCTTTCCGCCCGCGCCCGCAATGCCAATGTCGGCGTGCTTGCCCTCGCCCGGTCCGTTTACGACGCAGCCCATGACGGCGACGGTGATGTCTTTCTTCATGGAAAGGAGTTTGTTCTGCCATCGATCCATGAACGCGTGCACGTCAAATCCCTGTCTGCCACAGCGCGGACAGCTTACGAGCGTAACTCCGCCCTGCCGCTTTCCGCACTCTCGCAAAATCTCAAGCCCCGTGATGACTTCGTTTTCGGGCGTTGAAGACAGCGACACGCGAATAGTCGAGCCGATTCCCTCGCGCAAAAGATGGCTGAACGCGAGCGTTGATTTGACGACTCCCGTAATCAAAGGACCGGCTTCCGTAACGCCCACATGGAGCGGAATGTCGTATTTTGAGGCGAAATCTTCATTGGCTTCGATTGTTTCGGCGACAGAACTTGCCTTCATGCTCACGACGAACTGGTCGAAGTTGAGCTCATCGAAGACGGCGCATTCACGCGCGGCGGTTTCGCTCAGAGCGACGGCACGCGTCATATCGCCCTTTTCGACTTTTTCGCGCAAATCATGCGGAAGAGAGCCTGAGTTTACGCCGATTCGGATGGCAACGCCCTTTTGCTTGCAGCCGTTTACGACCGCTTCAACACGGTCACGGGCGCCGATATTGCCAGGATTGATTCTGATTGCCGCTACCGGTCCTTCAAGGCATTTTAATGCGAGCCGATAGTCAAAGTGGATGTCCGCAACGAGCGGCATTGAGGTTGATTTGCAGATTTCGATGAAACTTTCCGCGCTTTCCATGTCTGGAACGGCGAATCGGATAATGTCGCAGCCGAGCATTTTGAGAGAAGCAATCTTATTGCGAATTGCCTCGAGGCGAGCGGAATCGTCTTTTACGCCGACAATCCCCTCTTTCCACATCGTCTGAATCGTGACGGGATTGCTCCCGCCAACGATTATTTTGTCGACATTGTCAAATCCACCAACCGTGACACAGCG
Source organism: Treponema sp. (assembly GCA_017484285.1). Lineage (GTDB taxonomy): Bacteria > Spirochaetota > Spirochaetia > Treponematales > Treponemataceae > Treponema_D. The sequence continues at coordinate 16,309 of JAFUTH010000001.1, read as the reverse complement.
CGGCGTGTAGAATGAGTTTGCCATGAGAGAGATGCTTACTCAGCGTAAACGATATACTCGTCTGCTGCGTCAGCAACAGTGCTGTCGTTTGAAGCGACAGAAAGTTCTGAAGCGAGCTTCTGGCGAACCATGTCTTTCAATGCTTTTTCTTCGGTTGATGTTTCGTCAACGTTCTTCATAGCAGCTTCAAGCTGTTTGTCGAACAAATCCTTGTCGATTGTCCAAACTGCATAGTATGCATACTGCGGGTCAGATGTTTCCTTTCCGCGCGTAACCTGAGACAATGTCCAGTACTGCGCTGTTTTTTCCAAGCCGCTGAATCGGACGCTTGTGAGAGACGTGCGGTACATGTCCATCGTCTGCTCTGTTTTTGTTGCGTCAGCGCGAGCGTTGCCTTCTTTTGCGCCACTTCCTGTCATGCTTGCCTGAACTGCTTTTGCAGCAACGCGTGACAATGTGCTTGCGACTTCGGTCTCGACATCAACCAAGTCAGTCCACTGGCGGACGAAATCGAGGTTGTCGCCATAGCCGATGGTGACGAATGTTTTTTTGCCTTTGATGTCCGGCATAACGCGTGCAAGCGCTGTCTCGCCATAGTTACCGTTTGCAAGTTCAATAACCCACTGCGGGATTTCTCCGCCCAATTCTGAGCCCTGATAGTCGATGATGACTGTTTTTCCAGGATTCATTTTTGGTGCCTTACCTTTCAAACCAGAGCCTTTTACGGTTGACGTTGTGCCACAACCGACGAAAGCCGTCAAAGCGAGTGCTGCACAAATTCCAGCGATACGTTTTTTCATAATGCCCTCCATAAGCATTTTCATATTGTATTAAGAATAGTGAGTCGCTATGCATTTGTCAACAAAAGCACGGCGCACTATTTTATAACCGAATTGAATTCCGAAATCAGCGACTGGTTCAACTCCTGCTCGACGGATGCATACAGTTTTTTGTCGACGAGCGCCGCCGCCTCAGCAAATCCGTTGATTCGCGGGAGCGTCTTTGCATACGAGAATATGATTTCCGCGCTGTTTTTGACAGAGACCGTGATTTCAGGCTCGCACGTCAGCATGTCGCCATGCGTTTGTTTGTGCGCTTCGAGCGAGACAAGCACTTCATAGACCGTCTGATTCGCTTTCGTCGTGAACAAAAATCCCTCTTGAGAGAACAAGGTCTCGACCATGCGGGAGAGGCGCCCGGTATCATCATTTTTTGCAACGATGCGCATGACCGCTTCCTGCTTTGCGAGCGCAATGCGATTCTCGACTCCCGCGACGGCTTCACGTTCTTTTGCGTACGCACCTTCCGCACGGGGCGACAAAAGCCGCGCATAATCGAGCACTTCGATATATTCCTCGCCCGGAGCTGCGCATTGTGTAAGAAGGACAATCCGCTTGAGCGGGTCAGACTCCCGAATCGCCGCGTCATACGCCGAATGAAAGCGTTTTTGGGCAGAAATCACGTGCCCCTCATAGAGCGTCCATGCTTCCGCACGGTCGATATAGGCGCAGACAACCGTGCGCTTTTGTTTTTTGTCAGCCCACGCTTCCGTCCGATGAACGGCAAACAAATCTCTGAGCGCGTCGACTTTGACAGTCCGCGCAATAGAGCGTGATTCTATGCTCGTTTTTCCGTCTTTTGACACCATGTTTTCCGTTGCCGTCGATGATGTCTGCACCGTATGAGAAAAATACGCGGCAAGCTCCCCCTCCGCAAGTGCGCCAGCGGCATCAGCGGAAGAAGCAAAGCCGATTCGCGCAATGTAGGATTCATTCGGATACGCGCGCTCGATGGTGTCATAACTTGCCCACAACGGCTTTTCGAGCGGAACTGCGCTGTTTGAGGCACAGCCGATAATCAAAGAATTCAAAGCAAAAATGATTCCCACAACACTATATTTGTTCATACACATTCCTATCACTCCGATTCAAGAACGGCAATGGCAAACGTTCCCGTATTCGCAGAACTAGAATAGGGCTCAACCCGTAGATAAAAAGTTCCATCACTGCCTGTGCGTGACATCGACTTATACGTTGTGTAGCCAGAATCGACATCAGTAAAAACACCTGTGATACGGACTGCTGCCGCACGCATGCTATCGAGCGACGAGTTTCCCGAAACTTGTACGTCAGCAGAATACAAATCGTTTGAGCCCTGAGCCTTTGAGTCCGCCCAGAAAATTTTGTATGTCTTTCCAGCCGTAGCCGCAAATGAGAATTCCCGCGCTGTCGTCAATTCGCTGAGAGAACCTATCACCCAGGCACTCGCTGGAACGCTCGAGCCAGCTGTTGCGCTTGAGGAATACGGCGTGAGCGCTATAACCGATGCGTCTGATTCTTCGTACAGTGTCAGTGGCACGCTTGTGAGGGCTTTGACATACCTGCCCTTAACGACAGCGATGCGGAAGAGTCCTTTTTGCGAGTCTTTCACCTCAACTTTTAAATATACCGTCCCGCCTTCATCTGGTGTAATCGTTTGTCCTGAGCTATACCCATTGGTTACCGACGTAAAATAGCAGACCGATGATGAAGTAAAATTGCTTGAATCGGGGCTTGCACTGACTTTTATGTCGGCGCTCAAAGAATTGTAATAATAGCTTCCGTTATAGTAATCATCCCAAAGCACGGTGTACCTTTCCCCAGCAGTAACGTCAAAACGGTAAATCGCGTAGTCGTCGGTTGAAGGCAGCGCATACGACGTCCATGTTTCGACATCTGAACCAGTTATCGTGTCTGCATATTCGGTAAGCTCCACGGAACTCGCCGACTTTGAAAGTTCTCCCTGTACGACAGCAATTTTATAGTTCCCCGCCCTTTGTGGAGCAGCCACCATGAGATAGACATATCCGTATGATGAAGCGGTAAATTTGATGGGAGAAGAATAGCTTTCATCTACATTAGTGAAATAACAGTATTCCGACGATTCAAAATCTGATGAGTTTCTGGTGGCAGTGAGCAAAATATCCGCCCCGTCAGATGCGGATTTATACGCATCGCCGTCAGAATAATCATCCAAGAACACGGTGTAGGTGTAGGAGGAATTCGTATAGAAACGATACAGCGCATAGCCAGAAGTCTCGGTAATGCTTCCTTCGGTCCACTCAGTAACATCGGCGACCGTCACGCCCGGCTCAAAGTGAAAAACCTCGCTCACAGTAACGCTCGCCATTGAGACAAGAGACGTACCCGAAACGACAGCGATTCTGTACGAGCCAGAGCGGTTGTTTGCTTCAACTTTTAGATATACTGTGCCCGCTGATGTTGTTTCAAACGACTGTCCTTCAGAATAGCCACGGTCAAGTTGCGTAAAGAACTGTGAGTCGGTAGAGTCGAACTCAGAAGAGAGCCCTGCGCTTACGAGAATATCCGCGCCATAGCTTGAAGAAAGATACGAGCTTCCGTCGGTATAGTCATCCCAAAAAACCGTATACGTCGTGTCAGCGGTTGCGTCAAATTGATAGATGACATAATCGCTTGTGGTAGAGATGCTATCGCTTGTCCAATATGAGAGCGAAGACGAAGAAATTGCCGGTTCATGCCGCTCTTCCAAAGACAAGGCGACAGAAGTCAGTGAGCTCGACAACAGACCATTGACAACACCGATTCTGAAACTACCGAACATTGCATTCGGTTGGACTTTCAGATATATCGTGCCGTCGGACTCTGCCTCAATGACTCTTCCCGTTGAGTAGCCGCTGTTTTCCTCATAGAAGTGGCATGCCGCTTCAGAAGAAAAATCCGTTGAAGATGCGGCGCTCACCAAGATGTCAGCCGATGTGCTATTGTACTTGTATGAAGCGCTTCCGTCATAGTAGTCATCCCAAAAAACGGTGTATGAAGAGCCGGCGGTCGCGTCAAATTGATAGATATAGTATTCGCCTGAGAGAGAAAGGCTGCCATTCGTCCATTCCGTTACATTTGCGGCTGTTATCATGTCAGCGTATTCAGTTATCGTTACGGGGATAACCTCAAGTTTTGTTACACCTGAAATGACAGCGATTTTGAATGAGCCGCTTGACCTGCTGCTATACGAGCCTGCTGAGTTCACCGTCAGATAGATATACTCTGATGAGTCAGGAACAATTGGGTGCGGAGAAGAATAGCCTGAATCGTTACTGGTAAAGTAAACCGATGACGAAGAACTTGCGCTCACAGAGACGTCAGCTGTCACGTTCGCTGTCGAATATTTGTCGTAGTAATCCTGCCAAAAAACCGTGTATGTGTTGCCAGAAGTCGCGTAGAAGCGATACGTCTTGTAGTCACTTGAAGAAGAAAGCGAGCCATCTGTCCATTCCGCTACGTCAGTCGCCGAAACAGCATTTGAATATGGGCCGACGTAAGACAGACTTGTGTATGAGCTTTCCGTCGTGACCGCAATGCGATACGAGCCTGTCGCATGAGACGTAATTGACGACGGGTATACTTTTAAATACACATATCCCGAAGAACTAACGGAGATTTTCTTTCCAATTGAGTAGCCGGTATCAGCCTGCGAACATGAGCTAAAAACGTAATTTGAAGAATCAAAATCATCAGGCGAAGTGCTTGCCGTAACGCGAACGTCTGCTCCATAGCTTGAGTAATAGTAATTTCCACCGTCTGAATAATCATCCCAGAAAACTCGGTAGGTCGTGCCAGAAGATGCGTAAAAATAAAAGATGTCGTATTCGGTCGCACTGTAAAGGTTTTCGGTCGTCCATGCATACGACGGTACTGCCGAGCCCGTTGTTATTGTTGATGAGCCGCTTGAAGATGAGCCCTCGTACGTTTTTGCCTTTGAGAGACGAATCCAGTCTGAGCCACCGGCAATCTGTATCGAGTACGAGCCCGTATTGGTAGAAATGTTCTCAGACGGCTCGACCTTGATATACACGTAGCTCGTCTTTTTTGACGAGAACCGAATCGGGCTTGCCGTCTCGTCTTTTGTAATCGCGTATGACGAAGATGAAAAATCAGTGACCGAAGTGCTTACCGAAACAGACATGAGCGCGTCATCAGCGTTTTTCCATACGACAGAATACGTAACGCCCGCCGCTGCCGAAAAAGACCAAATGTCATATCCGTCGTATGCGTCGATTGAGCTTGTCATGATGTAGCTATAGCCGTCTTCTTTGTTTTCGGTCGAGTTATAGACAATGCCCAGTGTCGAAGCCAGCGTATCGCTTTTTTCTGGAAATTTTTCGTTGAAAGTCTCTGCGCACGACGACAAAAGGACAGAAAAGGCCGCGGAACAAAGTAAGAAGACAAAAGATTTCAGTTGTTTTTTCATACAGGTCACCCCCTCACCTACCAGTTAATGCCAAGTGTGACAACATAATTATCGACAAAGCCCGCGCCGTCAAAATATCGCATCTTATATGCCCCGCCGATAACCAATTTTTTAAAGACCAAATCTATTCCGGCAATTCCGACCGCAGCCACGCCAGAAGGTGCTTTTAGTTCGTCGCCTGCCGAAGCTAAAGAACTGTAGTACTCAGACTCAGAGCTTTCCAAAAGCGTCATATACCCGCCGATTCCGGCCGCAATATAGGGACGGAAAACACGAGCAAATTGAATTGAATATCCCAAAATGAAGTCAGCCGTCACGAATGGAACTTCCTCAAAATACGCTCCGTCGGCATAGTCATCGGTTAAATCTGCCAGCGCAATATCGACATCAAATCCCCCGTAGAAATACTTTCCGCCGAACAAAAGATTAATACAAATGTCTTTTCCCTCATAGAACGGACCTTCAAACATTCCGACATCGAAATAAAGTCCTCGTTTTGCGTGATAGCTTGCCAGGCGGAGCTTTTTCTTTTCTTCATTATCCAAAACCTCCTGCTGTGCTTCGTCCGCATTCAGTTCTTCAAGCATCTGAAGCCGCTCAGCTTCCATACGCTCCATTTCTTCTTTGCGGGCACGATTCGCCTCTTCCTGACGGCGTTTTTGCTCTGCTTTCGCGAGTTGTGCACGCTGTTTTTCGTCTTTTTCAAAATCACTTTGGCTGTGCGTGATAAGAGCTGATTTATTGTCCTACGTTCTGAAAATGCTGAATGAAACCGGTGTAACGATATAGGTATCAGAAGATGAATGGTACGCGACTTTTATCGCAATTTGTGAATAGATGTATGGAACTGACGTCCTAAAGTACAAGTCCGCCATATCAACGGTATCTTGATATTCCTGATATTTTTTCTCGTAGTTTTTGTCGTTCTCTTTTGGTATTGATTTTTTCGTCATCGTCACATAGGAAAGCTTAAACTGTGGCAGAATGACAGCAGAGGTATCGACTTTGGGAATGCTGCTCAAATCAAAATCAGAGTCGACTTCCCATGCAGAAAGATTTCCGTTGTATTCGTTGACTTTAAGATGTAAATAATCGTCTGTCACATCTATGGAACGGAATACATAGGTCGTTTTTTCCATGTCGGCGATATTTGAAGAAATCTGCTCCCGATACGAAGAAAGCCCCGGCTGTGCGCTTGCTTTCAAATCTGTTTCGACTGATTGTTTCAATGCGTCATATTTGCTACGGATTTCGTCAATCTGCCGCTTGCGGATATTTTTTGCGGCTTCCGTCGGCACGCCACCCGCAAGATCAGCCTTTCGCCATTCTTCCGCATTTTTACGGTCAATTTCCTCGTTCATCTGTGCGTCATAGTATTCTTTGTTTTCTGCGATACTGTCCTTGAGCTGTTGTTCAAGGCGCGCGAGATTGACTTTTGCAGCTTCAATGAGCTCAATGCGTTTTTTAAGCGAGAGATTAGACACCACCTCTTTTCGGATTGCGGCACGTGCCTTTTCGATTGCCTCGATGTCTTTTTGGAATTTATCGCGCTGCCCTTTTGAGTACGACTCAAGATCTTTCTGACGCTGTGCACGGACAAGCAGCTCGTCCTGCTGACGGCGGAGATTCTCTTCCGCAATCTGACGGTTCTTTTCTGCCATCTCGATTTTTAATTGCAGAGCGCGCTCTTCGTTCTCGGCGGCAATTTGGTCTTCCGCGGACAGTTTCGTGGAACGAAGTTCAGAAAGCGCACGCTCAGCTTCTTCACGCTGTTTTGCGTAATCATCGACATATTTTTGGAAGTTTTCGATTGAATCTTCCTGATGCTTAAGCTGATTCGTGACATCAAGGGAAATCTGCGGAATATATTTTCGTTTTTGCAGAAGAAAAAGGACATCGTAGGCAAAAAGATCAACCACGGCATCTGATGCGACCTCCGCGATGGGAAGTTTTTTCGTCGCAGACGTAAAAGTGTCACGCGTCTCGATGTCAGAAATCATACAAGAAAACTGATAATTAGCCCCGACGGGCGAAACCTTAAATGACAAGGCAAGCTTAGCCCTGCTGCCCTTATCCGTTGCATACGCCGCGTCTTCGCTTCCCAAGCCAGAAGCTGCCTCAATTTGCGAGCGTTTTTGGATTTTTCGAAGCTCATTGTCAGTTTCCGCAGTATGAACGCTAATCTGCGAGACCATTGTCAAACCTTTGATAAACTGACTGTACGCCGCATTCGTAAAATTCTTTACATCTGAATCCAAAGAAGAAAGTGAAGTCTGATCAAGCGAAACCTCGATTACAAGACTTTCATTTTCCTGCGCAAAAGTAAGTCCCCACGAAAAGAAAGCAAGAAAAACGACACTACAAAAGATTTTTCTCATACTTATACCATTTTTTATAAGATTATTCTCATGATAATAAACTACTTCGTATATTAAGGCAAGATAAAGGACTCCAAAGGATGCAGAACCATAAAAGCTCGCTCCATACAAAAAAAATCCCCTGCATCGTACAGACACAGGGGATTTTCTCACAGCACTAACAATAATCTGTGAAAATCTGTGCTAATACGCCACTTCGTGTCGTTTGCATGAGTGGAAAGTATTAACACGCCGCTTATGCGGCTAGCGCATCTGTGGATTTTCCACTTAGCATTGGATCATTCCGAATACCATCGCGAAAAGCGCAACAGTTTCGCAAAGACCGACGACCATGATGTAGTTAGAAAAGCCTTTTCCCGTCTCACCGAGCGCGTCGCTACCTGCCGCACCTGCTTTTCCCTGAGCGATAGCAGAGAAGCACATTGCAAGACCAGCCGCAATTCCCAAGCCGAGGAAGAAGAGCGGGTTATCGGCGATTTTTGAAGAGCCTGCCATCTGCTGCATGAGAAGGAAGCCATAGATTGTCTGCGTAAGCGGCGCACCCGCGAAGACCGTCAAGATGAACGGAGCCGGCTTGTTCGCCATAAAGCAGCGTTTCCATGCCCCAATCGCGCCCTGTCCCGCGATTCCGATTCCGATTGCAGAGCCAATAGCCGCAATACCCATTACAAGACCAGCACCAATCATTCCAAAATTCATAGTTTACTCCTTATTTATATTGAACGCCCTAGCCTACTCGCTGAGCGGTTCATACTTAAATCCTGCCCAACTCATTCCCAAGTGGTTTGAGAACTCAAGCGTGTTCAAGCGCACGCCGTGGACAATTACAGAAAGCAGGTTCAGAATCATGTTCAAGCCATGACCGAACACAAGCAGTACGATAAGAACGATGAACAGAGCCGCATGCCCAACCAAAGGACCTGCGAAAGTGTTTACCGTTCCGCTGATTGCGGCTCCTGCCAAGCCGACAGCCCACAATCGGATGTACGAAACGATGTCCGAGAACACATTCACCACGCCCAAGAGCACGGAGATGATGTTCTTTACGCTCTCAAGGATTGACTTGCCCACGCTTCCCTCGTAGTTCGCGAAGATGAAGCTCAATGCAAATCCGCCCGCGACGAGCGCGATTGAAATCGTTCCCCACGGAAGCCCGTACACATCGCCGCCCATGAGCGGGAAGACATTTCCGTCAACGACCATTGAAAGAACAACCCAGTACATGCCGATAAGCTGCACGAACGAGCCGAATTCACCCAAGAATTTGAGCCGATGCTGCTTATCCGTAATGTAGCGGGCCATTCCCTTCAGATGAGCCACGCAGAGCTGAATCAGAGCGAGCGTGAAACAGAAAATCTGAAGATTCTGAGCCGTGCCCAGCGTTCCGACAGAGGCATCGCTTGTCCAGAACGGAAGCCATTCGACACCCTCGTAGGCGTTTGAAATCGGCGGCACTGAGAGCGCGACAATCCAGTCTGGCAGCTGCTCAGGCTTCAAGCCGAACCAAGTGCAAGTGACCGCGCCCCATACCATAGTCGCCACGCCCAAAAGAAGGACGAGACCAAGCATCGGAGAGACTTTTTTGCCGCCCGCAACGCTCTTCAAGATACAGATGAGGGCGACAGCCGTGACAAGCGCACCATAGCCGCCGTCTCCGAAAATCATTCCGAAGAAGATAGTGAAGAACGCAAGGAACCAGCCCGAAATATCGTATTCGTGGTAGCCAGGAACAGTTCCCAAGAAGTCCGTGAGCGGATAAATCAAGCTTACGAACTTGTTGTTCTTGAGCTTCGTCGGAACGGCATCGTCGTCGCTTGGGTCGCTCGCGGCAAAAGCCCATTTCTGTTCTTTTGCGAACGATTCAAACTTAGCCATAGAATCGATAGGAACGAATCCCGTAATCCACGACAAGTTTTCTTCGATACCCATGCCAGCGTACAGGTTTTCAAGCTCAATGTCCTTCGCGATAACGCCGACAGAATCTTTGAGCGCATTCTTGTACTGAACGCTTGCCTTCAATTCATTCTCAATCTCACCGATACGCTGCTTTGAGTCGGCGATTTCCTTCTTCAAGGCATCAGTTGAGATTCTCGGAAGCACGACCTGATAGGCTTCGGCGGGGATTCCCTCTGGCCGCTCGTTCACGACAAAAGGCTTTTCGCTCACCAAAACAAACCGTGTCTGTGATTTGTCCTTTGAGACAACCACCGTCTTTGCTTCTTCTCCAATCAGCGCGTATTTGTCTGACGGAATTTCATAGAGCGCAAGATGAATGTTCTTTTCTGAAAGCTCGGAAAAATCCGCAGGATTCACGCCGCCCCACTTCGCGAATCGTTCAAGCTCCACCGAGTCGTTCGTGATTCGGTCAAAGCAAGACTTCTTTTCGTCAGTGAGCGAAAGAATATTCTTTGCAATGTCGAAAGCTGCCTCTTTTCCCACGAGCGTCTGCTTCGGCGTTTCTTTTTTGCCGAGCTTGATTTCCGTGAGAATCGCCAGTGCCTTCTCAATCTTGGAATTCTGGTCTTTGTAAGAAGCAAGCTCCTCGCTCGACCCCTGAATTTCCTCGACATGAAGCACACCGAGTTTTCTGAGCGCCTTCAACGCGTCCTTGCGCTCCTTTTCAAGAACGACAAGGGAAATTTTCTTCATTGGGACTATCATTTTTCAGCCCCCTTTGCTTTTGCTTCGGCTTCCTCTTGCGCCTTCAGAGCGGCAGCGGCGGCATTTCGCTGGTCAATTTTCTTTTTAGAGACCTTTGAAATGACAACCGCGCTTACCTGCTGGTCGCCAAGATAGACCGAAATCTTTTTGATGTTTGCTTTTGCCTCAGGAATCTTAACCTTCTCGAAAAGATTCACACGCTGACTTGTCGTGCGCAGTTCCTGAGAAAGCAGCCGTACCTGCTCATCAAGAACGCTGGCTTCCAAATCTAAAGAAAGAGCCTTTTCCATGCGGTCGGCAGCCAAGTCAATCCAGAGCGGCGTTTCGTACAAATCGTAGTCTCCGCGCCCGAATTCAGCTCCCTCATACACGGGAATCGTTACGCCGGCGATGTTGCCGACACCTTTCTTTATATTGCGGACTGTTACCATACCCGGCTTGAAGGCCTCTTCTTCGCCGAACACAGAAATCCACACCTCGAATTCTTTTTCGAGGGCGACTCTCTGAGCGCGGACTTCAGCAGCCTTCTGCTCGATAGTTCTGATTTCAGATTGAAGCTGCTGTTTTTTGAGCGTAAGCGTCGGAAGATAACGCTGATACATTTTCAGCGCGTCTTTCTGAGCTTTCTGTTCATTTTTAGTCAGCTTAATTTTTGCCATGCAATCTTCTCCGCAAAATTATTTGTTCGGCCAGAATTCTGCAATCAATTCAGACTTGATACCCGTCTCGTCCTTGTCGAAACAATCCGCAAGGATTTTCCAGCCGAGGTCGAGCGCACCTTCAAGAGAAATGTTGACGGACAAGTCCATCATCTCTTTCTCGAACATCTCACCGTATTTGAGCAACTTTTCGTCCCACTTAGACATCATGAAGCCCATCGATTTCTTTTCGAGGGTGTCTTTATAAGAAGAATAAAGACGAATCATAGCGTCCATGAGCGCGCGATGGTCTTTTCGGGTCTTGCCGTTGACATTCTGCTTGAGTCGCGAAAGTGAACCGAAAGGCTCGATACGGCCACCCTTAAGATAATACTGACCTTCGGTGATGTAACCTGTGTTATCCGGAACCGGGTGAGTAACATCGTCGCCAGGCATTGTAGTTACAGCAAGAACTGTTACTGAGCCGCTTCCCTTAAAGTCAACTGCCTTTTCATAGCGGGCAGCCAGCTGTGAGTACAAATCTCCAGGATAGCCTCGGTTAGAAGGAACCTGCTCCTGAGTGATAGCGATTTCCTTCATCGCATCGGCGTAACTCGTCATGTCGGTAAGAAGAACCAAAACATCCTTGTTCTGCAAAGCGAACTGCTCCGCGACTGCCAAAGACATATCTGGGATTTTGATACATTCTACCGTCGGGTCAGCTGCCGTGTGAATAAACATGACCGTCTTGCTCAAACTTCCGCCGTCTTCCAAAGTCTTTTTGAAATAGAGGAAGTCGTCGTACTTCAAGCCCATGCCGCCCAAAACGATGACATCAGCCTCAGCCTGCATAGCGATTCGCGCCAAAAGCTGGTTGTAAGGCTCGCCCGAAATAGAGAAAATCGGGAGTTTCTGAGAGACGACGAGCGTGTTGAACATATCAATCATCGGAATGTTCGTTCTCATCATTCGCTCAGCCAAGATTCGTTTTGAAGGGTTGACCGAAGGACCGCCGATTGGCTTCATGTTCTCAGTGAGAGCCGGTCCGTTGTCGCGCGGCTCGCCAGAACCGTTGAAGATTCGCCCCATCAAGTCATCGCCGAATGAGACTCGCATTTCGTTTCCGAGGAAGCGGATTTGGTCGCCTGTTGAAACGCCTCGGCCGCCCGCGAAAACCTGCAATGAAACCGTGTCGCCGTCGATTTTGTTGACCTCAGCGAGAGATTTTCCGAATCGGGTGGTGATTTCTGCAAGCTCGTTGTACTTGACGCCCTCGGCTTTTACTGTGATTACGGAACCTGTAATAGATTCGATTTTATTGTATACCTTGTTCATATCTATTCACCGTCCCCCTTACGCTTTGAGAAGATTTTCTGCTTCCGCAGTCAATTTTCCAGATTTAGAGCCGTACAGCTCGTCGATTTCTTTTTCGAGCTTCTTGAAGTCATCGCTTTCAAACTCAGTGTAGTTCCAGTCGAGGAACTTCTGGCGGAGCTGGTTGAAGTAAGTTCGTGCTTCGTCCTTGTCTGAGAGGGTGAAATCAGAGCCGAGAATCTTAATCAGTTTGTCAAGATCGTATTTCTGTCGCTCAACCGTCGCGTTCGCATCGATTGCGTCGAAAGAGTTCTGCTGGAAGTAAACCGCGTCAAGCATTTCTTCCTTAAGATAGACCAGATAATCGTCAAGCGAAGTTCCTTCCTCACCGACGACCTTCATCATTGAGCTGACATCAACGCCCTTTTTGAGAACGCTGAAACAGTAATCGACTTTATCTTGGGCGATAATGCCGTGGTATTTTGACCAAGACTGAATCGGGTCGATAGCCGGATATTTACGAGCGTCTGAGCGGGCGCGTGAAAGACCGTGGAACGCACCGACGACTTTAAGCGTTGCCTGCGTGACAGGCTCTTCAAAGTTACCGCCAGCCGGAGAAACCGTACCGCCGATTGTGACCGAGCCTTTGCTTCCGTCTGAAAGGCGAACCTGACCTGCTCGTTCGTAGAACGCCGCGATGTAAGACTCCATGTAAGCCGGGAATGCCTCTTCGCCCGGAATCTCTTCCAAGCGGCCTGACATTTCTCGCAAAGCCTGTGCCCATCGTGAAGTTGAGTCAGCCAAAAGAAGGACATTCAAGCCCATCTGTCGGTAGTATTCGGCCAGTGTTACCGAAGTGTAGACCGAAGCTTCGCGCGAAGCGACCGGCATTGAAGAAGTGTTACAAATGATGATTGTTCGCTCCATCAATGACTTGCCTGTTTTCGGGTCTTTGAGTTCAGGGAATTCCGTAAGCGTTTCGACGACCTCACCCGCGCGCTCACCACACGCCGCGATGATTACGATGTCAACATCAGCGTATTTTGAAGTGGTGTGCTGCAAGACCGTTTTTCCCGCACCGAACGGACCTGGAATACAGTATGTGCCTCCTCGCGCAACCGGGAAGAATGTGTCGATAAGGCGAACCTTTGTGACCATTGTTTCGGTTGGTGCAAGGCGCTCTGCATAGCAGTTGACCGCTCGTTTGACCGGCCATTTGAATGAAAGACCGATTTTGACATCATTTCCCTTTTCGTCAGTCAATGTGGCAATCGTGTCTTTGAGCGTGTAGCTTCCCTTTTCGGCGATTGATTTTACCGTGTAAGAACCGAGCAGATAGAACGGCACGAAAATCTTGTGCGTGAACGGACCTTCTGGAACTGTTCCCACATATTCGCCCGCTTTGAGCACATCGCCCGCTTTTGCCGTCGGGGTGAATTCCCACTGCTTTTCCTTGTCGAGCGGGTCAACATAAATGCCCTTCTCCAAGAACCAGCCCGCTTTTTCCGCGAGCAAAGGAAGCGGGTTCTGCAAGCCGTCGTACACCTGTCCGAGCAAGCCCGGTCCAAGCTCGGCTGAAAGCAAATCGCCCGTGAATTCGACGACATCGCCCGCCTTGATTCCTTTTGTCATTTCGTAGACCTGAAGCTGTGCGACATTTCCGCGGATACGGATAACTTCGCTCTTCAAGCTACTGTCTTCTACTTTAACATAGGCAACTTCGTTCATAGAAACCGTTCCGTCGAATTCGACCGAAACCATGTTTCCATTAACGCCGACTACCTTTCCTTTTGTATCCGTCATTTAATTCTCCATTTATTTGTCTTCAAGAATCCTTGTGTAAATCTTCTTGTAAGAAGCCAAACCGTTCGCCTCATCGAACTTTTTCATTCGTGTGGCAAGGCGCAGCTTGAGACCGTAACTGAACACGGCGTCAAGTGAAAATCCATCTGTTGGACGCATACTTTCTATAACAGTGAGCCGATACTGGTTGAGGTACTGTTCGGCAGCCAAAGGACTGTCCATACCACTCGCAGTGCGCGCCGCCTGAACTGCGTCAGGAGCAATCGACTCGTTTCCCGCGCTGAACTTTTTTTTCATGCGGAGCGCACGAATCTGAGCCAGTGCAAGGCGGAGGCTTTTTTCTTTGTAGTTCCAAGTGTCCACAAAGGAAGAGCCTGTCTTTGAATCTTCAAGCGGAGGTTCAAGCGAAAGACCGTCAAGAATCTTCATTTCATTTTTGCTAAGAAAGCGTGAACAGAGGTCGTAGTAGTATTCATAAGTAATGGGAATCGCCTTATCGTCGCTCACCGTAAAACCAGGAAGCTGCGATACAAGGTAATATTGATTACTCATAATTCACCCCCTGCTAGTCTTTTGCAGCCTCTTTCATGATTGCGGCAACCCGTGGATTCAAGTATGCGCTGAACAGTTCAGCGACCGCTTCCGCAGAGAAGTCGTAGAAGGCAGCACCGTCTTTAACGCCGACACGGAATCCAGAGTTGATAGAGTTGTCAACCTTGAGCGTGAGACCTTTTGTGATTTCGGCTTTGAGCGCTGCTTTGAGATTTGATTCGAGAGCTTTCAAATCTTTTTCGTTCAGAAGAACTGAGACTTCGCTTGCTTCTGTGTCTTTTGTCCAAGCCTTAACCGTTTCAGGGATAAGCTTTGAGAGCAAGTCAGAAGAATAAGCCTTTTCTGATTCTGCATTGATGATTGCAGAAAGTTCTTTTGTGATGCTGTCTCTGAATGAGAGCACGAGATTTCGGCTCGCCTGACGAATTGCGTCCTCGCTTGCCTTTTCCATGCGTGCCGTTTCATCTTTTGCTGCTTTGATGATTTTGTCCGCTTCTTCCTTCGCATTAGCGATGATTTTCTCAGCCTCGCTTTGAGCCTGAGCTTTTACTTCAGAAGCAGATTTTTCGGCAGCAGCGACACCGTCTTTTTTAATCTTTTCGATTAAATCCTGTACCTGGATGTCCATGCAAACCTCTCTTAAAGTAAGATTAATTATTCTTAAATTATAATCCATTTTGATTGTATTGCAAATGAATTTATTAAAAAAATACGAAAGAAGAATCCCCACCTTGACACGCTCATTCTCATTAGATACAATTACAAAATAATCGATTATTTTTATAGGGAGGCTAGAAATGGCTGGTGCATCAAAGAACTCTCGTACTACCGTTGCAACACAAAAATTCAACTGCACATGTGGTGGCGAAGTCGAAATGAAGACAAAGCTCGAAAATGGCAGACTCAAGAACTACGCAGAATGCCAGAAATGCAAACGCGTTGAGAGACGACCGAAAGATTTCAAATAATAGTTTATTCTAGATGCGGAAATCTTACAAACATAAAACCCCCGGATTTCAAGAGTGCACTTAGAAATCCGGGGGTTTTGTCTTACACCTGCACTACTGTACTAGAGGGCGCCTGTCACCGCCATGATTGAAAGCGATGTTGCGACAATTGACAGAATAGATTATCATTTTGAATCTAAATACGTTTTTACAGTAATTACCGAGATTATTGCAGTAAGCGTTGTTGTAATTATCGGAGCATATCGATTAAATTTGAAATAGAAACTGTTTGAATTAGCTGTAATTGTTGTTTCAGGTGTAATGATATCGTTTTTAGAGAGCCGTTTTCCATCAGCCCCTCTGATTTTTATTGAATCGAAAGAGTTCTTATTAAAATCGAAACCACCGGCAAGACCAATATAATAATCCCATGTTCGGTTGGGAATATAAGGATAGCGCCCAGGAAGCGCAACAGCACCAGCAACAGAAACAAAATACTGTCTGAACGGAACAATGAGCGTATCGTTTGCCTGAATCTCCGTATTTGCATAAAACGAGGCATCATACAACATCGGTGTCAAATCCATCGGGATGATGTTTCCATCTCGAATGATATATGCATTTGCCAAGTCTGATTCTGGACGGAACCAGTCTTTGTTTCGGCGAACAAAATACGAATAATCCTCTCCGTTGTTGAATGTCGCTGCAACTCGGCTTGTTCCTTCAAGAGTAGTAGTAGTAGTAGTAG
>JAFUTH010000025.1 GCA_017484285.1 Treponema sp. | reverse complement strand
TGGCAACGTTTTCACATCCTCAATTCTCTCTGTTTTCGGGATTTTCGGAAGCTCCATGAAAATCACGTTCAGTCGCTCAGTCAACTTTGCGCAGTCTTTTCTGTCGCACATGATGTAATGATGGATTGGCTCATCGTTCGTCTTGTCGAACCTAAAATTGAGCACGGAAATCTGATACACCTGCGGGATTTTGTCCCAGTCATCGCCCACGTCAATCACCGAACTGAGGAGACGGGCGGCGTAATACTCGGCTCGCTTCCCGTACGCGTATCCCTCGTCCCAAGACTGCATCTCGACCTGCGCTTTCTCGCCGTCGGCGAAGGTGCAGTTGATGTCGTAGTTGATTCCCCGCTGAATGTCATACACCTTAGGAATTTCAGTGTTCACCACGGTTGCGGACGAGACTTCTCGCCCGATTGCCGCGCTCAGGAACGAGCGTAGTGCCTTGCGCGAGTCCTCGGTGTCCTGCGTGAAGATTGCCTTGAAGTTCGGGTCTAAGCGCGGGTTCAGGATTCTGGTCGGTTTGTGTGTCATAAAAATTACCTCTCTGCTGTGATTTTTTCTGCGGACGCAAGCCATGCTTCCCCACATCACGCATCTCTTTTGCCCACGCTTATTTATTTGTAAAAACACTTGCGGTTTTTACAGCGAGAGGAGGATAATTTTTTGTTATATTTGTGATTTTTAAGATAATCAGTTTCTTTTTTTTCTATTGAATTATCTGGCAAAAATCCGCTATACTCATGCAATTACACTTTTTCAAATTGTTGCTCCACGGGAAGTTGGGGCTAAGGAGATTTTATGGCATTTTATTTTTCTGAGCCGTCTCACACGTTTGGTGAGTATCTTTTGGTGCCGGGCTATTCAAGCGCGGAATGCATTCCCGACAATGTGAGTTTGCGCACTCCGCTCGTTAAGTTCAATAAAAAGGCCGGCGAAGAATCTCCGCTCAGCATGAACATTCCGATGGTTTCAGCGGTCATGCAGGCTGTTTCTGACGACAAAATGGCAATCGCGCTCGCAAAAGAGGGCGGAATCAGCTTTATTTACGGAAGCCAGTCGATTCAAGACCAGGCGGCGATGATTGCGCGGGTCAAATCGTACAAGGCGGGCTTCGTCACTTCTGACTCGAATGTACGCCCTGACCAAACTTTGGAAGAAGTCATCGCGTTGAGCGAAAAAACAGGGCATTCAACTTGTGCCGTTACCGAAGATGGCACGGCTCACGGAAAACTGGTCGGAATCATCACTTCAAAGGATTTCCGCATTTCTCACTGCAAGCCTGCTTCAAAAGTCTCTGAGTACATGACACCGCTTGCCGATATGGTCACAGGACAGGAAGGCATCACGTTGAGCGAGGCGAATGAAATCATCTGGGACAAAAAGGTGAATCAGCTTCCCGTGGTCGATAAAAACGGCAATTTGGTTTCTTTGATTTTCCGAAAGGACTACGCAACGCACGAAACGCACCCGCTCGAACTGCTCGACGCGCAGCACCGCTATATCGTGGGCGCAGGAATCAACACACGCGATTACATGGAGCGCGTTCCGGCATTGCTTGAAGCGGGCGCGGATGTGTTCGTTTTGGATTCAAGCGAAGGCTTCTCGTACTGGCAGGAAAAGGCACTCAAAGACATTCACGAGAAATTCGGAAAAGATGTCAAAGTCGGCGCGGGAAATGTGGTTGATGCCGACGGATTCAACTTCCTCGCTGAGGCGGGCGCGGACTTCATTAAAATCGGTATCGGCGGCGGCTCAATCTGTATCACTCGTGAGCAGAAGGGAATCGGTCGCGGTCAGGCTACGGCTACGATTGAGGTGGCAAAGGCTCGCGATGAATACTACAAAAAAACAGGAATTTACATTCCGATTTGCTCAGACGGCGGAATCGTTCACGACTATCATGTCACGCTCGCGCTTGCAATGGGCGCGGATTTCGTGATGCTCGGTCGCTACTTCGCTCGCTTCGACGAATCTCCTTCAAACAAACTCGTTGTAAACGGTCAGTATGTCAAAGAATACTGGGGCGAGGGTTCAAACCGCGCTCGAAACTGGCAGCGATACGATTTGGGCGGCAAAAAGTCGATGGCGTTTGAAGAGGGTGTTGATTCTTATGTTCCGTACGCAGGTCACTTGCACGACGGCGTTGGCATGACGCTCCGAAAAGTCACTCACACGATGTGCAACTGCGGCGCTCTTTCAATCCCTGAATTGCAGGAAAAAGCAAAGCTCACGCTCGTTTCTTCGGTTTCAATCACCGAGGGCGGCGCGCATGATGTCATCGTGAAGAATACGACGCTCCAAAGCTAATAAATTGAAAACGGAAAAATAAAAAACGGGACGAGCCGTGTGACTTGTCCCGTTTTTTTATGCATTTTGCGTTATTTTAATTCTGGTTTGAATCCCAAGATTGCTTCGATGTTGCCGTAGAGTTTGGCTTCATCGGCGGTCAAATCTTTTGCGCCTTTGATGGTTGCAGATCCTTCTCCGCTCATTTTGCTGATTCGGAAGAACGCTTTTTCGGCAGTGTTCACGCTATCCCAGTCTTTCCACGGGCTTGTGTTCACAGCTTTTGAAATTTTGCAGTTCAGATAGACCGTTTTTCCGACATTTGTGTCGCCCGTTGCAGAGCCACCGACCCATGTGCCGCGTGCGAGCGTGACTTGTTTTCCGTCCGGGTTGTCTTCAAGGGCTTCGTGACCTTCGATGATACAATCTTTAAAGACATAGCCGTTTGCGTACTGGGCGGTTGATTTGTAGCCAGTGTCTGCACCCGCCGCAGCAACGATGATTGCGCCGTTGTTGTATTTGAGCGAGAAGATGTGACAGTTGTCGAATACGACCGTTGCACCACCGCAGATGTAATCAACATCGCCTTCGACATAGCTGTTCTTCATGTAGACTCGGCCTGAGCGGAAGTAGAGCGTGTCCTGCTGACCGAGGAACACACAGTTGTCGATGTATGATTTATCCACGCCTTTGAGCGCAAGCGCAATTGAGCGTCGTTCTGAGCCGCCCCAGAGTTTGTTCCATTCTGCGCCTTTGTTGTAGAAAGTGAGGTTCACCGCATTGAAGTAGCAATTTTCGACCGGCGCTTCTGGAATTGCCGCGGCTGCTCCCGGCTCGGTGTTCGTTCCCTGTGGAAGAAGATTGACTTCGACGAGAAGATTGCCGTTGATTCCGCCTGTGTCAGCTTCGTAGCCGTAGATGATTGTTTTGGCAGGGTCTGTACCGATGAGCGAGATTCCCGGTTTTGTAATCAAGAGTTTTTCCTGATAAGTTCCCGGCATGATTTTGATTGCAGAATTTGACGGCACTTTTTCGATTGCTTCGGCGATTGTTTTGTATGCGCCGTTTGCGCCTGTTGCGTCAACGACTGCCGCAAAATTCAAATCCGGTGTGGCAGGATTGCGCACGACTTTTTCGGCTTTTGCCCAGCTTGTCTGGAGTTCGTCGAGGTTGAGCGTGCCGTTTTCAATCGTGCATGGGTCTTCCCATTCTGCTGCTTTTCCAACTTCTGCGGCAAGAATATTGATTCCTGCCGGTTTTTTTGCAGGTCGCTTGCTCTGCGGCCCAGCGTCTTTTGTGACAGGATTTGAAGTGAGGTCAACTTTGAGTTTTTTGCCCAAATCTTCGGTTGAAATGCCCGAAATGTCCTCATCGACAACGACGAGAAGATATGCGTAGCGACCGAAACCGTTTGTTGAGCCGTCATTTTCACCGAATTCGAGGTAATTTCCCGGTCCTTCCATTGTATTCCAGTCAAGGGAAGTCATTGTGTCGGCAAAATTGACTTTTTTGCAGGTATCAGAGTGGAAGAGTTTTCCGTCGATGTAGCACTGCGCCGTCATTTTGTCCTGAGACTCAATGTCCCACACAAAGCGATATTCGTGCCAATCAGAGACGATGTTGAGTTTTTCGCCCTTTGCCGTGCCGTCAGAAGTGAGGCGAACCATTGATTTTGAGCCTTTAATCTGATTTGACGCATTGTGCCGAATCATCGACTGATACACGCCGTTCTGCAAATACGCGAAGAAAATTCCGTAGGGAGTCTGCGGATTGTCGGGGTCAACAGCACCCTGCGCGCGGAAGACGAGCGTGACTTTCTTTTCGTTGCCCGTGAGCGGAAGCATGAGCGCGTCATTTTTGCCGTCGAGCGTGTTGATTTTGAGCACTTTCTTTTTGTTGATTGAACCGTCAACGAGCGAAAAATGCGCCTTGTAATTGTTGCTGACTTGCCAGCCAGCTTTGTTTAAGTCTTTAAGGACATCCTTTTTGTTTCCTTTGCCCGGAATGTAGAGATTCCACGCAGCCGTCGGTTTCAAATCGCGCTTGATTTCTTTTTCGGCAGCCGAGAGAGAAAAAAGCGCGCTTGCAGCAAGAACGCCTGCGAGCATCAGCCTAACTGATTTTTTCATTTTGTTCCTCCAAGTTTATGAATTGTTTCATTATAGTTCCTTTTTATATAGAAAAGACATAGGACAGTTTGAACAATTCCGAAAATTTAAGCAAACGAACGACACGCGAATAAGATGAAGCGACTTCCAATTTTGAGTTTTTGAACAGCGAACCAAGGTCATATACACAGACACTCAGTCATTTGGAGGTTCACTAATGAGCGGTTTAGCCCAAAAATCACAAATATAACAAAAAATTATTCTCTTCTCGCTGTAAAAACCGAGCCAATTTCTACAAATAAATAAGCGTGGGCAAAAGAGATGCGTTGAGTGGGGAAGCATAGCTTGCGCCCGCAAAAAATCACAGCAGAGAGGTAATTTTTCATGACTCACAAACCGACAAGAATCCTGAACCCGCGCTTAGACCCGAACTTCAAGGCAATCTTCACACAGGACACCGAGGACTCCCGCAAGGCACTGCGCTCGTTCTTGAGCGCGGCAATCGGGCGCGAGGTAAAATCCGCAACCGTGGTGAACAGCGAGATCCCGAAAGTGTATGACGCTCAGCGGGGAATCGATTACGACATTAACTGCACATTCGCCGACGGCGAGAAGGCTCAGGTCGAGATGCAGTCTTGGGACGAGGGCTACGCGTACGGGAAGCGAGCCGAGTATTACGCCGCCCGGCTCCTC
>JAFUTH010000024.1 GCA_017484285.1 Treponema sp. | reverse complement strand
TGTGGTCGCCATGCACCGCTTGCAAAACAAAATCACGCTTTCTAGCGGGAAAAACGCCATTGCGTATATGACGCTCAAAGAAGTGAAAAAAGAAGGCAACCGCTTTTATACGCTGGAGTTGATTTTGGAGAAATATTTGCGCAAGGGTATGGAGTGGTGGCGGCGATAGCCGACAGTGCGTAGCACCGCGCGTTAGCAAGCCACGGAACACCCGACCCGCCGACAGGCGGGATGCGCCCAAAATAAAAAACAAATGGCTCTATTTTTCCGTTTTCGTGCTATACTTTTGCTATGGAACTTCGCGTATTGAAATATTTTCTTGCGGCGGCGAGACTGGGGAACATCACGCGGGCGGCGGAATCGCTCAATGTGACGCAGCCCACGATGAGCCGGCAGATTAAGGACTTGGAGGACGAGCTGGGCGAAAAGCTCTTTGAGCGCACGAACTACGCCATTCGGCTGACTCCTGCGGGCGAGTTGCTGCGGGAGCGGGCGGAGGACATTCTTTCGATGACCGAAAAGACGGTGCAGGACTTTAGGGCTCTCAAATCGGACGAGGTTGCGGGCGACATTGCGATTGCGTGCGCGGAGTCAAAAAACATCGCGTTCCTTGCAAAGTGCATCCTACGGCTCAAAAAGCAGCACCCGCTCATCCGCTACCACCTGTACGCGGGCGACAGTGAGCGCGTGCTTGAAAAACTGGACAAGGGGTTGTTCGATTTTGCGGTGATTGTGGAGCATGTCGATGTGGAAAAATACAACTCGCTTACCGTACACGCCGTTGACCGCTGGGGCGTGGTGATGCGCCGTGATGCCGAGCTTGCGAATCGTGATTTTATTGAGCCGTGTGATTTGGTCGGAAAGCCGATAATGGTCTCGCGCCAGTCGCTTGCGGCGGATTTACCGCGCTGGTTCGGCGATGATGTTTCAAAACTGAACGTGGTCTGCACGCTTGATTTGTCGTACAACGGGAGCGTGCTTTGCCGCGAGGGCGTGGGCTACCTGCTTACGTTTGAGGGACTGTGCGACACGGGAAGCGATTCTCCGCTCTGCTTTAAGCCGCTCATGCCGGAACTCACCACGAATATGTATGTGGTGTGGCGGCGGAATCAGCAGTTCACGCGGGCGGGCGAGGTGTTTTTGCAGGCGATGAAAGATGTGTGTTAGCCATCAGCCCAGTTTTGCAAAGATTTTATTGATGTAGGTGAATTTCATAGTTGTTCTCCGTATTCTACACGCTCCACTTCGCGCTTTCGCTCTGCAGATGGCGCATCCGGGCAAAAAGCGAATGCTCGTTGGCGCGGAGCGTGGCGGGTGAGCCTTCTTCTGCCACTTTGCCGTCTTTAAGCACGACGATTTTATCCGCCGCCTCAACGGTGCGCATGCGGTGGGCGATGACAAGCACGGTTTTTCCGCTCAACAGGCGGGAGAGCGCGGCTTGCACTTTCGTTTCGTTTTCAACATCGAGCGAGGCGGTGGCTTCGTCAAGCAGGACAATCGGCGCGTTTTTGAGGAGCGCGCGGGCAATCGAGATGCGCTGCCGCTCCCCGCCAGAAAGTTTTGCGCCGTTCTCGCCGATTTTGGTTTGGTAGCCGTCGGGAAGCTTTTGCACAAACTCGTCACAGTTTGCGGCAGCGGCGGCGGCTCGCACTTCTTCGTCGGTTGCGCCGTGCTTTCCGAGGCGGATATTTTCCATCACCGTGTCGTCAAAAAGCACCACATCTTGGAAGACCATCGAATAATCGGAAAGGAGCGTTTCTGGCTCCACTGTGGCGATGTCCGTTCCGCCCACGCTGATTTTTCCGCCGTTCGCGTCGTACAAGCGGGCGGCAAGGCGGGCGCAAGTGCTTTTTCCGCTTCCGCTCGGACCTACAAGAGCCGTCACTTCGCCTTCTTTTGCGGTAAAACTCACCCCGTCAAGCACTTTTTTGTCGTCATACGAAAAAGTCACATTCTCAAAAACGATGTCGTGTCCGTTCGGCTTGAACTCCGTGCCGCCCGCTGCCGTCTTTGTGTCGTGGATTTCCATAAGCCGCCCCGCCGACACTTCGGAAAGAAAGACTTCGGCAATCAGTGCAAGGCTCTGGTCAAAGGGCGCGTAGATTCGCGTAATCACCAAAAGGAACATAAAGAGCGTCATAAAATCAGTTTTGCCCGAAAGAATGAGCGTCGCCCCCGTCAGAATCGTAGTGGCAACGCCGAGCCGCATGATGACGCTCGCCGCGTTCACGAACACGCCCGTGGCAAATTCCCCGTGAATGAGCGATTTTTCGTGCGCGTCAATTTTCTCAAAGAGCGAAGAAAGGTAGCGCGATTCCTGATTGGTCGCGTGGATTTCGCGCACGGTCTCAATCGTTTCCTGCATTCCGTCCGAAGCGACAAGCCCCGCCTTTTTCGCCGCCGCCGCGTTTTTTTCCGCCATTTTTCGGCTTCCAAACAACAAACCGAACGCAACAGGCACTCCCCACAGGCAAGCGAGCGCGAGCCGCCAGTCAATCGCAAACAGACCGACCGCAATAATCGCCGTGGAAATGTACGCGCCGTACAAGTAGCCCAGCACATGCGACCACACATGCTCCATGCGGTTCACATCGCCCATAATCGTTTCAGTAAGGTCGGCAATGTCGCGCTTGGCAAAAAACGAAAGCGGAAGCGTGCGGAGCCGTTCTGCAAGCGAAAGCCGCATATTCTTGACCTCGCCGTAGACCAGCCCGTAGGTGCTTCGGTACTGCTCCCAGTGCGTGACGAGTGAAAGGACGACAAATCCGAGAATCAGACCCGCAAAAAGCGCGACGCTCGGAAGCCCCGCCCCGCCCGTGTGAACACGCATGAACTTTTCCATGAGCAGGTACAGAACCGACACGCCGCCCATGACGACAAGATTCACGATGACCGTCCAGACCATGCCTTTTTTTGTGTTAGAAACGCCCTTGTCAGAAAGCGCATATTTTCGCTTGAAGTTTTCGCCGAACATAGTGTTTGATATTCCTTATAGATGTTAGTATATGCTAACTTTTAAGGATGGGCAAGAGGGGAAATAAAATACGACCGCGTTATTCCAACGCATTTCCTGCGTCTTCCAAAAACTTGTCAAAATCGCTTTTGTAAGTCCTGTCTTGAATCGCCTTATACTGCTCAAATTCGCTTTCGGCAAAAGCTTTTGCAATTTCGTGCGTGACTTTGCCCTTGTTGTGAAGAATATCCTCATCGTTGAACTGCAAGAAGGCATCTAGCTTTTTAACCCAGTCCAGCATGTACATCACCTGAAGCCGTCGAGCCTGCCGCTCCGCATAGTCCAAGAACATCGTGACAATTTCATTCAGATTCTGCATTTCCTCTTCGTTCAGATAATTCTTTGCAATCGAAACATCTGGCTTTCGGATTTCACCTGCTGGCGCGTTTTTCCAAGTTGTTAGCCCCATATTCTGCTTTGTATGGTCAGCGCGAGTGTAGACAATTTCCGCCGCAGTCTGATGACTCACCGCAAAATGAAGCTTGTTCTGTACGGTAGCAAAAAAATCCTTCGTCACCTGCGAATTCACATCATAATCTGCGCTGCATTTTGAATAGATATCCGTGATTTTCTGATAAAAACGCCGCTCGCTGCTTCTGATGTCGCGGATTCGCTCCAACTGTTCCTCAAAGTAGTCCTTGCCAAAGTAGTATTCGGGCTGCTTAAGGCGGTCGTCGTTCATCACATAGCCTTTGATGATATATTCTTTGAGAATCTTGTTTGCCCAGATTCGGAACATCGTGGCTTTTTTTGAGTTCACACGGTAGCCCACGGCGATAATCGCATCGAGATTGTAGAAGTTGGTTTTGTAGTTTTTGCCATCAGCGGCAGTTGTTTCCAAAATGGAAACAACTGAATTTTCAACCAACTCCCCATCTTCAAAGATATTTTTGAGATGTTTTGAGACCGCCGCCTTTTGCACTCCGAACAATTCCGCAATTTTTGCCTGTGTGAGCCAAAGATTCTCGTTCTGCAAGAGGACTTCGACTTTTACCTGATTGTCGCCGTCCTTGTAGAAGATGATTTCACGGGAAGTTGGGGCTGTGGTGATTATTTCGTTTTCCATAACATTCTCCTACCTCAGCCACTTATCCAACACTGCCTGTTTTCGCGCTGGGCATTCTGCCATTGTCTGTTTCGCCGTGGCATTTTTGTTTTATTAACCTGCCAATCGCCATCAATTCCCCATAATACAAACGCGACAGAACTCCTCTTTCATCGCTCGCGTTCCACGGTAATGCAACTGCGTGGCGGAAGTCTTACACTAAAAATGCTACCTTTTTGTGAGAAAAAATTCTACATGGGAATAGACATAATCAGTTTTTCAAGCGGGTTTATTTTGGGCGCATCCCGCCTGTCGGCGAGTCGGGTGTTCCGTGGCTTGCTAACGCGCGGTGCTACGCACTGTCGGCTATCGCCGCCACCACTCCATACCCTTGCGCGTGGCTAATGCGGAATCTATTGAACAATAGTTGCCGAAGAGCGTTCTACGCTCTCAAATATTATGATGTCGGGTTTGTATTCAAGAACATATTTTTTATCCTCTTCGGAGAATTTCTTCCAGACATATTCAGCTTCGGAAAACAACGGGGAGACGAACGGCTCTAGTGCGCTGAAAAACGAATCGCGGAAAATCAAAGCGCGGGGTAAGGCAGGGGTTGCCCCCTTTGTATGAACGCCATCACGACCAGCATTTTTCAGGTAGCTGTAAAAATCAGTTGGTTTCCGCCCGACGGGTGTCAGCGTGATTTGCGTACTCCGCGCCGTTTGTATGTTCAGCATCGGAAGCAAATCTCCGGCGGTCTCGCTTTCTGAAATCGTAGCGTTATACTCGATGTTCGGAAAGTCCGTCTGTGGAAACAGCTCTGCAATTCTCTCGCGCAGCAGCGTGAACGCAAGGTAGGCTCCCTGCGGATTCCAGTGCGTGTCGGTCTCATAATACAGCGGAAAGTCAAAATCCCTCTTTTTTGAAAGCAGAAAGTCGCGCGGGAAAAGATAGTTTGCGCCAAGCTCGTCAAAAACATGCGTCAGCTGGTCGGCGCGGGTGATTCCTTCGGGGTGATCGAAGGGGTAGTATTCGGCATACACGGAATGTTTGTTCGGACAGATAAGAAAAATACAAGGAATCTCGTGCTCGGCACACCATTTCATGGTAGAAGAAACACACTCAGAAAACTGGGCAAGCTGAGTGTCGTCCAGAAGATTCCGCTTGTAGAAATCAAGAAGATTGTTGCCGTCTGAGGGTAGCGTATAGAAATACCAGCCGTTTTTTCCCGCAACTGCCTTTCCGACAGAGCTTGCTTTTTCGATATGGAGCAGGTTTTTCGCGTTCAGTTGAATCAGTTCCTCGCGAAAGCCAATGTGGTCGCTGAAATACTCGTCATATTCCGCGAAGAGCCGTTCGTTTAGGCGGTTTTCTTTTATCAACGCCGGCTCTGCGGCAAGCGCACGGTTTTCTTTTTCTGAGACAGTCTGCTTTGAATTGAAAAAAATGACGGGCAGTGAAAGCAGAATGAGAACAGCAAGGGTAAAAACAAGGTGAATTGTATGTTTCATAATCAGAACCTAAAGTAAATGAATGGGTTGTATGAATTTCCTGCAAGATTCGCGTAGCAAAGCACGAGCAGAAGGATGAGTGCAAAGTATTTGACGACAGTTATGCTTGTCCAGAGACAACTGTTCTTGCACGAAAGAGAAAACTTTTTCCACCACGGAAACGCGAACAGGATTCCGAGACATGCAAACAGATAAAAACTTGCTCCGATGTGCGGTGAAATAAGTTCATCGTAATAGTATGGCTGAAAATGCGAGGTGAAGCGGCTGTAATTTATGCCGAACAGTTTCAAAATCAGCTTTATACTTGCTCCCGTGCCGTTTCGGAACAATACCCAGAGCATCAAGACGGCAAATAGTGTGTACATTCTGCCGAGGACGGAGAGAATCACCGTTGCCACTGTCTTTCGGCTGGCTTCTTTTGCATGGCTTTTTTTGGCGAACGCCCGTTCTATCGTCATCAAGATTCCGTGCCCCAAGCCCCACAGGATAAAATTGAATGCTGCGCCGTGCCACAGTCCTGTCGTAAAAAAGACAATGAAGCGATTCAGAACGGTTCGGAGTTTTCCCTTACGGTTTCCGCCGAGCGGGATATATACATAGTCGCGGAAAAAATTGGTGAGCGAGATATGCCAGCGTTTCCAAAAATCCGTGATTGAAGAAGCGGCATAAGGATAATTGAAATTTTCAAGCAAATCAAAGCCGAACAGTTTGGCAAGCCCGATTGCCATGTCGGAGTAGCCCGAAAAATCATAGTAAATCTGCATGGCATATGCAAAGGCGGCAATCCATGCCGTCGCCGCGCCATAGCTGAAAAAATCAGCCTCAAAAGCGGAGTCGCAGACAACGGCAAAATTATTTGCCAGAAGCACTTTCTTGCTTAAGCCGATGATGAACCGCTCCAAACCGAGCGAAAACTGCGGAACAGTGACCGTCCGCGCTGAAATCTGCTCGTTTATATCGTGGTAGCGGACAATCGGCCCTGCAATCAGTTGCGGAAAAAATGCGGTGTACAGTCCGAGGTGCAGCAGGTTTTTCTGCGCGAGTTCGGGCTTTCGGTACACATCGACAAGGTATGAAATTTCCTGAAAAGTGTAGAATGAAATGCCGATTGGCATGACCAAGTTGATGGCGGTGAGCGGCTGAATATGCACTGCACTCAGAAAAGCATCGATGATTTTACAGGTAAAGCCGAGATACTTGAACACAAGCAAGACCACGATATTTGCAAGAATCGCAAAGGCAAGGATTTTCTTTTTATGTGCGGTGTCATTTCCCAAAAACAAGCCCATGTTGTAGTTGAAAACGATTGAGGCAAACATTAAGAAAACGAATTTCGGCTCACCCCACGCATAGAAAAACAGGCTTGCCAAAAACAGCACGCAATTTTTGTAGGCAAGATTCGGCAGGGTATAGTAAAAAATCAGCACGGCGGGCAGAAAAAATACAAGAAATGTAATTGATGAAAAAAGCATACAAACCTTAAAGAGATATAAAATCTTTATAAAGATAATATATCTTTTTAGCGATATTTTTACAACCGTACATCGCAATTCGGTAATAATCGGGTATGGCTTCGTTCTGGACAAATGTAAAAAAATTGTTACCGTATAAAAATTTGGAAGTGAAAGACTTGGCTTTTCGGGCAGGCGTTCCTTATTCAACGATTATCAACGGCATGAACAAAAACAGTATGCCCCATGCCGACCTCGCGCTCAAAATCTCAAAAATCATGAACATATCACTTGAAAGTCTTTTGGGAGAAGAAACCGTGCGCATTCTGAACGCAGAAACAGAAGCACCCAGCCAGTCAGAGTTGGAAAAACAAGAACTTACGCTCTATCGCAAAAACAAGCTGATTATAGACGCACTTGAAGAAATCCCCGTGACGGTTCGGGATTCCATGCAAGATTTAATTCTGAAAACGCGGGATTCGTATTGATTAAAGAAACTTCTGTACAAGCACTTTCCAAAAACTAAAGATAACGGTATTGTTATTTCTTTTCTTCCATCAGCAACTTCCTATCCTCAATATTCTCCAGCACCTGCATTTGCTGAATCGCAATTTTGTTCAGTTTTTCAAGCCGTTCGCTCTGCGGAAGTCCATCGTTGATGAATACGGCGTTCAAGTTTTCCATATTTGAAAGGCAAATCAGCTGATTGATTGTCGCGTAGTCGCGGATGTTGCCTCTTAGTTCGGGATGTGCTTCACGCCACTCGCGGGCGGTCTGTCCGAACATTGCCGTGTTCAGCAAGTCGGCTTCATCGGCATACACGAATGATTTTTGCTGAGGGGTGAGTTCGGGCGGGATAAGGTTCTGCTTTATCGCGTCGGTGTGGATGCGGTAGTTGATTTTGGCAAGCTCGCGCTTTGCACTCCAGCCGAGTTGCTTCTGTTCGTCTTCCTTTAGGCGTTGGAATTCCTTTATCAGATACAGTTCAAACTCAACGGAAACCAAACTGGCAAATTTGAAGGCAATGTCCCGCTGTGCGTAAGTGCCGCCGTTCGCGCCGTTTTTTGAAATTAAGCCGATTGCATGTGTCGTTTCAATCCATCGGCTCGGACTCATCGTAAAAGCATGGCTTCCGGCTTCTTTTAAAAGGGGGGCGAATTCGACCCCTTTGAAATCGGGATTATTCAGCATTTCCCAAAGCCCAAGATATTCAAGCGTATTTTTAGAGCGAAGCCAGTTTTTTACGACATCTTTCTGCTCCAGTGGATTTTTCTGCTTTGCAATGTCGGTAATGCAAATGTAATCCGTGCCATTCGTTTTTTAAGTCTTTATGACAGATTCTTTTACTTGAATAGTTGGCATTTTCATCTCTCCTTGCTGGGCTTCCAGATTTGCTATCTAATTTAAAGATACTGAATTTTTCCCCATTCGGAAAGATAATTTTTTTGTTAGCCCAGCGTTAGGGATTGTAGGGGCAAGCCGCAAGGCTTGTTGCGGAACGAAGTGGAGCAATGGAGCGATAGCGTAACCCCGAAAAGCCCGACCCGCCGACAGGCGGGGAACGCCCATCTTCCCCTAAATCTTCCACTCTGCCGCTTTGTTGTACTCCGCCCACATGTGCGCGTACACGCCGTCGGTGGCTTTCAGTTCATCGTGCGTGCCAGTTTCAGCGATTTTTCCTTCTTTGAGGACGATGATTTTGTCTGCGCCGACGACGGTGGAAAGGCGGTGGGCTATCATGATGACGGTTTTTCCGCTCGTGAGCGTTTTGAGGGCGGCGTGGATGAGGGCTTCGTTTTCGGGGTCGGCAAAGGCGGTCGCTTCGTCAAGCACGATGACGGGCGCGTCCTTTAAGATGGCGCGGGCAAGGGCAACACGCTGCTGCTCCCCGCCAGAAAGGTAAGTGCCTTCGCTTCCGATAACGGTGTCAATTCCGTCGGGCAGTTTTTCGATGATGTCGGTGCATTGCGCGGCTTTGAGCGCGGAAAGCACTTCCTCGCG
The DNA here is from genome assembly GCA_017484285.1 of Treponema sp. Lineage (GTDB taxonomy): Bacteria > Spirochaetota > Spirochaetia > Treponematales > Treponemataceae > Treponema_D. The sequence goes on along the minus strand of JAFUTH010000024.1, from coordinate 80,692 downwards.
CGTGGCTTCGGGGCGGGCGGCGCGCACATTTTCTAGAATCGAGGTTTTGAACAGGCGCGAATTCTGGAACACGAACGCGATTTTTTCCATAAGGACTTTCTGCGAAATCTCCTTCACATTCACGCCGCCAAGCAGAACTTCGCCCTCGCTCGCATCCCAAAAACGCGGAATCAGGCTTGCCGCCGTGGTCTTTCCGCCGCCGCTCGGTCCAACAAGCGCGACCGTCTGCCCGCTTTCGGCAGTGAACGACACATCAGAAAGCGCAGGGCGGTCGCTTCCCGCGTAGGTGAACGACACATGCTTGAATGCAATGCTGTTTCCGCTCGGCGACTTTGGATTTTCGCATTGTTCAAGGACGGGTGCGTTCATCACATATTCGATTCGCTTTAAGGCGGTGTTTGCGAGAATCGTTCCGCTAGAGGCGAACATGATTTTTGCGAGCGCGGTTGAGATTATCGCGCTGAACACGGCGTAAAACGCAAAATCCGTGACGAACGAGGCAAAATCTCCGTGAGCAAGGGCTGCGGGTGCAAGCAAGAGAGAAGCTGGCACGAGGAAAATGAACGCGCCTTCCGTCACCGTCAGGTTCACCGACTGGGGAAGGCGGCACACGCCGTCAGTGTACAGCTCCGCCTTTTCGCTGTAGTTTTCGATCGCTTCTTTGAACGCGCGGAACGAATAGACGGTCTGCTGAAAAACTTTGACCACGGGAATGCCGCGCACATATTCCGTTCCCGCCTTCGCCATTTCGTCCTGCGCGCTCTGGTAAATCAGCATAAGCTTGGCGTTCTTTCCGCTCATCATCACGCAGAGCATGGCAATCGAAATAACCGCGGAAAGCATACACGCTGCCCCCATGCGAGCGTCAAACACGAACATAAGGACAAGCATCGCAACGAACATCGCCGCCGTTCCCACCATGTCGGCAAGGTTGTGCGCAAGGAGCGTTTCAGTCTCGCTTGCCGCGCCGTCAAGCCTGTTTCTAAGCAATCCCGACCCGTTCTCGTCAAAAAATCCGAGTGGCACTTTCATCAGATGCTCCATGCCGCGCTTTCTGATGTTGCTCGCCGTCTTGAATGCCGCAAGGTGCGTGCACAAAAGCGCAAGAAAATAGATGACGATGCCGAGCGTGGCAAAGCCGAACGCAATCCAGCCGTAGCGGGCGATTTGGCTTGCACGGGAAAAGTCGGGCGCGGCGACAATCAAGTCGCGCAGGACGAGCCACACACAGATGTAGGGAATCATGCCGCAGACTTGCGCCACGGCAGAAAGAAACAGCCCCACGTAAGTGAGTGCCTTGTACGCGCCCGCAAACGCAAGGATGCGCGAAAGCGGGGATTTTTGTGTTTGTGTCATTTCATGCTCCTAAAAACTGAATTTTCCACCAAGAATAAGGCAGCTCAAATCTTTGAACCTGCCGTAATTTCCTGTATTTTTGCCTTCGTTGAAAAAGTCTCCCTCAACGCTGAGCGTGATGTGGTCTGAAAGCGCGTACTCGCACTTTGCTTGAAGCACGCTGTCAAAATCGTTTAAGCCCAAAATGCCGTCAAGGGAAAGCGTGAGCGTGTCGGAAAAAAACGCGCGGGAGACAGAAAGCGTGGCGCAATGCTCGTACCGCTCGCGGCTGATTGCGGAAAGGTCGCCAAACACGGCGTCGGCGTAGTATTGTGCGGTAATCGTCCAGCTTGCGGGCATCCAGTCGATTCCAGCGAGGGCTTTGAGTTGGTTGCGCTTTTGCGTGATTTCGCTTTTCGTTCCCGCCATAAGAGAAGCGATTTGACTTTCTGCGCTCGTGCCGAAGTGTCGGTCAGGAAAAAATGCCGTTTCCATGCGCAAAACGGTCTCGCCAAGTGGAATTGCCGCGTCTGCGCCGAACATGAGCATTTTTTCGTAGTTGCCAGAGATTTTGACCGCGCCCGCTTCGTCAAGCGTGTACGAAATAAACGGCTCGTCGTCAAAGCCGTAGAATCCGTAGAGCGAGACATCGAGTGCCGCCAAATACGCGCTCAGTTTTGCCGCGTATTCGCTGTTTTTTATGTGCAAATCGGGAAGCGTGATGTCGTCGCGGGAAAATGCCGTAGTGCCAAAAAGCGTTTTTTTGAGCGGGCTTGCGCCACCCAGCGGGAGCGCGGCGGGCGTAAAAAACGGAATCCAGTATGCGTCAAGGGAATAGGTCTCGTTTTTGAGCGAAAATCGCGCCGCGTCAATACCGAGGCGGCTTTCTGTGTAGGTGCGGGCTGCAAACTGCGTTTCTTCCTGCGGGCAGAGCACATCGGCAACGGAAAGTCCGTCGGCTTTGCCCCACGCGCTTATTTGCCTGCCCACGCGGAGTGCCCAAAAGTCCTGCGTGTAGTCAAACCAGGCTTCCTGCAAGGCGCCCCCCGCGCTTTCGTTCCCCGCCACAAAATCCAGCGCGTCCGCGTGATTTTTGAGCGCGTCATACAGCACAAAGCCGTTTGCGTAGAGTGTGCTGTTTTCGGCGAACACGGAAAGTTCGCCCTGTGCCTTTGTCTCGCCCAGCACGAAGTCGCCAGAATTCGCCGTGTACGGAAGCGCAATTCCTGCAAGGGCGGAAAGCGTGCCAGAGAACTGCGTTTCTTGCGCGAAGAACGGAACAGTGAAAACGGAAAAGTGAAAGATGAAAATGAAAAAACGGGAGTTTTTCATTATCGCACCGTTCCTCGCTCGATTGCGGTCACGGTGAAAAGGCTGTCGCTCAAATCCACATTGTACTGCACGTCTTTCATTTCAAGCAGCGTGGAGTGTCCGGTCTGCACGTTTTTGATGAACATTTTGCCCGTCGTCCAGATTCCGCTGATTTGCGTGATGTCGGAACAGGTGAGTTCGCGTTGCAGGGTGTTTTGCTTGTCGTAGAACTCGGCTTTTTGCAGAAGATAGTTGTCTGTGCGCCACCAGAGGATGCGGCGCGGATTTTTTTCGCCTTTGTCTTTGGCGACGGCTTCCACTTTGTAGCAGTCTGTGCCGTCCACGGTTTCTGTGCCGAGCAGCGTGAAGGTGTCTTTGGAAAGCCCGCGCTCGCCCATGTCTTCGTAGGTGAAGTCCGTGCCCATAAAGTCGTCTTGGCGCGTGGAGCCAGAAATGCGGCGCACTTTTTTCATGGCGGGCATGTAGAGCCAGTTGTCGCTGTCGGGCTTGGTACCGTCGGCTTTTTCGTCGTACTCGAACATCAGATAGGCGACGCCCGCCACATCTTTTGGCACGGTGAACACGACGACGGTTTTGGTGGTGTCGCCAAAGTCCTTTTCTTTCATCATCACTTCGCGCACGCGCTTTGCGTCCTTTTTGTTGGTGAGCGTCATCGTGGCGGTGTACGACGAGGTTTTGCCTTTTTCAACGCTGTCGGCACGCTTGGCGATGTCGTAGCCCGTGAGCGACTGGGCAAAGAGCGAGGTGGTGAGGGTAAGGGTGAATGCAAATAAACTCAGTTTTTTCATAGTGCTTATCTCCTTTTTGTAAATGGTCGTACTATATACATCAGCGCGGGGGTGAGCGTGTAGTCTGCGATGAGCGCGCTTGCCAAGCCCACGATTGCGAGCAAGCCCACGCGCGAAAGGCAGTTTAAGGGGCTGAACAGGTACACGAAGAACATCGCGCACAGAATGAAGGTGGTCATGCCCATCGTCTTTCCGATTTCACGGAAGCTGATGACAATCGCTTGCGTTAGGTCGCCGGTCAGTTCCAACTCGTACTTGATGTGGTTGATAAAGTGAATCGTGTCGTCCACGGCGATGCCTAAAATCATCGGCATAATCGTCATGGTGAGCATGTCGAGCGAAAATCCCGCGTAGCCCATCACGCCGCCAACCACCACCACGGGCGCAAGGTTCGGAATCATGCCGATAAGCCCCGTTTTAAGGCTAGAGAACGCAAGAATCAGCAAGACCGCGATAATCACAAACGACAAACTGAACGATTTTAGTTCCGCGGTGACGAGTTTGTGGTTCATCTCCGCGTACTCCACCACCTCGCCCACAATGCTTACCTTTGCGCCGGGGAACAGCCGCTCTGCCGCCGCCTTCGCGCCGTTGATGTCGCCCACAATCGTGTTCGCGTCGTAGCCGGCAAGTTCCACATGCACATGCGTAACGCCAAAATTGTCGCTGTCGATGTCAAACCAGTCCGTAAAACTGTCGCCGTAAAAAAGCAGGTTCTGCGCGATAACGCCCTCGTCCGTGTTTATCGCGTAAAAATGCGGGTCGTCGCCGTTAAACATGCGGTTGATTTCTTTCATCATGCCGCAAGCAGAAGTGACGCGCGGCTTTGTGCCCGAAATTTTGGTAAGACCCAAGCGACCAAGTTCCTGTTCAAGCGCATCGAGCGCAAGGAAATGCTCCGCCGACTTAAACGCTTCCTCGTCGTCAAATTCAATCATCACATCGTAACTGTAGAGGCTACCGAGTTTTCCCGAAAGCATGTCCAAAATCCGCGCCACATACGGAATCTTCGCGCCCATCATCTCCGTGTAGTCCATGTTCACGCTGATTCTGAAAATCCCCGGAATCATCGCCGCAATCACGAGCGCCGACACAAGCGCGACCAGTTTTGCATGCCGCGTGACCTTTTCGCCAAACCGTGCAAACGCCATGTCAGCAGAAGTCGCACCAGAAGGGGGGAAGTCTCCCCCTCGCTCCAACCGTCCGCACGCAAGCGTGCTACCGTTTTCCGCTACCCCCTCTCCTAAGGGGCTTTGCCCCTTAAAATCCCCACCAAAACTCATCAAAATCGGGATGAACACGATGACATACAGGTACACGGCGAAGACGATTGACGACGAAATGCCGCCCACCCAGCGGATAGGTCCGATACCCGCAAACAAAAAAGACACGAGCGAGGCGACCGTTGTAATCACCGTGAACAAAATCGGCCAGCCTGTTTCTTCCACCGCCTTGATGACCGACTCGGTGCGAAGACCCGTGCGGCGGAAGTGCATTCTGAACGAATTGACAAAGTGAATCGAATAGCCCACCGAAAGTGCCATGCCGAGCAAAATCGGGAGCGTAATCATGTTGCTGTCGGCAGTCACGCCCAAGTGCGCGCTCAAGCCCAAGACTGAGCCTATCCCTAAGACGGTTGCCACGAGCGGCACAATCACGCCACGGAGAGAGCGCACAAAAAGGATGAGGCAGAGGAGCATGACGGCAAATCCGCTCAAAACGCGCACAGCACATTCGCGGGCGACCACATCGTTTTCTTCCATTTCGCTGTAGGACATGCCCGTGGGCTTAAAGGTGTACGAGCCGTCGGAGCGGGCGGCTTCTTCCAAGATGATTTTTTGCGCAGGGCGGGCAATCGCTTCGGTGGCAAACTCAATGCCGCCCTCGTATTTTTCAAGCGAAAGCAAAATCCATGTTTCCCTTGCGTCGTCAGAGACGATGTTGTTCACCAAGGATTCTCGGCTTAAGATAAAGTCTTTTTTTGCCTGCAATTGTGCCGTGTCTGATGGAATTCCGTCCTCAAACGGATTTCTGATGTCAATCGCGTCTTCCGTGCCGACGGGGATTTTTATGTTCATAATCGAAGTGGCTTCGTCCGCATAGGGAACTTCGTTTTCAAGCCGTTCGCCAAGCCGTTCAATCGCTGCTAAGACGCGCGGCGCAAACACATCGTCCGCCTGCACCAAGACCATAATCGAGTCGTCACTTCCAAAGATGTCCTTGAAATGGTCGGAGTCCACCTTCACCTGCTCCCAGTCCTCAAACCAGTCTTCTTCGTTGTTCGCCATAGTGAGTTTGGGTAAGCCCGTCAAGCACACGACCGACACGGCGCAGATGACAAAAAGAATCGCCCAGCGGAAACGAATCTGCCATGCGCCCAGTTTTGCAAAGATTTTGTTGATGTAGGTGACTTTCATATGCTGCTTTTAATTGTTATACAATGCTAACAATTTTCTCCCTCTTTGTTATACACCGCTTTTTCAATGTTAGCAATAGGGAATTTAAGTTTGATTACAGTTACTTACGTCATTGACAGGTACATTAAAAGAGAATACTATTTTTCTCACTACATTATTTATACGAGGCGTTTATGTTCAATAACAAATGGGTCTGTTTTGGTCTTGGTGTTGTGGCGGGAGTTGCGGCTGTTTCATTGATTAAAAGTCCAGCGTTCAAAAAAGCATGTGCTTCTGTCGTTGGAAAGGGCTTGCAGCTCAAAGACGAAGCGGCGGCGTTTGCAGAAAGCGTAAAAGAAGATGCCGAGGACATCGTGGCTGAGGCAAAATACAACAATTCAAAAAAAGCTGAAAGCGCAAAGGCATAATCGCCGTGACTGCCACTGTCCATCATTCCTTGCCGGGGAGAATCCGCGTTCACTATGATGTGCGCGAAGTCACTCCACGGCAGGCTATTCTCGCCCAAAGCCTGATTGCCGTTCAAGAGGGAATCACTGATATTTCCGTGAACACAAACATCGGCTCGTATCTTATTATGTTCAATCCGTCCGTCATTTCGCAAGCTGAAATCGAAAATCTGTTCAAGGCTCTCGGCGCAAAATATCTCGAAGACGAAAAATTGCTTGAAGCCGTCGCGCAGATTCCGATTACCGAAAGCATTATGAGCATTTTTATTTCCACGCTCATGGATTATTTCTTTAAAAAAATGCTTCCGCTTCCCGTGCGAAAACTCCTTCTTTTTAAGAATATCGTTCCCCGCGTTCTCGACGCGCTTTCGGTTTTCGTTCACGAAGGAAAACTGTTCAGTACGCAGATGCTTGATGCCACGGCACTCATGGTCGCTTCTCTCACAGGGAATACGAACACGGCAAGTTCCATTTCCATGCTCTTGCAGATGGGCGAGGACATTGAGGATGTCACAAAACGCGCTTCTTACGGAAATTTGGCTCACAAACTTTTGATTTCAGACGAGCCTGTTCACATTCTTGACGGAAACGAAGAAAAAACGATTCCTGCCGATGCGCTCAAAAAAGACGACCTTGTGATTGTGCGCGAGGGAAGTATGATTCCGTGCGACGGCATGGTTGAACGCGGTGAAGGCATGGTGAATCAGGCGAGCATTACGGGCGAGTCGCTTCCAGTCGAAAAAAAGGCAGGGAGCGGCGTGTTTGCTGGCACGATTTTAAGCGAGGGTGAGCTTGTTATCCGCACGCGCTCAACGGGTCGCGACACAAAGGTGCAGAACATCATTCAGATGATAGACAATTCGCAGAATCTAAAGGCGAATGTGCAACGCCGCTCGGAAGCGTTGGCAGAAAAAATCGTTCCGTTTAATTTTGCGCTCGCGGGTCTCACTTGGCTTTTTACGCGGAATGTCACGAAAACCATGTCAACGCTCATGGTCGATTATTCGTGCGCGATGAAGCTTGCCGCCCCGATTGCCGTTCTTTCTGCCATGAAGGAAGCGGCAAGCCTCGGAATCAGCGTGAAGGGCGGGAAGTATCTTGAAGCCTGTGCCGAGGCGGGAACGGTGATTTTTGACAAAACGGGAACGCTCACTTACGCAAATCCCGTCGTTGAAAAAATCTACCCGATGAAAAATTACACCGAAGATTTTGTGTTGCAGACGGCGGCGTGCCTTGAAGAGCATTTTCCGCATCCGCTCGGTCGGGCGGTGGTCGCTCATGCCGAAGAAAAGGGCATGTTCCACCCCGAAACGCACACGAAAGTCGAATACATCGTCGCCCACGGAATCGCTTCTACCATTGACGACAAAAAAGTCAGAATCGGAAGCGCACATTTTATCTTTGACGACGAAAAAATCCCGAAAACTGAGGAAGTCGCGAAGATTCAAGAAGAATCGCTCAAAACGGGTCGCTCGCTTTTGTATCTTTCATACGACGGAGAACTTGCGGGCGTGCTTGCCATCGGAGATCCCGTGCGCCCCGAAGCAAAAGAAGTTATCCAACAACTCAAAAAAACGGGAATCCGCCGTTGCGTGATGATTACGGGCGACACCGAGGGCGCGGCAAAGAAAATCGCCGAAAGCGCATGTCTTGACGCATACTATGCGCAGGCACTCCCCGAAGACAAGGTTTCGCTCATCGAAAAAGAAAAATCGCTTGGAAACAAGGTGATTATGCTCGGTGACGGAATAAACGACGCGCCCGCGCTTAGCTCCGCCGATGTGGGAATCGCAATCGAGGGCAGTTCCTCAATCGCAAGCGACACGGCTGACATCGTTCTTACGGAAGGCGGCTTGCACAATGTCGCCGTCACACGCGTGCTTGGTCAGGAGCTTGTCCGCAAAATCAACGAAAACAACGCGATTATCATTGAAATCAACTCACTCCTGCTCATTTTGGGCGTGTTCGGTCTCATTACGCCGCAACTTGCCGCCGTTCTGCACAACTCAACCACCGTCGGAATCAGCGTAAAAGCGATGCAGGGAATTTTGAAATGATTACGAGCTTTTTCCCCGGTCGCGTTCGGCTTCGTGCGCCTGTTTTCAAAGAAGCGGATTTAGTCGAAAAGGCACAGGCTATTCTTAAAAAGAGCGATGCAATCAAGCGTGTTGAGCATAATCCCGTGACGGGGAGTGTTCTGATTGAGTATTACCCCGCCAAAGTTCCGATGGAAAAACTTGTTTCCATGCAAGATTTTTTCATGCGTCTTGCCCGCGAAGCAGAGCATTTTGACGGCACGAACCGCGAGCAGATTCTTTCGATGCTCAATGAACTGGAAGCACTGGAATTGTAAATCAGTTTCGGCTGCCAATCAGTTTTTCCATGTACACCATGTCGTACCAGCGATTGAACTTGCGCCCGCACTTTGTAAATCGTCCGACGACCGAAAATCCCAGCCGCTCGTGAAAACGCACACTGTCTTTTGTAAGATATTCGTCCTCATCGCTGCCCGGATAGGCAATGCACGCATAGAGATTATATATCCCGCGCTCCTGTAACTCACGCTCCAGTGCCGTGTACAGCGCGCGCCCGAATCCGTGCTTTTTTTCATTTTTATCAATATAAATCGAAAGCTCCACTGAGTGCTTGTAGGCTTCTCGCTCATGAAAAATCCCCGCATACGCATATCCGACGATGTTTTCGCCTGAGACAAGGCAGAGGTACGGAAACTGCGCGAGTGTCGTCTGTATTCGCGTTTTGAATTCTTCGAGCGTGGGCACATCATACTCAAACGTAATCGCCGTGTGCTCAACATAATACGCATAGATTTCTAAAAGTCTCTCGGCGTCTGCGCTCGTTGCGTTTCTGATTTTTATCTCATTCATGTGTTTTTCGGCTTCTAAAAAAATAAGCATTTTTTCGCATTATCGGTATTTTTTCCGTTGACTTTACTAATTTTGAAAGCTAAAATGGTAATCAAGTGGGAAATTGTGGGGTAAAGTGGTAAATAGTGGTATGGAGTTGTTAACTGGTGAGTACCGCAACACATTGGATGAAAAGGGCAGAGTTCTTTTTCCGTCAAAGTTGCGGAACGAATTGTTTGCTGAAACAGACAAGAATGTTCTCATCGTTACGCAAAGCTTCGACCACTGTTTATGGCTTTATACCCTCAATGAATGGAAAAACATTTCGTCAAAGATTATGGAGACAGCTTCTCCGTTCAATGCACGAAATTCGCTTGTACTCCGTCACTTTATCGCGCCCGCTCAGGAAGTGGAACTCGATAAAGCCGGTCGTCTTTCTATCCCGCAAAGCCTGCGAGAATACGCGCACCTTTCAAAAGACTGCGTGATTCTTGGCATCAACAAATACATGGAACTCTGGGACGCAGAAGCCTACAGCCAGTATCTCGGTGAGAATGAAGACTCACTCAAAGAAGCGGCTGAGGCTTTAAGTAACATCAGTTTCTAAAAAAAAAATAATCCACAGATTAGAAGGATTACCACAGATTATATGTTTTGTTATGTGAGTGATTTCGTGGTGAATACGAAATGCTTCCAATAAGGAGAAATCCTAATCTGTGAAAATCTGTGCATATCTGTGGATTAAATAAAAATGTGGGATGTAAAAAGGTGGAAATCGTTCATACCCCGGTCTTGCTTGCGGAATGCTTGGAATATTTAAGCCCCGTTGGTGAGCCGTTTGAAAAAAATGCTTTTATGATTGACTCTACGCTCGGCGAGGGCGGTCACTCGAACGCATTTTTGTCTGCTTTTCCAAACCTTCACATTCTTGGACTCGATCGCGATAAAACGATTCAAGCGCGTGCTCGGGAACGCCTTTCGGTGTACGGTGAGCGCATGGCGTTTTATAACGGCTGGTTCAACGAATTCTATGCGAACTATCCCGCTGAAAAAGAAAAGCCGAATCTCATTCTTTTTGATTTGGGAATCAGCGTGTATCACTACGAAAAATCGGGCAGGGGATTTTCCTTCCGCTACGACGAAAAACTTGATATGCGCCTCAATTTTGAAGAAGGGGAGAGCGCGGCAGACATTGTAAATGAGTGGCGGGAAGAAGAGCTCGCCAACATGATATATCTCTACAGCGACGAGAAGATGAGCCGGCGGATTGCGCATGCGATAGTCGAGGCGCGTTCTGGCGGCAGAATCGAATCGTCAAAGCAGCTTGCGGACATCATTTTTAATGCTGTTCCGAGTGGCTACAAGCACGGGCAGATTCACCCGGCGACGAGGACTTTTCAGGCTCTCAGAATCGCGGTGAACAGTGAGCTAAAGCGGCTTCCACAGGCTTTGCACGACGCATTCAATGTGCTTCAAGTCGGCGGAAAAATGGGGGTAATCACCTTCCATTCCCTTGAAGACCGAATCGTAAAGAATTACTTTCGGAATCTAGGAAAGCAGTGCGTGTGCCCGAGCGAGCAGGCGAAATGCTCGTGCGGAGGAACGCCCTGTGCCGAAGTGCTTACACGAAAACCCGTAGAGCCGAGCGCGGAAGAAGTGAAGACGAATTCACCTTCAAGAAGCGCGAAACTCCGCGTGGTACGGAAACTGCGGAATGCGAGCGAAATGCACAGATTACAAATTGAGGGGGAAGCGATATGAAAATTCGGCATGAGACAAAATTGCGCTTTGTGGCGTACGCGTCGGTGATTTTGATTCCGCTCTTGCTTGCCCTCGACGCGTTTCAGGCGCATCGCTATGCGAAGCTCAAAAGCGAAATTGCCCGTCTTGAAGCCAAGCAAGTTGAAGTGGTCGAGCAAAATCGCAAATTGATTTCGGATATAAGCCTGCTTTCCAGTTCCGACCGCATCGAACAAATCGCGGAAAACGAGCTTGGCATGCACAAGGCAAAGTCGGAAGACATTGTGCGAGTGGAGATTAAATAAGTGAGCAGTTAGCAATGAGAAGTGAGCAGTAAAAATACACTGCAAACTGCTCCCTGCACACTGCTAACTTGAGGAACGAAAAAAATGGCAGACGCTAGAAGTGCTGAAAATATAGAAAGTCTCTTGAAATTGTCAGAAACGCTTGAAGCGGTGGGAGGAGTTCTTTTGAACGGGGATTTCCCCTCTGAGAACTTTTGCTTCACGAGCGTGCAAACTGACAGCCGGCAGGTCGTGGAAAAATCTCTCTTTGTTCCCCTTATCGGTGAATTTCAAGATGGGCATCTGTATGTTCAGAAGGCACTCGAACAAGGCGCGTCTGCTGTTTTTATTTCTAAAAAAACATCTAAAAATCTCCTTGACGGCTTTAAAAAACAAGCCGCCGATAACAAAAATGTAGCCTTTATTCTGGTGGAGAACACAATGCGCGCGCTGCAACAGGCGGCGGGTGCGTATGCCCGTAAGTTTCCCCGTCTCATTCGATGCGCTGTGACTGGTTCAAGCGGAAAAACGACGACGAAAGAAATTGCGGCTTCTATTCTCCGCCAGAAATTTTCTGTCATTGCCACAAAAGGCAACTTCAATTCTGAGACGGGCTTACCGCTCTCGGTGTTCAATATCCGAAGCGAGCATGAGCTGGGGCTTTTTGAGATGGGCATGAACCGCGTGAACGAAATCGGCGAGATTGCAGAAGTTTTCAAGCCGAATTACGCGATTATCACGAACATCGGTACGGCTCACATCGGCATTTTAGGAAGCCGACAGAATATCGCAAACGAAAAGAAAAAGATTTTCACCTATATAGATTCATTTGGCGCGGCGTTTATCCCGAAAGACGACGATTTTGCCTCGTTCCTCGAAAAAGGCGTGAAGGGCAAGGTCGTAAAATACGGGCTTGGCACTGACGAAAGCGTAAAACTCGTGGTCGACGAAGGCTTGGCGGGAACGGTCTTCACGGTGGACGGCGTTCTCATGCGCCTTTCGCTCCCCGGAAAATACAATTTCTTGAACGCGCTCGGAGCAATCGCGCTCGCAAAGGAACTCGGCTGTACGGCGGAGCAAATCAAAGCGGGAATTGAAAGCCTAAAACCGCTCGGCGGGCGAAGCGTCATCAAAAAAGGCCGCTTTACGGTTCTTGAAGACTTTTACAACGCAAATCCCGACTCAATGGAAAAAGCCCTCGATTTGTGCAAAGACACCAAAATCGAAGGCAAAAAAATCTATGTGTTGGGCGACATGCTTGAACTCGGCGAAGAATCAGAAAACGCGCACGCAAAAATCGGCGAAAAAGCACTTTCAAGCGATGCTGACATGATTATCTTCTTCGGCTTTGAGATGAATTATGCCTTTGAAAAGGCGATTGAACTTGCGCAAAAAAAATCCTCGCTCGCAGACGAGAAAATCTCTTCGGTGCGAATCATTTACATCGGAAACAAAGACGAATCGGCAATTTCTGACACGGCAAAGGAAATCCTTGAGTTTGCTGAAAACGGCGACTTGATTCTTCTTAAAGGCTCTCGCGGTATGGGCTTGGAACGGATTCTGCCTTTAATCGGCATGGGAGGCGCGGCGCAATGAACTTCGCGATTTTTGCTGACAAACCGCTCGAAAAGTACAAGCAGTGCGATATTTCACTCATCTTGCTTTCGCTGCTGCTGTGGGGCATCGGTATTTTTACGCTCTATGTCTGTTCTGGAAGCTATGGATTGCGCGCGTTCAATGACTCGCTCTATTTCGTAAAACGCCAGCTTATCAGCTCTGCGCTCGGTTTTATGCTGTTCATCATCTTTGCGACCGTTAAGATGGACACCATCAAGCGCTTTTTGCCGCTCATGGTCGGTATTGCGATAATCCTCTCTTTTATGACCTTTGTTCCAGGCATCGGACTTGAGCGCAATGGCGCGCGACGATGGCTTCGCTTTGGCTTTATGACGTTTCAGCCATCAGAAATGATAAAATTCGTGGTCGTGCTCTATCTTGCGAATTATTTTGAAAAACAGTCAAAAATTCCCGATGTGATAGACCGAACGGTCTTCCCGGCAGTGATTCTCACGTTCATCATGGTCGTGTCGATTGCCGTTCAGCGGGATATGTCAACGTCGGTCTTTGTGGCGAGTCTTGCGATTCTTTTATTCATCGTCTCTGGCTCGAAGATTTTTTGGCTCGTGCCGGTTATGACGATTGTGATTCCGCTGGCATGTCTCTTTGTGTTCCTTGAGCCGTACCGATTGAACCGAATCATCGGCTTTTTGGACCAGGACAGCTATTTGCAGACCTTAAATTATCAGACCTATGCCGCTCGTCGTGCGATTAGTGCCGGCGGTTTCTGGGGACAAGGCTTAGGCTCGGGGCTCGTCAGAATCAACAGCATTCCCGAAGTGCAGTCCGACTACATTTTTGCCGGCTGGGTTGAGTCGATGGGATTCTGCGGCGTCCTTACGTATTTTGCCCTGCTCGCGCTCTTTTCGTGGCGGGGCGTTCGCTGTGCGCTTATGACGAAGAGCCGGTTTGCGGCGGTTGCCTCGTTCGGCTTTATCGTTTCGATTGTGGCGCAGTCGGTGCTGAATATTGCGGTTGTGGGCGGCGTGATTCCGACAACGGGTATTCCGCTTCCGTTTTTCTCGTCGGGAGGCTCGTCGATTTTGTTTACGCTTGCTTCCGCGGGATTTTTGGTGAATGCGTCGCGGAACGAAATTGATTCAATGGAAACTGTTGATATAGGAGAGGTGTTGTATGAGTGATTTTGCGTTTCAAGGCTTTGAGAAGTTTGAAGTCTCGCAGATTCGGAAAGTAAAGAAAGTGTCGAAGGCAAAGACGAATGCGATAAAAATCTTTATCGCGATTTTTGGCATTTTGCTCGTGTGCGAGCTGTGCGTGTATCTTTTTATCGTTCCCTGCATGGAAAAAGTCGAAATCTCTTGGAGCGGGCTGACGTCATACACACCGACAAGCCTGATGAATGTCATCGGCGCGTCCACAAATCGCAATTTGCTTTCGTTCAGCTCGTCTGACGTAAAATCGGCAATCGCGACGGTGCCCGGCATTGAGGACGTTCAGGTGACGAAGCATTTCCCGAACAAAATAAACATTCAGGTAACCGAGCGACGTCCTGTCGCCATGACATTTTTGTCTGACGGTGGTCGTACGGTTCCCGTGAACATCGACAAGAACGGCGTTTTGTTTACCTCAGCGGTAAATTCTGCAAATTCTGACCGTTCTATCCCTTTAATTTCTGGAATTCCTGTCGAAAATATACCAGAGGGAATGCGAATTCCTCAAAAGTATCGGGCGTTGATGGAGCAAATCGCTTCTATCAGGGCTCTTTCGCAGAATTACTTTGCTGCAATTTCAGAGATTCATGTCATTCCGAAGGAATACGGAAACTATGAGCTGGTGCTGTATCCGATTCATTCCCAAACGCGGATTCTGACCGGAAGACAACTGAATGAAGAATCCTTGCAGTATATGATGGTCGCTTTGGATGTCGTGAATACGCTTGAGCCCGATGTCGAGGAAATCGACTTGCGTTACGGCTCGGTTTCATACACGACACGCTCTTCACTGCGATCTCAGGGAACAGGAGATTTTGGTGAGTAATACGGTTGTTGGTCTCGACATAGGAACGAGTTTTGTTCGCGCTGTCATCGGAACGGTGAATGATGACAAGAGCGTTGAAATCATTGATGTCGCAAAAAAAGCGTCCTCTGGATTTTTACGGAATGGAACGATAGTCAATATCGAGGCGGCGAAGCAGTGCATTCACGAGGTTATCGATGAGCTTGAGCAGCGCACGGGTTTTGAAGTGCGTTCCTGTGTGACGGGCATCGGTGGCGTTCAAATCGAAAGTCTCAATTCGAAAGGTGCGGTTGCCATTTCTTCGTACGGCAAGAGCGAGCGGGCAATCACCGCGGATGACGTAAAGCGCGTCATCGATTGCGCAAATTCGGTCAAATATCCGCCGGACAGAAAATTGCTCCACGTGATTCCCCAGCAATTTATCATCGATGGCACGGGCGGATTCAAAAATCCTGTCAACAATATTGCATACAGGCTCGAGGCTGACGTGCACATCATCACGGCAAGCAGAACGAGCGTTCAGAACATTCAGACTTGCGTCGATCAGGCGAATTATCAGCTCGATGAAGTGATGCTCAAAACGCTCGCGTGTACTGAGGCGGTCATGCTCGACGAGGAAAAGAAACTCGGCTCGATTTTGATTGACATCGGCGGTGGCACGACGGACGTGATTATCATCTTCAACGACGCGCCGATTTGCACATTCTCGATTCCGATTGGCGGAAATCTCGTAACAAATGATGTCGCTGTCGTCAAAGGAATTCAACAGTCTATGGCGGAGAAAATCAAGATTGAGAGCGGCTGTTGCTGGCTTCCGCTCGTCGAAAATGAGAATTCTGAGGTGCTGATTCCGGGATTCGGCAGTCGCACGACGGAACTCACGACGAAGGTGGAATTATGCAACATCATATACCCGCGCATGGAAGAAATCTTTACAATGGTACGCGATGAGATTTCGCAGCGCTTCTCTTCGATGCAACTGTCGGGAAGCATTATTTTGACCGGCGGAGGCGCGCAGATTAACGGTGCGGTTGAGATGGCGCAGAGCGTATTCGGTACATCGTCGGTGCGACTCGGCTATCCGCAGTCACTCGGCGGAATCGAAGAGCACTACCGAATGCCGGAATTCGCAACGGCGGTCGGTCTCGTGCTTGCTCACGGAAATCACGTCGTTTCTGAGCCAAAGAATCCTGCCAAAAAACGGGCATCTGGAACTAAAAAGGAAGGTGATGGCGCATTCCAAAAGTTCCTGAAAAAATTCTTTTAGCAGAAAATGGTGTTCCCGTAAAACGCGGGAATGTAAAAATATTGAGAAGTACAAAAATGTTGTATGTGGGAGGACAACATGACGTTAAGTTCTATCGAAGTTGAGAACAAAACTCAGGCGGCTGCTGCGCCGTTGAACAGTGCAAGCCCGACGAAAATCAAGGTCGTCGGTTGTGGCGGGTGCGGCGGAAATGCCGTCAACTGTATGATTGACTCTGGTGTCGGCGGTGTCGAATTCATCGCTTTGAATACTGACTTGCAGGCACTCACGCACTCAAAGGCGCAGTATAAGGTGCAAATCGGTCAAAAACTCGCGGGCGGATTGGGAGCGGGCGGAAAGCCTGAGGTCGGCGAGGAATCTGCAAAAGAGCAGCAGGAGCAGATTAAAGAACTGCTCAAAGACTCTGACATGGTATTCATCACGGCAGGCATGGGCGGCGGAACGGGAACTGGTTCTGCTCCGGTCGTTGCGAAAATCGCGCGTGAAATCGGTGCGCTCACGGTTGCTGTCGTGACGACTCCGTTCAAATTCGAGGGCAAGGTGCGCATGAGCCATGCCGAAGAGGGCGTGAGAAAGCTCCGTGCCGAGGTCGATTCACTCATTGCAATTCCGAACGAGCTTATTTTAAAGGATGCCGAAAAGCACCTCTCTGTCGAGCGTGCGTTCATTCTTATCAACGATATTTTGCGTCAGGGCGTGCAGGGCATCTCTGACATCATCACGAATCCTGGCCTTGTCAACCGCGACTTCCGCGACGTTGAATCAGTCATGAAAGACCAGGGAGACGCAATCCTCGGAATCGGCGTGGGCGAAGGCGACAACCGCGCAGTCGATGCGGCTCACAACGCAATCAACAACCGCTTGCTCGTCGACACGAACATCGACGGCGCAAAGAACGTGCTCATCAACATCTGCGGTAACCACGATGTCGGCATTTCTGAATGTGACGAAATCGCCTCAATCATCACCGAGCGCGCGAATCCCGATGCGGTTGTCCTCTGGGGGCAGGTCCTCGATGAGAACATGGGCGACAAAATCAGCGTTACCGTCATTGCGACAGGCTTCAACTCAAGCGCAAGTGCCGTCAAAAACGAAGAAATCAAAAAGGTCGAAGAAAAAATCAACTCCGACACGATTTCTGCGGGCGAATTCGAAAAAATTGGCACGCGAAAACCGGCGGTTGAAACCGTTTCTTCTGCTCCGTCAAAGACAGACGATTTTATGGCAGGGCTTTTTGGCAACGGAAAAATTTACGAAGACGACGGACGACACACTGCTTCTGTTAAAACCGATGAGGGCGAAAAGAAAGAGAACATTGTCGCATCTTTCTCAAAACCGGCTGCGTCTCAGAGTGCATTCGGTCAGACGTCAAACGCCAGTCAGTTTACACCACCTGCTGGTTTTAACGGGGCGAATGACCTCGAGCAGCCCGCGATTTGGCGGCGAAACCTTGAGGGACTTTCTCGGACTATCAATTTCGGAAAATAAATCGGCATGACGATAAACGACCTGCTGCTGCGATTTCATAGCGATATGATCTCCGTCGAGCGTCTTTCAGAAAATTCTGCGGCGACCTACGAGGAATGCGCAAAAATCTTTCTGAATTGGCTTGCGCGCGAGCAGGTCAAGTTAGCCGCGGTAAATCCGCAGGTGCTGTTATCGTTTCTTATGTGGCGTCGGACTGAGCAAAAATGCGATGAGCTGACGATTGCGAAAGACATTTCGGGCTTGCGTGCGCTCGGCTCGTATTTGGTCAGACAGAAGATGTGGCTTGAAAACCACGCGATGCTGCTTGACCGACCAAAGGCATCGCGCCGTCTCCCGAAAGTGCTTTCAGTCGAGCAGGTCGACAAATTGCTTGATTCTATTGATACGACTGAGCCGCTTGGTGTGCGTGACCGCGCGCTTTTTGAGCTCATTTATTCGTGCGGCTTGCGAATCAGCGAGGCGGCGACCTTGAAAGTCGAGAATTTGCATCTGAGGGAACGGCTCTTAATTGTCCATGGAAAAGGCGACAAAGAGCGCATGGTGCCCTTTGGTGAATCGGCAAAGACGCGGCTTGTGCAGTATCTTGAAGAGGTTCGTCCTCACCTTGTCGGCAACAAGATTGTTCCTGAAGTATTTGTGAACTATCGGGGAGAACCGCTGAGCCGAAAAGGAATCTGGAAGAATTTCAAGGAATTTGAGGTGAAGGCAGGCGTTTTTGCGAAAGTGCACACGCTCCGCCATTCATTTGCGACGCATTTGCTTGCGGGCGGTATGGATTTACGGAGCGTGCAGGAACTTCTCGGGCATTCTGATTTGGCAACGACGACGATTTATACGCATGTCGATGACAAACAGCTGCGCGAAGGTCACCGGGAGTATTTTCCTGGGCATCACTACCAAAACGGCGATTCAGAATAAAAAGTGCGGAGGATGAAAAATGACGAAAAAATGTAAATCCGTTCTTGCGATAACCTTTACAGTCTTCGTGTTGTGTGGTTGTCCGCAGTCAAACAAATCAATCATACGAATGCAAAAACTTGAGGAAGGCGTTGACTCTCCGTCAACGGAAGCAGAACTCAAAGAGGCAATCACAAAATATCAGGCGCGTGTTGCTGACAATCAGCTCGCAAGCCAGCAGGTCGGCATTTGGTACAAGATGCTCGCTGTTCGCTATCTTGATTCAAAGATGTATGGTGAGGCGCTCAAGAATTTCCAGAATGCAATACAGTTTCATCCGACGAACCAAAACCTGTATTACTATGTCGGCTTGTGCGCGGGCTACATGGCAAAAGCGAGCCTTGATTACACGGCGAGCGGAGTCGCAACCACGACCGAAAAATACAATTATCTCAAGCTTGCCGAAAGCGCGTATCTCCGTGCGATTGAGCTTGAGCCAAAGTACGGGCGCGCGCTCTACGGACTCGGTGTCCTGTACGTGTTCGAGCTTGACCAGAGCGAAAAGGCAATCCCGCATCTCGAAAAACTGATTTCGTTTGATACACGCAATTTTGACGCAATGTTCGTGCTCGCGCGTGCGTATTATATGACGGGAGAATTTGACCGTGCCGCAAGCCTGTACGACCGAATTGCTTCCCAGACAAAGTCCGAGCAAAAAAAAGCAGAGGCTCTGTCGAATAAAAAAATTGTTCTTGACGCTTCGTATTCAAAATAAGTATCTTTTGTTCAAATACTGAAAAATTTGGACAAAAACAGTGATTGAAGCGAAAAAGATACCCTCCTACAAAAAAACTCACGTCTCCCATACTGAGCTTTTGGCGCGTTTGCTTGTCGCAGACGCGTCTTTTTTGACGCTCCGGGAAAAAAATCTTTTTTTATCCCTGCTCCTTTCATTTTCTGAGTCTGAATTTGACGAAAAATGCGCCGAACTGACACTCGATTCCATTTCGTTTTGCGTCAAGCGCGCTTTTCAGCGTGTTTCTTGGACAGGGCGAGAGGCACTCAAAAAGGCAAAGCGCTCGTTTTCGATACTCATGAATTTTTCAATCAGCTGGACAAGCTATGATTCTGCTGACTATCCCGCGCTGCTCCGCGAAATGCGAGACCCGCCGTTCATGCTCTTTTACCGCGGAAATCTCTCCGTTTTGCAGAAAACGTGTGTCTCTGTCGTGGGAACGCGCCGTGCCTCTGCCCGTGCACGCCGTGCCGCCTCTGATTTCTCGAAAGATGCCTGCGATGATGGCAGATGTGTCGTAAGCGGGCTTGCCTTCGGAATCGATGCTGCCGCCCATAAAGGTGCGCTTCTTTCTCACACGGGCGCAACTTGTGCCGTTTTGCCGAGCGGCATCGACACGATAACCCCGCAGACTCATACGCGCTTGGCTGTAAAAATCCTTGAATCGGGCGGATTGATTCTCTCGGAATATGTTCCGGGAACGCCGGCATTGCAGTTCCGTTTTGTGCAACGGAATCGCATTGTCGCCGCACTTTCTCCGTCAACGGTCGTTGTGCAAGCTCCGAGCGGAAGCGGCGCGATGATTACGGCAGAACTCGCGCTCGATTATAACCGAGAAGTTTTCTTTCATAGTGAATGTTTTTCGTCAGAAGCACTTGCAATAAATGAATATTCAGAATTACAATTGAAGAAACTTGCACAACAAGGCAAAAAAGTAGATTATAAACTGAAAAGCACTCCGCGCTCTTTTGTTGAAGATGGCGCGCGGGTGATTTCAAATTACCGTGAATTCAAGGATTTTGAGAATGGCTAAGGCAAAAGAAAAAACAACGAAAAAAGAACCCAAAGAATCAACGCTTGTAATCGTGGAGTCCCCTGCGAAGGCAACCACCATCGAAAAATATCTTGGTCCCGGCTACACGGTCAAAGCATCGATGGGGCACTTGATTGACTTGCCAAAGTCACGCATGGCGGTCAATGTCGAAAACGACTTCCAGCCCGAATACATCACGGTTCGCGGGCGTGCCAAGCTTTTAAAAGAACTCCAGAAAGACGCAAAAAAATCAACACATGTCCTGCTCGCTTCCGATAATGACCGCGAGGGAGAGGCAATCGCCTGGCACTTGAACAATGCGCTTAAAGACAAAACCGAAGCCGACATCAAACGAATCGTCTTCAACGAGATCACGCCCGTGGCAATCAAAGAGGCGGTAAAGCACCCTGGTGAAATCGTCGAAAGCAAGGTGAACGCGCAGAAAGCCCGCCGCGTCCTTGACCGCTTGGTCGGCTACAATTTAAGCCCGCTTTTGTGGGAAAAGGTCAAGAACGGCTTGAGCGCAGGGCGAGTTCAGTCCGTTGCATTGCGCCTCATTTGTGAGCGCGAAAAAGAAGTCGAAGATTTTATTCCCGAAGAATACTGGACGCTTGAAGCCGATTTCCAAAAAGGAAAGACCAAATTCACGGCTCAGCTTGCAAAATACAAGGGCGAAAATCCTGAGTTAAAGAGCGAAAAAGCCGTCAATGAGATTATCGAAGAAATCAAAAATTCCGAGTGTAAAGTTTCTGATGTCAAAGTGACTGAAAAAACAGTGCGACCAAAAGCCCCGTTCACCACTTCAAAAATGCAGCAGGCGGCGGCAAACCGCTTGGGCTTCACTTCGCGAAAAACCATGCAGATTGCCCAGCAACTCTACGAAGGAATCCAAATGGGCGCAAACCGAGTCGGTCTTATCACTTACATGCGAACTGACTCCGTGCGAATCGCGCAGACCGCCCTTGACGAAGTGCGCGAATGGATTGGTAAGGAATTCCCGCAGAACCTTCCGTCCGAGCCGATTCACTACGCGGTGGGGAAAAGCGCACAGGACGCGCATGAATGTATCCGCCCCACTTATTCAAGCTACACGCCTGACTATGTAAAAGATTACCTCACGCGCGACCAACTCCGATTGTACACAATCATTTGGGAGCGATTCGTTTCCTGCCAAATGACGAACGCAAAAACGGCAACCACTTCTGTCGAAATCCTTGCGGGTGACGCGCTTTTCCGCGTTTCTGCAAGCAAACTTGTTGAAAAGGGATTTTATTCGGTCATTAAACTGCTTTCTTCAAAAGAAGATGTCACGGGAAATCTCCCGTCGCTCAAAAAAGACGAGGTGTTGGAGTCAAGCCACGCGTTCTACCCAGAGCAGCACTTCACGCAAGGACCTGCCCGCTATTCAGACGCTTCTATCGTCCGCACACTTGAAGAAAAGGGAATCGGCCGCCCTTCAACCTACGCGCCGATTATTTCCGTGCTTCTTGACCGCTACTATGTCACGCGAAACAACAAACAGCTCATGCCAACCATTTTGGGAAAGATGATTTGCAAGATTTTGGTCGAAGCCTTCCCCGATGTCATTAACGAGCATTTTACCGCCGATGTCGAGAACACGCTTGACGGCGTTGAGCAGGGAAACATCGTCTGGAACAACATGATTCGCGATTTCTACGGTCCGTTCAAAAAACGCTGTGAAGAAGTCGAAACTTCTGTCGAAAGCATCAAAGGCTTCCTCGACGAGCCGACCGACAAAATCTGCGACAAGTGCGGAAAGCCGATGGTCAAAAAACTCGGTCGATTCGGCTACTTCCTCGCATGCTCTGGCTTCCCTGAGTGCCACAACACAAAGTCAATTCCGCTCGCAAAATGCCCCAAAGAAGGCTGTGACGGCGAAATTGTCGCGCGAAAAACAAAGGGGCGCGGCAAAGAATTCTACGGCTGCACGAATTACCCAAAGTGCGATTTTATTTCCCACTTTAAGCCGCTCGACAACCAGTATTGCCCGAAGTGCGGCTGGTTCTTGGTCGAAAAATTCGACAAAAAGAACGGAAACTACAAATCGTGCATCAACCCCGACTGCGATTACTTGCATTCAGCCGGTGATTCTTCAATCGAGGCAGAAAAACTCGCGGAAATGGCGGGCGAATAAGTGAAAATCTGCCGATACTAAAACTATGACGGTATCGGAAGCAATCGAAGAATTTCTCTCTTATATTGAATCGGTGCGCACGCTCTCGGCGAACACGGTCACGGCGTGCAAAAACGATTTGTCGCAGTTTAAGGAAATGCCCTTTATCGGCTCTGCACGCGAAATCAGCGATATTGAGCTTGAAGACTTAAAGCAGTGTGTGGGATTTCTCTCCAAAAAAAAGCGTTCCGCCGCCTCAATCAACCGATTTATTTCTTCGGTTCGCTCGCTCTTTGCCTATTGTCGGAAATTCGGTCATCTCAGCGTGAATGTCGCACTTGAACTCAAAACGATAAAAAATCCCAAAAAACTTCCGCGCTTTATGACGGGGGCTGAAATCGACAAACTCTGCCGTGCACCCGAGACGAACGAACTTTTGTGGGAAAAGCGCGACAAGGCTCTCTTTGAAATGCTCTATTCTTCGGGCTGTCGTGCAAGTGAAATCGTTTCGCTCACGCTCGATGATTTTAACGGCGACTATTCTTCGGCAATCGTCACGGGAAAAGGGAGCAAAGACCGCCGCGTGTATTTTGAAAAGGATGCGCAGAATGCGCTCAAAGCCTACCTTGAAGACCGCAAAAACCGTTTTGGAGACTCTGACACGGAGCGGCACATTTTTGTAAATCAGCGGGGCGGCGCGCTCACCACGGGCGGGCTTCGTCTGATTATCTCGCGCTATTCGGGGAGCGAGGGCACAAAGCACCATGTCTCGCCGCATGCCTTTCGCCACACCTTCGCCACGGCGATGATTACGAACGGGGCGGATGTGCGCATGGTTCAGGAACTTTTGGGGCACTCCAGCATTTCCACCACGCAACGCTACACCCACATCAGCACCGAAAAAATGATTGAGATGTACAACAAAGCCCACCCGCACGCACGGGGGTAGGACTTCGGACGGAGGCACGGCGCACAGGAAGATTTTTCCCTTGCCGACCGCGTTTTTTTCCATTATCTTTATAGTATGGAAAAGGTTGAAATCAGAAGCACCACCGTTATTGCGGTCAAGCGGAACGGAAAGGTGGCGATGGCGGGCGACGGTCAGGTGACACTCGGAAATACGGTCTGCAAGGGCAACGCACGAAAGGTTCGCAAAATCTACAACGGAAAAATTCTCACGGGATTTGCGGGAAGCGTTGCCGATGCGTTCACATTGCTCGATAAATTCGAAGAAAAAGTCAAGGAATCCAACGGCGATTTGACTCGTGCCGCCGTGGAGCTTGCGAAAATGTGGCGCACCGAAAAAATGTACCAGAAACTTGAGGCAATGCTGATTGTAGCTGACGCAAACAAGATTCTTTTGATTAGCGGCGATGGTAATGTAATCGAGCCTGAAAATGATGTGCTTGCAATCGGAAGTGGCGGAAACTACGCCTACTCAGCCGCGCTCGCATATCTCGATTCAAGCGATTTGAGTGCAAAAGAAATCGCCGAGCGAAGCTTGAAAATCGCAGGCAATATTTGTATTTATACGAATCAGAATATTACAGTTGAAGAGATATAGTCCACAGATTTTCACAGATTAACACAGATTATATGTTTTGTTATAAGAAAGTCTCTCCTTTATGTGCGAAAGATTTTCGCTTGGGGAACATCTAATCAGTGAAAATCTGTGGATAAAAATGAAAAAGGAAACACTATGGCTATTGAAGGGCTTACACCGAAACAAATTGTTGAAAAACTGGATGCCTACATCATTGGGCAGGACAAAGCAAAAAAGGCTGTCGCGGTCGCACTGAGGAACAGAATTCGCCGCATTCACTTGGCGGACGACATTCGCGATGAGGTTGCGCCAAAAAATATTCTCATGATTGGACCGACGGGCGTGGGCAAAACCGAGATTGCCCGCCGATTGGCAAAACTCGTGAACGCGCCGTTTATCAAAGTTGAGGCAACGAAGTACACCGAAGTCGGCTATGTGGGGCGCGATGTCGAGTCTATGGTTCGCGATTTGATGGCTGTGGGCTTCAACAATGTCAAAAAAGAAGTTGAGGACTCAATGCGCGAGGCGAGCGTTCCCAAAGTCGAAGAAAAATTGCTCGACCTGCTTCTTCCGGGAACGGGCGAAAAGAACGAAAAAAAAGACGGTGAAAAGGGCGAGGGCGAGAACAAAACTCCCGCTCCCGTGGATAACTCAACGCGCGAGAAATTCCGCCAAATGCTCCGCGAAGGAAAACTCGAAGACCGCGAGGTGGAGCTTACCGTTCGAAGGCAGAACTCAATGCCGAGCATGGAAATCATCGCGGGTGGCTCAATGGACGACTTACAGAGCGGCATGATGGAAATTCAGAACATGCTTTCAGGTCGCACGCACAAAAAAAAGGAAGTCACGGTGCGCGAGGCACGAAAAATCCTCACCGAAGAAGTCTTGGACTCGATGATTGATGCCGACAAAGTTGCTGACAAGGCGAAAGAGCGCGTGGAGCAGAGCGGAATCATCTTCATCGACGAAATCGACAAAATCGCCACCAAGAACGCGAATTCAAGCGGGCAGGTGAGCCGCGAGGGTGTTCAGCGCGACATTCTCCCGATTGTGGAAGGCTCTAAGGTCAACACAAAATTCGGTGTTGTCGATACCACGCACATTCTCTTTATCGCGGCGGGTGCGTTCAGTCTTGCCGCTCCGAGTGATTTGATTCCCGAATTGCAGGGGCGATTCCCGCTCCGCGTGGAACTGGAGTCGCTTTCAAAATCTGACTTCAAGCGGATTCTCACTGAGCCGAAGAACGCGCTTACCAAGCAGTATTCGGCGCTTTTGGAAACTGAGGGCGTGAAGATTGTCTTTACCGAAGATTCAATCGACCGCATGAGTGAGCTTGCCGAAGAACTCAATTCCAGAAGCGAGAACATCGGTGCGCGCCGTCTCCACACAATCATGGAAAAAGTGCTCGAAGAAATCAGTTTTGACGCCGACGAGCACGCAGGCGAAACGCTCAATGTTGACGCCGCCTATGTCGACGAAAAACTCACGGGTGTGGTCAAAGACCAGGATTTGAGTAGATACATTTTGTAGTATCATATTCTTGAGTTGTAAAATCAGCCGACCTGTTATATACTTTGAAGACTATGACAAGATGTTTTGCAATGTGCAAGCCGGGCGTATTGAACCGCAGGCTTGTTGGACAAGTGATTACGCGCCTTGAAAACAAAGGCTTAAAATTGGTCGGCTTAAAACTCATGAACATTTCTCCTGAGCTTGCCACAAAGCACTACGCTGAGCACGCCGGAAAATCTTTTTACAACGATTTAGTTTCATACATTACGAGTGCGCCCGTAGTGGCGATGGTTTGGCAGCTTAATAACGAAGACTGCGTTTCGCTCGTCCGAAAGGTCGTGGGCGCTACAAAACCAAGCGAGGCGCTTCCCGGCACAATCCGCGGCGATTTTTGCTCGCACACAAATCACAACATTATCCATGCCTCAGACTCTAACGAAAGTGCTGAGCGCGAAATAAATCTTTTTTTCAAACCGGAAGAGCTTATCGATTGGACCGACGAGGCTTCGTGCTGGTTCTAAAAAAGCATAATCGAGGATACGAATGAAACCAAAGAGTGTAGGTGTAATTGGTGCAGGTGCATGGGGCTCAGGCTTGGCGCAGGCGATTGCGCGGGGCGGTCACAAAGTGCAGATTTGGGCACGCGAGCAAGATGTCGTTGACGGCATCAACAATGAGCACGAGAACAAACGCTATCTTCCGGGCTATCCGCTTTCGGAAAATCTCACGGCTTCTATCGACATCGCCGAAGTCGCGAACGGCAAAGAATATCTCATTTTGGCGTCTCCGTCGCTCTTCATCGCGTCAACGGCAAAACAGATAGCTTCTGTGCCGTCAATCAAAAATGGCGAGACGGTCATCGGCGTGCTTACGAAAGGCTTCGTCGCTTCTGAAAAAGGCCCGCGGCTCATTCTTGAAACGCTCGAAGATGTGCTTCCCGAATGCTACAAACACTCGCTCGTCTATGTTTCAGGTCCTTCTCACGCAGAGGAAGTCGCAATGGGAAAGCTCACGGGGCTTATTGCGGCGAGCGAACACGCTTTAAATTCAATCAAATTCCGCGAATTGCTCCGTGTTCCTGGTCTCATGGCATATTCTTCACTTGATGTAATCGGTGTTCAGATTTGCGCGGCGGCAAAAAATGTCATTGCGGTTGTGTACGGTGCATTGGACGCGGTAAGCGAGCATTCTGACATCTTCGGCGATAATGCCGAAAGTCTTCTTCTTGCCGCAGGATTAAACGAAATCCAGCAGATTGGTTTTGCAATGGGCGCGACCCATGCCGAAACATTCACGTCAATCGCGGGCGTGGGCGATTTGGACGTTACCTGTCGCTCAAAGTATGGTCGTAACCGCCGTTTTGGGCAGGACATCATCAAAACCGATATTCTTTCAAAATTCAAAAATCTTGATGACTTAATCGCGCGCATTGGCGAAATTGGTTATTTGTCAGAAGGAGCGGTCGCGTGTAAATTCGTGCATCAAATCGCCGAAGAGCACAATTTAAAGCTCACGATTTGCGACGGCTTGTACCGAATCCTCAACAAAGAAATCGAGCCAATGACGTTCTTGCAGGAACTGATGATTCAGGGAAAGATTTCGTCAGAAGAGTAAAGGAATAGCAGCACATGTTAGAGAAAATTACGAACACATTCAGTGACATTATGCGCTCGGTGAGCGGCAAGTCAAAAATCACTGAAAAAAATATCGAAGAGACCGTTGAGCAGATTAAAATGGCGTTGCTCGAAGCCGATGTCAATCTTCGGGTGGTGCGCCGTTTTGTAAACGCGACGATTGAAGAGGCGAAGGGCGAAAAGGTTCTCCGCGCGGTCAATCCTGGTCAGCAGTTCACCAAAATCATCTACGACCGAATCGTAAAGCTTCTGGGTGACACAAAGGTCGATTTGCAGCTCAAAGGTCCTGACACGCAGTCGGTCATTCTTTTGCTCGGTTTGCAGGGTGCAGGTAAAACCACGGCGGCGCACAAACTGGCGGCGCGGCTTGCAAAAAATGGTCGAAAGCCGCTTTTGGTCGCCTGTGACTTGGTTCGTCCGGCGGCAATTGAGCAGTTAAAGCAACTTGGAGACAAAATAGGCGTTCCCGTGTACCTTGAAGAAGGCGCGAAAGACGCGGTAAAGGTCGCAAAGAACGCGATTTCTCACGCAAAAAAGAACGGAATCGATACAATCATCGTTGATACGGCAGGTCGCTTGCAGATTGACGAATCAATGATGAAAGAACTCGTCGATGTCAAAAAAGCCGTTGACCCGGTGGAGACGATTCTTGTCGCCGACTCAATGACGGGTCAGAATGCGGTTGACATCGCAAAATCATTTGACGAGCAGCTCGGGCTTACGGGCGTTATCCTCACCAAATTCGACTCTGACGCGCGAGGCGGTGCGGCACTTTCTTTAAAATCAATCACCGACAAGCCGATTTTGTTCATCGGTACAGGCGAAAAAACAGAAGACTTTGAGCCGTTCCACCCAGAGCGAATCGCAAGCCGAATCCTCGGCATGGGCGACATCGTTTCGCTCGTTGAAAAAGCGCAGGAAACGGTCGACATTGAGCAGGCAAAAAAACTCGAGCAAAAGATGGCTCGCAACGAGTTCACGCTTGACGACATGCTCACGCAGTTTGAGAGCGTCGGCAAAATGGGAAGCCTGTCTTCGCTCATGGACATGATTCCGGGACTCGCTGGTCAAATCGATGAAAGCAAACTCGACATGTCGGGAATCGCGCACCAAAAGGCGATTATCCAGTCAATGACAAAAAAAGAGCGCGCAAATCACTTGATTATCGGTCCTGCCCGCCGAAAGCGAATCGCTGCCGGAAGCGGAACGAGCGTTGCCGAAGTGAACAAATTGCTCAAACAGTTTGAGAAAACCAAACTCACCATGAAAAAACTCACCCGAAACAAGGGAATGCAGGCTCGTCTCATGCAGCAAATGGGCGGCATGGGCGGAGACGGTCTCGGCGGCTTGGGTGATTTGAGCAAGCTCGGCGATTTGTCGAAGCTGGCAGGAAAATTCGGAAGGTTTTAAATTTTCAACTTTCCGTTTTCAATTTTCAATTTATTTTATCGTGATGCAACTTACAATCCGTCCGTCAGTGGAGTAGCCACGGGACGGATTTGTTTCGTCTAGGAACGCGGTGATTCCGTTGTAGAACGCGTAGTAGTACGTGCCGGGGTGGAGCGGAATGTCTATTTCGTATTTACCCGGAACGGTTTCTTTCATTTCGTAAATCCAGCTGTCCCAGTTCGTGAACGTGCCGCCGAGACGGATTTTTTGACCGCTTTCGCCGTGGCAGACAAAGTGCGTGAGTCCGTTCTCGAGTTTTTCGGTGATTTCAATCACTGCGGGCGGCAAATCAATGTATGAAAGCGCGTAGTTTTCTTGCTCGTTGTAGGTGACGTGCTCATTGTTCGGGTCAATCGTCCACAAGCCGTCGATGATGAGCCGGTAGCTTACGCGTGAGAGTTTTTTGGGCGCTTCGAGAATGTAGAAGTAGTACGATGAGGTGACATCTCCCTCGTAGCCGTAGTTTTTTCTGAGCTGGAAATAGTGAATCGTTCTGAATTCTTCGAAATCAAAGGCGATTCCGATTGAGTTTGACGTGACGGGAGCGGTAAAGACAATGTAATTGTTTGTGAGGTATGGCGCGCGCACTCCGCTGATTCCGGTGACTGCCAAATCGTATTCGTATGTGTCGGGTGCGGGCGTTTTGTCTTTCGCGAAAACTGGCGCGGTCACCAGTGAAAAAAGAGTCAGAAATCCCGTCAAAATCAAAATCTTTTTCATACATCAAGTATCGGCATTTGGCAAAAAAAGTGAACACAATTCTCTTATTATTTTGTTATAAAGCGGAGTGTTCAAAATGCCGAAATTAGGGTAAAGTAAGATTAGTCACTGTTATAGTGGGGTGGGATTAAGTCGATGCCAGGATTAAATCAGCTCAAACAGTTCTCGGAAGATATTCGTGAGATTGGTGATGAAGTAAATATTCGCGCACAACGTGGTGAAAAGCCCGTTTCTGTTCCTCTGCCGCAAGGAATTTCGGAAGAGGACGATTCGGCTGACTTCCTCATCGGCTTGCCTGAAGTTGAGCACGACGCGCCTGCTGCTCCCGAACCAGAAGAGGCGGGCGAACTTGAAGCCGACAGTGCCGACATTGATGTCTCTGGCCTTGATTCATTGCTTGAGCCGCAGGTGAGTGCCGATGATGACGCGCTCGCTGATTTTTTGAATGATTCTGAATTGTCGCCACTTGAAGCCCCTGATGCTACGCCTTCCTCAGAAGATGGCACACCACCTACTGCGCCAGAAACGTCGCTTGAAGATTTGGATCTCGACGCACTGTTGCAGTCCTCGGGTGATAGCTCGGACGTTTCCGCTTCTGACGATGCTGCTTCTGATAGCACGCTTGATTCGCTTGGAAATATCGACGATTTGCTTGGAGAGTCGGAAACTTCTCCGTCTGACGATGCCGCTTCTGATGACACGCTTGATTCGCTTGGAAATATCGGCGATTTGCTTGGGGAAGCGGGCACTTCGGATTCTCAGACAGAAATTAATTTAAATGACGATATTCCTGCTTCCGTTCTTGAAAACGATGGAATTCCGCAAGCACCGCTTGAACCTTCTCTAACCGATGTCCCAGACGCCGGTGAGGGCGTAGAAACGCCGTCTGATGATTTCTCAAGCGCGCTGTCTGGTCTTGATGACCTCGATACGTTTGCATCTGACCAACAAAGTGATGATAGCCTTAGTGGTATCGGCTCTTTTGATATTGATGCGCTTGTTGGTGACGACAGTACCGAAACGGGCGAGATTCCCGACGCAACGGTGGAAGTTCCTGATGAGGCAGACACGCCTGCTGATTCGCTGTCAAGCGTCCTTCCCGATATGGGTGGCGGAGATGAAGAAGTCTCTCTCGAATCATTTGACACCTCAGAAATGGACGACATTGATTTTGGTCCAACGAACGCGAGTGCCGCTGACGAATTTCCGGTTACGGGTGAAGGACTCGGCGACGATGATGATTTCATTCTCGATTCAAGCTTTGAGATTCCAGGCTTTTCCGACACTGAGACCGCCGACATGGACAAAAAACGTCCGTTGCTCGATACGGTTGATTTCTCAAAAGGCAAGACTGCACGACCAAAAAATTCGCTTACAGACGAAGAATACGTTCAGTTCAAAAAAAATCTTTCGAATTATCCGCTGAATCTGCGTATCGCACTTGAAGATTTTATCGCGCGTGATGAATTTACTGATGAGGCTGTTTTTGAAATCATCGAAAAAGTCCTCAAAAAGACCTCTGCGCGCCAGCTTGCAACTCAACTCGAAAAAATCCTCGATGTATCGATAAACATTCCTCGTGATTTTGAGCGCCGTTCGTTTGCCGAATACGAGGCGTACAAGCAGTCGTTCCAATATCAGCTCAAAAACCGCATCATTCCTGCGGCGATTGTCGCGCTCATCTTGGCATTTGTCTGTTTCGGCCTTTTTAAGGCGGGGCAGCATTTTATCTATAGGCCGGTGATGGCGAATATCAATTACAAACAGGGATACACGCTCCTTGAGAATAATGAATTCCCCCAGTCCGAAGAGAAATTCCGTGAGGCTGTTTCGTACCGGGCGGTCAAAAAATGGTTTTTCAAATATGCAATCGGTTACCGTGAGCGAAAACAGTTTGAGCGTGCGGCGCAGATGTACAAGAATATTCTCGTCTATTTCAATCATGATAAGGCGGCGGGCTTGGATTATGCGGACATGGAATTGTATGACCGAGCGAATTACGAGCGAGCGGAAGAAATCGTCCGTCGTGAAGTGCTCGACTACCACATAAATGATGCCGACGGAATCCTCATGCTCGGAGATGTGTTCCTTGAATGGGCAGAACTTGATCCGTCAAAATATGAACGTGCGAAAGAACAGTACCTTGATTTGATTCAGCGCTATGGCGGGAACAATGTGTATCTTTCCCGTATGCTTCGCTACAATATCCGAACTGACCGCTTGCGTGAGGTGCTTACGTACAAAAACATGTTCTATCAGAGCAAGCAGGACAAAAAGAATCTCAAGAATTTGGGCGCGGCTGATTGGACGGAGTTGAGTGGGTATCTGCTCGACAAATTGTACGGCGTTTTAAGCAAAAATGATGAGTATCTTCGCTCTTCAATTGAAGATGTCCTCGCAATGCTCAATCTTGCGATTAAGGCTGATGCCTCAAATCCGGTCGCCCGCTACAATCTCGCCCGCTATTTCATTCAAAATGGCAACAGTGAGCAGGCAAAGGTCGAGCTGGAGCGAAGTCTTGATTTGTTTTCGAATGTGATTGTCCGAAACAAAAAGAATGTCTATCGTGAAATCAATGCCACCCGTGTTCTCGGCGAATTGTATGCAGACAACCGCGAATACTTGAAGGCGCAGACGGTCTATACGCGCGGCATTAATCTGTACAACGCTGAGCATGAATCCTCTGATTTTGAGGGCGATGAAAACACCGGAAAACTCTTTGCCGACATGGGAGATTTGGATTATTTCATCTCCGGGGAACTTGACGCAGCCCTGTACAATTACGAAAAGGCGATTGAAATCAAGAATGATACGCCGTCGCTCAATTTCCGTGTTGGTGCAATTTATTATGGCAAAAAGGATTTCGATACGGCGCTCTCTTCGTTCATCAAAGTGTCAGAAAAAGAGCCGAAAGACCCGAACATTTTGCTCTCTCTCGGAAACGTGCTCTCGTTGCGCGGTGACAATTTTGCGGCGGAAAGCTATTACTCAGATTTGCTCCGTGTGCTTGATACCGAGCGCGCGAAGGTCAAATATCTTACCCCGCAGGATGATGCAGATGACTACGCGATCGTTGACATGTATCTCAAAGCGAACAACAATCTTGGCGTTACGCTCTACCGCCTTGCCCGTCAGACGGGAAACAGCAACATGAATGCAGAGGCGATTGTGCGTCTTTCTGATTCAATGCGCGCGTGGGATTCATTGACCCGTAATCCGACGACAATGGTTCGTATGGAGGGAAGCAATCTCGCGGCTCAGAACTCAAAATACATCACGCATCCGTATCCTGAATTTGAGCCGGCGATTTATACGGATATTCCGCGTACCCTTTCCGGAGAAAAGATAATTGAGTAAGTATTTTTGTTATCAGATTGGCGTTGAAATAAAAAAGCAGTTTATCTCGCTTCGCAAGGAGTTTTTCCGAAAGACAATCCATATCTGTACGGCGTTCGTTCCGCTGATGCTGCACTTTGCGCGCATCCCGACGGTCTTGAGTCTCTGCTGTGCGGGAATCTTGTACATTATCGCTGAGAGTTTACGCTCAAATGGCAGGGAAATTCCGCTCATTTCTGATATTACTGCCGCCGCTGCCCGAAAGCGGGATGAAAACAAATTCGTTCTTGGCCCGGTCACGCTTGTCGCAGGAATCGTGATAGCCGCTGTTTTCCTTGAAGAAATTCCTGCGGCGGTCGGTATTTACGCGCTCGCCTTTGGTGACGGGCTTGCCAGTCTCGCGGGAAAAACGTTCGGCAAAATCCGCATTCCCTATACGCATGGAAAAACTGCTGAGGGAAGCCTTACGTGCTTTGTGGCGATTTTTTGCTCGACGTTCTTTGTGACGCAAAACTGCTTTACATCGCTCGTCGTTGCTGCTGCCGGTGCATTATTTGAAGTGCTTCCCCTTAAAGATTTTGACAATCTGCTCATTCCCGTGTTGCTTGGCGGCATCACGACCTATCTGGGCTTCTGATATTAGCTCCACATGTACATCTTGTGCAGATTTTTGAGGTATTGGTACGTGCCAAAAAAGAGCAGAACCGTGCCCGGAATTAAAAGAAGAAAGGTGTCCGCGCTCACCACGACGGCATAACCTGCAATCAGCAGCAAAAATGAATAGGCGATTTGTTTGTAGTCGGCGTTGTTCTTTTTGATGCCGTGGGTAAAAAATGAAAAGAACGCGACGAGCGCAAGCAGAATCCTCAGTATGTTTATCAGCACCATAAAGCCTTCTGTTACGAGCCCTGTCGATGAGATTCGCGCGGTGTTCATCGGAATGACAATCGCGAAAACGATGGAAGCGAGCACGAGTATCATGTAATTTCGTTCGACGTCCTGTCGCTGACTCGTATCGCTAAAGAGGGAGGCACAGACGAAACTGAGCGGGATAATCGTCCGCCCGAAGAGTACGATTTTTCCTGAAAAAATCAGAATGTTTGAAAAGGTCTGCCAAAGCCCGAAGCAAATAGTCAGAAAACGCGACAATTCAGCGAGCGCGCCAATTAAAAAGCCTGTAAAAAAAATGATTTCGCTCGTCTGCGTGTTTTCAAAGTAGTGGAGAATCATAAAAAAACAGACCGGAATATACAGCATGAGTATCGCGAATGAAAGCATGAGCGCGATGAAGTGTGGCTTTGCGAGGGGAAGTCGGGCGAGAATAGGCGGAATCCGGTAGTCGGGTGGGGTGATGATGGTTCCCCGCGTGATTGATATGATAAAAAAAATGAGCGTCACTGCGACTGCAACAACCGACGCAATGAAGAAGAAGTTCAGAAGCTGATTTCGTGTTTTTAGAGTCATGGAAAAATCTTAAACGGAACACAAAAATATGTAAAGAGTTGGGAATTAAAGCCGAAAATAATAAAGAAGTCGGATTCTTTTGGGAGGACTTATGAAAAAGGTTGTATTATCCGGATTGATTTTTTTTGCTGCAAGTGTCTGTTCGTTT
This sequence comes from Treponema sp., assembly GCA_017484285.1. Lineage (GTDB taxonomy): Bacteria > Spirochaetota > Spirochaetia > Treponematales > Treponemataceae > Treponema_D. Next base: position 46,471 of record JAFUTH010000024.1, on the reverse strand, counting down.
GCGGGAGATGCTGCTGCTTTCGTCGATTTAGGAATTTCAAGTGACGGAAGCACTTATGCCTTCGCCGAATACGGTAAAACCGACAAACAGTTTCAGGGCTATGCAGAAATTTATACGGTCGATATTGAAAAAAATGATTTTGTAAAGGGCGAGGTTTTTAAAACGGCTCCGTCTGCGGCGACCGTCACAAAGAGCGGAAAAGCGGTCTATGACGAGCTTTTCGACAAGGCTGCATGGAAACTCCGCAAGTATGATTTTAAGCCTGCCGCAATTGACAATCTCTTGTATGTCCGCGATGACAAAAAAGACGGCGACAGCGAGATTGTTTTCAAAGATTTTGAGGGCTCAACGGTCGAAAAAAGCATTTTCTATCACATAAAGATGGTCAAGAATGTCGAGGGAAGCGGCGCAAATCTTCGCTCTTCATTCTTTCTTACCGTTGAGAAACAGGATGAGGCGGGAACGGTCATCAGCCGAAACATTGTCGGTTCTCCTGACGTCAAACGAAAGAACGTGCTTGGATACCGCGTTGATAAAATTTTTTCGGATAAAAGCGGTCGCAACATCGTCTTTGTGATTGAAAAAACGCTGTCAGACGTAAACGGAACATCAATCCGATACATGGTTGAAACCGTCCGACTGTAGCCGTTTATCAGGCATATCTCCCGTCAGTGAGCGATTGTCGCTGCTGGCGGGATTTTTTTTTCATAAAATCAAAAAAAATGCAAATATAACAAAAAATTATTCTTTTTCACTGTCAGAACCAACCGTTTTTTTCAAATAAATAAGCAGAGTTTGAAAAAAAATTGTGGAGGTAAAACAATGAAAAAGATTTTCAAACATCAACTCTCTCTGAGCGTCCTGCTGTCGGTTTTTGTCAGCATGGCTGTCGTCGTGGTCGTTGCACCTGTGTCGTGCAAATTGACGGATGAAGGCGTCGAAATAACGTCGACGGACACGAGCGCACCGGAAATTGAAGCGTTTTCGGTGAATAGTGGTACATCGATTACCATCTCGTGTTCTGAAGAGGTGATTTTTGATGAAATCAAAGTTGTCGTGGAATCTTCGTCTGATGCCGATACGGAGACTGACTCCTCGGTACGCGAAATCACAAGCACAGATAATGAAAGCGTGTATGCCGTCGCATCGCTCATCACGTACAACGAAACGGGCGACTCTGCTGAAATTACGCTTTCTACAGGAACAAAGGTCGGCGTTTCGTATGTGATTTCGGGAATCGCGTATGATACGAGCGGAAATAGCCTTGAATTCAGCCGGTCGTTCACGGGCTATAACGACAATCCTGCCCGCCTACTGCTCAATGAAATCCGAACAAAGTATGAGTCAAAGTCCGAAATAATTGAATACGTCGAACTGTATGTGCTGAAGGGCGGAAACACCTACGGTCTTGAGATTGTGAGCGCGGCAAACGGCGAGGCAAAAAAATACACGCTCCCGTCAATCGAGGTTATGACTGGAGAGTATATTACGGTTCATGGGCGAATCCTTGATTCTCAGACGGAAACGGCACTTGATGAATTAGCGGATGATTTGACGCTCTCGACGGCAAAAGACAGCTGTGACACCGGGCGTGATTTATGGAAGGCGGGAAGTGATAAAATCGTCTCAAATACCGATGTCGTTGTACTGCGCGACGCGACGTCACTGCAATTGAAAGATGCGGTTTTGCTCTGCGAATCGAAGAATAGCGAATGGACGAAAACGGCAATGAAGGAATATGCCGCAGAAGCCTTTTCGGTCGGAATTTGGACGAGCGGGGATGCTGCGACCGATGCCGTTGTGACAGACAGCGCAACGACTCAGTACCGCTCGATTTCGCGCCAAAACACGGCTGTCCTTGCCTTGCAATACGCGGACTCATCGCTCTTGCCTGAGTATATTGGTTCCAGCGCATCTGACTGGCTTTTGACTGAAAAGTATACCGAAAACAAAGTCACAATCTCCGGTGCGACTCCGGGCTATGAGAACAGCTCGAATCCCTACGAAGCAAAATAATCTTGTCTAGTAATTTGTCGGCAAACGTGCTATAGTTCAGCCATGTCTGAATTATTAGCACCTGCCGGCAATATTGAAGCATTGGATGCGGCAATCGGCGAGGGCGCGGATGCGGTGTATCTGGGCTTAAAGAGCTTTAATGCGCGTCTTCGCTCGTCAAATTTTGCGTGGAATCAGTTTGAGGCGGCTGTTTCGTCTCTCCATCGCCAAAACAAAAAAATTTATGTAACGGTCAATACGGTTAGCGAAGAGCGCGACCTTGAGCGATTGTACCGTTTTCTCTCATACCTCAACAAAGTCGGTCCTGACGGACTCATCGTGCAGGATTTCGGCGTGCTCCGTATGTGTCAGGAATTCTTTCCAAAGCTGGAGCTTCACGGCTCTACGCAGATGAACGTCGAAAGCGCGGCGGGCGTCAACTTATTGAGCAAAGCGGGCTTAAAGCGCGTTGTTGTTGCCCGCGAGCTTGGTCTTGAGGAAATCAAATACATCAAGTCGCACACGAACGCCGAGCTTGAGATTTTCGTGCACGGCGCATTGTGTGTGAGCGAGTCGGGCTTGTGCTTGTTCTCGAGCTTTTTGGGCGGAAAGAGCGCTAACCGTGGCATGTGTACGCAGGCGTGCCGCCGTTTTTACACGGTCGACTCAGAATCCGACGGCGAAAAGCAGGGCTACTATTTTTCTCCGTGCGATTTGCAGCTCATCGAGCAGATTCCTGACCTCATGCAGCTTGGCGTTGAGTCATTCAAAATCGAAGGGCGCATGAAAAGCGCGGAATATGTCGGCTCAGTCGTTGCCGCATACCGCTATCTCATGGACAACTGGGAAAAAGACAAAAAAGGCGCGCTTGCAACGGCAAAGCGTTTGCTTTCAACAGACTTTGCGCGTGCAAAAACATCATACTGGTACAATTTTAAAACGAACGAAGAGGGCGTCGAAAAGGCGGGCAGTCTTATTCTGAATCCGGATCAAGCGGGCGGTACAGGCATTTATCTCGGCAAAATCGACCGCTTTGGCGAGCTTTCCGATGATGAAAAAGAACGCGCTCGCGCAGCATTTGAAGAAGCGCTCCTCACGAATCCAGAGGCAAAGCTGTCTGACTTCCAGACCGTAAAAGCGCATTTGAAGGGCGGAAACTACGACCCTGATCCCGGCGACTCAATCCGCTTGCACCGTCAGGACGATACGGGGCGCGTAAGCCACAAAGTCCGCACGGTTACGGTTGATGGTGAGGGCAGACGGTTTATCGACATTCCGCGCGGCTTTAAGCGTGGAGACTCAGTGTATCTCTTGCAGACGAAATCAATGTCAAAGCGCTACCCGCACGTGCTTCCGAATGATTTGAGCAGATTCCGAAAGCAGCCGGGCGCAGAAGTGCTTCCTGTCCTCGATTTAACTCCTGTCGCAAAAAATGAGCTTTCGTTTTTTCCAGAGGGATTGTACATTCAGGTCTCAACGGTCGCCGATGTGTTTCAGGCGATTTCTAAAAATCCGGTGCGTGTGATTCTCGAATACAATTCTGAGTCACGGATGGATTTGCTTGTCAAAAAAACGAACTTACCGCTCTCAAAAAAGCAGATTATCATCTCGCTCGATCCCTATTGTCCGGCTTCAAAAGAAGAGGACTTGTTGCACGACTTGGATGCGCTCATCGCCGATGGCTATAAAACATTCGTCGTCAACAATCTCGCGCATATCTCCATGCTTCGCTCAAAGGGCGCAAATCTTATCGCAGGCCCGTATTTGTACACGTTCAACCGCTGGGCTGCCTCTTGGATTGAGAATCAAAATGTCGGTGCGTTTATTACACCGCTCGAAAATTCATGGGACAATCTCAAAATGACATGGGAATCGAACGTGCGCGACCGCGTGCTTGTGACCGTGTACGCGTATCCGGCATTGTTCCGTATGCGCTTCAAACTTCCCGAAAGCTACGATTTTTTGTACTTCAAGGACAAAGAAGAACAGCTCTTTAAGGTCAACTCAACGATGGACGGCTCGGTTGTTATGCCCGAGGCTCCGTTCTCGATTGCCGACAAGGTGGAGATTTTAAACAGCGATGGCTTCAAGCGCATTTTGCTCGATTTTTCTCGCACGAAGGTAACGCGGCAGGAGTTAAAGGCAATTACTCAGTCCATGATAAAAAAACAGCCCGTTCCTGAAAGCTCGCGCTTTAACTGGAAGGACGGCTTCTACAGTCTTGAGAAAATCGAAATGTACAAGGCGATGAACGAAAAGACTGAGGCAGAAAATACAACGCAAACAGCGCGTGGTGGGCAAAAAAAAGCGGCGTATGCGCGAAATAGTACCCGAAATCCTCGCCCGCGTTCTGAAAACAAAAAACGGCACAGGTAAAACGAATGCCAATTCTGTACGAAGGAGGTGAATTCAACGTTGACAAAACACAATCAGAATGTGTGGACGAGCTGAGTTTGCTTCCTTGTTTTACCTGTGCCAAACTGTCTTAAATTCTTGCTAAGACAGTTTATTTTTTTTAGAAAACAGCCTCATCTCCATCCACATATTCTTCTGTATCGAATGAAAGGGCTGTCGACTCAGACCTGAGCCCTGTTGCTGCGTTTTCAGCCTGGTTTTTCTCGTTTGTCTGGGAATTTCCGTTGCTTTTTGGAAATTGAAAGTCAATGTGCTCCGCGAGAATGTAGACTTTTGAATTACTCTTCCCATCTTGGCTTTTCCAGCGATCTTGTTTGAGCCGTCCGACGACGCGGAGTGCTTTTCCTTTTGTTGCATTCCGAACGATTGTTTCGCTGAAATTTTGCCCCCATGCCTCCACATCGAGATATGCGACATCTTTCTGAAGTTCTCCGCTCGCATTTTTGTAGAAGTGGTTTGTCGCGATGGGAACGACGCAGACTTTTGTTCCGCGCGGCGTTTGTTTGACAAGTGAGTCGCGCACGACATTTCCTTCGACGATAATTTGATTCATTTGGTTCATTCTAGACTCCTTTTTCAAGGTTTTTGTTTTGACTCGGCCGAAGTCTTTCGAACAGCATTATTTTGTGTTCGCTTATTTATTTGTGAAAAACGGTTGAGCACGGCAAGGCGTACGCGAAAAAAACGAAAAAAAATGAATTTTTTTGTGAAAAAAAATGAAAATCTCCAAAAACTCCAAAAAAAAAGACTGTCCGTTTTTTGGGACAGTCTTTCAAGCTACATTGGAATGTTTTTTACGAGTTTGACCATGTAGAGTTGCACATACATGAGCAGTGCATCTTTGTCTTTTATTTTTTGCAATCCCGGTGAATTGACGAGACTTTCCGCAAGACTGTGAATGCGTTCCTTTGTGAATCCGTCCATTTTTATGGTGCGGAGTGTTTTTCTGATATAATCACGGATGAGCGAATTGACGTCTTCGGTGAGATTATTGTGCGCTTCCTTGCCCAAAAGCTGATTCCACTGAGACTCGTATGAGTCGAGCTCTCGGTTCATGGTTGATGTCGCGGGAACAAAACTCTGCTCTGCGACACGCGCTGCTTCACGGAGCGCCACCTTTTTTGAAACGTTTGAGTTGTTTGCGAGAAGGGCAGCTGCTTCATCATCCTTGCTTTTTGATGCTTCTTCTTCACGATAGAGTTCTGCCTTTGTTTTGCGCTTTTTTGCACGCTTTGCTTTTGGCGGACGGAGAATCATCCGCATAATCCATGAGATGATTGGCATTGAGTACCAGAATGGAAGCAGAATCTTTGCGTCTGTTAAAAGCTCTTGCCGGCTCATGAGCAGAATATCGCTGTACGGCAGTAACTGCCCGTTGACAAATAGGCTGATTTTGCTTGTGTCATCACCACCGGCGGCATCGTAGCTCAGCAACGGCAAAAATGACGAATGAAGCAGTGCGCTCAAAATCGGCGACTGGATTCTGACTTCTTTTTCGAGCCGTTCTTCAAAGGCATTTTGGTCGCGCATTTCGGGAAGAAAATCGAATGCTTTGAGCACTTCCATCCAGTGCGATTTGATTGCTTCTTGAACGGAAACGCGGGCATCAGTACAGAGCCTGAGAATGAGCTGGAGCACCTTGCTCTTAAAAATAAAATAGCGTTGCTCGTCATAGGTCTTAAAGACGAGCAAATCTGGCAACTCTTGGACGGGAGCTTCCTGCGTTTTTTTGTGAAGATACTCTTTGAGCTCATCTTCGGAATATTGCCCGAGCAACGGAATTCCCTTTGTGTCGGTGAATTTAGTTATTTCTTCAAAGGTGAAATAGTACGGTGGCTGGAGTAGCAGGGATTCAAGCATCTTGATTGCGCCTTCTTTTTTGGCGTTTTCCTGCGCACGGTTCTTAAAGTAATTTGCCGCGACTTCGGTGATGTAAATCGCCTGTAAGCACGATAAATCTTCCTGCGTGAAATCCTTGATTTTTTCGTAGTCTTGCTTGATGAAAAAGCAGAGCTGGTTCCAGAGATAGAAATTCTCGGTGGTTTGGCTCAGTGTTTCGATGGAGTGATCGGGTCGGTCAACGAATGCATTGAAAAAGTTTTTGGTGACCATCTCGCGCCCCGGATTTGAGACCGTGAGTTTTTTGAGGAAGTAGTCGTGATGGTCGTCCTTTTTGAGCATGTTCTGAATCTTTCCGATGGCGTCCTCTACGAGCGTGATGACTGAAACATTCGATGGCAACAAAATTGAGGGGGCGTCATGGGGCAGGGCTATGCCGTATAAAATCTTGTCATTGAGTTCTTGTTTTTCGAGCAATTTTGAGAGTAATTCCGCAGCATTATGGCGTTGAACGACTTCTTTTGGCGTTCCTTTTGGCAAATCAGCCTCGGAGGGAAACGGCAGGGCGGGATTGACCGCAATATCTTTGTAGCGTTCGGCAAAACGCTCGATGTAAAACGGAATAACGATGATTCCTTGCTTTTCGGCGGAGGTGTTTACGATGATGATGAGTTTTGAATCGATAAGTTTGTCTAATTCTGTTTGGAGTGCGGGAACAGGATCTTCGAGATAGAAAGAAAGTGAGGGCTGCTCTTCGAGGTGGTGTTCTGAATATCGTTTGAGGTAGTCACAAAAGTCGGTATAATCAACAACGGCACTTTTTTGTCGTGAAGCAAAAAATTTTAATAATACGATGATACTTGTTGTTGTTGCCATGACTTTATCTTATCAGCAATTTGTCATAAAATAAAGAGAAATTTGAAAACTGAAACTTGAAAATAAAAAAAACGGAGCCAAAAAAATGCTTTCATCACGAATGAAAAATCTTCACCCGTATGTGCCGGGTGAGCAGCCAAAAGACAGAGCGTACATAAAACTGAACGCGAACGAAAATCCGTATCCGCCGTCACCAAAAGTGATTAAAGCCGTGCGCGATGCGGCAAAAGCACATCCCGAAAAACTCGCGCTCTATCCTGACCCCGACTCAAACGAGCTCAAAGAAGCAATCGCCGACATGCTCAACAAGTCGGGCGGCGTTTTGTGCCGAGCGAATCTTGAGGGCGGAAAGCAAAATGGAAGCGACGCGCTCGTAAGCCCGAGTGAATTCGACAAAATCCCGTTTGTTGTTACGTCCGACATGATTTACGCAGGGAACGGAAGCGATGAAGTCCTGAGTTTTGTGTTCTACGCGTTTTTTGATTCAGACCGAAAACTGGTGTTGCCTGAGCACACGTATTCGTTTTATCCCGTGTACGGCGGATTCTACAATATTCCGCTCGAAAAAATTCCGCTGAATTCAGACTGGACGCTCGATACGCAAAAAATGCTCGAGGCGGCTCATCGTGAGGATTCTGGCATCATCTTTGCGAATCCGAACGCGCCCACGTCGCTCGGACTTACGCGCGATGAGGTGCGCGAAATGCTCAAAAAAGCCCCGCGCGACAAGGTGTTCGTCGTGGACGAGGCGTATGTCGATTTTGGCGGAGAAAGCTCAATTCCTTTGCTCGCAGAATTCCAAAATCTCGTGATTGTGCGCACAACGTCAAAAAGTTTGTGCGGGGCGGGGCAGCGGCTCGGCTATCTCGTGGCGAACAAAGAGCTCGTGAACGCCGTCACCACGGTAAAAAATTCGCTCAACCACTTCCCGATTGACTATCTTGCCCAGCAGGCGGGAATCGCGGCGTGTAAAGACGCGGGCTATTATGTCAAATGCGCGCAGTCGGTTGCCTTTGAGCGCGATGAGTTCATCGACTTTTTGCGCGAAAAGGGCTGGAGCGTGCTCGACAGCCAGACGAATTTTGTCTTCTGCAAAAAAGACGGCGTGAATGGCGAGGCGGCGTACAAAAAAATCAAAGAAAGTGGCATTTTAGTGCGCCGATTCGACACGCCCGGAATCGAGGAATATCTTCGCATCACAATCGGCACGCACGAGCAAATGCATGCGTTAAGGGAAGTGATGGCAGAAATGTAAAATTTCTCACAGAGCTTAAGGGTTCACTGAGTATTCTTCCTCTGTGGTCTCTGTGTACTCTGTGAGGAATTTAATTTGTGTAATATGTTTTTTTGAAACCAGGAGGTAATTTTATGAAATTTTTGGTGTTATCTGACATTCACGGAGATGTGGAAAATCTCGACAAACTGGATGCTCGCTTTACCGAGGCGGACGCGGTTTTGTTCGGCGGAGATTTTGCAAAATTCGAGCATGAGGAGACGGGAAAGCCCGTTCTTGAAAAATTACTCAAAAAACACGAGAACATTTTCGCCGTGCTCGGAAACTGCGACAATCCCGATTTTCTCTCTGAGATTGAAGGTGCCGATGTGAGCGTTGAAGGCACGATTGCTTTCCACGACGGAATCGCGATTTGTGGCTCTGGCGGCGGCACAAAATTCACGGGCACGACGCCCTTTGAGCGCGACGAGGATGAAATTCTCTCTGATTACAATGTGGTCGAGAATGCGAGCGCGGATTCTGCCGATGAAAACGGGCATTGGTCGAATCTCATTTTGATTATGCACAATCCGCCGAAAGAAACTGAGTGCGACAAACTCCCGAACGGCGTTCATGTCGGGAGCGAAAAACTCCGCGCCTACATCGAAAAGCGCGCGCCGTTCTTGGTCGTTACGGGGCATATCCACGAGAGCGCAGGCATCTCAAAAATCGGCGAAACTACTGTGATTAACCCGGGAAGCCTTGCAGAAGGCAAATACGGCTGGGTTGAGGTTGAAAAGAACGCAAGTGAAAACTGGAGTGTTACGAAAGCGGAATTACTAACTATTTAGACGCGGATGAACACTGATGCACGCGGATATTTTTATCTGTGTTTATCTGCGTGTATCCGCGTCTTTTTTACTTCACAGTTCGTGCGAATCTGAATCCTAAATAGTTGTAGCACTCGTTGGGGTCATAGCTGTAGCGGTCTCCGGCGTAGATGAAGGGCGTGTATTCGCTCCAGCTTCCGCCACGGCTTACGCGCTCGCTTCCCGCTGCGAGTCCTGTCGCGCGCTCTCCCGGTTCGGTCTCAAGATAGCGACCGTTCCAGTCCCACGTGAATTCACAGACATTTCCGCTCATGTCAAAAAGCCCGGCTCCGTTTGGGTTTCCGCTTCCCGCTTCGGGCGGTGCGTCTTCGGTAAACGGAGTGCCCGCCGTACCGACTTTGTGTGTGCCGCGCGAGTTGAATGCTGACCAAGAGACTTCTTCTTCGGGAATTGACTCGTCTTCTTTTCCGTATTTATCGACTTGACCGCTTGCCGTTCCGCCGCTTTGCATACCGGAAATCGTTTTTCGGGCGGCGTATTCCCATTCGGCTTCGGTTGGGAGACGGTAGCCGTTTGCCGTGAAGTCGCATGAGCACAAATCGCAGGAAACGGTGTCGGTGGCATCTTTGAGAATCGCGCCGTTTAAAACATAGCACGGCGTAAGATTGTGGATTTCTGAGAATGCGTTGCACCAAATAATCGCGTCGTACCACGAAATCATCGTGACGGGCTGTTCTTTTTCGCTCGTCGGCTCAGCCCCGCGTTTTCCGCGATTTCCTTCCTGACCGGGGTTGATGAAGCGGTAGCCCAATGCTTCGGCAATTTCGCGCGTTTCGTACCAAAGTTCATAGGTCGTTTCGTAGCGGTTGATTTCAAACGGTGTAATCCACCGCGTCGCCGTGTAAGACTGGCTTCCGTCGCCAATTACATAGACATCGTATTGCGCGGGTGCAACAGGACCTAAGCGCACGGGAGAGAGGGAGTTGAATTCTTGGGCGGTCACGCCAAAAAAGGCAAGTGAGAATATAATTGTGCTGAACAAAACTTTTCGCATGTGTAATCTCCTTTTTTATGAATTTCTCACAGAGGACACAGAGTTCACAGAGAAAATTTTATCTCAGTAAATTCTATACCTCTTTCTCGTTTTTTTTCAAACGATATATTTTTGGTATAAGTCGTTCATATTTGAAATACTCTCTGTGTGCTCTTTAACTCTGTGAGGAATTTTTTGCGCTAGGGTATGGAGCCCCGTAGTACCGCGAAGCGGTATGAGCGTGAGCGAAGGGCGGAACACCCGACCCGCGAAGCGGGGAGCGCCCAACAACTGCTCACCACACACTGCTCCCTGCTCACTTTTTTTTCCTCTTTGCTTTTTTCACCTTCTTAACGGGTTTGAGGTTCATGACGATGTAGGCGACGGTGGCGGAGATGGCACAGAGGGCGGTGATGCAGATGAAGCCCGTCCAGTTGTCGCTCTTTGTCCACGGAAGCCGCACATTCATGCCCCAGTAGCTCGTAATGCCGCTTATAATCATGAGAACAAGCGAAATGACGGTAAGTTTCTTCATGATGACATTCATGTTGTTGGAGATGACGTTTGCGAACGCGTCCATAATGCCCGTGGTGATTGCACTGTAGGTGTCTGCCATTTCCATAGCCTGCCGGTTATCGATTTCAACATCGTCGAGCCATTCCTGGTCATCGCTATCCAAGCGGAGAATGCGCGTGCGGCGGATTTTTTCGAGCAAAAGTTGGTTCGCTTTGAGCGAGGTGGTGAAGTAGGTGAGTGACTTTTCGAGGTTGAGCAATTGGATGAGCTCGGCGTTTTCGATTTGTTCGTGAAGTTCGCCCTGAATCGAAGTGACGCGGCGGCTGATTTCCTTAAGATAGCGCAAAAACATGATGTCGCTTCGGGCGAGAATGCGGATTAAAAACGCGGGGAAATCCATGAGCGATAAGCCCTTGATTCGGTTCGCGCTCAAATCTTTTAAGACTTCGCAGTCCGTCCAGCAAATCGTGATGATTTTGTCAGGGAAGATGATTGCGCCCACGGGAGCCGTCGTGTAGGCGACTTCTGAATTGGGCGTGAAGACAGGAAGACGCAGAATGGCAAGCACATAGTCGTCCCAGTCTTCGATGCGGGAAAGCTCGTCCTGGTCCATGACATCGAGAAGAAGCTCTGGATCGAGCGCGTATTCTGCTTGAAGTTCGGAAAGCTCCGTCTGAGAGACCCTGCGGGCGTCAATCCAAAGCCGTTTTCCTTCGTGCTGAGAAATCTCTTCTTTTTCGATGTGGACAAACTGGTTGTCTTCTTGAATCCAGTATCTAATCATTGGAATTCCAAAACGGAAAAAGTATAGCATAAAATCGCGCTTAGAATAACTTTTTTATAGTTTTTTTTGATTTTTTTGCATTTTTACTGTCAAAAACAAACGATTTTCGCAAATAAATAAGCAAGACTGTAAAAAAGGAGACAAAAATGAAAAATTCTTTATTCATCGCGCGCGTGCGGAACATTGCAGAAAAATTGTATTTTCTGTTCGCCGTAATCTTCGTCGCTGAAATCGTGGTAGCGGTCATCTTGATTCCTGTGACATTTTTTGTTCTGTCAGAGCCTCATGCGCTTGCTCGTGCATCGCAAAATGTCGCTGAGGTAAACACGGCTTCTGCGAGTCTCATCGCTTCGGTATCAGTAGTAGCGCGGATTTTTTCCACAGTCTGCCTGCACGGAGGAAAAATTGCGTCGTTTTCATTTGACGGCAATTCAGACGAGTGCTGCCTTGTTGTCTATGGCTGCCGGTGCGAAGATGTGGTGAATGCACAGTTTACCCGTGTGTGTTTTCGGGATTCAGTGCCTGTCTTTTCACTTGCTATTCCGCTTGGAAAAAACGTATTTTATCCGCAGAAACGACAGAACCGAGATAGCTCAGGGATGTTTCATATGGTCGGCGCGCCACGTTGTGATGGAAAAAGAATGCTCCGGCAGTTTGCGGAACGGCTCACGGTTTTTACTCCGCACCTGTTCGCTGAAAAAACAAATGCTGATGAAGCCGCCTTTTCTGTATCGGTTCGTCCTACCGTATTGTATTCCGTGCTTAAAGTGTGTGCCGAACTTGCAACGGATTTGTGTTTGCGTGAAGAGCATGTCTCCGTTTGCGTACATGACGATGTGTGCACAATTTCGCTCTCATTTACTGGAACTACGGAGTCAGAACAAGAAGAACATTCTGTACTCCTGACAGTTGCGCAATTCGCATATCTTTTTCTGCCAGCTTATGCCGCTTCATCCGAACTGAAAAAAAGAAAACCTGCGTTTCCGATTTCATCTGCGACATATCCGCTTGCGCTTATTGATGTAAAAAAAGGACAGGAGAACGCATATGGATTTTGATAAAACCTATGTGCGCGCGCAGTGTGTACGTTTTTTTCTCTGTGCGATTTTCTTGTGTGGCTGTGCTTCGTTTTCGTTTTTTGACTGCCCGTATGAGATTACCTCGCTCGACATTATCCATACACCTGAAGCCGAAGATGATGTGCTCGTCGTGCATTTTTTGTTCGAGAATCTGATGAATCGCCCAGTGGAGGCGTGTACGGTTTCGTTTATACTCTATGATGATGAGGGAAATACGCTTGCGCTTGGTTCAGAGGCGATTGTCGAATCTGTGCGTGAATCGGTCGGCTCGAATGAAGCGTGCCTTATCCGAGTGGTTGTGCCGTCCTCACGCTTTGATACGACGGCGACGCACTTTAGAATCGATTACTTTTATCTCCGCGACATACACTATGCGGATGGATCGATATGGCGTGATCCGTACGGACGATTTTGTTTGGGAGACGAAAGCGGCGACTAGGCTGGCAAAACGGTATTTTGTGGACAAAGTGGGGGCAAATGTGGTACGTTTTTGTTATCATAAAACAACATTGAAATAAGGAAACGAACATGCATTTGCCTTCAGAAATTATCAAAATGTACTCGCTGTTGGGTTCCACAAAGACAGAACAGCCTGTCTTCAAAACGTTTATCCTCGCGATTTTTGCGGGGGCTTTCATTGCGCTCGGCGCGTTGGGAAGCCAAATTATTTCTTGTGAGGTCGTGCCGGTTGCTTTCGGGCGGGCGTTGAGCGGCCTTATTTTTCCGATTGGTCTTGCGATGGTTATTATCGCAGGAGGTGAGCTTTTTACTGGAAACTGTTTGCTTTTTATCCCCGTCCTCGACAGGCAGATTTCTTTGCTTGACTTCGTAAAGAATCTTGCAATCGTCTATGTCGGCAATCTTGTCGGAAGCTTTTTTATCGCGCTCCTTGCGAATTATGGACACGTGCTTTCTTTGTACAATGGGGAATTGGTTCGTTCTGCGGTCAATACGGCGACTGCCAAAGCTGATATTTCGTTCATCGATGGTTTTATAAAAGGCATTTTGTGTAATGTGCTTGTTTGTATCGCTGTGTGGGCAAGTCAGGCGGCGGAAGAGTTGAGCGGTCGAATCATTGCGTTATTCCTTCCGATTTTCCTCTTCATCGTGTGTGGATTTGAACACTCGGTCGCAAATATGTATTTTATCCCGTGCGGTATACTTGCCCAGCATGTCTATGGATTCCCGGGACACGTCACGATTCTCGGCTTCCTTTGGAATCTCTTGCCCGTTACGCTCGGTAACTTGGTCGGCGGTGCGTTCTTAGTCGGCGGCGGTTACTACCTCGCATATCTTAAGAGCGTGCAGGGCTACGATGATGATTAGACACCCGTGTCTTGACAACTTTTGACGGCTAAAGCGTCGCTCCCTATCCATGCGGCACATTTACTAGATAACAAAAAAATCCCGATTTTTGAGATATTCTCGCAAAATCGGGATTTTTTTGTTGTTTAAGCAATGCGCCACAATTGCACAGTGCTCATTTCTAATTATTACAGCGGAATGTTTCCGTGCTTCTTTGCGACGACATCGCTTGCAGTTTTTCCCTCAAGGAACTTGAAGCTCTGAACAACACGCTCGCGGGTTTCTTCTGGATTGATGACTGCCGAAATGTAGTCGCGTTGGGCTGCGATTGTCGGAGTCATGAACGTCTCTCGGTATTCCTGACCTTTCTGAGCCTTTACATTCGGGTCTGCTTCTTTTGCGTACAAGATTCCGATTGCGCCTTCCGCACCCATAACGGCGATTTCTGCCTTTGGCCATGCGTACACGAAATCGGCTCCCAAGTGCTTTGAGCACATCGCAATGTATGCGCCGCCGTATGCTTTTCGCGTGATGACAGTGACTTTGGGAACGCTTGCCTCGCTGTATGCGTAGAGCAATTTTGCACCGTGTCGGATAATGCCTTTCTGCTCTTCCTGCGGACCTGGGATAAAGCCCGGAACATCAACGAAGGTTAAAAGCGGAATGTCGTAGCAGTCACAGTAGCGCACAAAGCGAGAAATTTTGTCGGAAGCGTCGCAGTTCAAAACACCGCCGAAGAATCCCGGGTTGTTTCCCACGATGCCGACCGTCTTTCCTTCGATTTTTCCAAAGCCTGTGACCGCGTTGCCTGCGAACTCAGGCATGATTTCAAAGAATGAGTTGTCATCAATCACATTTTCAATCACATTCTTGATGTCGTAGCCCTTTGTGCTCGATTCGGGAAGAACGCTCTGAATCTCTTTGAGTTTCTTTGAGCTGAACGAGAATTCTTTCTTTGCAAAAAGACCCGACTTCTCGATTTTTTCTTCAAATGGCGTTTTGTCGCCGTAGTAGTGCGGTATGTAGTCGAGCAATTCCTTGACTTTTTCGAAGCACTCTTTTTCGTTCTGGGCGCGCAAGTGCGCTACGCCTGATTTTTGCGCGTGAATTGCCGCTCCGCCCAAGTCCTCAGAAGAAATGTCCATGAACATGACCTGTTTGACGACTTTCGGACCTGTGATGTACATTTCGGAGATTTTATCGACCGTGAAGATGAAGTCGGTGAGGCCTGGAGAATAGACCGCACCGCCCGCACACGGACCTACGATTACGGAAATCTGCGGAATGACGCCCGAAGCGCGCACATTCTGCTTGAAGATTTCACCGTATCCGCAGAGCGCGTCAACGCCTTCCTGAATGCGCGCGCCGCCCGAATCATTCACGCCGATAACTGGGCATTTGTATTCGATAGCCTTTGCGATGATTTCAGCGATTTTCTGACCGTGCACTTTTCCGAGTGAGCCGCCCTGAACGGTGAAGTCCTGAGAGTAGATTGCGACTTTGCGACCGTTGATTGTGCCGAAGCCGGTGATTACGCCGTCATAGGGGATTTCTTTTTTGTCCATGCCGAAGTTCGTGCACTGATGGCGTGCGTCGGCGTAAATTTCCATGAAGCTGTTTTTGTCAACAAGCGCGTTGATTCGCTCGATTGCGTGAAGTTTTCCTTTCGCGTGCTGCTTTTCAAGATTGTATTCAAAAGCCATGATTTTCTCCTATAAAAATCAATCTGAATGTGAGAAAAAGTGTATCTGTCTCGCGTGAAAATGTCAATATGACAAAAAATGAAATTTTGTCATTTTGAATTGAGGAACTTTTCTGCCTCAACGCTGCCGTATGTTTCTTTTAGAAAGCGTGCCGAAGTTCGCATATCCTCTTCGGTCGGAATCCAGTCGTATTTTTCACGGAGTGTGTTGACCGCTTCTCTGATTTTTGAAGGACTTTCGCTGGGGGCTATCGTCTCTGATTCCGGCGCCTGTGTTTCTTCAAGTGCTTCGAACGTATCGCCGAGGAGCGCGTGGTATTCTTCGATGAAGTCTTTCGCTTTGACGCTTTCTGACTTCGCTTTTCCATCGATTTTGATGACGCGCCACTGTGTTCCATTCCAGCGCAACGTTACAACATCGGTCATTTTGTCGATGGCGAAGCGCGCCTCTTGCTGTCGGATAAGGTAATACGTCGCTGTATGCGTGATTTCCTCGTCTTTTTGGAGCAGGTGTCCATTTTCTTCGCTGAGTGGAGATGGCCGCTCTTTTCTGATGTGATAGGAATTCTCCGCCGCGAAGGGAACGCCGTCTATCGTCAGATGCGAGATGCCGAACATCCAGTTCTTTGCTGATTTTTTATAGAAAAACCATTCCGCAGGCGCGCGTGTACCATTGTCGGGGCTTGTGCCGAGACGCTGCTTTGCGCTGACATACATGCTGCTCATCCGCACGAGTATGTCCCTTGTGTCTTTGCCTGTGACGATTTCTTGCAGGTTGGGAACGTCCGCCCGGTGAATCATCGTGTACATGACTGCGGTTGTCTCTGTTGAGGTTAAGCCTAATGTCGTAACGAGCTGTGCGTTTGAGCGCAGAACGCCCGAGACAAACCAGCCGATGACGAACACAGCGGTAGCTGCGGCGAGAAGACGGTTTTTGTTTCGCCTGATACATCGCTTTATGGCAAGAACACGCGCTGTCTTTTTGAGGAATTCTGCCCGTCTTTCTGCGAGAAGTGCCGATTCTTCGGAGTCTTCATCCGTTTTTCTGTGAGAAATGCGTGCAATTTCTTTCTCAAAAACACGTGAGTCGAATTCCTGCGCCTGCTCAAGCAGGTGCTTTCGCCGTTGCTCTGATTTTGCGTCTGAAATCGTTCGCTTGCCGGCAAGAATTTCTTGCTTTTGCGTGAGTCTGAGCGCAGCGTGAATGCTTTCGGCAAGGTGTTTTTCGATAGAAGAATCCCAGAGTTCAAGCGGAATGAAATTCGAGTCAAAAATGTCTTCCTGACGCTTTGTGGTGTCGCTGTTTTCAAAGGGAAAATGCGCCGTGAGCGCCGTATATGCCACAACCGCCCGCGTAAACGCAAGAGATGAGCGATTATCCAAGCCTTTGTACAGATATTTTCCCTGTAAGTCGGCGTAGTGTTCTTTGTGGTTTTGCGCACAGATTTCAAAAATTTCCGCGTTCAAAAACAAAATGTCCGCCGTTCCTGCCGCTTTGTTCGCCTGCGCAATGATTCCGCCCGCGCCCACGGAAGCAATCGGCTCTTCTTGCTTTAAAAGAAAATCGACCGCGCGAGAAAAAGAGGCGAGCGCGAATATATCATCTTCCGTTCGCTCCTGTGCGGGAAGGGCGAGCGTGTCAGAAAGCGTTTTTCCGTGTATCGGTTTTCCGTCAAAAAGCGTGATTCCGTCTTCGCCCGTTTTTGTTCCCGTAAAAGAATAGTCCTCAGAAGTAGCCGAGTCGTTTTTGATATGAACGAGCAGGCTCTTTTTTGCGAGCATGTCGATGAGGTGCGTTTTTGCGAATGAGTCCTGTGAGAGCCCCGAAGACAGCGTGAGCGAATCCGCCGTGATTTGTACGATATTCATGGCGTAAATTTAGTAAGAAAAGAATGAAATGGCAAGTTGAAAATTCACCTACGGTGATGTAGTATAGGATTATGAAAGAATTTCTCCCATATGAAACCGTGCGCAATGATGCGCTCAAACTTGCTTCAAAAATCTACCACGATGGCTTCATTCCAGACATCATCTACACATCGCTTCGCGGCGGCGCGTACATGGCGAATGTCATCAGCGAATATTTCAAGCTCGCCCTCAAAAATAAAAAGCCCGTGCTGTATGCCGCCGTTGTCGCGCGCTCGTACACCGATGTTCACTCTCACGACGCAATCCGCATCGACGGCTGGACGTATTCCCCCGACTATCTCCGTCAAGGCGACAAAATTCTTCTCGTTGACGACATTTACGATTCTGGGCGCACGCTCAACTACCTCGTGCAGGTGCTTTTGGAAAAGGGTGTTCCCCGCGAGGACATTAAGGTCGTCGTGCATGACTACAAAAATTTCACCTGCAAGGAAACGCTTCCCATAAAGCCCGACTACTGGTGCCGCAAATTCGACATCAATTCGCCCGCAGACGACCGCTGGATTCACTATTGCAGCCACGAGCTGGTCGGTCTCACAAAAGAAGAGCTCGAAGAAAACTACTACAAGCAGGACGAAGAGCTGCGTTCTGTGCTCGGAGAATTCCTGTAATACATGCGCCGCCTGTTCTTCCTCTTTTTTGCGTTTGTCTCTGTATCGCTCGCTTTTTCTGAGCGCGTCATCTCTCCTGTTGAGGGAACGTTCGCGAACAAGCAGAGCCTCATCCTTGATGTGAGCGATGGCGTGGAGGCTTTTTATTCCTATGCGCATACCAATCCGCTCACGTCGGGCTTTGCCTATGACGGACCGGTTCTCATCGATGCGTCGGGGGATGTTTCGCTTCGTATCGTTGTCGTTGACGGAGACAAAAAAGAGCAGTATGAGGTGAACTATACGGTCAAAGATGACGGCAATCCGTTTGCGGAAGGTACGCTTGAAAAAAAATTCATCGACTCGATTGTCAGCGAAAGCGTGCTTTTATGCGCGGCTGACAATGTGGTGTATATCCCAAAAACGCTTTCTTTCAAAATCGGTGACGGCGAAAAGCCTATCTTGCAGGGCGCGGCGCTTTCTGTTTCCGCTGACAACAAGCTTTCCCGATACATTCCGTGTACGGTTTCGAACGGAGCTCAGAATTGGCGTTTCGTCATCTACCTCTCAAGCGGGGAAGCGGGAGTTTTCGCGAAATTTTCCGTTCCCTTTGAAATCGAGAATTGGGAGACCTTCCGTTTTACTGGCAAAAATCTGATTTGGTGCATTGATGACGGTCTTTGGTCGGCTTCTGAGCTTCCTGTAAAACTTGACCGCACAAAATCGCACACGGTTTACTGGCAGAGCGTTGCCTACGAAAAAGGAAATCCGATTCAGTCGTTTGTGCTCGCGCCCAAGCCGAATCTCGTCGTCGAAAGACAAGGAAAATCGGTCGCGTTTTCAATCGACGGTGATTTGCGCTATCGCATGGGTATCGTGACGAGTGGTGCGCCTGGTGAGGCTCATGAAAATTCTGGCATCTTCACGACGCTCACGTTCGATACGTTTGACGGTGACTGCGTTCAGGGCACGGCGGTCTTTGCCTTCTATTGTGATGGCGTGTACCAGGGAACGGTTTCATCTCCGTATCTTATCGACAAACAACCGCCGCTCCCGCCTGTGTTCAAGACGAGCGAAGAGGGCTTCTATGCGCGCCATGACGTGACGCTCCGCATTGAGGCAGAAAAAAATGCCATCGTGTATTATTCGCTCACTGGTCCGCTCCGGGTCGACTCAAAGTCCTATCTTGAGCCGCAACAACTGTTTGAATCGATTGGAGCAAGCGAGTACGAGCCTTATTTCTCTCAGCTATTGTCGCTTCCCGCGGGAAAGGATTCTGCCGCTGTCTATTACAAAGTGACGGCGTACGCAAAAGATGCGAGCGAAAATGTCAGCGCTGTGTCCGAATACAAGGTCATCATCGATGAATACAATTACTTCATTGACGGAAATGCTCCTTCTGTTGGTTCTGATGGAAGCCGTTCTCATCCGTACAATTCGTTTGATCAGGTGCTGAAAGTCATCAATGAGGGCAGATTTGCTCATTTCTTCGTAAGTGGCACGGTTTCGCTTCCCAAAGGAGAGACGGTGCTTTCTTCAAACAGCGCGTTTACGGGGCTTTCGGACGCAAAATTCTTGTTTTCGCCCAATTCATACCTCACGATTCGGAGTGCGAGCCTTGAGATGCAGAACTGCGTGCTTTCAAAAGAGTATGCTCCGACTTCTGCTTCTGATGAGCGTTTCTTTGTGCTTGAGAATTCGGTCGTCAGTTTTGAAGATTGCGAGCTTTTGACTATCTTTGATTTTTCGGGAACTGCCTTTACCGCTCATTCTTCCGTCATCAATTTCAATAATTCCGGGCTCACGACGCAGGGCGTCAATTATGCGTGCGGAATTTCCGCGGTTGACTCAAAAATTTCGCTCAAAGCGAGTCATTTTGCGTCTCTCGCAGAAACAGCTGTCAATTTCAGCGTGACGGGCGGCATCTTTGAGCTGAACGGCTGTGACTGCAAGGTGATTTCCCATCTCGGGCGCATTGTTGAGGCAACGGGCGTAAATCTCAAACTCTCGGAGAACACATACAAGGGCGAATTTGACCGAAAGACAAAGGGCGTTTCTCCGATTTGGAAGGACGATACGTCGCTCGTCCTTGAAGACAAAAATAACACTGCCGAAGGTTTTTAATGAGTAAGTTCGTGTGTGGTTTGGACGAGGCGGGGCGGGGACCGCTTGCGGGACCTGTGACTGCGGGATGCGTGATTTTGCCCAAAGATTTTCCGACTGAGATTTTAAATGACTCAAAAAAACTCTCCGAAAAAAAGCGCGTCGCTGCCGAAAAAGTGATTATGGAAAAAGCGTGCTGGGGAATCGGCGTCGTTGACCACGAGACAATCGACCAAATGAACATTCTCCGCGCGAGCATGTACGCCATGCAGATTGCCTACGAGATGATGAGAGCAAAGCTCCCTGACTGGCTTTCCTCACAAGGAATCGCGCTTCCCCAAACAGATTTGGACGCATGCATTTCAGCCATCACCGATGGAACGACGTGCCCGCAGATTCCGTGTGCGTGCCGTTGTGAGCCAAAGGCCGACGGAAAGTATCCCGAAGTCATGGCGGCGAGCATTATCGCGAAAGTGGAGCGCGACAAAATGATGGTCGAGTTCGATAAACTCTACCCCGAGTACGGCTACGCCAAGCACAAGGGCTACCCGACTGCCGCGCACATTGCCGTCTGCCGCGAAATCGGCATGAGCCCCATTCAGAGGCGGACGTTTACGTTTTAAATGAGTTTTTCCCCACTTGCGTAAAACCGCAGAGTATGGTATAAAACTACTCATATTTCAAATCACATGTTTAAGGAAGGGTCACATGAGCATCCGTGGAGAACTTTTTACTACTCAGGTTTTGTTGGATAACCGCTCTTATTTTTTCAATGTCAAAGAAAATCGGGCTGGTGATGTATTTTTGCAGATTGTAGAGAGCAAGAAGGGCGACGGTGCTGATTTTGACCGCCACCAGATTTCAATTTTTGCCGAGGACATGCAGAAAGTGCTCGCAGGTCTCGACGACTCCCTCAAATTCATCGAAAAAGAACGCAAAGAGCGCGCAAAACGCCGTGCCGAAATCAAAGCCGCAAAAGAAGCAAAATATGCGCTCGGCGGCGGAAGCGACAAAAAAGTCTACCGCAAAAAAGGCGAAGAAAAAAAAGACGATGGCATCAAGCGCACGGGCAAAGTGATTCACATCAAATCTAAAAAAGAAGACTAAAAAATCCTCACAGAGCAAAAGAGGACACAGAGAATTTTTTATAGGTAATAAGCTCTCTGTGAACTCTGTATCTCTGTGAGAAATTTAAAATGCCGATACAATTTCTTTCACGGCTTCTGCCAGCTCGTCCATTGCTTTTTTTGTCGTGAATGCGCCGAAGCTGAACCTGACCGCACTGTCTTGGATTTCGCGGCTTGCGTTCATGGCGGCGAGAATCGGGCGGCTCTGCTTTTTGGCGGAGCACGCGCTTCCCGTTGAAATGCAGAATCCTTTTGCGTCAAGCGCGCGCACCATCACATTTCCGGGGATTCCTATAAACGCCGCCTGCACGACCCACGGGCTGAATCGTGCTTCCGTGCTTTCCGAAAAATCTTCGCGCAGTTCTGGCACAAGGCGGCATCGCTCGATTTCCTTTAGTTTTTTCAAAAAATCGCGCGTCCATGCTTTTTGTTCTTCAAATCGTTTTTGCGCCGCTTCATTTTTCTTGTTCAGATAAAATTTTTCCAAGCATTTTGAGAAGGCAACCGCGCCGAAGAGATTTTCCGTGCCGCTCCTGATGTTCTGCTCCTGTCCGCCACCGACCAAAAAAGAGTTGAGCGGTCGTGCGAGATACAAAATGCCGATTCCGCGCGGGCCTGAAATCTTGTGCGCGCTCAGTGCCGCCGAGTCGATTCCCGCGTGGCGCAAATCGAGCGGGATTTTCCCTGCCGCTTGCACGCAGTCCACATGAAAGTGCGGCTTTCGCTTGCCGTTGCTGGCTTTTGTGAGCGCGTCGGCAATTTCGTAGATTGGCTGAATGCAGCCCGTCTCGTTGTTCACTGCCATTACCGTCACAAAGAGCGTGTCGCTTGTGAGATTTTCAACAATTGACTGGGGCGAAACAAAGCCGTTTTTGTCGGGCGTTATGCTCACCACATCAAATCCGAGCTTTTTGAGCAGGGCACATTCTTCGCGCAGGGCAGGGTGCTCAATCGCACTGAGGATAATTCTTCCTGTTCGTGCGGGCGAATTCAAAACGGAGAGCAGGGGAATGTGGTCGCTTTCCGTGCCGCCCGAAGTGAAAAACACTTGGTTTGCCCGTACGCCGAGCGATTTTGCGCAGTTTTCCCGCGCCGCTTCAAGAATCTTCCGAGCCTCGCTTCCCGTTTTGTGCGTGGAAGAAGGGTTTCCGTCATATTGAATCGCAATTTCTAAAGAATCGCGCAAAATCTGCTCGTCACAGGGGGCTGTCGCCGCCCAGTCAAAGTAATGCTCGCTGTTCATGTCGAAAATCCTATTTGAGTACCGCGAGAATATCCGCTTCGGGAACTTCGGTAATCACCGTTTCGCCCACATTTGATTGCAAAATGAACCGTACTTTGTCGCTCGAATTTTTCTTGTCTTTTTTCATCGCGTTCAAGAGGACTTTTGCAATTTTTTCGTCGGAACTGAATTTTTTCTTCATTTCTGGATGAACGGGCGAAGTTTCCCAGCCGAAAGAGGCGAGGCATTTTTTCACTCTGTCGGCATATTCCTTCGTGCAAAGACCGAGCCGCTGGCTCAAATCCGCCGCACGAGCCATGCCCCAGGCAACCCCGTCTCCGTGTGTCACCACTCCAAGCCCCGCCATGCTTTCAAGCGCATGCCCGAATGTGTGCCCCAAATTCAGCTGCATACGGATATTTTTTTCGGTCAAATCCTGCTCCACGACCTTTGCCTTTGCGTTCACGCAGATTCTGATTGCCTCTGCCACGAGCGAATTTTTTCGGTCGTTTAAGATTTCGGGGCATTTCTCAAGTTTTTCGTACAATTCAGGCGAGTAGAGCAAAGCCGTCTTCACCACTTCCGCCATGCCAGAGCGATATTCATGCTGAGGAAGGCTTTCGATAAAGCGCGGGCAGATGTGGATTTTCTGTGCAGGGAAGAACGAGCCAATCATGTTCTTGTAAGAATCAAAATCACAGCCCGTTTTTCCTCCCACCGCCGCGTCAACCATCGAAAGGAGCGTGGTGGGAACAAGCTCGCAGTGTGCGCCGCGCTTAAAAATCGAAGCCGCGAACGCCGTCATATCGGTGATTACGCCGCCGCCGATTCCCACGAACACCGCCGACCGTTGGCCGTTATTGTCGAGCGCGGCTTTTACAATCGCAAGCACGCTTTCAATCGTCTTGAACGGCTCGCCCGCGCCCAAAATCAAAAGCACATCCTTTCCGCGCTTCCCCACAAAGCCCGCCTCAATCTTCGGGTGAGAAAAATCCTCGCCGCGGAAAAAATCAATGAACGAACGCAAAGCCGGCAACGCGCCCACGCTTGTGTCCGTCACGAAAATGCGCTGTGGGAGCGTTTCCTTTTCGGCAGAGTAAAAAATCGAGTTCAAGTCAATTTCGCCGTCATAAAAGCGGATAAACGTGCGGTCAGTGCCAGGGTGAACCGGCGGGTAGATGATGTCTTTTTCGTCAAATGTCATAGTTCCCTCATTTTTATCCACAGATTAGCATGATTTTCACAGATTAAAAAGGGGCGTTACGGGGTAGGGAGCGACCCGACAGGGGCAAAACCTGCGAGACAGGTTTTGAGCGAGTCTCGGTGAAGGCTATGCCTGAACCGTACCCCGTAGAGAGGGTAGCGACCAACGGAGTGGGCGCGTAGGGGGAGACTTCCCCCTTCAAAAATATAATCTGCGCTCATCTGTGTAAATCTGTGGATTTAATACTCCTTGTTCATTTTTTCGAATTCTTCAATCACTTTGTTTACGCGGGTGAGCTCGCGGGTCAGAATCTTTTCGTAGTCGAGTTTGCCGTTTCCGATTCGCTCGCGCTCGTCTTCCCAGTTTTGAATGTCTTGCAAAAACAGGAATTTGAATTTTCCCACATTCGCTTTTTCTGCCCAGAGTTTTGCTTCTCTCCAATAGTACAAGCCCGCTTCGTAACACGATTTTGCTTTGTTCAGGTTTTCGATGTACGCGTCTCGCCACGGCGCGTCATAAAAGTGCGCGACCTGCTTGTCGTAGGTGCGACCGAGCCGCATGTGCTGCTCAATCAGCTTGAGATTTATATGCATCATAAAGAGATAGCGGTATTTTTCCCAATCTTGCTCGTTGTTGATTTTGACGGGCGCGTAGAGCGGATTGCAGAAGTCCGCCTTAACCGCATGCTCAAGCCAGTAGATGTTTTCGATTACGTCATCGGGGTACTGCTGGTAATGCACGTGGAAGAGCTTGTAATAGTCCTCTTTATACTTGACCATGTACGCACTCGCGCTCTGAATTGAGAAAATCGCAATACAAGCGGCAATCACCGCCGTGAGAAATTTCTTTTTCATCTCGTTGATTATCGGCGGAGAAAATCTAATTCTTTTGTAATAATTTCTGCGATTTTTTCCACGCTTTGGCTTGCGTCGAGGCGCACGATTTTCATTCCTGTGTTCATGCGCTCGTATTCTGCAATCACGTTGCGGTAGCGCGCGGCGGTGGCTTTTTGGAAGTCTAGTTTTTCGTAGATTTCAGTTTCGCCACGACCGAGCACGCGCTGTAAAGAAATTTCGGGGTCGATGTCGAAGAAGAACAAAATTTCGGGGAGCGGAAAGCCTTCGTTTAAGCGGCGCGGAAGTTCATCTCCGCAGGTGACGCTCTGGTAGGTGAGGCTTGAGAAAAGGTAGCGGTCGCTCACGACGATTTTGCCGCTCTGAGCCTGTGCAACCACGCCGCAGTTCGTGCCGCCCGTTCCGTACAAGTGCTCGTTTCGGTCAGCAGCGAACAAAAATGCGCTCGTGCGCGGGTCTAATTCTACATCGCCTTTGAGCATTTTGCGCAGGAATTTTCCCGTTTCGCTGTCGGTGGGTTCGGTCGTAAAGAAAAATCGGTCTGCATCATCGCGTTTTTTGAGAATCTCAATCTGTGTGCTCGTGCCCGCGCCGTCGATTCCCTCGAAGACAATAAAATTTTTTAAAATCATAACTTTTCTCCAAATCAGTGTTTTTTACTTTCGAAATCAATTATAGTAAAAAACTCGATTTCTGCCGATATTTGAAGAGAAGAAGTCTCTGAATTTTTTTTATATGAAGTCTAAGATTTTCGGCGTAAGCCTCGGAAGTTCGATTTTTATTCTCCTCCTCATCGCAGTCCTCGCGCTCGTGCGGCCGGTCTATCTGCGTATCGACGAGGCATTGTCTGAATTTGAATCGACGCTTTCCGAGCGGCTTGAAAACGAAACGGGGCTTGCTGTCTCCTACCAGTCGCTTTCGCCGTCTATTTTCATCGGCGTGAATTTCAAGAACATCGGTGTGTATGATGTCGCGACGAAAAGCAGAATCCTGACTATCAAGCGGGCGGGAATTTCGTACAATGTGTCAGGTTTTTTCTCGAAGACCCCGACAGTCGCGCTCAAAGAACTTTCGCTCAACGGTGTGACGGTAGAATACGATGCGGTGAAGGATTCGCAATTCATCGATAAAATAAAAACGCTTTTGGAAAATCAAAAGAAAAACGCCGAGACAGATTTGCTTACCGCTGAGAAAGGCACGAAAATCCAGTTCGTGGATCGAGAGTTTGATATTCCGCTCGACATTTCGATAAAAAATATCGCGCTTCACTATTCTGATGAGAATCAAGACGTCGTTGCCACGCTCAAAAGCCTCAAACTCAAGGACTTTTCGTTTTCAGACGGCGCGAACATCAATACGTCGGGAAAACTGCTCTACAAAACAAACCGAATTCAAACGCTGGGGCATGACACGTCTGTTGCCTGCGGTTTTTCACTCAAGGGAACGTTCTATCCGGACCTGGAGGGCAGTTCCGCATTCGTCAGTCTTTCGGGGAGCAGCGGTGCCGATTATTCGGTGTCGAACCTGAGCGTGCTCGTGAATTACACGGATGAAAAGCTGGAAGTCCGCTCGATGCGTACGGTCTTGCCGTTTTCGCTTTTTGCGACGTTTGATGTTGCGACGGGAAGTGTCGTATTCTCGGGCGATTTTGATAAATTCAATCCGTTCAAGCTCGTTTCGATTCGGCGGAAAAATGAAATGATGCAGAAAATCGACGGCTCGCTCGTTACGGGAAGCGTTTCGGGCAGGCTGACGCGCGATATGATTATGTACCGCTCGAATCTGTCGGTCGACGTGTCGAAAAAACTCTTCGGAGAGCCGGCTTCGCTCGTGCTCAAATTCGACGGTGGCGAGGACAGGGTGAATATCTCTCGTGTCAGCGTGGACAGCTCGTTCGTCAGTGCGGCGTTTGCGGGAGAATTTGACATTGCTCGGTTGCAGCCATCGGGGACGTTTACGCTTGATTATTTTGTGCTTTCGAATGGCAGCATCGTCTCGACGGAAGTGTTTGTCGACCCGTATCAAAACGGCTTCATGTGCTTCGCGCCGCAGATTTTCCTCGGCGAAAAGAGCTTTAACGCGTTGCAGCTGACGGTGTTTCCCGGCTCATCGTCGGTGGATTTCCAGTTTGAATTGCTTGATTACGCGCATCCCGATTTTGACGAAACTGGTCGCTTGCAGATTGAAGGTAGTTTCCTTACGGGAGACGAAAAATTCGTGCAGACGAGCATTTCGTTCTCGAACATCTTTGCTGACAGTCTCGTTGACACGGTGGCGTTCTTTTTGCCAGCCGATCAGCGCGGGCTGATGGAAAGCATCGCTTCGAGTGTCCGACCGTTTATCTTTACGACGGATGCCTATGTTTCGAGTGATTTTAAGGATTTTTCTGTCAACGCGCCGTACTGTCTTTTTGCGAATACGGAGAAAGACCGACAGCTTTTGATTTTTGCGGTCGATGGCTCAAAAGAGACGTTGCAGCTTTCTCAATTCGATTTGCAGTTCGGCAAACAGTCGGCACACGCAGAGATTTCGGTCGAATTCGCCGATATGTTCCGCGAATTCTCGTTCAACGGCGACTTTGCGGTCAACTCGATTCCCTACCGCTTCTTCGGAAATTTTACGCCGCAGTGGATTTCAATTTCGGGTGACTACAATTTTGACGCGATTGTCTCGATTGATGAGCAGATTGGCGCGACGCTTCAGTTCGATGGCCTGCCGTTTAGCGTGGGAAAAAATGTCTTTGCCGCATCGACGAACTCAATCATCTATTGGAGCAAAACGGAAGGTTTCGAGGCGAATATCATCAGCCTTGAGATTGAAGAGCCGTCGCTCAATTTGCAGTTCAATCCGCACTTTGCGCTTTCGGGCACGGCGAACAAGCACGGTTTTGTTCTCGATACGCTCGCGTACACGGACAATACTTCGTCGCTTGAGGGAAATGGCAGCATCGTCTGGAACTTGAACGGAAGCATCTTTGACTCGATTCATCTGTTGTTGCAGGCGGAGAGCCCGATTACGTCTGAGCGGCTTTCGCTGTCAGCGGATTTTACGAATCCGTCGCAGCTTCCGTTTTCTGCTGATGCGCTGAAAAATGACTTCTACATGGCGGTCGAGCTGTCTGTCGATTCGTTCCCTGCCTCGCGCTTTCTCTCGCTCCAAAATCCCGACAACACGATTTCTGCTGATTTGACGGCGACGGGTACGGTGGACAATCCATTCGTCTCGGTTCAGTTGCACCGTTCTTCCCTGTTGCTTTCAGGCTATCCGCTTGTGGCGAGTGGCGGCATCGTGCTTGATGATACGGGCGTGAACCTCGACAATTTGAATTTCTCGTGGGGCGCGCTTGAGATAAAGGACGTCAACGCATTTTTCGACCCGCTCGCCTTTTCGGGAAAAGCTGATGTGACAATAGATGTCTCTATCCTTGAGAAGTCGATTCACGCGCCGTTTACGATTTCGCTTGAGGGCGAGCCAACGGGCAAACGATTCTCTGTTCCCGATTTCTACTCAGTGACGGTCTCATCTCCGCTCATCACGGGCACGTTCTTCAACAGCGATTTCCCGTTGTTCCTGAGCGCATTGCATACGCCGGGGCGCTTTGACATTATGACCGATAAGTCTGATGGATTTACGGCATCGTATACGACTGATGGCGAGATTTATGCGGCGACGGGAAAGAAGAGTCCGATTCGCATGAATGTCGCCGGCTCAATACAACAGAATCGGCTCAACATCGACATTACCGGCATCGTCGCTGACATGAAATTTATCTGCTCCGAAGTTGAGATTCCATTCGTCTATTTCAATTATGGTGTCCTGACGGGTGCGCTCAGAATCAGCGGACTGATGACAGACCCTGAGTATACGGGCGCGTTGAGCGTTTCTCACCCGAACTTCCTCATCTCGTACATTTCGCAGAATTATTTGCACGCGGACAAGGTTATCATGACGGTTGCGGATGGTGAGGCGCGCGTGGAGCCGACGACGGTGAGCGTCGGAAAGGGCTTCGCGACGGTCGAGTATCGCATGGAATTCAACAAGTGGCTTCCGAGCGCGCTTGAATTGAAAATCGACATCGACGATAACCGAAAGGTGCCGCTCGATTTGTCATTCCCGTTTATCCATGCAAAGGGCTTGGCGAGCGGAAACCTTGATTTGAATTTTACGTTTCCGCGCGACGTAAGTGTTTCCGGTTTCGTCATCGCGGACAACACTGATGTCGAGATTGTTGCGACCTCACTCCAGAATCAGTTTTCTCTTGATAATATCCTCGCATCCGTTCCCGATTTGAAGAAAAACAAGAATAAGCAGGAGGAGGAAGAATCGTCTGAGCTAAATGTAACCGTCGATTTCGACATCATCGTCGGTCAGAAGGTTCAGATGCTGTTCAATCCGTTTATGCGCGGTGTCGTTGCGCCCGGAACGCCGATTTCTCTCTTCTTTGACTCCTATACCGGTGACTTTGAATTCAAGAGCGATATTGTGCTCCGTGGCGGCGAAATTGCATGGCTGAACAGAAACTTCTATATGAAACAAGGCCGCATTGTGTTCAATGAGTCGAAGGATTCGCTCGATCCGAAGGTGACGGTGCGCGCAGAGACGCGTGAGCGCGACGACAACGGCAATATGGTGACGATTATTCTCTCGGCGAACAATCAGAGTGTCAGCCAGTTCAATCCGACGTTCTCCGCGAATCCGGCGAAATCCGAAAAAGAAATCATGGAATTGCTCGGTCAGGTTGTCTCGGGCGACTCGGACAGTGTGGCATCTCTCGCGGTAGCGGGTGGCGATTACTTCGTGCAGGCGACGGTCATGCGCCGGATTGAGAATACGTTGCGTGAAATGATGAATTTTGATATATTTTCCATTCGAACGAACGTCTTGCAGAACTCATTGAAGTTGAGCATGGATGAAGACTCAAAGAATAAACAGATTTCTATTGGTAACTTTGTGGACAATTCAACTGTTTACTTTGGTAAGTACTTCGGTAGTTCGATTTATGTGGATTCACTGCTTCAGTGGACGTATGATGAGAGCAAAATTGAGGACAGGCAATCGACGACAGGCATCGTATTCCAGCCCGAACTTGGTTTTGAGATGGCTTCGCCGTTCGTGAATATCCGTCTCGGTGTCGCTCCCGACCTCTCGTCTTTGCAGAAAGGTCTTTTGAACACATTCGTGCCTTCCACATCGATGACGCTATCTTGGAAGTTCGCATTCTAAAACTGAATAGATAAAAAAAAGGGGATTTTATGTCTATCCGTCGCCGTTTTGTTGCACTGTTTGCTTTTGCGCTGTTTGCGTCTGTGCCCGTCCGTTCCTTTGCTCAGGAATCATCAGAGTCAGCACCTGAAGCTGTTTCCGAAGAATCAGAGGCCGACGACAGCACGTGGTATTACGGAAAGGTTATCAAATCGGTCAATTTCAAAGGGCTAAAAAGCGTATCGAGCAAAGAGGTCGAGGGTATTGTCTCCGGTTTCTATGGCAAAAAATTCGACGATGATCTTTTTGCCGACATGATTGACCGCATTTATGCGATTGATCTTTTTGACGATATTTCTCCGGAGGCAGTTCCGGGCGACATGAAGCGAAATACGGTCATCATCACGTTCACGGTCAAAGAAAAGCCTGCCGTTTCCCGCATTTTCATTTCGGGCAACAAGCAGATTCGCACCACCGAGATTAAAGACACGATTTCCTCAAAAGAAAAAGACATCTATGTGCCGGCAAAGGTCTCCGTCGATGAGCGCGCAATCCGTGACCACTACCTTGAAAAAGGCTTCACGAACGTAAAGGTCACGTCGTCAACAAAAGAAACGGCGAAGGGCATTGAAATCACGTTCAAAATCGATGAGGGGCGCTCAACGGTTATCGCGCATATCAACTTTAACGGCAACAAGGTCGTTTCCGCAAAGACGCTCAAAAAAAAGCTCTCGCTAAAAGAGGTCGGTATCATCAGCAAGGGTGCGTTTCAGGAGTCAATGCTTGAGGCTGATCGGCAGACGATTCTCACCTATTACGCGAATGACGGCTACATCGAGGCAGATGTCATTGATATTACGCAGAGCACAGAATTCAACGAAAAAAAGAACCGCAATGAGCTGACGATAACCTTTGTCATTCAGGAAGGCTCTCAGTACACCTACGAGGGCGTCACCTTTGTCGGAAACCGAATCTTTACTGATGAGGAATTGGCTGCACGCGTAAAGCTCAAGAAGGGCGCGATTTTCAATCAGACGAAATTCAACGAAGGCATGATGGCGGTCGCCGATTTGTACTACGAGAACGGCTACACTTCAAACCGCTTCCAGCCCGTTCCGCAGCAGGATGTCGAAAAAAAGACGATTGCGTATCAGTTCATGATTGTTGAGAACGTTCGCAGCCACGTTGAAAACGTTGTCATCAAAGGAAACACAAAGACAAAAGAACACGTCATTAAGCGCGAAATTCCTATCGAAGCCGGGGATATTTTCTCAAAGGCGAAGGTCACGACGGGCTTGCGCAATTTGTACAACTTGCAGTATTTCAGCGCGGTCGTTCCCGACATCGTTCCTGGCTCAGAAGAAAACCTCGTCGATTTGATTGTCTCCGTCGAGGAGCAGTCAACCACATCAATCGAATTCGGCGTTACGTTCAGCGGCGTTTCTGACCCTGACGATTTGCCGTTCGCGCTCTTTGTCAAATGGCAGGACTCAAATGTGCGCGGTTCGGGGCGTTCATTGAGCGCAAGTTCAACGATTTCAACCGATACGCAGTCGGTCGGCATGAGCTACGGCACAAACTGGTTCAAGAATTTGCCGATAAGCTCTTCAATCAGCACGGAACTCACGCATTCAAGTCTCACCGCGCTCCGCAATAAACTTGACTCAAGCACGGGTCTTGTCGATGACGACTCATACTACATGAATTATGAGCAGTGGAAGTGGACGTCGGGATTCTCTCTCGGACGCCGCTGGACACCTGACTTTGCGATTATTTCTTGGACGGGCGGTATCACGGGCAGTTTGAAAAACAACATGTACGACGAAGACATTTGGACGCCTGTCGATCATTCCGTCACCGAATATGCGAACCGCTGGGGCTGGCAGAATTCTATCTGGACTGCTGTTTCTATCGACGACCGCGACATCAACTACGATCCTTCTACGGGCTGGTTTGCGAGCCAGCGATTTACCTGGTACGGTCTTACCCCCATCGAGACTGAATTCTTCTTGCGCACCGACACAAAGCTTGAAAAATACTTCACGCTGTTCCGGCTGCCAGTTACGGAAACGTGGGATTTCAAACTTGTCTTTATGGCGTATTCAGGACTTTCCTTGCAGTTCCCCAAGCCGGGCACAGGCATCGGTGACTCGAGCCGATTGTACATCGACGGTATGTTCAACGGGCGCGGCTGGACGACGATTTACAACACGCACCGCGGAAAGGCTTTGTGGAGCAATATTATCGAGCTTCGTATGCCGATTGTGCCGGGTGTTCTCGCGCTCGACATCTTTGGTGATGCGGCGGTCATCCAAGAAGAGCCGGAGGATTTGTTCAACGGGCTTTCGCTCACTGATTTCTATTTCAGTACGGGACCGGGCATCCGTTTTACGATTCCGCAGTTCCCGCTCAGGCTTTTGTTTGCGAACACGTTCCGGCTTGATGAGGATAACAATGTCCAATGGAACAAAAACTGGAAATTCGTGCTTTCATTCAATATCACGAATAAATAGGGGTATCTATGAACGTAAAAAAAATTTCGATTCTTGCGCTTTTTTCTTTTGTCGTGACGAGCGGCGTGTTTGCCCAGCAGATTACGCGATTCGGCGTTGTTGATACGGCAAAGGTCTATCAGGCATATTTCCGCAATTCAGCCCCCGTGCGCAATTACGAGTCAAAAAAAGCGGAGTTCCAGCGGGAGATTACGAAGCGCACTGAGGAAATCCAAACCTTAAAACAGCAAAAAACTGAGAGCCTTTCTGCTGGTGATGAGAGCAAGGCGCTCAAACTCGACAGCGACATCATCAAAAAAACCGACGCGCTCACCGAATACACGAACGCTAAAAACGTCGAACTTGAGTCGATGAAACGCAACTTGCAGAATTCCGATTCATTCTACAAAAAACTGTACTCCGTTCTCGAGCGTGTTGCCGAAAACGAAGGATTTAGCATGATTCTAAGCCTGCAACAGAACAATGCGATTCTCTGGTATAGCTCGTCGGTCGATGTCACCGATAAGGTTATTTCCGAGCTTGGTCTGTAACATGGCACGCTCAAAGGATTCAATCGTCGCCGGCTCACTTCAAACACGGTCTGAACGCACTGAACTTACTCCGATGATGATGCAGTACCTTTCGATAAAGGAACAGCATCGTGATGACGTGCTTTTTTTCCGTCTCGGTGACTTTTATGAGATGTTTGATGCCGATGCCATCGAAGTCTCCCGGCTGCTCAATCTGACGCTCACGCATCGTGGAAGTCAGCCGATGTGCGGCATTCCCTATCATGCGGCGAAGATTTATATCGCGCGGCTTTTGCGGTGTGGGAAACGAATCGCAATCTGCGAGCAAGTATCCGAGCCAAACGGAAAGAATCTCACTGAGCGAAAAGTAATTGAAGTGATTACGCCGGGCACAGCCGTTGAGAGTGAATATCTTGACGGCGGAGCGAACAATTTTCTTGCCTGCCTCTGCGTGCAAAAAGGGCGCTGCGGTTTCGCCTACATCGATGTCACAACGTCTGATTTTTTTGCGACGAGCTGGTACGAGACAGAAATGGCTGAGAATTTTGAAAAAGAACTCGGCCGCTGCCATCCGCGCGAACTTTTGCTAGCCCAGAGTCTTGAGAAAAACGAACTGATTCAGAATGTGCTTGCCCAAAACAAGGGAATCGCGCTTTCGTATTATCCTGACTGGCATTTTGACCAGACACTTTCTTACAAACGGCTCATCACCCAGTTCAAAACGGCGAACCTTCAGTCATTTTCCCTAAACGAAAAATCTCCCGAGGTCGCACCTGCCGGTTTCCTGCTTGATTATCTGCAAAAAACAGCGACGACCGATGCCCCGCACGTCACGGGCATAAAAATCTATCGTGACAGCCAGTTCGTCATCATGGACGATTCGTCGCGCCGCAATCTCGAAATCGTGCAGAATCTGCGTGACGGAACGAGCCAGTTTTCTCTTTTGGAGTGCGTGTCGCATACGCAGACGGCAATGGGAAAGCGTCTGCTTCGGAACTGGCTCTTGTATCCGCTCACTGATGTCGCAGAAATCACGGCGCGACAGGAGCATGTTGCGCTTTTTGTGAGCAATCGTAATCTCCATGAATATGTGCATGAGCAGTGCGCCGATATTCTCGACATAGAGCGTCTTGCGGGCAGAATTGCGATGGAGCGCGCTCATGCGAAAGATTTGCAGGCACTTCGCGCGAGCCTTGAGGCGTGGAATGTCGTGCGCACTCAGCTCGACTCGTTTGGCTTTACGAAGACCGACAAGACGTGTTCAGAGCAGATTGCCGCGCTTATCCGTGACTCTATTCTTGACGACCCCGCGACTGCGTTGGGCGAGGGCAGAATTATCCGTGATGGTTGGTCACAAGAACTTGATGAATACCGCCGAATCCACGATAACGTCAACAAAATCCTCGAAGACTATGCCGAAGAAGAAAAAAATGCCACGGGAATCGTCAATTTACGCATTCGGAGCAACAATCTTTCGGGCTATTATATCGAAATTACGCGCGGAAAAGCCGAGCAGGTGCCGTCTCATTTTATTCTCCGCCGTTCGCTCACCAATGCCGACCGCTATACGACGGTTCGTTTGCAGGAAATCGAAAAGCAGATTGCCGAAGCTGAGCTAAAAATCACCGAGACCGAAAAGGCACTTTTCCTCGAAATCCGCGCAAAAATCGCCGAGCATACAAATTATCTCATGCAGACCGCAAAAGAAATCGCATATGCTGATGTCACGAATGCGTTTGCTGCTGCGGCAATTTTGCATCATTGGGTGCGTCCGCTCGTCGACACGTCAAAGGATTTTATCGTCAAAGGCGGGCGGCATCCGGTCGTGGAATTGCATCTTCCGAGCGGTGAATTCGTGCCGAATGATATTTGTGTCTCTGCGGAGCGTGACGGTGCGCTCCCTCATTTCTCATTGATTACCGGTCCGAACATGGCGGGAAAATCCACCTATCTCCGGCAAAATGCGCTGATTACCCTGCTTGCCCAGACAGGTTCTTTTGTTCCGGCGGCAGAAGCGCATATCGGTGTCGTTGACCGCATTTTCTGCCGCGTCGGTGCGAGCGATAATCTTGCTCGTGGCGAATCTACATTCCTCGTCGAGATGACAGAGACTGCCTACATTTTGCGTACGGCGACTGAAAAATCGCTTGTCATCATGGATGAGGTCGGTCGCGGAACGTCAACAGAAGACGGTCTTTCTATTGCCTGGGCTGTTTCCGAATATCTTTTGAATGCGCTCAAATGCAAGACGCTTTTTGCGACCCATTACCATGAGCTCACGCGATTGAATCATCCGTCGTTGCAGCTTTTGTGCATGGATGTTCGTGAAGAAGCCGATAAAATCACGTTCCTTAGAAAAATCAAGCAGGGTGCGAGTGAGAATTCCTATGGCATTCACGTTGCTTCTCTCGCAGGCGTACCACAGAGTGTCATCCGTCGTGCCACTGAAATTCTGAACAGTCTTCACGGTGAGAAATCTGCCGATGCTTCAACGGCTCCGCTGATTGAGACTGCACAGAGCGCGCCTTCTGGAAAAATGCTTGAAAAATCAGTCGCAATGCCGGGGCTTTTCAGCGATGAAGAGCTCGTGCTGGATGAAATCCTAAGCTGTGACCCCGATGATATGACTCCGCGTCAGGCACTTGATTTAGTTGCGCGCTGGAAAAAATCTTTAAGCGGACGATAAAAAAAATAGCGATTTTTGCGTTTTTCGTGGTAAAACCGTATCAATTTTCCCTACAACGAGGGCATGACAGATACAAAATTACATTTTACCAACCGGCTCTTTGCCGTGCGCTTTTTTGTGCTCAGCACTATCCAAACGCTCGTTTCGCTTGTGTTTGGCGGCGAACGCTGTCTTCGGTGCTCTGCACATACGCTCAGAATCCCGCTGTGTAAGCGATGTCTGCCTATTTTGTGGCGGACTGGCGTTTCTCGTACCTGTATCCGTTGCGGGCGAGCGCTTATCAGTGAAATCGGACTGTGCACCTATTGTCGCCAAACAAGTGCGCTTCAAAATGTAGGGCAGGTTTCAGCACTTCATGACTATCAGCTTTGGAAAAAATCTTTGCTTTTCGCTTGGAAAATGGAGAATAAGCGGAATCTTTCAGTGTATTTCGCTGCAATTCTCTATCAAAAACTGCGTGTGCTTGAACAGAAGCTTGACAGAAAATTGTTCGTTGTACCCGTGCCGCCTCGACCGGGAAAAATTGCTGAGCGCGGCTGGGATCAGATAGATGAACTGTGCTTTTACCTTGCGCATGGTTGGAACGTGAAAATTCTCCGTGTCCTTGAGCGGCTTTCGCATGCGCAGCAGAAAAAACTTGACCGAGCGCAGCGTATTGAAGGCATTGCATCGTCATATCGGCTGAAAAAGCAACGCCGGCTCGCTCGTATTGCCAAGAATGTTCCTGATGCAGTCGTACTTGTCGATGATGTGCTCACAACGGGCTCGACGATTGAAGCGTGTAGCAGGGAGTTAAAAAAGTGGGGAGTGCGCCGTATTTTCCCCATCACGTTGTTTATCGTTGACTAAGAAGATGCCATTTTTATGAAAAATTTAAGATTTGATTTAATTGATTTGCATTTTCGTAAATCTCTCGTTATACTGTAGAAACTAGTAATATTTTTTCTTAATGAGGTCTAAAAATTATGGAAGAAGAGATTAAAGGATATACCATCCAAGAAGCGATTGCGGAAGCGCGCCGTTGTTTGAACTGCCCAAAGCCGATGTGTCGTACGGGCTGTCCAATCGAAAATGACATTCCGGCATTCAATCATGCAGTCTCGTTGGGCAACTTTGGTGAGGCGGCAAGCATCATCGCTCAGCGAAGCAATCTTCCTGCCATTTGTGGTCGTGTTTGTCCTCATGAGAATCAATGTGAAGGTCATTGTGTGCTTTCAAAAGCGGGCAAGGGTATAAAAATCGGCATGATTGAGCGATTTATTGCCGATTTCGACAACAATTTGAATCTCAACCGCGAAAAGAAAATCGAAAAAATCGGTGGCAAAGTCGCTATTATCGGTTCGGGGCCTGCTGGTCTTACGGTCGCGGGTGACTTGGCTCGCAAAGGATACGAAGTCGTCGTCTATGAGGGCGAGAGTGAGCCGGGCGGTGTCCTTCTTTACGGAATCCCCGAATTCCGTCTTCCAAAAGATGTTGTCCGCAACACAACCAAAAAAATCGCCGACTTGGGCGTTCAGTTCGTCACAAACACGATGGTCGGCGTTGACCTTACGCTTGATGACCTCTTCAAGAACGGCTTTGACGCTGTGTTCATCGGAACGGGAACAGCGCTTTCAAAAGATTTGGACATTCCGGGCAAAGAGCTCAAGGGCGTCATTCAGTCAAACTATCTTTTGCGCATGGTTCGCCTCTATCAGGACGGCAATGTCGAAAAATCAGAAGTGCCTATCGACGAGGGCGATGAAGTCATCGTCATCGGTGCGGGCAATGTCGCAATGGACGCGTGCCGCACGGCAATTCGCATGAAGGCAAAAAAAGTCACGGTCGCATACCGCAAAACCGTTGAATTCATGCGCGCGGCAAAGGCTGAGTACGACGGCGCACTCTCTGACGGCATTGAATTCAAATGGGAGCATGCTCCGCTTGAGTATGTCGGCGAAAACGGCGTAGTCACTGGTCTTAAATGCCAAACGCCAAACGGCGAGGTTATCTTGCCTGCAAATAAAATTCTTATCGCAATCGGCTCTCGACCGGCAGCGCGCATTATCAGCACAACCGAGGGCATCGACGCCGATGAGGGCGGTTTTGTCATCACAAAACAAAAACCGTACGGCATGACGACGAAGCGCGGCGTGTTCGCGGGTGGAGATGTCGTTCATAAGCCGGCAACCGTTGTACTTGCAATGCGCGAGGCAAAAAAAGTCGCGGTCGGCATTTCAGAATTCTTGGAAGCAAAGAAACTGCTCGGAGAGTAAAATCTTCTGGGCGAATAATTTGTTTTAGGATATAATTTTCGGAGGATATATGGCAGAAAATACTCAGATTCAGTTAGTTACATTCCAGCTTGGTGGAGAAATCTACGGCGTGGACATCATGGATGTAAAAGAAATCGTAAAAGTAACGAAAGTTCGTCCGATTCCTAACGCTCCGTTCTACGTCGAAGGAATTTTCAATCTTCGTAGCGAGATTATTCCTGTTATCAATCTGCACAAACGCTTCCAAATCCAAAAGCTCGCTGTTGCTGAAGGCGATGAAGAGTTTGAGGGTGGATTTATTATCTTGAACATCGAAAACAACCGCATCGGTATTATTATCGATCGTATTGCGCGCGTTGTTCCGATTGATACGGCAGACATTAAAGATCCGCCGCAGATGATTAGCGGAATCGGCACCGAATATATCCACGGTGTCATTCGGCAGGACGATAAATACCTCATCATGCTTGACATGCGCCGCTTGTTTAACGCGAAGGAACTGCAAAAAATTCTTGATCCGGGCGAAGCGAGTGACGAAGAATAATGATTCAGACATTTAGTTCAACCATTCGCAGAAAGGAAATGGATGCGGTATTGACGTGCATGGTCGATGAAAAAATCGGGCCGGGCGAACTCAATACCAAGCTCATCCAGACGGTAAAGGAATTCACCGGCTGTGACGGCGCGGTTGCATTCCGAAGCCCTGCGATTGCATTCTCGTATGTTGCAAAAGCGCTGAGTTTGGAAGCGGGCACTTCCGTTATGATTTCAGCGCTTGCTCCGTCTTGGCACTACACAGCCATCAAAAATCTTGGATTCACACCGCTCGTGCTTGATGTGCGCGAGGAAGACGGGCTCATTTCCGCCGACTCCGTACAGGAAGGCATCAAAAACGGCGGTCGTCTCTTGCTCGTGCACGAAACTATGGGCATTGTGCCGAATCTTGAGGGATTGCTTTCGTTCGGCATTCCCGTCATCGAAGATATTTCTCACTCGGTCGGCGCAGCGGTTCCTCGTTCGCAGGAGAGCGAGGAGCAAGCCGCTTCCGAACCAGCTCAAAAAGAAAGTGCGGCAAAAAAAGCCGGCATGAGCGGGCTTTATTCGATTCTCGGTCTTGAGTCAACAGACACGATAACGGCGGGCGGTGGAGCTGTTTTGATTGCGCCGAAGCGCCGTGAATGGATTGTCCTCAAAAAATTCACTGACGCTGCCCCTGAGACGGATATTCTCCCTGACATGAACAGTGCGCTCGGATTCATCCAGCTCAAGGAATTTGCCCGCAATGAGCAGGCTCGAAAGGCATTGTTCGCCATTTTCCAAAAGTCGCTCATGAGCGGAAAAAACAAAACATTTGCGCGTGAAGCCGATGATGGCTCGACTATCTGGTCGTTCCCAGTCGTGCTTTCGGGCAGTTTTAAAGATGTCAAGCAGTACGCCGCTCGAAAAGAAATCGAAGTGCGTCCTGCCTATGAACACTCGGTGATTGCTGTTCTCGAAGATGAGGAGCAGTCACGCTTTATTCATGCAAAATCCCTGTATCTTCGCTGTGTGCTCTTTCCGTTGTATCCGCGTTTGGGCTCGGAATCTGCAACGAAAATCGCGAAAGTGCTCGGGACATTGCCGTAACATCGGAAAGTCGTATGAAGGTAAAAAAGTCACTCATCGTCGTTAACAGTTTCAAAGAAGAATCAAAGGCTCTCGGTGCGGAAATCCAAGCATATCTTAAAAATCTTGGGCTTCAGGCTGATATTTTTGTGTTCAATGGTTTTTCAGAGCAGTATCCGTTTTATGGCTACGATTTTGTGATTACGATGGGCGGCGACGGCACGGTTTTATTTGCGGCTCGTGGCTGTGCTCCGCTCGGCATTCCGATTTTTCCGATTAATTTCGGCTCGTTTGGCTTTATCGCGAGCGTCCAGCGCGGGGAGTGGCAAAAAGAACTCGATGATTTTCTCGCAGGAAACGCCATTATCGATGAGCGCGGCATGGTACAGGCAGATTTGGTTCGTGGCGGGCAGCGCAGATTGAGTGCCACAGGCTTGAACGATGTCGTCATCTGCGGAAAAACGGCGGCGCACACGATTTCATTTAACGTGCGCTACGACAAAGTTCCGCTCGGTGAAATCAAAGCCGACGGAATCATCATCTCCACGGCGACTGGCTCTACGGCGTATTCTGCGAGCGCGGGCGGTCCGATTATTGACCCTGGTTTGGACGCAATGGTCTTAACGCTCATGAACGCGTTTTCGCTTTCGAGCCGACCAATTGTTTTGAGTCCGGAGGGCTTGCTTGAAATCGAGATTTTGCCGTCCCGTATTTCAGATGTCGTCATCAGTGTCGACGGACAGATTCCGGTTGATTTGCATGTCGGCGATGTCATCAAAATCAAACAGATTGTGCACAAAGCAAAACTGATTGGCTGCACAAAAGAAAAATTCTACAACGCGCTTCGTTCAAAATTAAACTGGTCAGGAGGTCCGCAGCATGCTTGAAGATTTGTCGATTAAAGATTTTGCGCTCATCGACTCAGCCGCGGTCGAATTCCAGCCAGGTTTTACGGTTCTTTCGGGCGAGACGGGCGCCGGTAAATCGCTTTTAATCGGTGCACTCACGTTTTTGCTCGGCGGAAAGGGTGGCGTGGAGCAGATTCGCGCCGGGGCGCACGAGTCGGTTGTGTCGGGCACGTTCTATTTGGGCACGCCGCCTGCTTCTGTGCGTGACCTCTCTGGCGACGGCGGAGAAGCAGGCGAGCCTGTCGCGGAGCCGACAAATGCCTTTGAGTGGCTGACTCAGCACGGCATTGAGCTTGAGGACGGGCGAATCTTGCTTCGGCGGGTCATTCGCGAGAACGGCAAGTCGGGGAGCTGGATTGGCGGAACGCCGGTTACCCGTGCTGATGTCGCCGAATTCAGTTCGTTTTTAATCGATATTCACGGTCAGCACGAGCATCAGTCGCTCATGAAAGTGAGCGAGCACCGTAAATTCCTCGATTCCTACGCGAACCTCACGGAGCGGGTCGCAGCTTTCACGTCGTTGTATTCGGAATTGGTCGCAAAACGCAAAGTGCTCGATGAATTGAATTCTGATGACCGTGACCGCGCGCAAAAAATCGACTTTCTCACGTTCGCCGTCAAGGAAATCACTGACGCAAAACTCAAGCCAAACGAAGATGTCGAGCTTGATGATGAAGAAACAAAGCTTTCCTCATTCGAAAAACTGTATTCCGACGTCGAGGCAATCAACGGCGCGCTTTCAGGCGGCGAGGGCGGGGCTGTCGTCTCCGTGCTCAAAAAAATCCGCGTACTTGCCGACTCTGCCTCTTCTTCTGACAAATCGCTCCAAAAATTGACGGAACGGCTCGACAGTGCATTCTACGAGCTGAGCGATATTTCCGAGGAATACAAATCCTATGCCGCGACTCTCGTTTTTGACCCGGAACGTTTGGCGCAACTTCAGGAGCGGCAGACGCTGTTGTACAATCTCAAAAAGAAATACGCGTCTTCTGTCTCTGCTCCGATTTCCGAAGTCATTTCATATTGCGAAAAGGCGCAGAAACGGCTTGAAGAACTCGACGGCTCGTCAAACAAAAAAGAACTGCTCGAAAAAGAAATCACCGAGCTTGGCAAAAAAGTCTATCTTGAGGCAAAGGCAATTTCCCAGGTGCGAAAGACAGCCGCCGAAAAAATGGCTGCGGGAGTCGTGGGCGTGCTTTCATCGCTCGGCATGAAGGGCACGCGCTTTTCCGTGCAAGTCACTGAAAAAACAGGCACTGATGTCACGCAAAAGTGCGGTCCGTACGGCATCGACGAAGTTGAATTCGTCATCAGCGCGAATCCTGGACAGCCCTTGCAGCCGCTCGCAAAAATTGCGTCGGGCGGTGAGTTGAGCCGCGTCATGCTTTCGCTCAAAACGATTCTCTGCCAGTCCGACACGACGGGCGAGTCAACGGTCGGCACGATGATTTTCGACGAAATCGACACGGGAATCGGCGGTGAGGTCGCGGTCTCAATTGGCAGCCACCTCAAAAAACTCGCAAAAAATCGTCAGGTTTTGTGCATTACGCACCTTGCGAGCATTGCCGTTTACGCCGATAATCAAATCAAAATAGAAAAAGGTGTGGCTGAGGGCGTAACGCAAACGCATGTCCGCCACATTTCGGGTGAGGAGCGGGTTTCTGAAATCGCGCGAATGCTTTCTGGTGACGCGGCAAGCAGCGAATCTTTGGAGCATGCTCGGTCAATGCTTTCAAAATTCAGTGAGGCGGTATAATGGCAAAAGTCATGACAGAAAATCGGGAACTGTGCGAAATCAAGTGCGAGCCGTACAAAACGATGATAGAACAGGCTCTCGAAAAAGAAAAAAACATGCTCGCAACCATGACGCATGACAACGCGGGCGCGGGCTACAAACGCCTGATTCTCTGCGAGTCGATGATTGGCGTCGCCACCTATTACATCACTATCAATAATCTCACGGTCGAATTCGTAAACACAAAAGACAATGATGCCTTAAACGATGCCCGAAAAATGATTTACAAGGCGATTATCTACCTTGAGGAGATTGTCTCGAACGTCGTTGATGCCGTGCAGTCTGACATGGTCGACAAACTCGCCGAAATCAGTAACACGCCGCTCGAAAAGCGCTTCTATTTGGTGCGAAAACTCGGGCTTGCCATCTCGCTTTTGATTGACGCCTTCGGTGACAATACAAAATGGCGCTGGTCGTTCGTTGAGTTGCAGGGGCGGTTCGCGACAGTCGCAAAAAATCTGCTCGATTTAAAGCAGGCTGCGAAAGATTACTTCGACCCGAATTCTCCCGACTATGACAACACGGTCTTGTATGTCCGCCTCATTCGCAAATTGAATGACCAGTCAGCGACTGCCTATCGTGACCGCTATGAGCTTTCAACGCACCGAATCGACGACATGCGGCTTGGAATCCAGTATTTGTCTGCGTGCCGGCGAATCGCAATCGCGCTCGGTGAAGCCGAAGAAGCCGAAGAAATCAAAAAAAAGGCGGGCGTCTGGCGACAGAAAGTCGAAGCCGATCAAAAAGCAGGACGAGCGAACTAAGATGCTTGATAAAAAACTTATTCTCAAAATTTTCGAGGGATTTTCCATCCAGCGGTGGAATGATTTAGTGCGACCGTTTGATTTGGTCGAAATGGACAAAGCCGCCGAAAAGATGGTCGCGGCGTACATCATCGGAAAATACGAAGAGGCGGAGGGGCACGTCGTCGACTGGGAGCAGATGATTTACGCGTCTCTCTTCGATTTGCTCAAAAAAATCACGCTCTGTGACATCAAATCGCCTGTCCAGCAGATGATTCGCGAAAAATATCCGGCTGAATACAAAAAACTGAACGACTGGGTGCTCTCGAAGTATCAGTCGATTATCTCAGATGCCGATTTGCTCGAAAAATTCTCCGCGTTCCTTGAATCCGACTCGAATCTTACCCGCACCGATTATTCACTCACGGAGCGCGTGCTCGAGGCTGCGCACAAATTTTCGTCGTTGCGCGAGCTTGAAATGATTGCGCCAGTCAACGAAAAAGAGCGGATTGTTACGATTCATAAAGAACTGAGCGAAAATCTCTCGCAATATGCTGATTTGAAGGGCGTCCAGTTGCTTTTAAAGCGCGAGCGTCCGTTTCAGTTCATCATGAAGATTGAGCAGCTGCGCTTTCAGACGCGATGGAATCAGACTCCGCGCGTTCCTGAGACAAGCGTGCTCGGACATTGCTTTTTTGTTGCGGTCGAGACACTCTTGTTGCTTCGAGCGACGGGCGAAAAACCGTGCGCCAAGCGGCTTTTCAATGATTTTTTCAGCGCGCTTTTCCACGATTTGCCGGAGAGCGTCACGCGTGACATCATTTCGCCGGTCAAGCAGGCGACGAACGAGCTTCCGGGCATCGTCAAGCAGATTGAAGACGAAATTGTGCATGCCGAGTTGGTTCCTCTCATGGACGATTCCTATGTCGACGAAATCCTGTACTTTACGAACGATGAATTCCAAAACCGCATCCTTGTCACGGAACTCGACGGACGAAAGACGGCTCAGACGGTCAGCTATGAGGAATTGCGCGATAATTACAATTCCGATG
Source organism: Treponema sp. (assembly GCA_017484285.1). Classification (GTDB taxonomy): domain Bacteria; phylum Spirochaetota; class Spirochaetia; order Treponematales; family Treponemataceae; genus Treponema_D. Next base: position 2,590 of record JAFUTH010000024.1, on the reverse strand, counting down.
TCTATGCGCCTGTCGACGGAAAACTCGTGCGACTCGCTGACCATTTGAGCGCGTTTATCGAGGCTGACAGTTCTATCAAATATGGAATTACGAGCAAACAGCTCACGAGCGGGCGCGACAATATCTTAAAGAGCTATCTTTCGGGCACAAAAATCAACGGAATCGACGCAATGCAGCTGTTCTGGTCAATCATGGACGAGTAATTTTCTTAATTTTTTAGAGCCTTTTGCCGAAAATTTCTAAGATATGAAATGTTCGGTTTTTAAAGTCGCTTTTTTTGTTTTGGTCGGTTCGGCTGTTTCTCATCTGTATTCTGACACCCTGCATGAAGTTCAGAAAGGTGAGACTTTGTATTCTATCAGCAAAACGTACGGCGTTTCAGTCAGTGCGATTCAAGAAGCAAACGGACTTTCTGACAACGGAATCAAAGTCGGTCAGAAGATAAAAATTCCCGACGGAGCTGCCCCAGCGACGGCAAAAGCTTCTTCTTCGACTCCGGCTTCTTCGCCCGCAGCGGCTTCAAGCACATCGTCAAAAACGACTGCTCCTGCTTCATCAGATGGCACATATGTCGTTCAAAAAGGGGAGACCTGGTTCGGTATCTCCAAAAAATACAGCATTTCAGTCGCTGATTTGCAGAAATTAAACGGAGTTGGAAGTGACGCGGCGCTCAAAGTCGGGCAGAAAATCAAAGTTCCGACTGCTTCTGGCTCGACTGCCGTTGCAAGCGCAAAATCGAATACGACCTCAGTTTCTGCGACAAAAACAACGACTGCTAAAGTTCCTGACCTTGCCAAAAATGACCCGCATACGTATTCGAGCAAAAAGGCAGATTCTTCACTGGTCTGGCCTGTCAAAACAGACAGCATCGTCTATATCAATGGAAAGGTCGGCGGTGTGAGCATGGCGGCAAAAAAAGACGAAGAGGTGAAGGCAATCCGCGCGGGCACGGTCATGTTCTCGGGCTCGTACCGCGGATTTGGAAATGTCGTTTTTATTCAGAGCAAAACGGGGCACATTTATGCGTACACGGGGCTTGGTTCAATCGACGTGTCAAAAGGTGATTACATCAATTACAGTACAGAAATTGGCACGGCGGGAATCGATACCTACACGGGAAAATCACAGATTTCACTCATGGTGTTCCAAAACGGGCAGCCGATTGACCCGGCAAAAGCTCCGCGTGGGTAAAAAACTTTAAAAATCTGCATGATTTTCTGTTGACAGACTACGCCCGATTTTGATATAGTTCTGAACATCACGGGGGCGTAGCGAAGCTGGTTATCGCGCTGGCCTGTCACGCCGGAGATCGAGGGTTCGAGCCCCTTCGCTCCCGCTTATCGCCCGCTTTTAACGAGCGGGTTTTATTTTTTTTTCGGGTAGTAGCGCAGCTGGTAGCGCACTACGTTCGGGACGTAGGGGTCGCTGGTTCGAATCCAGTCTACCCGACCTATCAAGCATCGCTGTCGCGGTGCTTTTTTTTATGCAAATTGCATTCTCTTGTCTTAAATTTATCTGATAGTCCGCCGATAAACAGAGCATGAAAGCAAAATTTATTTTCGTATGTTTCTTACTGGTTGCCGGTTCGTTCGGATTTTCGGACGTATATAAATCTAATGCTGAGGCTTCTTTTTACGCTGAAAAATATCACGGTCGAAAAACCGCAAGCGGGGAAACGTTCAACATGAATGCGCTGACGTGCGCTCATAAAACACTTCCTTTTGGAACAGTTCTTCGGGTCACGAATCTTTCAAATAATAAATCAGTCGATGTGCGGGTCAACGATCGCGGTCCCTTCGTTAAAGGTCGGGAAATTGATGTCTCAAAAGCTGCCGCCCAAAAGCTCGACATGATAAAAACGGGAACTGCCCGTGTTAAGATTGAACTCATTGATAAAAAGAGTGCGTCAACTCACAGTGCAAAAACAATACCCTCGTCAGAAACGAAAATCGCGAGTGCGGCATACTGGGATGTCCAAGTTGGTTCTTTTTCGAGCTATGACAATGCGAATGAACTTGCGCAGCGGCTCTTGAAATCAGGCTTTGAAAATGTGTATTTCCAAAAAACGAGCAGCGTTACGCGCGTTGTTCTGAAAAAAGTTCCTGATTCTTCACTGCACGGAATCACCGAAAAATTAAAGAGCAATGGATTTGACGGCTATCTTGTGAAAAAGGCTGTTTAAGATAGTCGCGGCGAAAAAAAAATGAAAAATTTTGAAAAAAAGTTGAAAAAAAGAGTTGACAGGAAAGAGATGGCATGGTATATTCTCTCTCACCCGCTGCGAAACGGCGGGCAGTTCTTTGAACGAAGCACGAAACAGTGAAGGAAAAGAAAAGACGAAATGTGGAGCAATGTCAAGGATTGCTTTCCATCGCAGCACGAACGCACAGCAAACAAAGAAAATCCTAATCAATGAGATGGTTGGTCAGGGAGAGGATGATTTGTGGCGATCTTTAGCCGCCTCGGCGGCTTTAGGATAATCATGGAGAGTTTGATCCTGGCTCAGAACGAACGCTGGCGGCGCGTCTTAAGCATGCAAGTCGGGCGGCAAGCATCCCTCGGGATGCCCAGAGCGGCGGACTGGTGAGTA
>JAFUTH010000023.1 GCA_017484285.1 Treponema sp. | reverse complement strand
TGACGGTGACCGTTCCCTCAGAAACGCCCGTAATCGTTACCGTGCCGTCCTCTGCCGCCGCAACGGTCGCGATGCTTGCATCCGCGCTCGCTGTCGCGCGTACGCTCGTGATTTCCGTTCCGTCCTCCGTCTTTGGCGAGATGGTCACCGTGTTGGTCGCACGCTGTGTCGGCGGGTCATCGTCGGTCTCGGTCTTGCACGAGACAAGGCTAAAGGTGAATGCCGCCAGTATGAGCGCGGCAAGTGCGAAGAGTCTTTTCATAAGACTGCCTCCTTAAAAATGGATTTAAAACAACAAAGCCCCTCCGCATCCGCACTATGCGCGGATACAGGCAGGGCTGTCTGTTTACGAGAGAAAAATGTGGTGAAAGGGAAACGCGAATAGCCCGCGAAAGTGGTGCGGGCAGAGATGTCGCCTAGAGCTGTGAGCTGTGAGCTGTGAGCTGTGAGCTGTGAGCTGTGAATTTTGGCACGATGCGCGAAAGTATGTCAAGCGGTTGTGTGCAACTACTACTGTGCATAAACGTAGTATAACGCAAAATCAAGAAAAAATAAAGAAACGTGGCGAGGAAATTTTTGATTCGCCTGTTCATAGAGAATATATAGCGGAATTTGCCGAATCCGTGCTATCATTTCACTATGGCTAAAACTGCATCAGATAATCGCACGGCAGGCGACAAGCGCGACAAGCAACGCGACAGCCGCGTTAAATACACGGTCTTTTCTTTCCTCGACTATGTGCTCATCTTTTTGGCGGTCTGTTTCGTCACCACGGCGAGCATCATGGTCTTCCTTTCAAATGCCGATGCCGACATTCCCGTAGAAACGATTACTTTGCGGGCGCGGCTTACGTTCATCAACGTGTTCGTGATGGCACTGTTCCTCACGCTCATCATCAGAATCAGCCGGAAAATCAAAATCGAGCGGCCAATCAAGCACATTCTTGAAGCCACCGACCGCATTTCCGCGGGGGATTTTTCTGTCCGCATACCGAAGCGCAACGGTCTCAGGCTCGGAAACGAATTCGACGTGATTATCGAGAACATCAACTCGATGGCGGAGGAACTTTCGGGCGTGGAGACGCTCCGCACAGATTTTATCAGCAATGTAAGCCACGAACTCAAAACACCGCTTGCCGTCATTCAGAACTACGCCACGATTCTGCAAGACCCGAACCTTGACGACGAAAAGCGGATTGAGTACGCGCTTTCGATTACACAGGCGAGCCGACATCTCACATCGCTCATCACGAACATCTTGAAGCTCAACAAACTGGAGAACCAGCAGATTTTCCCGCAAAAAACGCGTTTCAACCTGAGCGAGCAGCTTGCCGAGTGCCTGCTTGAATTCGAGTCGATTTGGGAAGAGCGGCAGATTGAGCTGAATGCCGAAATTGACGACGATGTTTTCGTGCAGTCAGACCCAGAATTGCTCTCGCTCGTGTGGCACAACCTGTTTTCAAATGCCTTCAAATTCACACTCACAGGTGGTACGGTCACGGTCTCGCTTTCACAAAGCGAAAACGGCACGACAGTGCGCGTAGCTGACACTGGTTGTGGCATGAGCGCGGAAACGCAAAAGCACATCTTCGAGAAATTCTATCAGGGCGACACGAGCCACGCCACCAAAGGCAACGGGCTGGGGCTTGCCCTCGTAAAGCGCGTGTGCGACATCACGGGGGCGAGCATCAGCGTGGAAAGCGCGGAAGGCAAGGGGAGTGCGTTCACGGTGAGGATTTGAAATTTAGCCGATATTCCCAAATCCCCAAAAATCCGCTAAAATAGCCGCATGAATCTTGAAGCGTTCGTTCTTGGCTGTGGCGGCATGATGCCGCTTCCGTACCGCCATCTTACTTCCGTGTTGCTCCGCCGTGACGGAGATTTGTTCCTTTTTGACTGCGGCGAAGGCACTCAGGTATCGCTCAAACGGCTCAACCTCAAATGGAAGAAAATCGACGCGATTTTTATCTCGCACACGCACGCCGACCATGTGACGGGCTTGCCCGGAATCCTCATGCTCTCAGCCCAAGTTGACCGCACCGAACCGCTGTACATCTACGGACCGCCCAAAGTTAAGGAATATGTGGAGACGAGCCGAAGCGTCCTCGACATGTACATCAACTATCCCATTATCATAAAAGAAATTACCGCGCCATGCACAGTTCACGAAGGCAAAGACTTTAAAATCCGTGCCTTTCCGCTCTCGCACACAAAAACCTGCGTCGGCTACACGCTCGAAGAAAGCGACCGCCCGGGCGAGTTCAATCCCGAAACGGCAGAACGATTGGGAATCCCGCGCGGCCCGCTGTGGGGAAAATTGCAAAAAGGCGAAGATGTCACCACCGAATCAGGGAACATAATCCACCCAAGCGATGTGATGGGCGCAAAGCGGAGCGGGCGAAAATTCTCCTTCGTCACTGATACGCAGTATTTACCGAGCATCGCAAAGGAAGTTGCAGGGAGCAATCTTTTGATTTGCGAGGGCATGTTCGCCGATGACTGTGCCGACCAAGCCAAAGAGAAAAAGCACATGACCGCCCGCCAAGCCGCTACAATCGCGCGAGACGCCGCCGCCCTCCGCATGGCGATGATTCACTATTCGCCTCGCTACACCGACCGCGAGCTAGACACGCTCTTAAAACAGGCGCAGGAAGTCTACCCGAAGGCAGAACTCACCCGCGACCGCATGATTTTTGACATTCCGTATGTAGACTGAGTTTCCATGATTCTGTATTGCGTCAGCCTTTTCTTAAAAAGCGAAACCGTCTCCCACCTTTTACAAATCTGCGCAGAAAACGGCGTGCCATACAAAGAATTGACCGTCACTGACCAAACGAACGAGCGCGTTAACGGCTATCAAATCGAAAGCGGCGTGAAAATCTTGCTTTTGCCCGACAACGATTTCCACAAAGACGGCGATTTTGAAATCGGCTTGACCGCAGAAAATAAAGAATCTTGGGATTCGTTCGTGAAACAGGCGGGCGAGCTGTGCGAAACCGAGCACGGAACGCTTGATGACGGAAAAACGGAATACCTTCTGATGGGAAGCGAAGAAGAATACCACGGAAACTTCTTTTTCATCTTTGACGGTACGAATTCCGATTCAGAATCGCTCTCAAAAATCCGCTGTACCGTAAAAGCGACCGATTTTGATTTCTTCACAAAGAATGTGGCGCAATTCATCGAAAAAAGCCTGCGCGAAAAAATTGAAATCACTTCGGGGGAGTCATTCCACATGAACGAATTACGGCTGACAGCGGGGGAGACTGAAATCACGCTTCCGATAGTAAAAAAATGATAGAATTACAGAACTTCTCCAAATCCTATTCCTCAAAAAACGACTCTTTCGCCGTGAAAGATTTTTCGATGGTCTGCAAAAAAGGCGAAATCACGGGGCTTTTAGGTCTCAACGGCGCGGGGAAAACAACGATTCTAAAGGCAATCTGCGCCCGCCATTTCGCCACGAACGGAAGCGTCCTCGTTGAAAGGCTGAACGCGAGCGAAGAAAGCGAGCAAGTGCGCGAACTCACGGGCTTTGTCGCCGAAGAGCCACATTTCCCTGAGGAATACACCGTTTTCGAATACCTGAACATGGTCGCCGAACTGCACGGAATGAATAGTAAGACGCGGATGAACACGGATGAACGCGGATTAGATATTACAGAATTACTTCACAAGAAAATCCGGACGCTCTCAAAGGGGCAGCGCGAGCGTGTCAATTTTGCGCAGGCTCTCATCTATAACCCAAGCGTTTTGGTTTTGGACGAGCCTGCGAGCGGTCTCGATCCCGCGCAAATCGTCAATATGCGCAAGCTCGTAAAATCACTAAAATCAGACCACACGATTTTGCTTTCGACCCATCTCATGCAGGAAGTAGAAGCCCTCTGCGACCGCGTATATATCATTCATGAAGGAAAGCTCGCCGCGTCGGGAACGGCAGAAGAAATCGCCCGAAGTTCGGGGTGCAAAAACCTTGAAGAGGCGTTTTTTAAAATCACAACGACAGGGCAGGGGGAAGCAAAATGAGTAAAGTGAAAGCCCTATACAAGTCCGCGCTTTTTTCCTACTTGATTGACCCGCTCTTTTATGTGAGCGCGATTCTCACGATTCTCTTCTCCTCGTTCCGCTTCTTTTTCGCGTCAAAATTCTTCGTGGCAGGGCTTGGCTCTACAGACTTGCGTCCTTTCTTCAATGCCGTTCCGTACATCAGCATTCTTTCCGTTCCTCTGCTCGCACTCCGAGTGCGCCCGCTCTTGCTCGACGACTCGATTCCAGTTTCTCCGTTCAAGCGCGTCCTTTCGCTTTCGCTCGCTTCATTCACTTCGTTCGCCTTTCCGCTCGTTCTCATGGCTATTCTTCCGCTCACGGTCTCACGCTTCGGCTCGGTGGACGCGGGGCAGTGCATCGCGGGATTTTTCGGGCTATTCTTGTACGGTCTTTCTGCCGTCACGCTCTCGCTCTTTCTGTTCGAAGTCTTTTTCCGTTCCACCGCGCTTCCGCTCATTCTCTCAGCTCTCGTTCTCGCGCTCGTCAATTTCGTGCATCTGCTTCCGCTTTCGGTAAAAACGGGGGCGATTCTCACTTTCCTCTGCCAAAAGATTTCATTCGCATGGCATTTTGATTCTTTTGCGAAAGGAATTTTGGATTCACGCGCGTTCTTTTATTACATTTTTGTTTCGCTTGCGTTCGTTTTGCTTTCAGTCTGCGGTGAAGAAAACCGTCTCGGAAAGAAAACGCCTGCCTATCGTTTCGCCCTATGCGCGTCCATTCTCGTTTTTCTCTCGCTTTCTTCCGCAAATCTCTATTTCCGCGCGGACATCTCAAAAAACAAACAGTTCACGGTTTCCGAAGCGAGCAAAAAACTGCTTTCAGAACTCGACGGAAATCTTCGAATCACTTACTTCCGCTCATCTGAACTCAAAAATCTCTACCCGCAGACCGAGGACATCGCCGAATACTTGCGCGATTATGCCGAGGCAGGGAAAAACATTTCGCTCACGCTCGAAAAAGCCGATGAAGAAAAACTCAAGGCTTTGGGAATTCAAGGACAGCAAATCCGCCACGAAAACGGCACGAAAACCGAATTCGTCACGGTTTATTCGGCGATTTTGCTTCAATATCTCGAAAAATCCACGCTCATTCCGTTCGTGCTTTCCACAAACACGCTTGAATACGACTTGACCCAGCGCGTGCAAAGCCTCGTCACCGAAAAGGAGCGCAAAGTCTACCTCTTGTGCGGAAACGGTCGCTCGCTTGAAGGATCCTACCTGTATGTCGCGCCCTGGCTCACTTCTCGTGGATTCAAAGCCGAAGAACTGAACGATTTTACAGCCACCGAAACGCTCAAATCACTCACTCCCGACGACGAAATCGCGGTCTTTGGCACGGCGAACCTTCCGTTTGAAGCCGCCCTCGCGCTCGAAGAAGCGGTCAACAAGGGAACAAAGGCATTTTTTGCCACAAGCCCTTTCCACACAACGATTGAAGACGAATGGAAGATTTCAAAGGCACAGAACGACAGCCTCCTTTCCTTCCTCAACGGCAAGGGCTTTGCCTTTGAAAACGCGCTCGTTGAGGATATTTCGTGCTATCCGCTCACGATGGAAAGCGGCGAGGGTGCAACGGCAGAATATGCCACGGTGAACTATCCGCTGTGGGTTGTCTTGCAGAACCAAAAAGAAGCAAAGCAGGGCGCGACGGTCTTTTGGGCAAGCCCGCTCTCGCTCTACGGAGAAGCCGAGCCGCTTTTATTCACAACGAATCTCGCCTGGACGCAAAAGCCCGCCCCGAGTGACGACGGAAGCCTTTTCTTAACGAACCCATTCTTGCTTCCCAAGACCGCCAGCGCAAGCGAAAGTGAGACAGGAACATTCGTCGTTTCCGCACGGAGCAAAAATATCTCGGTCATCTCAGACCAATTTTTCGTTTCCTCGCTCATGACAGGCTTTATCTCGGGCGAGTCAAGCGGCGATTTCAGAAATTACGACTATCTCACCAAAGAACTCCTCATTTTGCGCGGAGAAGGCGAGCTTGCTTCCCTCATGGAAAAAGCCGCCCCCCAAACCACGCTCTACAAAATCATCAGCGAAGAAGAATTCAATTCCGCCCGTATTCAAGCAAACGCGCTCCATTTTGTAGCCCTGCCGCTCCTTGTTGCGGCATTTTTCGCGCTCGTGATGATAAAACGAAGGAAACACGCATGAAAAAAATCGACCACCTTTTGCTAAAATTGCTTGCCGCCTCAGCCATTCTTTTTCTGTTTTCACTCGCGTTCTCGAACAAAGGAAAATCCGCGCAAAAGTCCGTTGAATCGGCAATTCTGAACCAAAAATACAAAAACGAAGTGGCAGAAATCGAAATCACAGAGAAAGGCGAAGCGGGGAGCGAAAGCATCACACTCGCACAGCACGGCGACTTTTGGCTTCTCACCAAAAAAGATGAATCAACAAATTCTGAGTTTTGCACGCTCGCCGACACAAAAATCATCAATTCGCTTATCGAAAATGCTATAAAAATCCGTAAGGTGTATACAATTTCAGACAGAACTACTGATTATGATTCGCTCGGACTCGGTGAAGAAAACGCTACAACGCTCACATTCCTTAAAAATGACGGAACGCTCTTCACAAAAGTACACTTTGGTCACGCTGATTCTCTCAAAAACCGAATTTTCATTCGCTCGGAACGCTCAAAAACCGCCTACGAATGTGAAAACGACTTTCAGCAATACCTCACAACCGAAACAAACTACTGGTCGGAAGGCGAAATCTTAAGCGAAATCAAAAATCCCGTCCAGATAACACTTGAAACACATGCAACGCTCAAAGCGGACGAAAGTTCAGGAATTTTGGGCAAACCCACGCTCAGTGAAAAATCAGACGGATTCGCCACAAAAACACACACGCTTCTTTCTCTCAGGCACGGAACAATTCTCAGTGAAGAAGCAGTCGCAAACGCAAAAAAAATCGCGGAACTTACCACGCAAGACGGAAACGGCAGAATCGCGCGAATCGCTTTCTTTGAAAAAACGGAAAACGCTTCTAGCGAAGAAGCAGAGCAGTCATATTTCTACACGAAATCCGTCACCCCGAGTGAAATTGACTCCGCTGAAACAAGATTTGCCTTCTATTCAGAACACGCCGCCTACGAGATTTCCGCGTGGACTTTCGGACGGATAAAGAGCGCGTTCGGTCTGTAAAATTGCGCTCCGATAAAAATTGTTTGCGTTATCTAATCAAATACATCATCGTGAACGCAAAAAAATTATACGCCGCATGCACAGCGAAGGGAATCCAAAGCGATTCCGCTTTTTTTATGCACACACGAAGCGCAATTCCGCACACAAGCGCATTCAAAAATCCGAATACCCCAAGATACAAATGCCCCGCCGCAAAGAGCAGAACCGAAATTCCCTCGCAAAAAAGCCAAAGCCTTCGGTTTTCTGCACTTTTATCGCCATTTCGCGACACGGACTTCCGAAGCAATCTTCTCTTAAGAATTTCCAAAAACGCGCTCGGCAAGAAAAAGCGATAGATTACTTCTTCAAAGAACGCCGCCGCACACACACCGAGAATAAAATTCACAGCTCCAAGCACATCGCTCGGAAACAGCACTTGATGAATCCCCGATTCGCTCCCCGTCACAACCGAAAGAATCTCAAAAACGACCGAAGAGAGACACAACACTCCAAACGAAACCGACGCGGCACTCAGATACACAAAAACCGGCTTCTTTTCAGAACACAACGGCATCTCAGAAAACAAAACCGCCCGATTCTGCGAAAAATAATATATCAAAAATGCTATACCCGCGTTCAAAAACACCGAAACAGGGTAGTGCGCCACAAGCGCTTCCTGCCGCTCCACAAAAAAAGGCGCACCAATCGGCGGGATCACAAAAAAGAGAAGTACAGAGAAAAAGAGAAGATAAAACAGAAAATTCTTTTTCATCAGAAAAATCCCAAAAAGACAAGCCTATGCTCAAATATTTAAAAAGAAAAATGCCGAGTTTTTATTTCAGAGTTGAGCAAAAACAAGCGGAAGCGAGGTTGTGCCACGAATCCACTTTGCGCGTGCGAGCGTCAGCGAGTCAGATTCCTTATACGCGCAACCGTGGATTCTAGTGGCGCGTTCTCGCTGGGAGCTTGTTTTTGTGTCAGACCGAAAATGTAAAACTCGGCATTTTGTGGTGATTAATACTTTGAATCCGCAAATCCAATCCAGCCCTCGTTCTCGACGAGTGCCTTTTCAAATCCTTCGAGTTTGAACGGATAGCTTTTTGAAAGCGAGCCTGCGATGAGCTTTACTTTCCAAGTGCCGTCCTCTTTCTGCTCGATTTTGCATTCGCAGTCCTTTGTGCCGAAAGTGCGGAACATGTCATCGATGTCTTTCTTTGGCATGTTGAGCGCGAGCAAACCGCAGTTGTACATGTTCTGATAGAAAATGCGGGCAAAGTTCGGAGCGATGACGGTGTAGATTCCGTTCACTTCCAACGCCCACGGCGCATGCTCACGGCTTGAACCGCAGCCGAAGTTCTCGCGCGTGATGATGACCTTTTTGTTCGGAACATCGCGTTTTGCGTCGAATCCGTCAAGTTTGAGGTCTTCGAGCAAATACGGCTTCAACGCCTGCTTTGAGACTTCCGTAAGATATTTTGCAGGGATGATTTCGTCAGTGTTAATGTCTGAGCGATCCAAGAAAAGTACATCTCCACCAAAAGCTTTCATAAAATTGACTCCTTTTTATGTGTTCGGCTGTTTAGCCTTTGTAAAGTTCTGAATTTGTGATAGTTCCCGTGATTGCCGTTGCCGCAGCAGAAGCAGGGCTCATCAGGTGAACCATGCCGCCTTTACCCATTCGACCGTTGAAGTTTCGGTTTGTGGTTGAGGCACAGACTTCGCCCTCAGCAAGAACGCCGTTCGACATACCCAAACATGCGCCGCACGTCGGGTTGGTAACGCAGAATCCTGCTTCAAGGAAAGTGTCGATGATTCCCTCGTCGACTGCCATCTTGTAGATTTTCGGGGTAGCGGGGCTTACGATTCCGCGCACTCCGTCAGCCAAGTGGTGTCCTTTGAGGACTTTCGCCGCGATTCTGAGGTCAGAGATTCGGCCGTTCGTGCAAGAGCCGATGTAAATCTGGTCAACTTTCGTGCCCTTCATTTCAGAAATCTTTTTGATTTGGTCGGGCTTGTAGTTAATCGTGCAGACTGGCTCCAAATTGCTCAAATCTTCGGTAATCACCTTTTCGTACACCGCGTCATCGTCATCGCGCCATTTCGCATAGTCGGCGATTGCGTCTTCTTTAGACTTATACTCGTCTTTGATGAATTCCCAGAGATAATCGACCGTTTTTGCGTCGGGGAAGCAGATTCCGCTCGTGCCGCCGGCTTCGACCGCCATATTGCAGAGTGTCATTCGCTCTTCCATGTCCATATTGTCAACGACAGGACCTGTGAATTCAACGACGCAGTTTGTCGCTCCGTTCACGCCGATTTTACCAATCAAGTGAAGAATGACATCTTTTGCGTACACGCCTTCCTTCAATTTTCCGTTCAAGACGAATTTAATTGACTTCGGCTCGCGGAATGAGCACACGCCCTTCAAGATTCCGACTTCCAAATCCGTTGTGCCAACGCCCGCCGCAAACGCACCGAATGCGCCGTGCGTACACGTGTGGCTGTCACCCATAATGACCGTGTAGCCTGGTCTGACGAAGCCTTTCTCTGGGAAAATCGCATGGCACACGCCGTTCGCGCCGATGTCGAAAAAGTCTTTGATATTGTTACGCCGTGCCCAATCGCGCAAAATCTTTGATTGGGTTGCGGTTTTGCTGTCTTTTGACGGAGTAACATGGTCAATTACAGCCTTAATCTTCGTGGGGTCAAACACGCGGTCTTTGCCCCGCTCAACCAAGTCGTTGATGGCGACTGGAGTTGTGATTTCATGGCAGAACACGCGGTCAAGTTTGAGAACATAGGTTCCCGGAAACGGCGTGTCAACAAGATGTGATTCAAAAATCTTTTGGGCAATTGTTTTTCCCATGGTTTCGTACCTCTGTATATTTTTTATTGTGTTTTAACTTACTACATTAATCGGCTTGCCTGCCAAAAAAGCCTTGATATTCTGCACTTCAATGTCAAGCAGCCTGAGCCGAGTTTCGCGCGGTGCCCATGCCAAGTGCGGCGTAATCACGCAGTTGGGGGCTTTGTAGAGCGGATTTTCAGCACTCATCGGCTCTTTTAATAGCACATCCGCCGCATAGCCCGCAATTTTTTTGTTGTCGAGTGCATTTCGCACCGCTTGTTCACAAATCATGCCACCGCGAGCCGTGTTGATTAAAACGGCAGACGGCTTCATGAGTGCGAGCGTTTTTTCGTTCACGAGCTCCGTTGTCTCAGGGGTGAGGGGAGCGTGAAGCGAAAGAAAATCTGATTCTTTAAACAAGGTTTCAAGCGAAACGGAAGAAAGATGTGCCAGTCTTGCAGGCGCGACACAAAGCGCAGACTTTGCCTTCTCAAAAGATGATTCTGAATGAGCGCACACAATCACATTCATGCCGAAAGAAAGCGCAATCTCTGCGACCTTTTGCCCGATATGACCGAAGCCGAAAATACCGAGTGTTTTCCCAGAAAGCTCGGTGAGCGGAGAAAGCCAGTAGCAGAAATCGGGATTTGAAATCCACTTGCCGTTATGCACGGACTGTGAATGAAGCGCGACTTGATTCGTAAAATGGAGAATGAAAGAAAACACATGCTGCGCCACCGCTTCTGTGCTGTAGGAAGGAATGTTCGTGACCGTGATTCCCTTTTCGCGGCAGGCTTTGACATCAACCACATTGTAGCCTGTCGCCAGAACTCCGATGTATCGGAGAGCCGGACAGCTGTCTACAATTTCTTTGGTGATATTTATTTTATTCAGAAGAATTGCTTCACTGTTGCCGATGCGTTCGACAACAAGTTCTTGAGGAGAACGGTCATACACTGTAAATTCATCCGCGAGAGCCTTTATCGAATCCCAAGACATATCTCCAGGATTAAGTCCGTGCCCGTCAAGAACTGTTATTTTCATGTGCTTATCCTAACACCGCGATTCCAGTAGACTCGATTGCAGCGTTGATAGCATCTTCAACACCACCAACCGACTCATCAAAATCTACAAGAACCTGAGATTTGTCAGGATTTGCAGTACAGCTTGTTACTCCTGCAACAGCTTTTACGGCAGCGTCAACCTTTGAAGCGACCGCAGGATCGAACATACCGTCAACGTAAATTTTCTTCTGCATTTACGAACATCTCCATTTGATGTGATAGGATATTATAAAGCGTATGACGGAAAAGTTCAACTAAAATTATTCCGCAAGTTTTTTTCCGCCACCCTGTGTCTGAGCGAGCGTTTTTCCAAGCTGACCGCAGGCGCCGCCGATTTCCCGACCGCGCCGAGTACGAAGCGTGACATTGATTCCCGCTTTTTCGAGGTGATACACGAAATTCTTACATTCTTTTGCGCTCGGCTCAGAAAATTCCAAGCCCTCAACGGGATTCCACGGAATGAGATTTACATGCACATCAAGCCCGCGGGCAAACTGAATCATGTTCGTCGCGCTTTCAATGCTCGTGTTCGTGTTGTGGAGCAAAGCGGCTTCAAGCGTGACGCGCTTTCCTGTCTTTTTGGCAAAATAGTCGATGGCTTTGCGAAGCTCAGGAAGCGGATTCGTTCGGCAGATTGGCATGAGCTTTTCACGAAGGCTGCTGTCCGCCGTGGTGAGCGAAACTGCAAGGCGAATTTGAGGACCGTTGTCAGCCAAATCGTAGATTCCTTTGATAACACCCGAAGTTGAGAGCGTGATTCTCCGCCCTGAAAGCGCGCGACCGTCCTTGCTCGTGAGCACGGCGATTGCCTTTCGCACATTCTCCAAATTCATCATCGGCTCGCCCATGCCCATAAAGACGATATTGTCGAGCTGACCGGCATGTTTTTCAAGAGCCAAGAATTGCTCGACGATTTCGCCCGCCGTAAGATTCCGTGCAAGCCCCAAATGCCCCGTCTGGCAGAACGCGCAGTTCATCGCGCACCCGACTTGACATGAGACACAGGCAGTTTTGCGCTCTTCGCGGTCGGTGAGCAAAACCGTCTCAACGGCAAGACCATCGGAAAGCGTAATCTGCAATTTTATCGTGCCGTCAGAATCTTCGAGAACTTTTGAAACGGTGGTGGAGCGGAGCAAGGCTTTTTCTTTGAGTTCTTCACGGGTTTCTTTTGAAAGATTCGTCATCTCATCAAAAGACTCAACTCCTTTTCCAATCCACTGAAAAATCTGCTTGCCACGGAAGGCTTGCTTTAAGCCAAGTGACTCGCAGATTTCAGATGGCAGAAGCCCTGTTAAAGAAATTTTATCAGTCATACATTTTATGCATCTCGTTCGAGACGGCTGAGCATATCCGCAATCGCTGGTGAACGAACGCCATAGCGAGAAATATTCTTTAACGTTTCGATTGCTTTTGCTTTTTGATTCATTTTGACATAACAGTCAGATAAATCAATATAGAAACGGAAATTCTTTGGATCGCCCTTTATTAAGCCCTGTAAGCGCTCCGCAGCCTCTTCATAGCGACCTTCGCCCTTACAGATAAGCGCCAAGCCCAGCGCCGCATACACGTCAAATTCAATGTCCATCGCCTTGTTGTAATATTCGGCAGCAGTTTTGTAGTCACCCGTGTTGCGATAGGCATCTCCCGCACGCGTAAGAATGACTTTATTGTCAGGATCCATGTCGAGGATTTTGTTCCAATACTCAATCGAGCGGAACTGTTGGTTCATACCGCGGTAACAGTCAGCAAGACCAAACAGCGCGTAGAAATTATTCGGCTCTTTTTTGAGTGCCCGCTCAAAAAACTCGACACCCTTTTCAAAACTCTTGAGTTTACGATGGCAGTTTCCGATGGAGGTAAGAACGCGGATATCAACGAGCGATTCGTCTTTCTCAAGCATTTTCGTCCAGTAATACAAGGCATCGCGGTATTCTTTGAAGTCGTAGTGAAGATGCCCAAGCCCAATGAGCGCGTAGGAATTGTTTTCTTCCATGTCGAGCACGGAAAGATATAAATCTTTTGATTTTTTGAAATCGCGTGTCTTTCGATATGCATCAGCAACGCGCGTAAGCACCGTGATATTGCGATCATCATGCAGAAGATACTGTTCCCAAATTGCAATCGCTTTATGATATTGGTTCATCGCTTTGTAACAATCGGCAAGACCAAAAAGGGCATAGTTATTTCCCGGATGATAGTCGAGGCATTTTGAATAGAACTCGACTGCTTCTCTAAAATGATTTTGCTTGCGTTCGCTGTCACCCAGTCCAACGAGCGCATAATTGTTGTTTTCTTCGATTTCGAGGATTTTTGAGAACGATTCTTTTGCCTCATCAATCCGATTGTCTTTCAAAAACTGGTAGCCTTGCTTTGAAAGCTCGGAAATCTCGCTCGAGACCGCTTCTGTTTCGTCAACCGGAGCATAGTCAACGACCGTCTGTGCCATCTCAAATTCTTTAAATACTTCATCGCTCATAAATGAACCCTCACTTTTTTAATTATTTCAGCAATATTGAGATAATATTTGCTATTTTTTCGTAAACCGCCTCTGATTTTGCCTTGTTATTAGCCAGAAGATAATACTTAAGCGCCGTCAGACCACGGTTTTGCTTCATGTAAAGGTCTCCGATGCGAGCTAAGCCATCGGAATACCCAGTTGTAACAAAAATACGGCAGGCAGCGTCGTACTTGCCTTCATTAAATAGCACATTGCCTTTTCGATTGAGAACAGCTTTTTGTTCAGATGACAGCCCCTGAACAGGTTTGTCAGTGACTTTGATAAAGCCGTCAGGAATGCTATGAGCAGATAAAGTACTTTTTAACTCGTTTTCATTCAACTTTTTTTACCTGAATTTTATGATTTAATGCTATCATATTTGCATGAAAAGTCAAGCAAATATTTAAAGCTATTTTTAGCTATTTTTTAGACTATCCATTATTTGACGTTTTTTTTGTAAAAATGCACGATGGAACGACCATAGATACGTTTATCGGCAAGGACGAGCGTTCCTATTGTGTCGGGAAGCATGTCTTCCTCGGGAAAGTGAATCATTACTAGCCCACCATCAGTGAGAAGATTTCTCTGTTCGATTGTTTTGAGCAAATCCAACCGATACTTGTAGGGAAACGGCGGATCCAAAAAAATATAGTCAAAGGTGTCTTTGCATCGTTTCAAAAAGAGCTCGACCGCCATGAAATGGCATCCGATTTTGACACCAAGTTCTTTTTCAGTGATTGAGACATTCTCAAGCACTTGTTTGACTTTGATTTTATCCTTTTCGCAGAGCTGTACATTTTTTGAGCCTCGGGAAACTGCTTCAATTGCAATCGTACCGCTTCCAGAGAACAAGTCGAGCCATGATTTTCCATCCAAATCACCGAGGATAGCAAAAACGGATTCCCTCATTCTGTCCATCGCAGGTCTGATGATTCCGTCCGGGCATTTTATAACACGCCCTTTTAAAATTCCGCCGGTGATTCGCATAGCTATTCCTTATTTTACGCCGTTATGAATTTGGGTTCAGTGACCAATACACGACATTGTGAGGAAGTTTGTGATTTTCCTTTGCATAATCGTAGGCAGTCTTTCCAGTTTCTGCTTCAATCTGATACTTTGAAGCCCCATTCTCCAACAGCCATTCAATGATGTTCGTGTTTTTATTGGTCTGGCAGGCAAGCATAAGCGGCGTTTTTCCGTCATAGGGAATATTGAGCGGCACTCGCTTGTCTACGAACGCCTGCAAAACAGTCGTTTTATTGTAATTCGCGATTCCATAAGAAAATGCCTCGCGTGCCTCATCTGAGTCAGCGGGATAAGAATCAAGCAGGGCAGCGACGACACCGGAATTTTCTGCATATCCAGCACTCAGCATCAAAGGCGTGAGCCCGTAGTTGTTTTTGAGTGAGCGGTCAGCGCCCTTATAGAGCAAGAGCTGGGTTACCGCAGGATTTTTTTGGAAACGGGCTGCGTACATGAGCGCCGTCCAGCCATCCGCGTCTTTTGCGTCAATTTCTGCACCAGAATACAGAAGATTTTCGATTTGCATAATATCGCCGCTCTTTGCAGCAATCATGAGTTTTGTGCGACCATTTGAATCACGCACATTTGCATCGGGAATAAAACTACGCGATGCTTCCTCTGCGGCAATAAGCACGGCAGGAATCGTCATAGCAGGAACTGCCACATCGGCATAGTCGTAGAGATAAATGCTCTCGCGGACAATCTTCGGAGCGGAAAAATGAGAAAAATCAATGATTTTGTTCTCGATAACTGGCTCCTCTTCTGCGGCAGGAGCAGGAGCTTCGGTGACAGCGGAAACCTCGGCACTTTCTTCGACAGGAAGTGCCTCTTCCGTCTCGACTTCTTCGACAGGAGCAGTCTCCTCAGTCTCTACTTCTTCAGGTTCTTCTTCATCAGTTTCTTCTTGAGGTCGCTCAGGCTCATCAGCATATTCCAAGAGGATTTCAAGCACTTGCTCACTGTGCGTCTCATTCATGCGCGCATAGTCAAAAGAGGTGAGCCCATTTTTATCTCGCCGAAGAATTCGCCTTCGTTTTGAAGAATTGGTAAATGCCTTTGTTTTGAGCATATTCCAAACGGCATCCATATCAGTTTCGTATTGACAGGCGTACATGAAAGCAGTGACACCTTGCTTTGTTTTTGAATCGGGTGAAATTCCCGCCTTGAGAAGAACGGTGATGACGTCATTCGCTCGGTCGTTTTTAAGTGCCGCCATCAAAAGATTTTCTTTTTCTGAGCCGCGACGATAATTCTTGAATGAGTAGTCGGTCGCAATCGCACGCTTGATTTCTTTTGCAGGCTCAGTTTCGACGATATAAAATGCCTTATCCGACCAGCGCGAGGCAAACAGCACTGAAAGAGAACCTACGAATAAAAACGCGATAAAAAACTTCTTCATCATATGCATATATTATAAACCGTTTCTTTTAAAATTCAAACCAATTTCCATCAGTTGTGAGATACCAATCCGCGAGCACGGTGTTGAGCGTCGGATTGTACCAGCTGATAGAACCATCGCGATTCAAGACGACCATACGGGTCTGATTCTTCACTGTCTTTATCGGCATTGACGCCGAGCGCCTGTACAAGAAATCCCGGTGCGTCGAGATATTGTAAGAACGAACCTGCGTCTTACCGATATTCGTGTACAAAATATTGTTTGAGAGCGCCGTAAATGCCTCGCTGTCTTCGTCGACGATTGAAAGCAGATTGCGCGACGTTTTTGTCTGCGGTTTATAGGCAAACACCGATGTCGTCAGCTTCTTTGACGTGGCGTCCGTATAAATCGTGATGCCATAGATTTCTGAATTTGTTTTCGCATAGTCATAGGTGAGCGAGTAGGCGACATTGCCTTTCAAAGACAGCGGAACGGTCTCCTGCGTCTTTACGTTCACGTAGATAAGCGGAACATTCGGACTTGAGCCGCTTGATTTCGCGACATACAAATCATTTTCCGTGTACAAAATAGCGTCCTGAATGCTCGTTCCCTGATAGAGCTGCGTTTTTTTTGCGGCAGGAATGTCAAACATATTGACCGAGGAATTTCCCTCGATGTCGATAAGCTTGTCGCCGTAGAGCTTGAGCACCTGCACCGTGCCGTCAGGCGCAAAAAGCTGCGTCATTCTGCCATTCGTCAGCTCTAAGAGCACGACTGCCTTTTTTGAGTCCTTCGACCAAAGAATGATATTCTCGCCATAGGGAATCAGATTCGTGTAGCCCGAATTTGACGCTTTTTTGTCGACGACGCCGTTGTCATACGATGACTTAAAGACAGAATTCGGCGTGAGAAAGTAAAAATCCTCTCCAACGGCAGCGACATCGTAGATTTTGTCATACATTTTGTCGGTGAGCGACTGCTGAACATCGACGCGCTCTGCCTGCGCATAATCAAACTGATAGAGATTTCCGAGATTCGTGCCTGCGTAGATTTCCTCACCCGCAAGCGTCGCACACACAATCTGCTCGCCCGTCTTAAGACCTGAGAACGTACGCATGACTTCCGGCTGGCTCACCGCCTTGTTCCGATCATTCGCGACCCGATAGACTTTGAACTGCCTGTTTTCATTGACGATGTAGTACAAGTCCGCGCTTTTGTTCGAGCCGATGAGCACCGGTTTGTTTACCGTGAACGTGCCGAGTGTGTTTCCCGTGACCGCCTGAATGACATAGAGATTGTTTCCGCGCGTACCTGCGGCAAAAACGCGGTTGTTAAAGAGACAGAACTGATTCAAGTCATACTCGGTAGAGAATTTTGCCTTTTGCTCGCCCGACTTCAAATTGTAGTACAAAAGCGTGCCTTTGGGCGAATACATGATGACACTGTTCTCGGAGTCAGACGTCTGGATAAAGTTAACGACGCCCGTGTTTTCCTTGAGCTTGTTCCTGACGATGCTTCCCGTCTGCGCGTTCAAAAAAAATGCGCCGCTCACGCTCGCCGTTCCGCAGATGATGTATGTTCCTTTTGCAGAGTAGGCAAGGCTCGTAAGCGAGTCGGTAAAGCGGAACGCAAAGCGCCGGGTGAGCGTCTTCCAGTTCCAGACAGAGACGCGGTTTAAAGAAGCGCCGTCCGTCTCGTACACGGCGATTTCGTTTCCGTTCGGGCTTCGCGCAATCATCTTTATGGGCAAATCTGAAATCTGATAATGCTCGCCCATGCCGTCCTCAGTCCATTTGATTAAAAAGCCGTCATTTCCCGCGCTGAACACGGAATTGTCCGCACCCTCAAGATAGGCGACATTCGTGACCGTTCCCGAATGCGACTGCGTGGAGATATGCGACTGCGCGTAAAGTGAAAAGTGAAAACTGAAAACTGAAAATGCCAAAAACGCGAATTTTTTGAATCTATTTTTTTGCATGTAAAAGCTCCGAAAAATAGTGGAAGTCGCCGCTCATCGCAAGCACAAACAAGAACGCAATGAGCGCAATTCCTACGTATTGTACACTATTTCGCACTTTTGGGGAAACCTTGAGACCGAAAATCGCCTCGACAATCGATGTAAGCACCAAAAATCCGTCGAGAATCGGAATCGGAAGCAGATTCATGATGAAAAGCGACACACTGATTAACGCCATGAACTGCAAAACAGATACGCAGCCCTCACGAAATCCCGCCGAAAAGCCAGATTTTGCCGTCTCTCCGAGCATGTTCGTAATGCGCGCCGGTCCTGCCACACTCTCGGAGACTTTTACGCCCTTAAAAAGCGTCGCGATTCCTTTCAGCGAAAGATACACCAAGCGAGCGCTTTGGGTAAATCCCTGTCCGACCGCGCCGAAAAATCCGTAGCGGGGCGCTTCCCGTGCCTCAACCGAAGACGGGTCGCTCATCACGCCGATTTTTCCTTCGCCCGTGTTTTTGTTCAAATCAGTGTGAACCGTAAACTGCAAGGTTTCGCCGTTCCGCTCAACCTCGAGTAAAATATCCTCATCGCCGTGCGTCGCGACTTCCGTGTAAATGGCAGAAAAATCCGCGGTCTCGGTTCCGTTGATTTTGAGGATTTTGTCTCCGCTCAGTATTCCCGCATCGGCGGCGGCAGAATGAAGCTCGGGATATTCCTCAGTCACGAGCCGAATCGTATTTCCCGCAGAATAATACGTGTAGCCTGTGAGCGCAATCACAAAAAAAGCGAAGACCGCGAACAAAAAATTCGCGAGCGGGCCTGCAAATCCGATAAACGCACGGAAAATCGCCTTCACGCCGTAAAAAGAATCCCGGTCAATTTGGGCGTTTCCGTTGTAGTGCTCCTCAAAATCCTGTTCGCCCTTCATCGCACAGTAGCCGCCAAACGGAAGAAGCGAAACGCGCCAGTCCGTGCCACGCCATTCCTTGTGGAGCAGAACCGGTCCCATGCCGATTGAAAACGCCTCGACCGCCACGCCCGCAAGCCGCGAAGCCAAAAAATGCCCCAGCTCATGCAAAAAAACGAGAACACCAAGAAAAATAATTCCGATTAGAATTGACATTTTTCTCTCGCCAATTTATCCGCCGCAAACACATCGCTTAAATCGCGCGGATTTTCGCTCCAGTCCGTGCCGTGGAGCACTGTTTCGACAAGCTCTGCAATCTCTAAGAATCCGATTTTTCCGTCGATAAAAGCCTGAACCGCAACTTCATTCGCCGCGTTGAACACAATCGGGTAGCATCCGCTCTTTTCGGCGCACTCAAAGGCGAGGGCGAGCATCGGAAAGTCGCTGGTTCGCGGTTTTTCAAAAGTGAGTGTACGCGTTCCGTCTGCCGTGTCGGTTAAATCGAACGGCTTCATAAAATTTTCGGTTACATTCGGATAATCGAGTGCCTGTAAAATCGGGTGCTTCATGTCAGGCTCTGAAAACTGCCCGTACACGATGCCGTCTTTTGTGCGCACGAGCGAGTGAATCACGCTCTGCGGGTGCACGACGACCTGCACTTGGCTCGCTTTTACATCAAACAGTCGCACTGCCTCAATGACTTCAAGCCCCTTGTTCGCAAGGCTCGCCGAATCAATCGTAATCTTCACCCCCATATCCCACGTTGGGTGCTTCAAGGCATCAGCGACCGTGACTGTCGCCAAGCGTTCGCGCGGAAACGTTCTGAACGGGCCACCGCTCGCCGTAATCACGATTTTATCGAGATTTTTTTTGCCACACTGATTGATGAGCGTAAAAATCGCCGAATGCTCTGAATCCACGGGCAAAATCCGCGAGCCGCTCTTTTTTGCCGCCTCAAACATCAATGGTCCTGCCATAACGACGGTTTCCTTGTTTGCGAGCGCCAAATCCACACCCGCTTCGAGAACCGCCATGCTCGGGCGCAATCCCGCGCTTCCCGCGATTCCGTTCACCACGATGTCGGGCTTTGTTTCGTCCAAAAGCCGCTTGATTCCCTCAATTCCTTCGATTTTTGTGAGTGAAGAAGGACAGGCGAATTCTTTTGCGAGCCGTTCTAGCTCGTCTTTTTTGGAATTCGCCGAAAGACCTGCGCAGACAAACCTGTCGCGCTGATTTCGCAAAATGTCGAGCGTGCTCGTTCCGATTGAGCCAGTGCAACCCAAGACTAGGATTTTCTTTTTTTGACGTGATTTTTTCATATCTTTTAAAGAAATTGCGTTAGCAATTTCGAATCCGTGTGGCATTATTAAAACAAAAAGTTGATTCCGAAATAATACACCGGCGCGACGAACACGATGCTGTCGATTGAGTCAAGCACACCGCCACGACCAGGAATAATCGAGCCAGAGTCTTTGATTTCGACCGAGCGCTTGATGACCGACTCGACCAAATCGCCGATGATTGCAACGAACGCGATAAAGAAACTCAAAATAAGGATTTTTGTGAGCGAACCAGTGAATACTTCTGGAAAAACGAAGTGTGCGATTGCCCCGGTAAGCAGCGTGCCCGCAAATCCGCCGATAAAGCCCGCGACCGATTTGTTCGGGCTTGCCTTTATGATGCCCTTGTTGTTTTTTCCGAGCAAAACGCCGAAAAACCATGCGACTGAATCGCACATGCAGACCATCAAAAAGAAAAACGCGATGAATTCACGCGAATGCGCATGCACCGTCATGCGGGAAACAAAACTCGGCAAAAACCCCGCGTACAAAATGATAAACACCGAGCTAATCATGTGTGAAGCAGAGTTTTCAAAAGACTGCGCAGTCAGCACCTCAAAAGCCATACAGAGCAAAATGATAAAAATGAACGCGTAATCAATAAAAGAGACAGGAAGCTCAAAAAAAGCACACATCGCACCGACAAAAACAGGAACTATCGTCGCGATGATGACGAGCGGGCGGGGCTGCAATGAAAATTTGTGGTAGAAAAGATGGTACAACTCACTCGCGGCAAGCAAAGAAGCGAGAAAAGCCAGCACATGAAGCGCGATATGATGAAACTGATTGAACCATACAAGGCAAATAACGAGCGGCAATCCAATGAAAAAAACAAGGAGCCTCTGCACAACTTTATTCATATTCTCCACCATTACGGATTCGGAACAGCTCCGAACCGTCTGTTTCTCTGCTGAAATTTTTCAATATCCGCACAGAATTCGTTTTCATTATAATCAGGCCAGAGTGTATCTGTAAAGACAAACTCGGCGTAGGCGCACTGCCACAAAAGGAAGTTTGAAAGCCGCTCCTCGCCACCCGTACGAATCATCAAATCCACTGGGGGAAGAGAAGGAATATCAAGAGCTTTTGTAAGCGAATCTTCTGTTATAGAATCGGCAGAAACACCGCTTGAAATCAATTTTTTAATGCCGCGCACGATTTCATCACGGCTTCCGTAGTTTATCGCAAGCACGCACGTCGTGCCCGTAAAATGTTCCGTGTCCTTTTTTGCGTTTATGATTTCGGTTTGAACATCAGAAGGAAGTCCGCTCAAATCTCCGATATGCTCGACGCGGATTCCGTTTTTTTTGTAGAATTCAAATTCAGCGCGCAAGTGACCTTTAATCAATCCCATCAAATACCCGACTTCTTCCTGCGCACGCTTCCAGTTTTCGGTTGAGAAAGTGTAGAGAGTAACATATTTGATTCCGAGTTTCGCCGCAGCCGCCACAATCTTTTTTGCGCTCGTTAAGCCTTCTTTGTGGCCGGCCGTTCTCGGCAATCCCCGTTTTTTTGCCCAGCGACCGTTCCCGTCCATGATAATCGCAACATGCTCAGGCACGCCGCGGGCAATGAGTTCTTCGGCTGTCATTTACGCCATGATTTCCTTTTCTTTGGCGTCGCAGACTGCCTGAATGTCGGCGATATATTTGTCGGTGAGTTTCTGAAGGTCGTCCGTCTCTTTTTTGAGCTGGTCTTCAGTAATTTCACCTGCTTTCTGCTGTTTTTTGAGGTCGTCGTTTCCGTCACGGCGAATGTTTCGGATAGTCGTTTTGTAGTTTTCGCCGACTGATTTTGCCTGCTTTACCAGCTCCTTTCGGCGGTCAGCGGTGAGGGCAGGAATGGCGATACGGATAACTTTTCCGTCGTTTGAAGGATTCAAGCCCAAATCGGCAACAAGAATTGCCTTTTCGATTTCTGTGATTAAAGATTTGTCGAACGGAGAGATGACGACAGAGCGAGCCTCCGGAATAGAAATCTGCGCGACCTGATTGAGCGGAGATTTGTTTCCGTAATAATCAACACGAACCTTGTCAAAAAGCGAAGCCGATGCGCGACCAGTTCGAATCGTATTCATCTCGTTTTTGAGACCTTCAATCGTTTTATCCATCTTAGACTTTGCGTCAAATGCCATAGTTTCCTCCGTCTGATAAAAACCAATAGAAAAATGTAAAAAAGCGGTCAGAAACGAATCTGACCGCCCGATTCACGAAAATTTATTTTCCGAGAATGTAGAGAGCGACTTTCTTGAATGAGAGTTTTGCGCCCGCTGCTTTTGAAACTTCGTCGAGTTTTTTAGCGACGGTCACTTTGTCGTCTTTTACGAAAGCCTGGTCAACGAAGCAGATTTCAGCAAGGTGCTTGTTGATTTTGCCCTGAAGGATTCCAGCCTTTACATTCTCAGGCTTAGAAGCCATTTTCTCGTCCTGAGCCATCTGAGCGGTGAAGATTTCCTTCTGCTCGTCGATGTAGCTCTGCGGAACTTCGTCTTTTGTGGTGTACGCCGGTGTGAATGCAGCCAAGTGCAAGCAGCAGTCCTTTGCGAACACTTTCACATCGTCACTGTCTGAGCCTTCGACGACCACGACGGCGCCTGTCTTGAAGTCAGAGTGGACGTATGTCGCAGCCGCGCTTCCTGCCGGAGCATCGATAACTTCGAGGCGGCGGAGAGACATGTTCTCGCGGATTTTTGTGGCAAGCTCAAGAACCAAGTCCTCAAGCTCTTTTTCGACCTTTGTGTATCCCTTTTCGAACACGATGTCGAGGATTTTTTCGCCAAGAGCGATAAAATCAGTGTTTTTTGCAACGAAGTCAGTTTCGCAGGTGACTTCAGCGACAGCGATTTTGTTTCCGTTCTGGCGGATGAAAATGCGGCCTTCAGAAGTAGCGCGCTCAGCACGTTTTGCGACGGCAGCCAATCCCTTTTCTTTGAGGATTTTCTCTGCCTCAGCAGCGTCTCCGTTTGCTTCTGTGAGTGCCTTTTTGCACTCCATCATGCCTGCGCCTGTCTTTTCGCGCAATGCTTTTACGTCAGCAGCAGTAATAGCCATTTTTAACTCCAGTATATACTCCCGCCAAAGGCGGGAATCGATTTATTTGATTTTTGACTCGTCGATTTCGTCGTCGTCATCTTCATCTACATCGTCTTTTTTGACATCTTCCTCAGTCGGAGTGTAGTTTGAGTAGTCGACGATTTCTTCGTCATCTTTCTTGGTTGAAGCGTCGGTAACAACATCGTCCTCGTCACCGAGCGTTTCGATGATTTTGAGACCTTCTTCGTTGTTAGCTTCAACAACCGCGTTCGCGATGATTGAAGTGAACAAGCTGATAGCGCGGATAGCGTCATCATTGCCCGGAATCGGGTAGGTGATGCCCTCTGGGTTACAGTTCGTGTCTACGACTGCGACAACAGGAATTCCCATGCGGCGAGCTTCTGCAACGGCAATCTGCTCTTTGTGCGTATCGATGATGAAGATAACTCCCGGGAGCTCTTTCATATCTTTGATACCGCCGAGGTTCTTCTCGAGCTTAGCTTTTTCTTTCTGAAGATTTGAGACTTCTTTTTTAGTGAGATTTTCGAAAGTACCGTCGACTTCCATTTTCTCGATTTTCTTAAGTCTCTGAAGTGATTTTTTGATAGTAGAGAAGTTTGTGAGCATACCGCCAAGCCAGCGGTTGTTTACATAGTACATGCCACAGCGCTCTGCTTCTTTTGCGATAGCCTGCTGAGCCTGTTTTTTTGTTCCGACGAACAAAACTGATTTTCCAGAAGCAACAATCTTGCGAACAGCCTCGTAGCTGTCTTTGATAGAAGCGATTGTCTTCTGCAAGTCGATGATATGGATGCCATTGCGCTCTGCGAAGATGTACTTCTTCATGCGCGGATCCCAACGTTTGACCTGGTGACCGAAATGCACGCCAGATTCAAGCAAACTCTTCATGGTTACAACTGCCATTGAGTTTCTCCTTCACCGGAATTCCTTTTTTTTAAGGATTCCACCGTCTCTTGTTCTCGTGTCTGAAATTCAGACCGGATAATTACGAAACTTTGCTTCCAGCCACCAGCCTTTCACAAAGCCCGGCAGAGCTATTCAAGAATTGAATACCCCTGTTCTTTTAACATATCATAAAGCTCAAAAATAGGCAAGCCGACTACATTTGAGTTCGTTCCCTCGATTTTTTTGATAAAGCATGAGGCAAGCCCCTGAATCCGGTAGCCACCCGCCACGCCGTGCCAGTCACCCGTCTCGACATACCACTCGATTTCTTCTTGCGTCATGGACGCAAAAGTGACGTTCGTGATTGACGTGCGGCTTGAAGCGTACATAAGTTCGCCGTTAAAAAGCGCAAGCCCCGTAATGACCTGATGCGTTTTGCCCTGAAGCTCCTGCATGAAGCGAACCGCCTCCTCGTTGTCCGCCGGCTTTCCATAGAGCTTTCCATTAAGGAGCACCATAGTGTCAGCGCCCAAAATCCACGGAATCTCGTGCCCGGCAGGGTAGGTGCGCGCGACTGCATCAACTTTTCTGTTCGCGAGGTATTCAGGAACCTGCTCCAACGGAATGTCAGACGGGTATTCCTCGTCAAAATTCGAGACTTTGACTTGATACGGGATATTCAGAAGTTTTAAGATTTCCTGCCGACGCGGCGAAGAAGAAGCAAGAATTATTGGTTTCATACACCCCCCAGACCATTTTTACATTATATATATTAATATAATTTTAAGCGATTTCAAGCAAATCGACAAGTATCAGGCAATAAAAAAACGCGGAACCAAGCTCACTCAGTTCCGCGTTTTTTATTATGTGAAGAATAAAATCTACTTGCCTTCGTTCTTTTTTTTGTCGCTGTTGCTGCCAGAAGACTGGAGCGTTTTCAGAAGCGCCAAAGCTCTGTCTCGAACAGGCTTAACATAGTGGTAGTTTGTCGCAATCTGACCGACAGACTGAATCATCGCACTCTTGTCTTGGACAGAGTCGGCGATTTTTTCATATGCGATAAGAACCTCAAGCGCCAACGAACTTGTTGGGTTGAGAACTGCGTTCTTTTTGTTTGCCCAAGCAATCGTGTTCACGACATCGTCATTTTCATTCATACCGATGTCACCAAGCGAACGGATTGCCGCAGTGATAACCATCGGTTCATTATCGGCGAGCGCAATTTTTGTAAGTGACGTCTTTGACTCTTCCGAAGGAACTTTACCAAGCAATTCGCAGGCACGAGCGCGGATATCGGGGTAATTGTTCATAAGACGACCGCCAGTTCGAGACTGACTTGACACACCTTCACCCGCAAGATGATCAAGCGCAACCATCATATCCGGTGACACACGACCTTCTTCAACGGCATTTTCAAGATATTGCAACGCAACGAGCTTATTATCACGCTCCTCAGAATTAGCAAGTTCTGTGATAACGACATCCTCAACGCTACTCAAGTATTCGCTTTCCGCAGAAGTTTCTGATTTTTCCTGCGCCACCAAAGAAAAAGACAAGAGCAATGCACAAGCCGTTCCAGCAACTCTTTTCAAAGATTTCATGTAAAGAATCCTCCTGATTATTCGAGCACGATTCGCTCGGATAAACGATTATAAAATATAACGATTAAAAAAGCAACTTAGATTTTCAGTACGCCACCGACGACAAACGCTTAATTTTCAATTGGGGGAAGATGAACCATCCAGAACCCGTTAATCTTATTGAAATAATAGTAAACGACGTCATCTTGCGCCTCACGCACCTGAATCGCCTTTGTATAAGTATCGGAAATATAGCGGATTTCCGTTACTGTTCTCCCGTTACGAGCAGGCACAAAAACGTATTTGAAATAATCTTGAAGAGTATTGAGTTTGAGCCCTTTGACAGGAAGCCTATTCTGCGCCTTCTTGAGGTTTGACGATTGCTGCCAATACTGAACAGACTCATTGTCGACGTAGGTGAGCCAACGCTTATAGTCCATATCTTTCATGACCCCTGCAAGTTCCTCAATGATTCTGAGGATTTTCGTCTTGTCGTCCTCGAACGTATCGCGAGAAACACCGACATCGCCAACGGAACGAGAATATTCATCATCAGTCTCCGCAACGACCGGTTCGGCCACCGCTTCCTCTGCCTGAATCTCAGGCTCCGGAGCGACAACAGCTTCCTCGACAGACACGACAGGCTCCTCCTCAACAACGGGAGGAACTTTTGTGCTTCCACAAGAAACAAAAATTCCCGCAAGAGCGAGCATAGGAATAGTATACGCGGATTTCAAAACAGTGTTAAAAATTTTCATATCTCTCATAATACATCACTTGTGATATTCCGTCAAACGTGTTAGATTCTACCCGCAATGACATCAGCTGTATTTCCCGGTACATTTGACCCACCAACAAACGGACATCTCAATATTATCGAACGGGGTAGCCGTCTTTTCGACAAACTTGATGTGGTTGTCGCCTGCAACCCTGAAAAAAAATCACTTTTTACCCCCGAAGAACGGCTCAAGATGCTCAAAGAACTCACAAAGAATTTCAAAAACGTAAGCGTGCACCTTTGGGACAGGCTCATCGTTGAATATGCAGAGCAGAACAATGCAAATATTCTGCTGCGAGGAATCAGAAACGCAAATGACTTCGCATACGAATTTGATTTATCACTCATGAACCACAACCTTGACTCAAAAATCGAAACGCTCTTTCTGCCCACCGAAGCAAAGTACGTCATCGTGCGCTCAAGCTCCATCAAAGAGCTCGCGCAATTCGGAGGCGACATCTCAGAAATGGTTCCGTCCACCGTTGAGCAAGCGATAAAAGCAAAATACAATCCCCAGCACACATAAAACAGCAGAAAAATCGGGGATTTTGACACTTTTTTTAATTTTGTCATACAAAGCATTGACAAACAAAACTTTGCATGTATAATAATTGACATTCGGGTGGAAACTGTTGTAGTATAAATCCCGTTATTCATAAAATCATATAGTGAGGTTTATATATGGCAGTACCTAGAGCGAAAACATCAAAAGCTCGCACACGCAGACGACGAGGTGTAAACATGCATCTTGAGGCTCCGCAACTTGTTTCTTGTGGCAACTGTGGCAACCTTGTTTTGCCACACCATGTTTGTCCCAAATGTGGTTTCTACCGTGGTCGCCAGGTTATCACACCTGAAGTAAACGGTTAACAAAACAAACGCATTGCGTCATTAGGCGCTCTGCAAAAAGAAGGAGAAAATCATGGACGAATTGTTCGTAAAAATCCAGAAGCTCATCGCTGAAAAACTTGAAATCGATGAAAGCAAAGTCACAATGGAAGCTTCTTTCCGTGGCGACCTCGGTGCAGACAGTCTCGATACATACGAGCTTGTTTATGCCATCGAAGAGGAATTGGGAGTTTCAATTCCCGACGAAAAAGCAAATGAATTCGAAACCGTCAAAGACGCATACGATTTCATTAAATCGCAGCAGGCATAAGTTTTACCTCTGAAACACAAAACACAGGTTTTTAGAGCCTGTGTTTTTTTTTATTTTAAACGGCGGTTGACGCGCTCCTAAAAAAAAATAGAATAGTGCTATGCTTTTTTCACGAAAAACGCTTTCTCCACAGCGAATACGAGACCTCAACGACTTTTCAAAAGGGATTTCAATAAAATTCTCAAACCTCAATCTTTTGGAGCTTGCGTTCACGCACCGCTCGTGCTCGCAGGACGGAAAGCCGAATCACCACGCGAACAACGAGCGGCTCGAATTCTTGGGCGACAGCGTGCTTGGCATGGCGACGGCGGCGTATCTTTACGAGCATTTCATGGACAATCCCGAGGGCGACCTTGCGAAAATAAAGAGTGCTGTTGTGAGCGAGCAGGCGCTTGCCCCGATTGCGCTTGAAATCGGCATCGACAAAATGCTTCTCCTCGGAAAAGGCGAGGAAATGAGCAACGGAAGGCACAAGCGGGCAATCTTAGCCGACGCGGTTGAGGCGGTGATAGGCGCATACTATCTTGACGCGGGCTACAAGGCAGCGGAAAAACTCGTGCTTTCGTTCATGATTCCGACCATCGAAAAACACCTTTCCGAAAAGGGCTCAAAAGACTACAAAACAATGCTTCAGGAAGCGCACCAAAAGAAATACAAGACCTGCCCGAGCTACGAGCTTGTAAAAGAGACGGGGCCAGACCACGAGCGGACATTTTGGGTAAGCGTGCATCTCAAAAACGCCACGTACGGGCCTGAGAGCGGGAAGAGCAAAAAAGAAGCCGAGCAGAACGTGGCGAAAAAAGCGTGGGAAGAGCTGTACAGTGATTGACCACAAAGCGCTATTTCCGATATAATCATAAAATCTTTCTTGTGGTACTGTCTTGATTGGTAACGGTGAGGGAATGACGCAACCGCATTTTTGAGCGGCTTTTAGGCGGGGCTGACCGGCTTTTCTACAGTATCGGGCAAGAGCGTAAGGAGTTATTGTTATGAAAAAGGGAATCCACCCCGATTACAAACTGACAAAAATCACTTGTCAGTGCGGAAATGTCATCGAGACCCGCTCAACGGTCGAGAACATCCATGTTGAAATTTGTTCTGCCTGCCACCCGTTCTACACCGGCAAGCAGAAGCTCGTCGACACCGCAGGTCGAATCGAACGATTCAACAAGCGCTTCGGCATCAAATCAGACAAATAAGCTGATAAACTCGGGTCTGCCCGAAAAAAGGAAGCTCCCCAAACGGGGAGTTTTTTGTTTTAAAATCCCTCACAGAGCAAAAGAGGGCACAGAGAGCGAATTACCTTGCTGTCTCCGTGAACTCTGTGTTCTCTGTGAGAAAAAATTAAAGCACTTCAAATTTCCACAGCCTATGCGCTTTCGTGCCCTTGAAGTCCTCGGGGAGAGATGTTTCGGTCATGTCAAACACGGCGACCGCGCTGCCCGAATTCGTGGTCTTGGGGACAAGTTTTTCGTCGAATTTGAGGCGGTGCGAGTTCGTGGAGAAGTAGAGGACTCCGCCCTTGTTCAAAAGGTTCAGGCATTTGGTGACAAGCTCGCTCCAGTCGCGGTTGATGTCGAGCGTGTTCCTTGTTGCCTTTGAGTTTGAGAACGTGGGCGGGTCGAGAATGATGATGTCGTAGCGGTTTGATTTTTCGGCGTTCGGCACTTCGGCGAGTTTTTGGTTCAAGAAGCCCGTGACATCTCCGCGCGTAAAGAAAAAACGGCTGTCGTCGGGGTCGAAGTCGTTGAGCGCGAAATTAAACCTAGCCCAGTCGAGGTAGGTGTTGCTCAAATCGACGGACTCAACGCGGCGAGCCTTTCCCTCGGCGGCGTAGACAGAAAAACTTCCCGTGTAGCAGAAAAGATTGAGGACGGATTTTCCCGCGCAAGACTCGCGCACAAGGGAGCGGAGCGGGCGGTGGTCAAAGAAAAGCCCTGTGTCGAGGTAGTCGCTCAAATTCACCTTGAAGAGCTGACCGCATTCCTGCGCAAATCCTTCTACCGACCGTTCGTTTTCGATTTTTTCATATTGATTTTCGCCTTTCTGGTGCTTTCTGACCTTCTGAATCACGCGATTTTCGCTAATACCGAGCGTTAGGCTTACGGCTTTTTTCATTTCGTCGAGCCAAAGCTGCTCATCGCTGTCTGATTTTTCGTACGGTCTCTCATACAGGTAGAGATGGACAAACATTCGTTCGTTTTTTTCTTTTGAGGCAGACAGGTCGTTCGCGGAAATTCGCTCGTCTTCGCCCCGTAAAAAGAGCGCGGCATCGATTTTGGATTCCATGCCCTCGGGAAGAAACTCGTAGATGTCAACGGCGAGCGGCACTTCGGGAATGTCGCGATCGTAGAGGCGGTAACAGGTGACACGCTCGCGGCGCGCCCATTTCCGTAAGAGCTTGTATTTTTTTGCAAGGCGGTTCGAGAAAATGTTCGCCTGATATGCGTTCTGTTCGGCTGTGTTTTGGTTCATACTGCAATTCCTTATTTAAAACTTGACAAGTTGGGCTAATCTGCTATACTAGATTTAATGTTGGAGCGTGGGCGGAGATTGCTACCGCCGTCGGTAGGCTGTACCGAGTGAATCGTGGAGTTAGCAACCACCGCGTCAGCATATTTTATTTTAAAATTCGATATGTCGTTCTTTGAGTTGCTTGCTAAAATATTCCACTTTTCTATAATTTCGTCGATGTTTAGCAAGTCAGCTTCCGTAATGGCAATCTGCCCTCGGCTATCCTCTGATTTCTCATTTCCGTGATGGGTGAGTGTGTGTGTTTTGAACTCCTGAGTTACCTTGTGCTTGAATCCCGAAATGTCAAGCCAAACTTCTGCTGCAAGTTCCACGAGCCAGTCTTGCACAGGATTTTTGAATTCAGAAGTACTTGTCATTGATTTCTCTCCCAAAAATGTATGCTCAGTATATCATGCTTGTTCGTTCTGTTCCACAAAATTTTTTCCTTGCAATTTCCCGGTGAACAAACCGAGCCAACTGATTGCGCGCGTGCCAAGCGATGTGGCAGAGGGGAGCGTTTCGCTCGTGGTGCGCACCAAGTATTCGGGCAGCGCGAACGTGCTTAAAACGCTCCGCGAGCTTCGCTACGCCTACGAGCTGAATGCGGTCATGGCGGACTAAGCGTTCGTAAGCGGTGTTTACTACGCCCTCGAAACGCTCGGTACAAGGTGTTCTACACGCTCGTGTCAGGCAGTCTGATACGAGCGTGTCGGGAGGTTCAACCCGCCTATGCGAAGGCGGGCTAATTTGGAAACAATAGTGTCTGCGGTGCAGGCGCGACGTTTTACCGTCCGTCGGGCGGTGTGCCTTGTAAAATAAGGCGGAAATATAAAGAATCAGCAGTTTGCTGAAAACAACCATTTGGAGGAAAAAAAATGGCAAAGACAGTAAAAATTACTGGTAAATGGACTGGTCCAAGTAAACCTTGTGACCAATGCGGGAAACATACAACTTCAGGAGTTGAACTTGAAGGAACAGGCTTTTTAGGTATAAGAGAAGGAATATTTTGTAGTAGCGGCTGTGCAGCTGCTTATGCCCGTGATAGAGGTTGGACTTTAAAATAAAATCTCGATTTCTACATGGTGGACAAAGCCCCGTCATGTAGAAATAAGCAAAACAAAATTCGAAGGAGATTTGTATACAGATTATGATTATTGAAAAAGGAAATAATACACCAGAGAAAACACCAAAGTTTATGAGATGAAGGATGCCGCCATTGAAAAAAGCAAGGAAGGCGCGGCGTTTGTCGGCAAGAAGAGCGTAGAGGGCGCAAAGGCGGGCTTTAATGCCGTAAAAGAAGAGTTGAAAGAGCAAGAGCCTGCGCATATCGTTTCGGCGGCAGATTTTTCAGGCGACTTAACGAATCCTGTTTCTGCCCTTATTGATGACTGCTATGATGCAGACTACTACAAAGATGTTGAAGACTATGAGCCGGGCGAGCGCGAGATTTGCGGCGAATGTCAGACACCATTTAAGGATGTTGAGCAGGAATATCGTGTGCTTTTGGACAGCTCAGACAAAACGCATCCGTGCAAAAAGGACACATTCTTTAACGATGTGCATTATTGCAGCGAAGAGTGCGCAAGGCAAGGCGTGGAAAAGCGGTACCCCGGCACGTTCGTCACAACTTCTAACGATGAATATCGCGCACGGCTTATGGCGGGACGCAAAGCAAGCGGAACAGAGACCTTTGCAGACAAGCTCGCAGGAAAAGCCGCCGCAAGCAGTCAGAAAATGCAGGAACGAAGAGAAGCCGCAGAGACCAGACAGGAAAGAAAGAAGCCAAATGGCATTTTGGAAAAGCTCTTTCCGATTTTGAAGCTTTTTAGAAAATAACGGCATTGCCGCCCTTACAAACTGGAGGAAAATATGAAATTCACTACAGATCGAGACTTCATCCAATATCTGAAAACAGAAGATGACTATGAAGAGCTTGTGGCAACCTATTTTGACAATCACAGAGATTTATGCACAGGTGTAGAAGGTGCAAAGGCTTCTGTAACAGAGTGGGCAGCCTTTGAAAAAGTCGGCAAGGGGCTAAAACTCATTTTTAAGTATCACCTTCCCAAAGAGGGAACGCCGGAAGCAATAGCTTCGTGGTACAGAAAGGTCGGTCCTGTCTTAAATGAGCTGGTAGCAGGCATCAATGACTCGTATATTGACTATCAGCTGCTTATGGGACATTTGGCAGACCCCGGCGGAGTATGGGGACCTGACAGCATCCAGACCAGAACAGCCGGCAGTCTTGCGTATTTTGTTATACAGTGTCTGCAAAAATCATTGTTAAAGAAATTCAAGACCTTGCCGGACTATGAAACGTTCAAAGCGCAATATGGAACAGCCTATACCTGCGAAAAAACATTTAAGTCTCTGGACGGTGGATTGGACGGAGCGTATGCTCGCGCTAAAGAATTTCCGGGTGTGTATGAAGAAATATTTGACTCAAAGAAAGGCGACTTAAAAAGAGTAAAACGCGCAAGCATCATGCACACGGCGGCAGAGCGTGCAAAAATTGAAGAAGCTGCACAAAAAGCGGCGGAAAGAGAGCAAAAGGAGTCTGCTGTAGCGGAAGCAGCACCACGTGTGCAACCAGCCGCGCATTCAGCCTCAGCCGACGGCACAAATCGCTTCTGGACGGACTGGGGAACAGGTAAAAAAATCCTGTACGTCATACTGAACCTGTACACCTTCTGCATTCCGCTGATTCTGCATTTTGTGCTGAAATTTGTGAAAAAGGCATTGGGAAAGAATAAATAAAAACTTACTGAACTAGGAGACAAAGAAAATGGCAGAAAAGATTACAGTCTTTTATGGAACAAGCATCAACAACTATACATTTCAAACGAGAATGTGCCCAGTGTGGGCGAGATGTTATTGGTGTCGCCATAGAGGAAGGGAGAGCTAAAATAAGTGGCTCGAGCGTTGACGCTTCGATATTTAGAATTCAAGGCAGATTTAAAACTGTATATAGTGACTGGTTTTGCTCACGAGAATGTGCCGAAACATATGTCCGCAATTATAAAGGATTTGTTCTTGCCTCAGATGTTGTTGCAGAGCAGAAAAAAGACGTTGACGAAGATGATGATGAGGCTGAAGATGAACAGGAAGAGTTCGAAGATGATGAAGATTCAGAAGATGAAGAGAATCAAATAGATAACACTCCACAGTTTTCCGAAGAAGAACTTGAAGAAAACCGCAGAAAAGCGGAGTTCATTCGAAAAGCAGAGGAAATAAAACTGGCTGATACTTCACCTGACAGTATCATAGAGTGGTACAAAAACTATCTTGCCTTTAAATCTAATACTGTAGCTCAAAGCTTTCAAGAACTCCGCAGCGAGTACATGTCTGTTTTTAACCATGATTCAGTGCTGAACGAATTCTTAGAAAGTGCTTTTGGATTCCAAATTGAAAATATTGTAAAATATCGAATATCGTCTATATTAGATAAACACAATTCCAATGGTTTGCATGTCGCATTCTTCTTATCACTCCCATTTATGATGAGTTTTGAGGACAACAGGCGAGCGGAGAAAAACTATCACTTGGCGACAGAACAGCTTCTGCTTTCAACTTTGCAAGGCGGCATAAGGTGATAACGCTTTTGTGTATCATTATTATAAGCTCGATACCGACCGAAATAAAATACCATGCAAATCAAATGAAGATTAAGGCTGGCATTGCGAAAACTCAAAGAGCAAATGAGGAAAGGCTGAAAAAAAATGCGGAAGAGCGAAAGGCAAAAAAAGAAGCCGAAAAGAAAGAAGCTCAAATGCAAAAGAGGCAGCTGCAGATTCTGAAATCGACTTTAGCAAATCTGTTCCAATTGGCGGACTCAATATAACAGGCTCTTATGCCGAGTATTTGACTTTTGCAGGCGACTCGCTGACCGTAAAAGCAGACCCAAAAACTTTCGATGTAACAGTTCTGTTTGAGATTTCTTCTTCCGCCAACATAGGCAAGTTACTTCAAGATAAGATTGACGGGGCATTTGGGAAATACAATAAGCGAGTCATCTTCAAAAGAACAGATCGGAGCTGCGAAATTGTGGGCACAGGATTTTATGTCACAATCTGACTTTTCTTTAGACATTTCGGCAGACTATCAAGTACAGCGAAAAAAATCTGACGGTACTGTTGAACGAAAGAATATCAATTTTAAGAAAAAATAATTTTCTTAAAGCAAAGAAAACAAAGGGAAACAAGCCAGCTATAGAATCTGATACATAAAAATACACTTGCTGTCGTAGTCTGGCTTTAGGTGTTCGTGATGTACGCTTCCATCTCCGGCGGCAGGCGGCTAAAGCCGAACAAGCTGTAATGGTTGATTAAGTCGTCTTCGGGCAGAGCGTAAATGTGTATCGCTTGGATTCCGAACAGCTCCGCACCGTACTTTACCGTCGGAATGATAAAGCGGCGGAATACAAGTTCGCCAAGTCGAGAGATTTCCGGGTGTTTTTCGCGGTAGGTGGAATTAACGGCAAAGTTGGAAAGTTCTACAGACGGCACGGTGTATTTGCTTGCATCATCATCGTTCTGATTGGGGTCTTTGAGCGTGAATGAACCTGTGTGCAAAGAAAAATACGCGGCGATTTCGTTTGTTTCCTTGTCGCGGACAAGATAGGTGCGGTTTCCGCCGTTGTATTCTTCCTGTTCCGCCATCAGTTTTAGGTAGCGTTCAAGGCCTTTGCCCGTTGGTTGTGCGACAGTGAAGGACTTGATTTCTTCAAGATTATTGGGTGATGCAAATAAATGTTCGTATTGGAACAACTCATCATCGATTTTGGCAAGCAACATAAAATTCTCCTAATACGATGGCGTGGCAAGAACACGGCGGCGTGTCACTTCATCCATTTTTTCAAGTCTTTGTTGAACCTCTTCATCAATCTCTCGGTCAAGCTCGGTAAAGTCCGGTCTTGGCGTGTTGAGGATATGGAGCATAATTTTTTTTACCATGCTGTCATCTGGCAATTGGTCAAGCGCCTGGCGTTGGGTCATAGTTCTCATGGCAATACCTCCTTGTGCAACTATACTATAGCACAGAGGGGCTTAAAAATATAGAGCAGGTTACAAAAATATATTTTTGGAGGAAATACTATGCCACAAAATCCACTGAACCGAAATGAAACAGACGAGCTTTTTGACGCGATAAGCAAAGGCAAAAAGAAAGAGGACTCAATCAGCCAGGGCGAGATTGATTTTCTGCTAAGCGGTGGAGCAAGCGGGTGTAACAACTTTTACATGGGAGATTGCAAACGCCTTTACAAAGGAAATTGCGCGCAAGACGGACACGGAAACAAAACTCCGGCATTCAGAGCCGTTTTTTGACCCGGATACCGCCCCCTCAGAAATAGCAAAAGATGAGGGCGGCGTTCTGCTCGTTTTTGAAATGAAGCTTGGCGACAAATGAATGTTCACATCTGCAAGAATCTCTTTGAAAGCCTTAAAAGCGCAGGATTTTTCAGCGATATAAAGCCCGCAGAATTCGGTGCGGCAAAAATCGTGCAGGTAAAAGGGCAGCCTGCTGCCGCCGCGCAAAATCCCTTTGAGTTTATCCGAAGCGAAAACCCAGACACAGTGTTTGCCGCCCTTGACCTGCTGGACACGCATACGGCGGCAATCATGCTTTTGGCAATGCCTCCACTTTATGCTTCCTCGCTGTACACGCAATTCGATACTCATAAGAAAAAGGAGCTTGCCGTGCTTCTTTTGCAAGTTTTTACGCTCTCGGAAAAAATAGTCAGCGCCTACGCAGAGTATTTTGCAGAAAAAATCAGGGCGCAAAAAATCGGAGAAAAAGAACGCTACGGCGGCACGGACTTTGCGGTAAAATTCAATGAGCTTTTGCCGCTCAAAGACTGGCGCATGTTCATTGCGGCGGCAAACGACGCGCTTCCCGAAAAGGTGAGCGAGGTAAAAAAGCGCGTCGTTGAGTTTGAGGACATCATTCACCTTAGCGACCGCGACATCCAGAAACTCTTGCGCGAAACGGACAGCCAGCTTCTTGCAAAAGCACTCAAAGGCTCGGACAAAGCCGTGCAGGAAAAATTCTACCGCAACGTATCAAAAAGACAGGCGGCGCTCTTAAAAGAAGACATGGAATACATGGGACCGCTTCGCGAGAAAGACCGCGACAATGCGCAGAGCAAAATCATTGCGACAATCAAAGCACTTGAGGAAAAAGGCGAGATTGTAATTCAGCGCGGTGACGACGACACGCTTGTGGACTAACGGGGGAAAATATGGCAGAAACACAGAATCCGTTTGATTTTATTCGCGAAAAAGAGCCGAATCTTGTTTGTGCGGCTCTGAACTTGCTGGACACGCATACGGCGGCAATCATGCTTTCGTGCATGGAGCATATTTTTGCCACACGGCTTTTTGAAAGCTTGAGCGAGCAGAAGCAGGCGCAAATCGCACCGCTCATTGCAAAGGGCTTTACGCTTTCAGAAAGCATTGTGCAGGGCTACGCAGAGTATCTTGCGCGGAAAATCGATGAGCAGGCTGTCGCGGAAAAAGAGCGGTTCGGCGGCATTCAGTTTTCGCTTGAGATGCTCAATATGATGAGCCGTCATTCGGAGAAGAACTTTGTGGAATCTCTGCAAGCCGCGGACGAGGACTTGGCAGAGCAAATCAAAAAGCGAATGTTCGTGTTTGAGGACATCGTTATGCTGAGCGACCGCGCCATTCAGAAAGTCCTTCGCGAGACAGACTATCAGCGTCTTGCACTGGCACTCAAAGATACGGACGACGAAGTAAAAGAGAAAATCTTCCGCAATATGTCCAAAAATGCCGCCAAAATGCTCCAAGAGGATATTGAATACATGGGGCCTGTGCGCCTGAAAGATGCGGAAGAGGCTCAGAGCAAAATCGTCGCGACAATCAGGCGTCTTGAAGATTCCGGCGAGATTGTGATTTCCAGAGGCGATGAAACATATGTTGAATAGGGGGAAAACTATGCTTGCAAAATTTTCAACATTCACCGAAGAGCAGAAGAAGGAAATCGTCGAGATTTGCAGAACACTCGTAGCACTTTCAAACAAGGCGCGGCGCGAAGGAATCCTTGCGCTTGAAGAATCCCTGGACGACCAGCTGACCGGCGCAAACAAAAGAGAGCGGCTTATGTTCGCACTGTTCCGCCTTATGGTCGACGGTACTGACGGTAAGAACATTGCCGAAGTAGCTGACAATTATATCGACTCTTCCGCAAGTGACGATTTTGGCAAGTTTGCGTTTACGCTCATAAAAAAGGGCGTGCTTTCAATTCAATGCGGAGAAAATCCGCGCGTCTTACAGCTGCTCTGCTTGAGCTGTATCGGCTTTGACGATGAGGACTGGTTCTGCGAGCAGACAGGCTTTGCTCATTGGAACGAATACGACTGGTAGGTGCATGGGCGTATGAAGAGAATATGTTTGCTCGCGCTTTTTGTTTTTTCTACTGCGGCTCTTTTCGCGGAGCGCTATCAAATCAGCCTTTCGCAAAAAGGAAACGATCTTGTGTTTATTCTTGACTGCATCAAGGAAAGCGAGAATGAGTTTATCCGCCCGGTCGCATATGAGAAAGGCGGGAAGCGATTTCGTTTCAACATGACCGCCTCTGAATCAAGTGACAGCCACAGCATGGAATTTCTTGCAATGGTGAGACACGGCGGCGTTTACTGCGTGGGCATGATGGCGGACTCCGTGAACCACGGAACAGGCTACGCCGAGATGACAGACTGCCGCTCAAAGGAAGAGGCGATGGAGCTTTTGTATGTGTGGTCGGCAGTGGTGGCACACAACAAGGGCAATCAGTTTTCAATGAAGCTTTACCCGGGTTCAGTCTTTACTGAGGGGCTTGAAGATTCTGCAAGGTCGTACACGTTTCCGAGGGAATCCGGTTTTACGGAGCGCATACCGCTTGTGCATATTCAAAGCAAAAGCGAATGTAGGCACATCGCGCAACCATGCTCGTCTCTATACAATTCCCCCGAAATTCACTATAATCTTCTCAACTATCTCTCACTTTTATTCTATGGAATATACGGAAATCTCATGAATTATTCTGAAATTAACTTACACGAACTTCTTCAAAAAGGGCTTTCTGAATGCGGCTATGTCACGTGCACGCCGGTTCAGGAGCAGGTTCTCTCCACTTCACTTGAAGGCTCTGATTTGTATGTGCAGTCGCAGACGGGAACGGGAAAGACGGCGGCATTTTTGGTCTCAATCATGCAGGAAATTCTCTCGCACGCAGAGGGCGAAAAGAAAAACGCGCTTATTCTCGTTCCAACGCGCGAGCTTGCCGTTCAGGTTGAGGAAGAGGCGCAGAAAGTCGGAAAATACACGGGGCTTCGATTCGCTTCGTTCTACGGCGGAGTAGGCTATGAAAAGCAGGTCGCTGACCTCAAAAAAGGCGTTGACATCATCATCGGAACTCCGGGGCGCGTGATTGACTTGACCGAAAGCCGTCAGATGGATTTGTCGCGTGTCGGCTACCTCACGATTGACGAGGCTGACCGCATGTTCGACATGGGATTTTACCCCGACTTGCGGAAGCTCATTCACTTTCTTCCGAAAAACGAGGGCGACAAAAAGGCTCGCCAGACCATGCTTTTTTCGGCAACGCTCAATTCCTATGTCAAAAATCTCGCATGGGAATACACGCGCGACGCCAAAGAAATCACGATTGAGGCGCAGAACATCACGGTTGACGAAATCGACCAGGAACTCATTCATGTCTCAAGCGATGACAAAATGCGGCTCCTGCTCGGAATCTTCCAAAAAGAGAATCCCGAGAGCGTGATTATCTTCTGCGACACCAAGAAGATGTGCGAAATCGTCTCAAAGCGTCTCTCCATCAACGGAATCAAAAACGAATACATTATCGGCGACCTTCCGCAGTCTAAGCGGCTTAAGATTATGGACAGTTTTAAGGCGGGCAAAGTAACCTGCCTCGTTGCGACCGATGTTGCCGCCCGCGGAATCGATGTGAACGACCTTGCGATGGTGGTGAACTACGATTTGCCGAACGAAGCCGAAAATTATGTGCACCGAATCGGGCGAACTGCCCGCGCAGGAAAGAGCGGCAAGGCGTACACTTTCTGCTCGGAGCGCGATGTTTACTCGCTTGCGCCGATTGAGCGGTACATCGAAAAACAGATTCCAAGCCGCGTTGCCGTCGAGGAAGATTTCGCCGAGGACAAATCAAAAGATGTGTACATTCGGCTTGATTCGGAAGAAAAGCGCGAGGGAAGAGGGGAGCGAAGCAGACGCGGACACGTCGCACACAATGCTAAGCAGATGGACGCGGATAGAGCGCAGAGAGGGGAGCGAAATTCCCGAAAGCAGCGGAATCGAAGGGGAGAGAGCCGAAAAATTGAGCGCATGAACCAAGATGAGCTGAACCGGGTTGCCGCCATGAGCGCGGACGAGCGCATGAAGTATTACAAGGAAAAATACGGAAACAACGCGAAGCAGACAGCGGAACTCACGAAAAAATACAACGAGAAGCACGAAGTGAGTGTAAAAAAGACAAAAGAGCTGACCAAACGCTACAGCGAGCAGTACGGAAGCCCCAAATCAGGCTACGGAAAGAAAGGCGCGAAGAGCGAGGGCAGGGGAAGAGGGAAATCCGCCCAGAGCCGAAAAAACGAAGTGCCGCCGAAGAAGCTGGGCTTGCTTGGTCGCTTAAAGTCGCTCATCGGGCGCGGGAAGTAATTTCAGGAAACAAAAAGAGGAGCAAAATAAATGATTACAGTATCTGATGTAAGCCTTCATTTCAGCGAAAAACCGCTGTTCAAGGATGTAAATATCAAGTTCACGGCGGGGAACTGCTATGGCATTATCGGCGCGAACGGGGCGGGGAAGTCTACATTCCTCAAAATCCTCTCA
This sequence comes from Treponema sp., assembly GCA_017484285.1. Lineage (GTDB taxonomy): Bacteria > Spirochaetota > Spirochaetia > Treponematales > Treponemataceae > Treponema_D. The sequence goes on along the minus strand of JAFUTH010000023.1, from coordinate 22,039 downwards.
GGCGAGCAGGAGCACGACACGGGCGAGATTTTCATGACACCCGGCGAGCGAATGGCGGTGTTGAGCCAAGACCACTTCGCGTTCGACGAATTTTCCGTAAAAGAAACGGTCATGCAGGGATACCCAAAATTATACGAAGTCTCAAAGGCGCGGGATGAAATCTATGCAAAGGCGGATTTCACCGAAGAAGACGGAATCAAAAGCGCGGAGCTTGAGGCGGAATTCGGCGAGCTTGGCGGCTACGAGGCAGAAAACCAGATTGAGCAGATGCTCTCAGGCTTGGGATTGGAAGAAAAATTCCACGACAAGATGATGAGCGAGCTTGACGAAAGTCAGAAAGTGCGCGTGTTGCTTGCCCGTGCGCTCTTCGGAAACCCGGATATTCTGCTTTTGGACGAACCTACAAACGGTCTTGACCTTGAGTCAATCAACTGGCTCGAAGACTTCTTGCTTGAATTTGAAAACACGGTCATCGTCGTAAGCCACGACCGCCACTTCTTGAACACAGTCTGCACCGTCACATGCGACATCGACTTTGGAAAAATCACGCAGTTCGCGGGAAACTACGATTTCTGGTATCAGATGAGCCAAATCTTGCAGAAGCAGGCAAAAGACCAGAAAAAGAAGAACGAGGAAAAGGCGAAAGACTTGCGCGAATTCATTCAGCGATTCGCCTCAAACGCGGCAAAAAGCCGTCAAGCAACGAGCCGAAAGAAGGTTCTCGAAAAGTTGGAACTCGAAGATTTGCCCGTCACAAGTCGAAAATTCCCCTATGTTCATTTTGCGACCGAGCGCGAAATCGGAAACAATGTCCTTGAATGCCGAAAACTCAACTCAAAGGACGAGGACGGCGTTCAGCTGCTCAAAGATTTTGACTTCAAAGTCAACAGAACTGACAAAATCGCTTTCGTCGGCGTGGAGCACAACACGATTTCTTCACTGTTCGACATCATTTCGGGCGAGAAAAAGCCTGATTCGGGCGAATTCTTCTGGGGGCAGACCACGAGCAACACCTATCTTGCACGAGACAACAACAAATACTTTGACAACGACATGAACATCACCGAATGGCTCAAACAGTTCTCAAAGGAGCAGGACGATGCCTATGTGCGCGGCTTCTTGGGGCGAATGCTTTTTAGTGGCGACGAATCGCTTAAAAAAGTGAAGGTGCTTTCCGGTGGTGAGAAAGTGCGCTGTATGCTCTCAAAGATGATGCTCCAGAATGCGAATGTGCTGATTCTCGATGACCCCACGAACCACCTCGACTTGGAAGCAATCGAAAGCTTGAACCAGGCGCTTGTCAAATTCCCGGGGGTCATCCTCTTTACGAGCCACGACCACGAGTTCATCCAGACAATCGCGAACCGTGTCGTTGAAATCACTCCGAAAGGCGTGATTGACCGAATGATGCCCTTCGATGACTACATGGCGGACGAATCAATCAAAGCCCTCCGAAAAGAATATTACGAGGGAAGCGATAGGAAGATTAAGTTCTAGGATTTTCTTTACAAATCCACCACATCGGGCAAGGGGAGAAGAGCCTTTCTCGCTCCCAAAAGACCGATGCGGTGTTTTTTATGGCATATTGGTAGACAGAATACACATTATAAAAAGTTAATGCAATCAAACAGTTATCGAAGACAGCCATGCGCATGGTCAATTTCGACTCGCGCAATGACCACCGCTTTATTTTCTCTTTTCGGCTTTCTTTTCCATGAGACGGTCGCGCTGGACAATCAGCTCTGCGTTCACCACGGCGATTCGCTCGTACAGGTCAAAATACGAAATCGCGTTTGCGTTCGCGCTGTTCATATTCTCTTCGGGGCTGAGGATTTTTTCTTTAAATCGCGCGTTGATTTCAAGCATCTCGCTGTGCTTTTTCATCGCTTCAAGCGACTTTTGGTAGGCTTCGTTTATCTCGCTCGTCCAGCCCGTGATGTCGGGTTTTGCGAGCGTTTGGATTTTGTGAATCGTCGCGATTTCCCAAATCTTCTTTCCGAAGAATTCCTCGAGTGCGTTACGGAACGGTCGGTCTTTTTGGAAGAGCAGTTTCGCGCTCACTTTCGTGCCGTCTCGTTCATCTATCGAAAACTCACAGAGCGAGGAATTATCGGTGAACGGTGCGGCAAATTCTGAGTCAAAGAACGCCCTCACCTTTTCCGCCGTGCATTTGAATGAATATTCGTAGATATTTCCCCATAAGCCCGTGGAAAGCGACTCGCGGCGGCGTTGGTTCGTGACGGGAAAAATGTACGCTTTTTGAATCTGAATCGAAGACGGAAGATGACGGTTAAGAGAACTAATGAAGTCTTCTTCGCTCGTATTCTCATAGAGAACCGTCGAGGCAATTTCCGCATCGGAAGAAATGCCGAGCGAAAGTGTTGAGGCGAATTCAAGGCGCGGAAGCGGATTAAAACCTGTTGTGTAAATTACAGGAAGACCGCATTTCAAGAACGCACGATTAAAAAATTCTACCTGCGAAAGGTGCGAGATGTATTCCCCGCCGTTTTTCTTCGTGAATTCAAAAATCACGCGGTACATAACGGGGATATTCCACTCTGGGTAGACAGAATTATTACCAGCTTGTGTACTTTTTTGCACATCATGGGGTCTATTGTCGATATTCACGCAGGTTTTACTGTTGCATACGCCGCATCTGTGGTCACAATTCGGCATGCACTTGGGCGTGAGTTCTTCGCGCTCGTTTTTATCCCATTCTTTTTTGTAGAAATTCTTCGCCACGCCGAGCGAAACCGAATCCCACGGCAAAACCTCGTCCTTGCTCCGCTCGCGCAAAATCGATTCCTTGACATCAAAATCGGCTTCCTCAAACGCAGATTCCCAATGCTTTAGGTTTTCTCGCAAGTGATTGTCCCACGCGTCAAGTCGCGCGCCCTTTTGGTACGCCGAAAGAATCACCTTCCCCGCCCGCTTGTCACCGCGTGAAAGAAGCCCTTCGAGGTAGCTTGTGTTTATGTCGTGCGTGCCCACATGGAATTTTCCGCGCGGAAGGTGGTCTCGGATATACGAAAGTTTTTTCTCGGATTCTTCGGGCGAAATCTGCCTCACCCACTGATAAGCAGTGTGCGGCTTTGGAATAAAAGTTCCCACATTGACATTGCACTGAATGTGCGTGCGGTTCTGTAAGTCAATCAAAAAATCGACGATTGCCTTTTCTTCGGTGAGTTCCTCTGTCTCGGGAAACGGAAGCCCCACCATAAAATAGAATTTCGCCTTGTTCCAGCCGCGTTTTTTCGCGTCGAGAATCACATCAACCAAATGCTGCGCGTACACTTCCTTGTTCAATCGGAGCTGCCACGCTTCTTCGGGGGTTTCCACGGCGAAAGTCAAGCCAGATTTCCGAACTTCCGATAGTTTTTCAAGGAGCGGAAGCGAAAAACTGTTCACTTTGAGTGACGGAAGCTGAAACGACACATTCTGACTTTTATATCGTTCGTTCAAATCGTCAAGAAGATTTTCGATGTCTGGATAGTCCGCGCTTGAAAGCGATGTGAGCGAGATTTCACGGTAGCCCGCCACATTCACGAGTTTGTCAACATCATCAAAAATAAGCCTCTTTTCCTTCGCGCGCTGAGGTCGGTAATACACACCAGCATGGCAAAATCGGCAGCCGTTCGGACAGCCGCGCATAATCTCAACCACGCCGTGGTCTTGCACGGGCTTCACATTCGGAAGCGGCATAAAGGACTGAACCGAAGGCACTTTCCCAAAATCAGACCAAATTGCCCGCCGCGCCACAGAATGCCCGCACTTCGCCTCGCTCATGTCCTCAGTCCACACGCTCGGGTGCTCTGAAAGCCGCTGCAATAATTCCGCACGGCTCGCCCCGCCCTTTTTCATCGCGGCAAGCTCTTCAATCAGCTCAAACATGCCGCCCTCAGCCTCGCCGATAAACACCGCGTCAAAAAAGTCAGAGAACGGAGCCGGATTCGTCGCCCCACAGCCGCCCGCGATTACAATCGGGTCATTTTCACTGCGGTCTTTTTTGAGAATCGGAACGCGCCCCAAATCGAGAATCGAAAGCACGCCCGTAATGCCAAGCTCATAGCCGAGCGAAAAGCCAATCATGTCAAGTTCGTTCAGCGGCATTCCTGTTTCGAGCGTATACAAGGGCGCGTTGTATTTTTTAAGCAGAGCCTCAAAATCGCTCTCAACGGCAAACACGCGCTCACAGCGGACATTTTCTTTTTGATTCAAGCCGTTGTAGATGATTTTAATCGCCTGATTCGCCATGCCGATTGTGTAGACATCAGGAAACGCGATGCAAAAATTGAATAAATCGTCCGAAGATGTATGATTTTTTACAATCTCGCCGAATTCTCCGCCGATATACGCAGACGGATTCTGCACCGAGCACAAGTCATTTCCAAAAATTTCAAGCGGCTTAATAAGATTCATATAATTCCTTAAAAACAAAAGAAATTCCTCACAGAGGACACAGAGTTCACAGAAAAAAAAACTCTGTGTTCTCTTAAGCTCTGTGAGAAACCATTAAAATCCGAATTTTCTTGACGATACGCTCATTAAAAGCCCAACGCACATCATCGCCGTCCACAATGACGAGCCGCCGTAGCTCAAAAACAAGAGCGGGATTCCCGTAATCGGCATGATTCCCATGACCATGCCCACGTTAATCAAAAAATGAAAGACGAACATGCCGAGCACGCCCGCCGCAATCATCATGCCGAAGGTGTTCGACGCGTTCTTGATGATAAAAATCGTGCGGATAAAAATCAAAAAATAGAGCGCAAACACGCACATGCAGCCGACAAAGCCCAATTCTTCGGACAAGATGCTGAAAATAAAGTCAGTGCTCTGCTCCGGCAAAAAGCGATAGTGACTCTGCGTGCCGCGAAGATAGCCGCGTCCGAACAAGTTTCCCGAGCCGATTGCCGTCTTTGACTGAATGATATTCCAGCCTGCTCCTCGCGGGTCAGCATACGGGTCGATGAACACGATGAGACGCATGACCTGATAGTCTTTGAGGACTTTACCCGCAAAATACGAGAGAATGAGCGAGCCGCAGACAATCGCCGAGGCATACGAAATCCAGTAGAAATACTTGTTGTGCCGATAAAAGAACATGCCGAACAGCGAGAGGACGCCGACAGAACCAGTCGCAAAAATCAAGACAAGACGCAAGCGGAAATTCGTAAGCATGCGGATAAAAACCACCGACTCATGCGCAATCTGACTCTCCCAGATTGGAAGCACGGTAAAAATAATCGTCAGCATACCGCCCGCAAAGATGAACATGATATAGCGCACGGGAATGCCCGCGATAAAAGTCATCACGAGGAAAATCGGAAAATAAACGAGTGATGTTCCCAAATCCGGCTGGGCAAGAATCAAGCCCATCGGAATAAACATAATGAAAAGCGAAACGATGAAGCGCTTCCGCTGATCCTGCGTTTTTTTCGTGCGGTCGAGATACCAGGCAAGGAACAGAATGAAGACAACTTTCGTAAATTCAGACGGCTGAATGCCGAACGGTCCGATACCGAGCCAGCTTCGCGCGCCATTGACGTAGCGCCCGAAAAACTTCGTGAACACGAGGACGGCACACGCACCGATGAACAGTTGCGGCACGGAACGTGAAAATCGGCGGTAATCCAACAGCGAAATCGTGAGCATAATCAAAACGCCCGTACCGCCCCAGATTATCTGTTTGATATACTCACTCGAGACGTTCATGCCCTCTGAGTTGATGCCCGATGAATAAATAAAAAGCACGCCGAACGTGACAAGCGCAATTACACAGAAAAAGAGAATAAAATCAAATGATTGCAAGAACTTAAATCTCACTGCCGATTCCTCCGATTACTCTGCCCTTCCGCGTGCGCGTCTTCGAGAACGAATGACCTCACGAACATTCGCCGGAAGCGCGTTTACCGCCTCTTCATAATTCTGATTTGCAAAGATGCCCTGAAAAATGATGTTCGTCGCATACGGAGCCCACCACTCCCACTCGTTCGCGGCTTCGACCAGCACAACAACGACCACCTGCTCTTCGGGCGGCGCATTGAACGGTGCATAGCACGCCATCCATGAATGCCAATGGTCGATTGAGCCAACCTCTGCCGTTCCTGTCTTTCCGGCAATCTGAACGACGCGGTTGTTGAGTGGGAACGCAGGCGTTCCATCGGTGATTGTGTAGCGCATCGCATTCTGCACTTCACGCCACACCGACTCGTCGATATTCGACTCATGCAGAATCTGCGGCTTGACTTGCTCAATCACCTCATTTGATGCAGGATCCCTGATTTCTTTTAGCAAGTGAGGACGATAGATTTTTCCTTCGTTTGCGACCATTGCAACCATATTTGCGATATGAAGCGGAGTGACGAGCGTGTAGCCCTGTCCGATTGACATGTTCATCGTGTCACCGCCAAGCCATTTTTGATGGAATTTGCGCTCTTTCCACGGCGCAGTCGGCACAAAACCTGATTGCTGCGCAGGCAAATCAATGTCAAGGCTCTCACCGAAGCCGAATTCTTTTGCATATGATGAAATCTTATCGACACCAAGATAATCACGCCCGATGACCCAATAGTAGACGTCGCACGACTGAGCGAGTGCTTCTTTCATATTGAGATAGCCGTGCCCCCACTTCTGATGGCAGTGGAAAATACGATTACCGTAATCAACACGACCAGTACACTCGACATCTTTCGCAGAGGGGAACGCTTTTTCTGCAAGCATCGCCGTTGACATGATTATTTTAAACGTAGAAGCGGGCGGATATGCCGCGTTCACGACACGATTTAAAAGCGGGCGATTCGCATCTTCCGCAAGCCGATTGTATTGGGCGGCGGCATTGTCATCGTTAAAGAGATTCTGGTCATAAAACGGATACGAGACCATCGCGAGAATCTCACCATCGCTCGGGCGAAGCACCACGGCAGCACCGACTCGTTCACCGAGCGCTTTTTCGGCAAGCTCTTGAATGCGCATATCAATCGTGAGCACGAGGTTTTTGCCCATCTGCGGCGGCTCGACAATCGGAGCGTCTGAAATGACATGACCGCGCACATCGACCGTGCGGCTCTCCCGTCCTTCAATTCCCTGCAAAACCAAGTCATATTGCTTTTCGATGCCCGTCTTTCCGACAATCGATTTATTCGTATACACTTTTTTGCCGTCAGAATCGGTGATATTATACATGACTTTGATTTCTTCTTTTGTGATATCACCGACATATCCGATTACATGGGAAATAGAACCCGTTTCGACATAGTTGCGAACAGGCTTTGAACGCCACGAAACACCCGGCAAATCCGTGATATTTTCAGCGATATTCGAGATGACCGAAAACGGAACATTCGAACGGATTTCAACCGCCGTGTAGGAACGACGAAGATAGTCAGGAACTTTTCGGTCGATTTCTTTTTTGGAGATTCCGAGATACGAGGCAAGCCGGGAAGAGACAGAATCATAATGCCCTGCCGGAATTTCAGCCGGAATCAAATCGATAGCGAACGAATCAGTATTGATGACCATCGGCATCGTCGCATTCCGGTCAAAAATCTCACCACGCTGTGCGTCAATCGTCTTTACCTGGCTGGAAATCGTCTGTGACTGCTTTCGATATTGCGCCCCCTCTACGACCTGCAAGGAAAAAAGCCGCAGCACATAGACGATAAAAATGAGCATTATCAGAAAGCCGAGAATAACAACCTTTGCGCTCTGTTCGACCGAGCCGTTTTCAGACTCAAAAAATTTCGCCATTTACGATACTTTCTCCGGATCAAGCAGAATAACCGTGCTGAATATGCGCAAGAATCTGAATACAATCGGCGTGAGCACCGAATTCGCGGCGAGCTCAAACAGGAACGCTTTCGAGACAAGCGAATACGCGACAATGGAATCAGGGAAAAACACCGAAATCATCCACAAAATGAGTGCCTTTAGCAGCGTCGCCGAAAAACCGATGAGGACGAGGATAAAAGCGCCGCTCATATTCAAGGTTTTGTTGAACAAGCCCGCGACATAGCCGATGATAGTTCGCAGCAGACAGTGCAAACCGAACGGAGAAACGCTCAGACAATCAAGAATCAATCCTGAGACAAAGCCCGACGTAACGCCGAATACACGCCCGTTATTGACAGAAACATAGAGTGTGATAATTAAAAGAAAATCGGGAATAGCCGGAAAGAACAGCATGTTTGACAGGATTGCCGTCTCAAAAACCGCAAAACAGAGAAGAATCAGTACCGAAATTGAAAATGACTTTAACATCACACGCCCCCTAGTTTTTCTGAGCCTGCTCTGAGGTAAGCAGCGGATTTACTTCACGCAAATCAGAGACGATGACATTCTCAATCCGAGAAAAATCAATAATCGGCATGACTTTTATGCTGAGCGAAGAATCGTAATCAAGGACTTTTATCTCCGAAATCGCCCCGATGGGGATATCGCTCATATAGTTACCGCCATCACCGCTCGTGACGATTAAATCGCCATAATTCAACTCATCAAGAACACGCTTTTTTATGTAGCTCATGCTCAACGGCGCATCGGCAGAGCCATCGCCCGTAACAAGACCAATATCACGGGTATTTTGGATGCGCGCCGAGACCGTGCATTTTGAGTCATAAATCGGCATAACGAGGCTCGTACCCGCACCGACCGTGACGACTTTTCCTACAAGACCGACGATACCGCCCTGAACGGCGAGCACTGGCATGTTTTTTCGGATACCGTGGCGGCTTCCCTTGTTGATGGTAAACGCAGAATAGAGACTGTCAGGATTTCGCCCGATGATTTTTGCAGGATAATTCTTTTCCTGAAACTGCACGGAAAAATCAAGCTGCTCTTTGAGGCGTTCATTTTCTTTTCGGATTTCACTGTTTGTCCGCTGTAGAATTTCGTAATTCTTGAGCCGCTCGATTAATTCCCGGTTTTCTTCCCGCAAGCGCGCCAGCTCGTGAACAGCATTCACCGTCTCCCCAACGCCACTGGTAACGGCATTCACGCCTTTTTGCAAAGAGGAAAGCACCGTAAAGCCGACTTTTTGCACGCTGATGACGAAGCCCCCCGAATGAAAGGCAAGCATGACACCTGAAAAGAGGACAAAAACAATGAGCAAGAGTTCAGATAATCCGAATCGAAATGAATGTTTAGATGAATCCATGCTAAAAACGGGTCTTAGTCATTAAGGTTGTCGTAGATAGCCCGATCAGTAGACATATCCTTAAAGAGTTCAAATGCCTGTCCTGCACCAAGCGCAACACACTCAAGCGGTTTTTCGACAAGGATGACAGGAACGCCCGTCTCTTTCGCAATAAGCTTTGGCAAGCCTTTGAGCATGCTTCCACCCCCCGACATGACGATACCGCGCTCAACGATATCAGCCGCGAGTTCCGGCGGAGTCTCCCCCAATGTGACTTTAATGAGCTCGACGATTTCGTTTACAGTTGATTTGAGCGCCTCACGCACCTCAACGCTGTCGATTTCGAGACGGCGCGGAAGCCCGGTGATTGCGTCGTTACCGCGGATTTCCATTTTTTCGATTGTTTTGTCTTTATCAGAAAGCGCGTTTCCAATCTGGATTTTAAGACGCTCTGCCGTCTGCTGACCGATTTTGAGGTTGTGGACATTGAGAACGTATTTGACAATTGCCTCGTCAAATTTGTCGCCACCAACGCGAATTGCCTTTGTAACGACCATACCACCGAGCGAGATAACAGAAACTTCGGTTGTACCGCCACCGATGTCGCAAATCATGTGACCAGCCGGTTCATTGATAGGAATCTGCGCGCCGATTGCAGCCGCCAATGACTCTTCGATAACGTCAACTTCCTTTGCGCCCGCTTTGAGCGCCGTTTCGATGACGGCACGTCGCTCAACCTGAGTGATGCAGGAAGGAATACCGATTTTCATTCGCGTTGATTTAAAAAGCTGATGGCGAGAAATAACCTTTGAGATGAAATATTTAATCATCTTTTCGCAACTGTCGATGTCAGCAATGACACCGTCGGCAAGAGGACGAATTGCCTCGATGTTACCAGGGGTTTTCCAGAGCATGCGCTTTGCTTCTGCACCGACAGCGCAGACATGCTTTGTGCCTTTTTCGACTGCAACTACGGATGGCTCATCGACGACAATTCCCTTTCCGCGCACGTAAATCAATGTATTACATGTACCTAAATCAATACCAATGTCCGTTGAAAACCGGTCCAAAAAACCCATAAAAAAGTCCTCCCAAACTTTTATTTATAGTCAGCCATTTTTTTCAATGCGAGCGGATGATTGTTCTGTATTCGCAAGGCTTTTCGCCATTCAGAACGGGCTTTTACCAAATCACCCTGACTCTCATATATTACACCAAGTCCATAATAAGCGTCAGCAGAATTTTCATTTTTTTCCAAAATTAAATTAAATTCTTTTTCAGCCGCATCAAAATCTTCACGTTCAAGATAAATAGTTCCCATCAGAAGATGACTTTTCAAAACAATCTGCTCATCCTTGCACTCTTGCGATATACGATACAAATACTGCTCAGCGGCATTGTTTTGCGAAACAGCGTGATACTGTTCAGCAATTGAAAGCAACAAGATGTCAGATTCTCGCACTAAAAGCGCTTCGGTAAATGCTGAAATGCTTTCCATCGTCATTCCCAATGAGGCATAGCATAACCCCAAGAGCTCAGGAATATCGTCAGCCTTATAGCCGTCTTTTTTTGCCTTAAGAAGATAGCGAATCGCCAAATCAGAATAATAATAATACGATGATTGCAAATCTTTGTAGAAATATGCTTTGCCAAGCATGTACTCCAGCTGAGGAACGGCACTGAATTGAGCTCCCTGCAAGGCAAGCCGGAGACTGTTTATAGATTCATCAAGAAAGGCGAGCGTCTGAACAACATCGGTTTGTGAAACCGCAAGGAAAAAAGACGCATACCCATGATACGTAAGCGCGGTTGTATTGAACGGTTTTTCGTACAAAATCACCGAACTGATGTCATATACGCTTTGGTAATCGTAGGTTTTCCATTTTGATTTTAGATTAATGATTGAATTTCCGTTTTTGACTTTTGAATCAAGCGCACGGTGGATAAAAAAGACACCTACTGAAAGAAGAGCCGCAACACAAGCGCAGAGAGCAAGTTTTTTTAAAAACTGACTTTTCCGTTTAAAAATTTCCCGTGTATGCAAGCCTTTTAATTTCATTGTCCCCAAACACCCAATACAATAAACAAAGAATCACAAAATAAAAACAGAAAAGACAATAAGCCGGGTTCTGTCCTGCGCAAATCCAAAAGAGGAAAAGCGCGCATAACCATCTATCCGAAGCTTCTGTTGCCAGAAGCCTTTAGCAGCCTACCCGCAGCCATGAGCCCGGAACGCCTGACTGCTGCTTGACCTTGCTCCAAACGAGGTTTGCCCTGCCAGCTCTGTTACCAAAACTGCGGTGCGCTCTTGCCGCACCTTTTCACCCTTACCTTCCGGCGGTTTGTTTTCTGTGGCACTGTCTGTCAGAAAAAGGGCTTATGCCGTACAGTCTTGCGACCGAAAACAAGTTCCCTTTTCTGCCCGGTGATTATCCGGCGTTTTTTCCGGTGGAGCCCGGACTTTCCTCACCCGCTCACACTGTCATGAGCACGGCGGGCACGGTTATATCTTTTCTGTATAATTCGTTACTCATCGTTGAAAGAAGTTGATGAATCTTCTTCCATTTCGTTTTCAGTCTCGTTCTCGTCGTCTTCTTCGTCACGCTCATCAGCGAATTCGTCTTCAAAATCCGCTAAGCTGCCCGTTTCTGCAAGATTCGAGAAATCGACCGTCTCTTCTGAAGAGACTTCCTGATAGAACAAGATTCGAGAGCAATACGGACAGAACAAGATTTTTTCGCCGTCACGCACTTCATTCGCGAACTGCCCCGGAAGAATCATCTGACAACCGGTACACACACCGTTCTTGACCGCGACAATGCCTTCGCTGTTGCGCTGAATGATTCGCTGGAATTTATAAACGATTTCTTTATCGAGCTCAGGGGTAATCTCATTTTCCTTTACCTTGAGATTTTCAAGCTGCGCCTGATAGTCCTCAATTTGCTTAGAAAGATCAGCCTTGCTCTGATTCAAGTCCGACTCCTGTGAAGAAATCATCGCCTCGTCAGCCTTAAGCGATTCATCAAGTTCGGCAAGTTTTTTTTCTTCACGCTGCAAATCCTTGCGAACAGAAGCCTCTTTTTCGGTCGCCTCAGAAATCTGTTTGTCAAGAGCCTCGTATTCACGATGCGACGTGATATTATCCATGCTCTTTTCGCCAGATTCACGAGAAGCCTCAGCCTCTGAAAGCTCTCGCTTCAAATGCTCGACCGTCGCTTTTATTTCTTCATAGCTCTTATTCTTTTCGATGTATTCTTTTTTGAGACGCGCAAGAAGCTCATCCTGAGAATCAAGCTGTTTTGGAGAAGACTTAATCTTTTTTTCGAGATCGTATTTTTCTACCAAAACATCTTGAAGAGATTTAAGTTTGTCAAAAACTTCATTCATTTCCATAATTATAAAAACCTCACGGCTAGTGTATCAAATTACTATATAAAAAATAACGGCTTATGTCTATCGAAACGATTTCATTTCAGTTTACATTTCGATGTAGTCACGCAGTCCGCTCGCACGGCGCGGGTGTCTGAGCCGACGCAATGCCTTTGCCTCAATCTGTCGGATTCGCTCGCGCGTAACGTTGAAGTACAAGCCGACTTCCTCAAGCGTAAGGCTGTAGCCGTCATCGAGACCGAAGCGCATCTTAAGAACCTCCTGCTCGCGTGCGGGCAATGTGCTCAGCACGGTGCGAAGTTGCTCCTGCAAGAGCGTGTATGCTGTCTGGTTTGCGGGATTTTCGACATCTTTGTCTTCGATGAAATCTCCGAGCTGTGAGTCCTCTTCCTCGCCGATTGGCGTTTCGAGAGAAATCGGCTCGCGGGCGACATTCTTAACCTGCTTAACGCGCGTGACCGGCCAGCCGAGCTGCTGTGCGATTTCTTCGTCGGTTGGCTCACGACCGAGTTTTTGCATGAGCTGGCGACCTTCGCGCACGACCTTATTGATTTGCTCAATCATGTGCACCGGAACGCGGATAGTACGCGCCTGATCCGAGATTGAGCGCGTGATTGCCTGACGAATCCACCAGGTTGCGTAGGTTGAGAATTTGTAGCCCTTTCGGTACTCGAATTTTTCGACCGCCTTGATAAGACCGATGTTCCCCTCTTGAACTAAGTCGAAGAACTGCAAGCCGCGGTTCGTGTATTTTTTTGCGATAGAAACGACCAAACGCAAGTTGGCGTTGATGAGCTTGTTCTTTGCCTTTTCGAGCATCTTTCGCCCGCGATCGATTTCGTCTGCCATCTCAAGGATTTCCTCGACATTGTTTTCGAAATCGTACTCCATGCGGCGCAATTTGCGGTCGATTTTCTGAATCTGCGTATAGACGTCGCGGATTTCATCGCTCTTTAAGCCAAGTTCGTTCTCAAGTTTGATTGCCTCAGAATGAATCGCGAGCCGTCGTCCGAGACTGCGGAGTTCTGCCGGACTTGCAATGCGGAGTTCCTTCATTTTTCGCTCTTGCTTGTGGCGGTACTCGCCGATTTTCTGCGTTGCCTCGACAAATTTTGCGCTGAATTTTTCGATTTCCTCAGACTGAATGTCGATTTTCTGCAATTCTGGCAAGATTTTTGTGCGAAGCTCAATAATCTGCTCGTTCTCGAAGATTTCCTGAGACTGCCCCGCCTCAAAAAGCTTTTTCTTGAGGTTCATGTAGGCTTTCATGTTTTCTTTGCACGCCTTGAGGTTCTCGCCATAGCAGCTCTTTAAACGGCGTTTCTCAGCCTGCGCCTCATTGATTTCTTTGCGGGCTTTTCCAGGCTCGTGCGGATCGATTTTTGCGAATGCCTTTTGGCAGATTGCGAAGAATTCTGGAATCATCATGCCGGACTTTTTAATCACGTCCTTGATGATATTCTCGCCGTCTTCCATTTGTTTTGAGTAGGTGACTTCCTGCTCAGCGGTAAGGAGTTTTTCTTTTCCGATTTCGCGCAGATACAGACGGATGGGGTCATCGACATTTGAGTCTTTGTCACCGTTTACCAGACGCGTCGCGCTCATGTCTTCGTCAGCCTGAGCCTCACCGACCGCCTCGGCATCCTCGTCTTCAAGCAAATCTTCGTCATCTGCCCCTTCGTCATCATCCAAATCGGCGTCTTCTTCCATAACTTGAATGTTGTTCTGGGTTAACAGTTGCAGGACTTCTTCCATTTTGGGCGAATTGACAAAATCCTGACCGAGGATTTCGTTGATTTCGTCCCAAGAAATAATCTGCTTGTCTTTTGCGTAATCTAAAAGTTTTACAACTTTAGGATCCAGTTCCTGATCCATATTCCAATCCTTTTTTTGTAATTTTTTCATCAATAGCTTTTTTTTCTTCAAAAAGCCTTGTCATTAGTTCCTGATTCGCCACACTCGGCGGCTGCGATTGCAGATATGTTATCCGGTCAAGGATTCCCTTCCGCTTACGCTTCAAACTGTTTTTTTCAATTTGCTCGATACTCTCGATGACAGACTGCCGCGAACAGTTTGAGAATTCGCCTCTCGACACAGACTCGGTGACCTCACGCTTGATGCCGTCATGCTCACAATGACTGAGCAGGGCACTGAACGACAAATCACCAGCCTCATAGCATTTTTTGAGGACGAGGAACAATTGTCTTGCAAAGGGATTTTCGAAATCATCTTCTGACAAGCGATTCTGCATCAGCTCAAACTGATTGGTATCGGATATTACAGCAAGCACAGCGCGGAATTCAGCATTCACAAGAACCGTTTCCTGAGCCGGGCTATTTTCTTCCGTCTTTTTTACTAGAATTCGCTTTTTTACATCATCACGGTGACTGTAATCCCTTTTTATCGCCTCGATAGGAACATTTAAAGTCCGTCCTAACAATTCCAGACTTGACTCTCTTTGAATATCGGCTTGTAACGCGTCTATGTAAGGGAAAAATTCAAGCGCGAATTTTGTCTTTCCCTCAGGGGTATCAATCTGATACTTACGCGACAGAGATTCCAAGAGATAATCACTATCTAATTTAGCGCAATTAACCTCAGTCGTCAATGTATCCGCCCCGAATTTAATCATAATTTCTGCGGGATCTTTTGCGTTATGGAGCGTAATGACCTTTACCGTAAGCCCCTGCTCCCGGCACATCAAAATCGCGCGCACCGTTGCCGCCTGCCCCGCTCCGTCACTGTCAAATGAAAGCAAGATGGTGTCGACGAAGCCTTTTACGATTTTAATCTGGTCGACCGTGAGCGCCGTGCCGAGCGGAGCGACCGCGTACGTAATGCCGCACTGGTGGTAGGCGATGCAGTCCATGTACCCCTCGCAGAAGATGACCTTGCGCTCCTGCCGAATCGACTGTTTGGCAAAGTTGAACGCGTAGAGCGTATAGCCCTTTTGGTATTGAATCAAATCGCCAGAATTCAAGTATTTCGGGCTTTTTTCGGCATCGCCCCGCAAAAAACGACCGCCGAACGCAACCGCCTGTCCGCGGCGATCAAAAATCGGGAACATGAGACGGTCTGAGAAAAAGGCGATGTCGGGATATTTTTTGCTGAATAAACCTGACTTCGCCAAAAACTCGTCGCTGTAATTTTTGCCCCTCAGGAAGCGTTTGAGCCATGTCCGATCCGCGGGGGAATAGCCGAGCTTGAATTTTTCGATTGTCTCAAGCGTGATTCCGCGCTGCGTGATGTAATTCAGCGCGAATTTTCCGGCGTCGGTCTTTACCAGCCCGTAGTGGAACATGTCGGCGACGCGGTTATACAAATCGATATACTGCTCTTTCGCATTGTCGGGCTTTTCCTGCGGGGAGAACGTCGAGCGGGAATCGTACTTGACCTCAATTCCGCTCCGTTTTGCGAGGAATTTCACCGCCTCGGGAAATCGGATTTTCTCCATCTCCATGACGAATTTGATAATATCGCCGCCCTCATGGCAGCCGAAGCAGTAATAGATATTTTTTTCAGGCGTGACCGAAAACGACGGCGTTTTTTCGTTGTGGAACGGGCAGCAGCCCCACCACTGGTTGCCCCGCTGCTCAAGCTTCACGTACTCGCCGACGATTGAAACGATGTCGGATTTCGCAAGCACCGCATCTTTTGTTTCCTGAGAGATTATTTCTGCCATCGTCCGACTACTTCCCGACCTTTTTTGTCTTGAACTGGGCACTCGCCTTTACGTGCGCGTTGAATGACTCAGAGAACGTGTGGCTTCCGACATCAGAATCAGTGAGCGTGAAGTAAAAATAGTTTGTTTTTGGAGGATTTGCCGCCGCGTTCAAGGCAACAAGCCCCGGATTTGAAATCGGAGACGGAGGAAGCGCCGCCCATTTGTACGTGTTGTACGGGCTGTCGATTTTGAGATCGTCATACGTGATGACATCGGGGTGCTCCTTTCCCTGAATTTCCGTAATAATGTATTCAATCGTCGCGCAGGAATACAAGCCCGCCCCCACCGCGATGCGATTGGCAAACACACTCGCAATCAGCGGCGCCTCGCTCGCCACCCGGTACTCGCGCTCAACAATCGAAGCGAGCACCAGCGTTTCATAAAAATCAGCGACCGTTTTTTGCTGGAAATACGGGATTTCAGCAATTTTCGCAAAGAAATTATCGAGCATTATCTTGAGCACCGATTCCGCGCTCATGGAAGGCGTGAAAAAATACGTATCGGGGAACAAAAATCCCTCAAAAGACTCAAACGGAACTCCGTATTCCTCCAAGAGCGTTGGATTTTTTGCAGCGACGACAAAATCCTCCGTCGCGCACACGCCCTCGGAGTCAAGAAGCTGGGCAATCTTGCGCAGGGTAAGGCCTTCTGGAATTACTGCTTTTATGTACTCCTGCTTTCCAGAATCGAACAGGGTGATAATCTGTGCGCTGCTCATAGAACTCTTTAGTGTATACACACCCGACTTCATGACAGGGACAGAAGAACGCAGTAAGACGGCAGGAAAACGAGACGCAAGGTAAAACGCCCGGTCTGAGCGAATGAGCTGCTGCTCATGCAAGCGGGCTGCAATAGCAGAAACACTCGTGCCAGCAGGAATTTCAAAGCGAACCTCACGCTCATGTTTCGGCGAGTCAACGGGAGAAAGCTCGTAGAAAAAGAGGGCGGCACAGACAACAAGCGCTGTCATAATGCAGCCACCTACGCAAAGAACAAAAGCTATTTTTTTGTGAGTGTTTTTTTTCATGAGTAAAAAGCTTCGGCCTCATCGATAGACATAGAATTATAGATTACACGCTCAATCTTCATCGAAAAATCAAGAAGCCCATCGGGAATCTCCTCCTGATGATTTCTGAAAAACTTTGCGAGTATCTTAATTTCTCGCTCCGTAAAATGATAATCAAGCGATGCCGCTCCCGTATTCATCACAACATCGCCCGTCATAGGTCAAGCTCCATGCCCTCACGCGAGAGGAAAATTTCAAGATCATTTCCAGAAATATAATTTGCATACCACTTCGCGGACTCAAAAATCGTCTCCAGTTTTCGATCATCATACGTTGGCTCATGATGAAACAAAAACAGACGCTTTACTTTCCACGCGGCAGCGAAATCAATGGCGTAGCAGAATGCGGAATGCCCCCAGTTTTCTTTTCGAAGCGCTTCCTCAACCGTATATTGCGAATCAAGCACAATGGCATCAGCGTTCTCAAACACGGCGCTCCGCTCAGGTGTATAAACGAAATCCTTTGAATTCAGTTCGACAT
Organism: Treponema sp.; assembly: GCA_017484285.1. GTDB lineage: Bacteria > Spirochaetota > Spirochaetia > Treponematales > Treponemataceae > Treponema_D. Next base: position 4,246 of record JAFUTH010000023.1, on the reverse strand, counting down.
CCGTTGCATACACAAACTTGTGCCCCCCCTCCTCGACCGAATAACTGTATGAATTCCCCGGATGAGACATCTTCATGCAGCTGATTTTTAATCCGCCAATCTCAAAAGGCGTCCCCGGCTCAACAACATGAAAATTGAAATGCTTGGTGAATGCCGAAAAGGTGACAGGATAATACGGCAAGACCATCTGTTTACTGAAGAAATCCTTCATGTCCGCGAACGGCGAATAGACATCAAAAACAGCCTTTGGATTATATGCCTGATCAAAAAAAGGGAGCCCCTGAATATGATCCCAATGGAAATGAGACATAAGAAGATGGTAATGAAAATCAGCCGGAGTTTCACCGAGCTTTCCCATGACACGGATTCCCGTTCCCGCATCAAAAACAAGTTTTTCACCGTTCTTACCCGTCAGCTCAACGCAAGGCGTATTACCGCCGACAGTGCTCGAAATCCAATCCGGGAGAGAGTCTATGAATTTTTGCTTTGATTCGTCAGACTGAATATCGTCAACAGTAATTCTTTGAAGCGCAGAAAAAAGTTTGACCCGAAGCTGTTGTGGCGATAACGGAGTCGGTACAGAACCTCGAACTCCCCAAAAATGAATATTCAACTGTAAGACTCCGTTTTTGCAATATTCTTAACCAAGATTAATTTTTATAGTGATATAGTATAATCCTAAGACAAAGATTTGTCAAAAAATTCATTCAGTTAAACGAGTATTTTTTTTAAATTAAAAAAACCTCAGAATAATCTGAGGTTTATCATGGGGAGTGAGGGACTCGGACCCCCGAACCCGAAAGGGAGCGGATTTACAGTCCGCCGCAATTGCCGCTATGCGAACTCCCCAAAAAAAAAGCTGCTTGTAGGACTTGGACCCACGACCCCGAGATTACAAATCACGTGCTCTACCAACTGAGCTAAAGCAGCAGATAACTCCGAACATGTTGTTGCGGAACGTGTTACATAATATCTGACGGTCAAAAAACTGTCAATACTAAAAAACCGATTTCGCTATTTTTTTCAGTTATTTTTTCACAAAATCAGGACGGAGTTTCTCACCGCCATTGATATAAACAGGTCTGACTTCAGCCTGCGCATCCATGTATGCCGTAACAAGCACGCGAATCATCTTCTGCGGAGAACCGATTATGTCGGGCTCCTGGCTACAAAAAAGCGGAATTTGAGAAACATCAAAAGACGACTGTCCCGTTCGAAGCGCAGCGGCAGGGTTCATGACATTCAAATCTGCGGTAATTGTAAATTGAATTGAGACAATATCTTTTTGACTCAATTTATTCTCAGAAAAGAGCGCGAGACACATTTCGCACACATTTCGTTTCACATCTTCCTTTGTATTTTCAGCGCCTGTCGCACCACGAATGGCAAATAACCGTTGTGACATTTTTTCTCCCTACAGTCTTTTTTATAAAAAGTAATTCTGTTAAACTTAGAGCGAAAGTATATCTTTTTTAAAGGCAGTATTTCAAGAAACATGGAAGAGCTAGCTGAACTAGAGACTTTGGATGAACTCGACTCACTCCCCGAGCTACCCGCCACAGACGACGAAGCCAGCGAAATTCCGTCTTCATCCGCCCGAAGCACGCCCACCACAAAACCACGTTCACAGAGACTCCCCATTCTCTTACGACTCACACGGCGCATGACGGTTTTTCTCTCTTTCACACTGCTTGCAACAATACTCTTTTTTCTCACGGGAAACAAGCAAGGCTTTCTCGACACAAATCTCCAACTTCTTCTTTCGATCCTTGCAAGCAACGCAATTGCCCTTGCTTTTTTTTCGGGGCTGGCAATCCTCGAATGCATATTCTACATCATCAAAGACAAAAAATTTGTTTTTCTTTTACACATCATCTGCTATTTGATTATTCTCAGCATCAGTGTCAGCATGTCTCTTTTTTCCCTCACGGTAAATCTACTTTCAGAAGGCTTTTCTTTTTGATATACTTCAAGCATGATAGCCAAGTCGATAAAGATTCCTGACGAACTCAAAAAACTGAACGACATCTTTGAAGAAAACGGATTTGAAGCCTACCTCGTCGGCGGAGCCGTCCGTGACGTGCTTTTAGGCAAAAAAGCGAGCGACTGGGACATCACCACAAACGCAAAGCCACAAGACATCATGCGCATGTTCCACCGCGTCATTCCCACAGGAATCGCACACGGAACCGTCACCATCCACTTCATGGGTAAAGAAATCGAAGCGACCACATTCCGAAGCGAATCAGGCTATTCGGACGGACGGCACCCAGATTCCGTAACATTCGACGCCACGCTCGAAGACGACCTTTCCCGCCGCGACTTTACGATGAACGCAATCGCCGCCTCCCTCAAAGACGGCAAACTCATCGACCCATTCAACGGGCAAAAAGACATAAAAGCAAAAATCATACGAACAGTCGGAAGCCCCGTCGAGCGCTTTTTGGAAGACGGACTCCGCCCGATTCGCGCGCTGCGCTTTTCAAGCCAACTGAATTTTGAAATTGAGCGAGAAACCTACGAGGCAATCAAACAAACGGAAGTTCAGCAGAAGATTCAATCCATTTCGCTCGAGCGTTTTCGCGATGAATTCGAAAAAATCCTGCACTCAGAAGAGCCGTCCGTCGCGCTTCACCGCATGGAGGAAACGGGCATGTTACGGATTTTCATTCCAGAGCTTGCCGCCTGCCGAAACTGCGTTCAGGCAGACATCAGAAGTTTCCATGTCTTTGACGTGCTCGACCACAACTTGTACGCCTGCGACGGTGCGCCGCGCGACAATCTTATCGTCCGACTTTCCGCGCTCTTTCACGATGTCGGAAAACCCGAGGCAAAGACAATCGAAAAATGCGAGCACCCGGCAGGCTCAGGTCAATTCGTCGACATCATTCATTTTTACCGCCACGAGGCATACTCGGCAAAAATCGTGCGCCCCCTCCTCACCCGGCTCAAATTCCCGAACGCAATCGTCGATTCTGTCGCGCACCTCGTCGAAAACCACATGTTTCATTTTGAGGAACACTGGACTGACGCCGCAATCCGCCGCTTTATTGTCAAAGTGCAGAGCGAATACCTGAACGACCTCTTTGAGTTGCGCCTCGCAGACATGTATGGGAAATACCGGCGAAAGCCAGAGCCATCAAGCGACGGCGTGCAAAAACTCGTCATGCTCAAAAAACGCATCGAAGAGATTCAGGCACAAAAAACAGCTCTCTCGCTCAAAGACCTCGCCGTAAACGGGAACGACCTTATCAAAGCGGGAATCCAACCCGGAAAGCGACTCGGCGCAATTTTAAACGAACTGTTTCAATGCGTGCTTGACGACCCGGAAATGAACGAAAAAGCAAAGCTGCTCGCAGTCGCAAAAAATCTTGCAAAAAATGCGTAATTTTTCGAGCGCAGGTGTTGACATTTTTTTCACACATGTATATATTATACACCGTCACATGACACTATGCCGGTGTAGCTCAGTTGGTAGAGCAGCAGACTGAAAATCTGCCTGTCGTTGGTCCGATTCCAATCGCTGGCATTCCTTTTGCGGCAGTCATATAACGGCTCATTATCTCAGCCTTCCAAGCTGATGACGAGGGTTCGACTCCCTTCTGCCGCTTAAAAGCTCCTGAGATTTTTCTCGGGAGCTTTTTTATGGAACTTACGGATTCAATCGAGAACGACATTCAATTTGCCCTCGCCGCAGCACTTGAAGCCACAATCACGGCAAATGTCGAGACCGAAATCGCTTCAAAGCCAAATGCCCCGCTTCCGTTCCCAAAAGAAGTTCTTGTAAACAAAATCCTTCAGAAAAACATCGACCAACTTGAAGAATCCCTCTACATGACACGCGGAAAAGACGGAAAAATATACCTCGCGGGTGTTTGGCTCATGCGCCCGCTTCTGCACGACGGAAATTTAATCCCCACTATGGAGTATTTAAAAAAAGTGCTCAACTCGGAGAACATTGTTTTTATTCCGAACAAAACCGGCGCAGAAGTTAGAAAAGAAATTTGGTAGCGAGCGGCGGCAAAGCCGCAAAAACTTGCGAGGCAAGTTTTTAGTGAGTCTCCGAGCAGCTATGCTGCGAAGGCGGTAGCGAGCGACCCCGCTTGCGGGGGCAAAACTTGCGAGGCAAGTTTTTAGTGAGTCTCCGAGCAGCTATGCTGCGAAGGCGGTAGCGAGCGGCGGCAAAGCCGCAAAAACTTGCGAGGCAAGTTTTTAGTGAGTCTCCGAGCAGCTATGCTGCGAAGGC
>JAFUTH010000022.1 GCA_017484285.1 Treponema sp. | reverse complement strand
GGCGAGCTTTGACTCCGCGGCGTACCACTGGTAGGCCAGTTCGTCATCCTGGAAGTACGGGCTCGCGCCGACTGAGATTGTCTTGCGGACGTTTATGACCGTGCTCACGTCCTCGCTTATTGATGTGATGCTCGGTGCCCTGACCTCGGCCTCGCTGCTCACGGGCACGAAGATTGTCTCCGTGACCTGCGTGCATGAGGCTAGTATGCATACCGCCACGAGACCGATGCATTGTACGATTGTTTTGTATGCCTGTACGGTTGCTTTTCTTCGTTTCATAGCCTCTCCTTAACTGTATAGGCAGTTTTCTAAATCAAATAAGCCTATACAGTTTATGTAACTTTAGCAAAATCGCCTATAGAATTCAAGTTAATTTTAACTTTATGGGCATAAAATGGATTACGCTGAAATCGGGCACAGAATCAGGCTGTACAGAAAACTAAAAAATCTCTCTCAAGAGCAGCTCGCGGAAAAAATCAATATCTCCCCGACCCATATGAGTCACATTGAGACGGGAAGCACAAAACTGAGCCTGCCCGTCCTTGTTGACCTCGCACAGGCGCTCGACGTTCAGACCGACAAACTGCTTTTTGAATCAAAGCCCGCTATATCTGAAGAAATTTCTGAAATTCTTTCGACTTGCAACGCAAACCAACTCGACGTCATTCTTTCAGTTCTCAAAGCAACAAAATCTTCACTGAACAAATACCTATAAGAACTTAAAATCCCGCCCGTTTTCTGCTACACTACTCGTGATGAACATCCTGATTCTCCAGCCGCCGATTGTGCAACTCAACACGGCATACCCAAGCGGCGCGTACCTTTCGGCATTTTTCAAGTCTCTCGGTCACAAAACGCGCTGGCTCGATTTGAGCCTTGAACTCTACTACGAGATTTTTTCACGCGCGGGGCTGGAAAAGCTGTTTTCCCTCTGCTCCGAGAATGCGCTCGCCCTTGCCGAAAAAGCCGAAAAGTCAGGCGATGAGGCGACCGCGTTCAATCTGCGCCGTTATGTCGCCCAAAAAGATTTGTGGATTAACTGGATTGACTATATTACCGCCATGCTCCGACCGGGAAAGCGTGGCTCTCTTTCTTCGGGCTACGAGAATGCCCACCGATTTGTGTTTGGCGCACATGTTCCGCGTGGCTCGCGAATGGAAAACTACCTCGCAAACCTAAATCACGACCTTTCGACCGATGATGCCCGTGCCCTCGCAAGTTTTGCCCTCGCTGATTTGGCAGATTTTATTTCGGTCGCCTTCGACAAGAATTTTTCCCTCGTGCGCTATGCCGAAAGCCTCACCGTGAGCGAGTCGAGTTTTGCCGAAGTCGAAAAAGGCGCGGACAGCCCGATTCTCAAAGAGTTTTATGAGCCGTTGCTAGAAAAGTTAGCAGTTAGGAGTGAGCCAACCATCGTCCTCATTTCAATTCCCTTTGCGGGAACATTTACGGCGGCTCTTGCAACTGGGCGATTCTTCAAAACGCACTTCAAAGATTCCGTGTATGTGAGTTTCGGCGGCGGCTTCGTGAACACCGAATTGCGCGACACAAACGAACAAAAGTTAGCCGATTATTGCGATGCAATTTGCTACGACAGGGGATATGCGAGTTATAAGCAGTTAGTAGTGAGCAGGGAGAAGTTAGGAGTTAACAAGGAAGCGGTTCAGGCACAGCCTTCACCGAGACTCGCTCAAAACTCACCTCGTGAGTTTTGCCCCGCAAGCGGGTCGCTCCCTATTTACAAGCTCCGCCAATTCTTAAAACTACCAGGCGGTAGTGTATCCGTTATTGAGCCGCTTTCGGACGAACATTGTGGCGAATACAAACGAGCGGTAGCCTACGAAAAGGAAGTTACTTCTTCGCTCATTCCCGATTTTTCTGACATCGACTTCTCTCAATATCCACGATTGATTGACGACACGAATCCGATGCACAGGCTCTGGTCGGACGGCGCGTGGCTCAAAGCGTACATGGCGCACGGCTGTTACTGGCACAAATGCGCGTTCTGCGATGTGACGCTTGATTATGTAAACGGCTACTGCCCCACAAATGTAAAAAAATTGTATGAAGGCTTGCTCGCCCAATGCACGCAAAAAGGCGTGTTCGGAATCCACTTCGTTGACGAGGCAATGCCGCCCGCGCTCATGATAGCCTTTGCCCGCGAGAACATCGCACACGGCTCGCCGATTACATGGTGGGGAAATGTGCGTTTTGAAAAATCCTTCACGCGCGATGTCGCGGATTTTCTCGCGTACGGCGGCTTAATCGGCGTTTCGGCAGGGCTTGAGTCCGCCACGGGGAACGGCTTGAACGCGATTCACAAAGGCACGGATTTGGAATCAATCGTAGGCGCGTGCTGTGCGTTCAAAGAAGCGGGAATCTTAGTCCACGCGTACATGATTTACGGCTACTGGTGGGAAAGTCCGCAAGATTTAATCAACTCGATGGAAACGCTCCGCCAATTCTACGCAAACGGCTTGCTCGACTCATGCTTCTGGCACAAGTTCGTCCTCACCCGACACAGCCGCGTCTACAAAGAGTGGAAGGAAGGCAAAATTCCCGACCTAAAGCCCATCGACCCGCAGGAAAAGAAAAACGCCCCGCTCTTCGCCAAAAACGGTCTTCACTTCGAGGGCGAAAAACGCTCTGAAAAATACGGCTCTGCCCTCGACTTCTCCTTGAATCAGTGGATGCATGGCGAGGACTTAGAAAAGCCCGTTTACAAATGGTTCAGTTTCCCCGTTCCGCACCCCACCGTCCCCAAAGACTTCATCGAAAAACTGATTGCGAAATACGAGCAAAAGCGCGACACAGAATTTGCAAAATCTGGAGAAAAATCTTACTGGCTCGGCGGCGAAAAAATCCCGCTCCCGAACGGCAAAATCGGCTGGTTCTACATGGGCGAATTCTACACGGCGAAAAAAAACGCGCCCGATTCAGAATTCCGCGGAAAAGGGCTATGCGTGCTACCGTAGATTCAAATGCAGTGAAAATCCTGCTTCGGCGGTCGTAAAGTTGAATTGCGTGCCCTCAAAAATTTTCCCATCTTGATGCATGAACGCGCGTTTTGCCGTCAAAAAGAGCGTTATCGAGAGCGGGTGCGTATTTGTTTTGATTTCCGCCCCGTAATTTATAAATTGCGTTTTGCTTTTCGTATAATTCTCAAACACAATCGGCGAATACGAAAAAAAGTAGCTGTACGCGATATTTTTAGAAAACCGATGCTGAGCACTCACGCCCACGACCATGCTGTTATATACCATTGTGGTCTGCTCGATGCCCGAAAAGTTATCATCATACGAGTGCTCGATAAAAGAATAACCGACATACGGCGAAATCGTCAGATAATACGTGGCGCGAAACGGAAGCATGCCCTGAATATCAAATTCCGTGCAACGAAGATGTTCATTTAAATGTTCTTCTTCATGATTAAAATCAGGCTCGTCAGTCCATAAAAATCGCGTCCGTTGATCAAAGCCAAGATTCAACTGCGATTTCAACGTTTGGATTCCCTTCCAAAATGAATGAAACAGGATTCCCTTAAAGTCCAACGCCTGCTTGACCTGCGTACTTCCGCCGTCCTCTTTTGCCATACGCATATTCGTTATGTTTTGCCAGCCAGCAGTCGTTTCTAAAGACCAACGGATTTCATCAGTAATAGTGAGTGATTTTACTTCGATTGACCACGCAAAAACGGAACACAGGAGAAAAATCGAAAAAAATAAACGACGCAAGCAATGATGATTCAATTTTTCTCCCTGTGCGGTTTATATGCGCGCTAAGCCTGCCTTTCTCGCTTCATCGGCAACTGCTTTTGCGACAGTTTGTGCCACGCGTGGATCGAATGCGCCGGGGATAATCATATCAGGGGAAAGTTCCGCATCGCTTACAAGTGAAGCAAGTCCACGGCTCGCGGCGATTTTCATTTCCTCAGTGATTTTGCTTGCACGGCAATCAAGTGCGCCACGGAAAAGCCCTGGGAACGCAAGGATGTTGTTGATTTGGTTGGGGTAGTCGCTGCGCCCCGTGCCGATGATGTACGCGCCCGCCGCCTTTGCCTTTTCGTAGGTGATTTCTGGCTCTGGGTTTGCCATGGCGAACACGATTGATTTTGGTGCCATTGATTTGACCATTTCTTCTGAAACGAGATTTGGTGCGCTCACACCCACAAAAATATCCGCGCCCACCATCGCTTCTTTGAGCGTCATACGCTTGTTGTCGGGGTTGGTAATTTCGGTGAGTTCTTTGGTCAAAAAGTCGTATTTTTCGTAATCTTCTTTTGTAACAATGCCGTTGATGTTGAATCCGTAGATTTTTCCGATGCCGAATTTGTGAAGCATGCGGATAATAGACGAGCCAGCCGCACCTGTTCCTGAAACGACGAGCGTGCAATCCTCTGGCTTTTTGCCCGCCACTTTGAGCGCGTTCATAATCGCCGCCGTCACGACGATTGCCGTTCCGTGCTGGTCATCGTGGAACACAGGAATGTCGAGTTCTTTAATCAGCGTGCGCTCAATCTCAACACAGCGCGGAGCAGAAATATCTTCAAGATTGATACCGCCAAAAGTAGGCGCAATCTGCTTGCAAAAATCGATAATTTTTTGCGGGTCTTTGGTGTCGATACAAAGCGGAACTGCATCCACTCCCGCAAATTTCTTAAAGAGAACGCATTTCCCTTCCATAACGGGAAGCCCCGCCGCAGGCCCAATGTCGCCCAAACCAAGAACTGCCGTTCCGTCTGAAACAACGGCAATTGTGTTTCCCTTCCAGGTGTATTTGTACACATCATCGGGATTTTTATGAATCTGTCGGCATGGCTCTGCAACGCCCGGCGTATATGCCACAGACAAATCATCGCGCGTTTCAAGGGGCATTTTAAACTCAGTCGAGATTTTGCCCTGCCATTCACCGTGTTTTTCTAGTGCTTTTTCGTATATTGTACTCATAAATGTCATTATAGTGAAAAAACTTTAGTTGATAAATGGCTGAAATAGTGTATAATAGAAGTGCTATTGCTTTTTCAAAAGGAGACTAAAACAAATGCAATATTTAGACAAATTAAAGAAAGAGCGTTCTTTCGACCGTGTACTTTTCTTGGGAGGCATGCTTCTTGCATTCATCGGTCTTATTATCCCGACCGTGTATGTAAAGCAAATCGTAACTGTAAACGATCTAACAATTGAAAAAGAATCGGTTGCAGAAACATCAGAAGAATTAGACGATGAGCTTGAGCTTGAAGACGATGATTCTTATGACGACGTTGCCGAATACGTTCCAGAAGAAGAGCACGAATTTGCTTATTTCGCTTCTCTTAAAGAAATCACGTTAGATTTCAAAGTCGGCAAAGATGGAAATCCAGTCATCGGTAAAGACGGCAATCCTAAAAAAATCGAAACGGTCGATTACAAATACGTTATCGTTGACTACACGCTTGACGATGAAGGCGACCCAATTCTCGACGAAAATGGCAAACCAAAGCTCACCTACGTTCTTGACTTCGACAAAGACGGCAATAAGATTCTTGATGAATATGACAGCGAAACAGTAGTTCGCGTTGAGCCTTCTAAACTCGAGGGTGTGCAGCAGCCAAAAACATTCCTCTTCAATGTTTTCGGAGCCGCAGAAGTGTTCAATCAGCACGGATATGATTATGGCGATTATGATTATGCGCCTGGTACTGCATACAATTCAACATTCCTTATCATTGTTTGGCTCTGTACAATCGCAGGAATTGTTTTGTTCTTCATCACAAAAACAATTGTTGGTGACATCATTGTTGTTTTGCTCGCACTTGCATTTGGCATTGCTTCAGCAATCACAATTCCGCTCACAATTAATGTCACACCTATCGTTGGTTATTTCTCAGTCGGTGGATATTTTGTAATCATTGGACTTCTTGTTGCAATTGTCGGAACAGTTCTTGGCGCAGCTCACATTCAGCACCCAAGTCAAGTAAAAGCTAACTAAGCACAATTGCTCATAGCATAAAAAAACGCACTTCAAATGAAGTGCGTTTTTTGTTTTTAAATTAGCTAGCGTGTCAATTTGCGGTACACTGTCTTGTGCGGAACATTCCGAACCGAAAATCCATCCGTGGATTTTCGGATTCGTACGAGAAAATTCTGTTCACCTAAAGGCAAACAGAATTTTCTCTCTTTGCTTTCTCCCCACATCCTGTGGGGCATTATCTAGTCAGTTTCCTGTAAATTGTTTTATGTGGAATATCATCATCAACCCCAAGTACCGTCTTCTTCCACTCGACATAATCGCTCCAGCTGCCTTCAACGAAGTGCACTTCTGAATTGTTCTCGAACGCGAGAATGTGCGTGCAGATTCGGTCGAGGAAGTAGCGGTCGTGACTGATGACCATAACAACACCCGCAAATGAATTGATTGCTTCTTCAAGGCTTCGCGTGGTCGTAATGTCCAAATCGTTCGTCGGTTCGTCGAGCAAAAGCACATTGCCCGCCTCTTTGAACATCATGCCCATATTCAAGCGGTTTTTCTCACCGCCTGAAAGAACTGAGATTTTTTTGTTCTGCTCTGCTGAGTTGAAGTTGAACCAAGAGCAATAGGCGTGCGCGTTGATTTCGCGGACAGCTCCGTTCACGGGTCTGCCTTTTTCGTCAACTGCGCCCAAGCGAACGAGGTCACTTCCGCCTGAGAGCATTTCGTAAATCGTTTTGTTCGGGTCAAGTTTGCTTCGCATTTGGTCAACATACACAAGTTTTACCGTGTCGCCCACTTTAATGCTTCCCGAATCAGGAACTTCTTTTCCCATTTTGCCGTCGGGGAGTTCGATTTCTTGCCCAGCCGCGCTTGCAATCATTTTGAACAAAGTGGTTTTACCCGCGCCGTTCGGTCCAACGATTCCCACAACGCTACCCGCTGGAATATGGAAGTCGAGGTTTTCAAAAAGCAATTTTTCGTCAAATGACTTCGTGAGTTTTTCGGCATCGATGACAAGGCTTCCCAAACGCGGGCCTGCCGGGATTGAAATCTGCGTGTCTTTAAGTTGAACGCGCTTTGATTCTTCGGCGAGCAATGCTTCGTACTTGGTGATATGCTCCTTGTGCTTTGCCTGTCTGCCTTTCGCGCCCGCGTGAATCCATTCCAATTCTTCCTGCATTTCGCGGCGGCGCGTTGAAGCCTGTTTTTCTTCGAGGGCAAGGCGTTTTTCCTTTGCTTCAAGCCATTCTGAGTAATTTCCTTTGAACGGATAGCCTTCGCCCCTATCCATTTCCAAAATCCAGCCCGCAACATTGTCCAAAAAGTAGCGGTCGTGCGTAATCGCAATAATCGTGCCAGGGTAATCCTTCAAATGCCGCTCAAGCCATGCGACTGTCTCGGCGTCGAGGTGGTTGGTCGGCTCGTCAAGAAGAAGAATGTCGGGCTTTTGCAAGAGAAGACGGCACAAAGCGACACGGCGGCGTTCACCGCCCGAAAGCACATCGACCACTTGGTCTCCCGGCGGGCAGCGGAGCGCGTCCATTGCAAGTTCAAGATTTGCGTCAAGATTCCATGCGTCGGCGGCATCGAGTTTTTCTTGGATTTCAGCCTGTCGCGCGCAAAGTTTGTCAAAATCAGCGTCGGGGTCACCGAAAGCCTCGTTTACCTTGTCGAATTCGGCCAAAAGGTCAGTAATCGGCTTTACGCCCTCTTTTACGACCTCAAGAACGGTCTTTCCTGGCTCCAAGTACGGCTCCTGCTCCAAATATCCCATTGAATAGCCGGGGAGCAATTTTGTTTCGCCCGTGTAATCCTTGTCGATTCCCGCAAAAATCTTGAAAAGCGAAGATTTACCAGCACCGTTCTCACCGATAACGCCGATTTTTGCCCCGTAATAGTAAGAAATGGAAATGTCTTTTAAAACAACCTTTGTTCCATACGCGCGAGAAACGCGATCCATCGTGTAAATGATTTTTTTGTCGTCGAATGTCTTAGCCATGTCTCAATTATATAAGAGATAGCGCGTTTTGTCTGTAGATGAAAAAAGGGAGCTATACGCTCCCCACATGATTTAACTTACGTGTGCTGCCTTTTCTTTTAGCATCTTTTTATTCTCATACATCGCCTTGTCCGCGCGATTGAACACATCATCAAAGCTTTTATCTCGTTTTTTGACGTATGTCGCATCTCCTGCGGCAATTTGGTAGGAGCATTGGAATATCTCAAAATCTTCCTCGCTTCGTTTTGCCGTAATAGTCTGCAATTTCGCAATAAGATACTGCGCGTCTGCACCGTTGATGATGGTACAAAATTCATCACCGCCAATTCGGTACAGCGGGAAGCCGACGAACGTTTCGCGCATACACTGCGTAACGTGCTTGAGGAGCAAATCTCCTTTTTCGTGACCAATCGTGTCATTAATGGTTTTGAGGTTATTCACATCCATGACGATAATCGTGAATGCCGCGCGATTAAGCTTCACTTCACTTTCGATAACCTCTTTTGTGGTTTCAAATGCCGCCTTATTGTTCAACCCCGTCATTGAATCCGTATAGGCAAGATTGTGAAAGTGGTCGTAATATCGCTTGAGTGACGCGCTCATCGTGCTGAACGTCTGCGACAACTGCCCGACTTCATCGTCGCTGTTGTAAGAGAGCGTTACATCAAAATTGCCGTCAGCGAGCTTTTTAGAAGCAGCAGTCAGTTCGTTGAGAGGCTTCAAGAAGCTACGAATAATGAAATAGGTGAATGCAAATGCGGTCAAAGCAAGCAAGATGCTAAAACTGATCGAGAAAAACAAAAGCATCTGCCGTGACGCATTAATTTCTTTGAGTGGAGCGGTTACACAGAGCGTCATGCCGTTTGAAAGCTTTGTTGCGAAAAGCTTCATAATGCCGGAACTGCCCCGATACTCAACAGGATGCCCTGTTTCAATCGCCTCGTGAGTTGCAAAAAGTAGGGCATTTTCCGCATCTCCAAAAGAATTTTTCTCAAGCCCTTCGGAATACTTTTTTTCGTAGAGAATGTTGTCCTCAATATCAAAAACAACTGCTGAACCTGTATTGTAAACGGTGATTTCTTCAAGCTGAGCGCACACAACATTGACATCAATATCCATGCCGATAACGCCCGCAAAACGCGCATAAACATAAACTGGCTCAACATAAGAAATCATGCGCGTGCCTAAATTTGCGTTCCAATATGGTCCAAGCCAGATACCTTCCTTTGCTGATTTCGGAAGATGATACCAACCAACATGTTCAATATCATCAGCTGCGTACAGGGAAAGGTCTGTCAACTCCAATTCTTTGTATGTACCTAAGCCCTTTCGCTGATACAAAAAGCCAAGCGGTCCCTCTTTGATTGTGTCTGTCAGTCGATAGTAAAACGAGCGGACGTAATCATTGCCCCTCGCCTCAGTCAGTGCAAGCTGTGCGACCTTTTCCAAATACTCCTCTCGGAACGTGTTACTGTACAAACGCCCAAACAGTGATTCTAGCTGGTCATATGCGTAATAATACACGTTCTTAACCGAATGTTCCGTAGAAATGAGCATTTGGTTGATATTGATGGCATTTTCGCGCCCGATGTGCTCCAAAAGCTGATTCGAATCACGGTTGTTGAGAATATTGATACTGATAACAGACACCACCGTAAGCGATATTGCAATGAACAGCGCAAAAATAACGACAACACCTATGATTTTCGTCTGGATTGACTTTATTCGTACTTTCATGCGTATTTACCACGTCACTTTTTTGCCCACGATTGCGAGCATGTCCGTCAGATCCTGTTTCGTTGCGTATCCTTCGTCAATATATTTTTCCCAAACACGTTCCGCATACGGCAAGAAAGCAGCGCGCTGTGCCTGTGTGAGCGTCGTAATTTCGCATCCGTTCGCCTGAATATGCCTGATGTACGCATTATTTTCTTCATCAGTGATACGGGCATTTTCGTCCATCATATTTTTTGCGCAAGATGTCAGAATCGTCTGGAACTCGGTCGGAAGGCTGTTCCACCATTCAAGATTGACGTACATCAATTCGGGGAAGAACTGATAATTGATAATCGTGCAATACTTCTGCACCTCGTAGAATTTGCTCGAATCAATGAGCGCAAGCGGATTTTCCTGACCACTGACTCTGCCCTCTGACAGCGCAAGATACAATTCCGTAAACGGCACGACAGTCGCAGAGGCTCCAAGCTCATTAATGAAGTTTACGGTTGCGACAATCTGTGGCGCACGAATCTTGAGTCCTTTTAAGTCAGCAGGTTTTATAATCGGATGCACGCTGTTCGTAATCTGCCGGAACCCAGAATCATCACCGACCGCAAGAACGCGCATGTTATTTTCCTCTGCCGCATTGAGCATGTCACGGACAAAATCGCTGTAGCATAATTTTCGCGCATCAGCAAGCGTATCTGCGACCATTGGAAGACCGAGCAACATCGATTTGGGAACAAATTCAAGGTCGCCGCCACGAACAGCCTCAAGCTCGCCCTCTGAAACCGCAACCGTCATTTCCGTTTCATCACCACGCACGCCAATCGGGTAAATTTCGACTTTTATCTTCGCGTTCGTAGCTTTTTCGACCTGCTCTTTAAAAAGCAAGAGCGAACGATGACGGGGAGATTCCTCCGTCTGGGCATGACCAATTCTCATGACGAACACGCCGTCAGAATCAGCAGGCTTTTTATCGTCCGATTTTTGAGAAACGGGCGCGGTTTTTGACTCCTCGCCCACGGATGCGACATTCTGCGTCGCATTTTTTTTGCATGAAGCAATCATGGTAAGTATGGTTAAGCAGCTAAGAAATAAAACAATCCTCTTCATGATAAAACTTCTCCTTTACATTTATTTTTCGCTTTTTGGGAAAACTCAAAAAGCCCTATGCAACAGTGAATACAATCGCCTCGTCAGCAGGAATCGGCTTGCTGAAATAATAGCCTTGAATGGTGTCCGCGCCGAATTCTCGCAAGCGCTCAAACTGCCACTGCTCCTCGACACCTTCGATAATCATGTCTTTGTCCAAGTCGTGCATGAGGTGAATGATATTCTTGATGAATGAATCTTTGCCGTCAACGAGATACGTGTCGACCAAAGACTTATCCAATTTGATAACATCGACTGGAATATACGTAAGATAACCGAGCGAAGAATAGCCCGTACCGAAATCGTCCATGAGCAGACGGATTCCAAGCTCTTTGAACCGCTTGAAAATCTCATCGGCAAGCGCGCTCTTTTCGAGGAACAAGCCCTCAGTGATTTCAATCTCAAGATAATGCGGGGGAATATCGTATTTTTTAAGCAATTCCTCGACAAATTCGATGTAGCCGTGGTCATTGAGCTGATTGCTCGAAAAGTTCACCGAGACAGGATGCAAATTCTGCCCGGCATCGCGCCATGCAGCAAGCTGCTTAATGACAAGCTCAGTGGTGATTCGACCGATTCGCCAAATCCAACCGCTTCGCTCCGCAACCGGAATGAACTGCCCCGGATAAATGCCCGGCTCTTTCATACGGACAAGCGCCTCATAGCCACTGACCTGCTTTGACTGAGCGTCAATCTGCGGCTGATAAAGCATGTAGAAGCCGTCGTTGTCGAACGCGCGTTGCAATTTTTCTTTTATGACAAGCTCTTCGCGCGCTTTTGCCTTCATTTCGTCACCGTAAATGACCACTCCGTTTTTACCGCGCTCCTTTGCCTCATACATTGCGCCTTCCGCGTTGATGATATGCTGTTCTGGTGTGGTAATGCCGTCAGAACATGAAACACCCATGCTTGCAGTAACGGCAAGCGTTTCGTCGCCAAGCGGAATCGGAGCACGAATGCCCGACATAATCAATTTGAGCGTCTCGCTGTCCATCGTCAGCACTTCATTTGGAATAATCAAAAGGAATTCATCGCCACCGTAGCGAGCAAGCTGCCAGCCACCTTCTTCAGACATGCCCTTGAGAAGCGCGACAAGATACTGCAAAATACTGTCGGCCATTGAGTGACCATAATTTTCATTGAGCGTCTTGAATCCATCAATATCGATAATCACTACTGAATACACATCGGCCGGCGCCATGTTTTCACGGAACCAATCCGTAATCGTGCGGCGATTGTAAATATCGAGCACTTCGTCATATTCGGCATTATATCGAAGCTGCTCTTGAGACCGCTCAAGCTGATCGTGCGAAGCCTGCAAGTCGCGGAGAATGCTCTTTGCAACAGATGAGCCAAACTGCGCGAACAGCACAAGAAACAGCAGCGCCAACGCAATCAGAATCGCAGAGGGCAGAATTTTGCCATAGTGATGAAGGAATGTTTCCGGCTGATTATACAGAACCGTATCTTCTGGAAGCAGCGAAAAATCAAGCCCGTATTTTTTCATGAGATTGTAATCGAACGCGCATCGGCTCGGAGTCTGCTCAACAAACGGAAGTGCAGAAATATCGGCTCCAGTGAGTACAGACGCAAGCGTTTCGCCCACCATCGTACACTGGTCTTCAAAATCCATGTACACGCCACCGAGAACGCCTTCGCCCTCTCCGCCGACATAATTTCTGAAAATAGGAACATCGACCGTTCGAACAACCGTGCCAGTCCGAGAGAGCATCGAATAAATCTTGCCGTCCTTGTCAGAATAGCATGTCATGTAAAACAGGATTGAATCTTTGGGCAAATCCCCAAGCAAAGCAACCAGCTCAGATTGCGACAAAGTGGTGACATCAAGATTGTCGAATTTGTAGTTTGGACATTTTTCGTGAAAAGACCAAAAGATTTCGATGTCGGCTTCACCAGCGGCAGAGCGGTCATGAAGCGCAACGAACGTTTTTCGCTCAGGAAAGAGCTTCATTGCGAGCTCCATTGTTTCTTTGAGGTAGTCATTCTCAAAGAACCCCGTCATGTAAGGGTTTTCCGCCGCCAGCTCCGCAAGCTCATAATCATTGATGCCAAAGAAGACGACCGGAAGCTTTGGAAACAGCTCATTCTGATACTCAAGCACAAAATGAAGCGCCTCGTCATCAGCGACAAGAAGCGCTTCATATTCGCCTCGCTTTTCAAGCCGTTTTTTTAAGTAATCATGAAAATCAAGAACATCTTGCCGAGAACTATGAGATTTTGCGTCCATATAGACGACATCATATTCAATTCCCTTTGGATACAAACTTTTTGCAAGCCCTCGTGACTGCGCATCATACGTAAAATAAAGCGGGTTGTAAGAACTGATGAAAAGCACACGATGAGCCACTTCGACAGGAAGCTCTGCTTGCACGTTTTGTTTTGCTTCGTCCGCGACAAATTTTACGAGGAAAACAACTGCTAACAAAAGACAGATGACGCTCAAAGCACTTGAGCAATTCCGCAGCAAAAGTCGCATTTTTTTATCCATCATAAATTCAATCCTTTGTGAAAAAGCACTTATACTATTATCAACGATAAGAGCAAATTTCACAAGAAAGAATTTTGATTATTTTAAGTTAGTTTCGGATATTTTCCGCATTGTTTTTTTTGAATAGCTACAATAAAATAAAAATAATGAGAGATACAGCCCAACTAAAAAATCGGATTTTATTTTTCGTCTGCGCGCTTTTCCTGCTTGTCGGTGCATATGTTTTGATTGCCGGTCGAAACACGTCTCCATCTACTCTTATGCAAACAGAATCCGCAAGTTTTGACAAAGGCTGGTATTATCACGACAAATACGGCGAATGCGTCACGATTGACAAACTGCCCGCCCGCATCCCCACAGAAAAATATGGCTCGCGCATTTACCACGATATTGCTCCCGTTGAAGACGGAAAGACCTTTCTCTGTTTTTATACAAACCACCAAGATGTCATCGTCCGATTAAACAACCGCGTCATCTACCAATACAGCACGCGCACAAAACCAAAATGGCTCATTTCATATCATTCAGCGTATCATCTGGTCAATCTGCCGATTGATCTAAGCCCGTATTCATACATTTCAATCGAAACATATGCCCTCATTCCAGATTATGCCGGCGTTTACAGCGAGATGTTCATGGGCGGAAGCGCGAACATCATGCAGACCATCATGCTCAGCCGAATGCACAACTTTTTGTTCGGCATCATGTTCATCGTCGCGGCGGTGTTTTTGTTCGGCACAAACCATCTCTTCACCCGAACGAACAAAAACGACCATCTCTTGCTGCATCTCTCGCTCCTCACGCTCTGTATCGGTCTCTGGCAGCTCGACGACTCGCGCATTCTGCAATTCTTCATCGGCTATCTGCCGCTGCACTGGTGCCTTAAATACTTAACGCAACTTCTCATGCCAATTTTCTTGTTCCTCTTTTTGCGCAGCATCAACGACAACCGCACCGACAAATTCATGACGTTCATCTATTGGGCGACTATCGGCGTCGTTGCGACTCAGTTCTTCTTGCAGATTACCGGAATTCAGCCGCTCACAAACACGATTTTCATCTCCCACTTTTTGTACGCCTGCTGCTGTGCGTACGTCGCGGTGATTTTGCCAAAGCAGGACTGGATGAAGCACAGCCGACTCAAATATCTGTTTCTCTTCTCCATGACGTGCGCAATGCTCATCTTTGTCTTTACGTTCTTCTCATTGCTCCACGGCACATTCTTTAGCTCGGTCATGAGTTTCGGTCTCGGAATTGCGTTCTTCTCAATGATTCTCATCGCCTACCAAAAATCATTGCAGCGTTTCGAGACGATGAACAAAGCCGACACTTACAAAAATCTCGCGTTCCTCGACATTGCGACGGGCGCGTTCAACAAAACATCCTGGTACACATTCATCGAGAATTTCGACGAGACAAGCCCGCAGGGAGAATACTGTCTCATTCTGTTCGACATGAACAATCTCAAAAAACTCAACGACAATTTCGGGCATCTCGCTGGCGACAAAGTAATCAAAGCGTTCTGCGAGTGTCTCATGGGCGTGGTGGGCGACAAAGGCTCGGTCTATCGAATCGGCGGCGATGAATTCGTTTGTCTCTGCTACAACATGTACCGCGAGGCAATCATGACGCTGCTTCATAACTTCGAGGTTGCGGTCGAGAATCAGCCGGAAGCAGAGCATAAATTTACCGCAGCGTACGGATATGAATTCTTCACGCCGCACAAAGCCGCAGATTTCAACAATGCGCTCACGCGCGCTGATGAAAAAATGTACGAGCAAAAAGTCGAAATGAAAGCAAACCGAACAACATAACGAGGCAAAATCATGAGTGAATATCATTTTGATGTCGAAAAGGTCACGGCGGAAGTCGTCGCATGGATTCAAGAGTGGATTTCCAAAAACGGAAGTAATGAAACACGGGTCGTCATCGGAGCCTCTGGCGGAAAAGATTCGTCCGTCGTTTCGGCACTGATGGTCAAAGCACTCGGCAAAGAGCGCGTCATCGGCGTACTGATGCCAAACGGGGAGCAAAAAGACATTTCTGATTCCCAAACGCTCGTTGCGCACCTCGGAATCAAACACTTTACGGTAAATATTGCAAAAGCCTACGAAGGCATTCAAAGCGCGTTTGAGCAGGCAGGTGTCGTTTCCTCGCACGAAGATTTTTCGCCCGTCTTTAAAACAAACACGCCCGCACGACTCCGCATGGCTACACTCTACGGAATCGGCGCGCAGCTCGGGAACTGCCGCGTAGCAAACACGTGCAACTTGAGCGAAGATTTGGTCGGCTACTCAACATTCTACGGCGACGCAGCAGGAGATTTTGCGCCAATCAACAAGCTCACCACAGAGGAAGTCGTGGCAATCGGCGATTACTTGGGGCTTCCTTCATCGCTCACGCACAAAGCACCGAGCGACGGCATGTGCGGCAAAACCGACGAAGACAACCTCGGCTTCACCTACCATGAACTCAACGAACTCGCCCGCAAAAACGCAAAAGGCGCAAACTACGAAAAAATCATTGCGAAATACAAGGCAAATCTCTTCAAAGTAAAGATTATCGCGCTCCCCTGCTACAAGCCGGACTTGCCGCTTTTTCTCGAAATCTAAAAAAATCTGTAAACAACCTTGAAAAAATCTGAATATGCGTTATAGTAGCTAGCGGAGGTTTTTTCGTATGAAAAAAATTGCATTACTTCTTTTATCATTGGTTACCGTATTCGGTATGATTTCATGTAGCTCAACTGGTTCAATGGATGATGCAGCTAAAAAACAGGCTGCACTCAACAAGTCTTTTGACAAAGTTTACAGCACTTACGCAAACGTTCTCGACTTGGAAAGCGCAGAAACATATGAGGTTAAAACAGGTGATACACTCACATCAATCACCAAGACCTTCTATGCTGGCAAAGATGAGAACGGCTACTACTTCCCGCTTATCATGCTTGCATCTCGTGGTGTTGTCAGTGACCCAGAGTTGATTGAGCCGGGCATGAAGCTCACCATCCCGAATTTCGAAAAAAATATCAATAACAAAGATATTGCAACAAAACTCAAACCATATTTCAAAGATATGGCAGAAGTCTACAAACAGAAAGACACCACAGCTGCGGCAGACATTCGCCCGCATCTCGTTGAAATTTCTGAAGAGCTTGGCAAAGATGAAGCTCCTGCAACCGATGCTCCCGCAGTGGATGCACCTGCAACTCCAGAGCCAGAGGTCGCTCCTGCCGCAGAACAGCCTGCTGCTAACTAAGGCACACGACTGATTTTTCGCCCTTCACGCTTGAGGGGCGATTTTTTTGCATTTCTTTAAAAAATTATGTTGTATCCGACCGAATTTTCTTTGCTTTTTAAAGAATTTGCAGTATCTTTATAGCAACGAAATAGAAACAGCAAGGAGTTTTTTATGGAAATTACGCTTACAGAATCAAACTTTGAGGCAGAAGTCCTCAAATCAGATAAACCAGTGCTCGTAGATTTTTGGGCAAGCTGGTGCGGTCCGTGCAAAATGCTCGCTCCCACAATCGAGCAGATTGCAAACGAAAACGACACAATCAAAGTCGGAAAGGTAAACGTTGACGACGAGGCTGACTTGGCTCAGAAATACGGCATCGTAAGCATTCCGACCGTCATTCTGTTCAAGAACGGCGAGCCTGCCGCAACATCAACCGGCTTCGTGCCAAAAGAAACATTGGAAGCAATGTTCAAATAAAAACAGTAAGCCCTACAGCTCATTCCTGTGGGGCTTTTTATTTAGATAAAAAAATCTCGCAAATGAACATTCATTGCTTTTGCAATTTTCGCTAGAGTTTCTAATGATGGAATCGTCTTTTTTGTTTCGATATAAAATAAATGACTTCGTGAAACACCAGACTCGACAGAAAGCTGAACTATTGAAATATTTTTTTCTTTTCTAAGACGACAAATTCTATCAATGACTTGTTCAACTTCCGAATCCATACTTGCTCTAAATCTAGAGTAGCGGTATACTTTATTGTCAGAAACTCTAAATTTAGAGCATATTTCTTAACACATTAGAATTTTAGTTATGAGAAAATGGTTCATCTTATGTATCAATGTTTTTTTCCTCTTTCCGATATTTTCAGATAATTGGGATAAAGCAATTCACATTGGACTTTCTGTACCAGTCTCAAATGTCTCTGTCTCGTGGGATGATTTTGGAGATTTGCCAATCATCGACTCAGATTTAGATGGAACAGGTATCGATTTTAATTTTCAACTAAGGGGTGTCAGTTCTTCAAATATAGCACTCATGCTCGATTACAATCTTGGGTTTTCCAAAATTAATTTCACAGAGGCTGATTATCACTACTCGCTGAAGGGGCTTTCTGAAACTGTTTTGTTCGGTATCGGTTATAGAGTTTTTCATAATAAACGATTTGAAGCTATTATCAGTGCCGTGCAAGGACTCTCAACGTTTTTAGTATTCGGGTCTAAAACAATCGATAACTATGACATCGATTTTAGATTTATTATGAACAACTTTAATTTTGGTGGAGATATTTACTTTTCTTTTGCTTTTTCTGAAAAATTCCAGCTCTATTTTTCTGGAATGACTCTTATAACACTAGCCGGAACTGCATCCATGAAAGCATCAATTGAAAACCTCAGCACAACACTAATTGGAA
Organism: Treponema sp.; assembly: GCA_017484285.1. Classification (GTDB taxonomy): domain Bacteria; phylum Spirochaetota; class Spirochaetia; order Treponematales; family Treponemataceae; genus Treponema_D. Next base: position 55,861 of record JAFUTH010000022.1, on the reverse strand, counting down.
ACCCCGAAACAGGCGGCATCTCGTTTATCCCACACGTTGGGCTTGTTTTAAGGATATAAAAAAAAGCGGGTCGCACAGACTCGCTTTTTTATTTGGAGACGATGGGTGCGGAGCTGCCAAAGGCTCTGAACCCATATCGTTGGAGACGATGGGACTTGAACCCACTACCTCTACAATGCCATTGTAGCGCTCTAGCCAGGTGAGCTACGCCCCCGAATGACTCTATTATTGCGGATTTTTTGAGAAATTTCTAGCCGTTTCCGATAAATTTCAGTATCTTTATAGAAAATTGATTCTAAACAAGGAGCGCATTGTAAAAAATGGCGGAATATCAGTTTCAGACGGAAGTGAATCAGCTTCTTAAACTTATCATTCATTCAATGTATTCAAACAAGGATATTTTCCTTCGCGAAATCGTTTCTAATGCATCGGACGCTTTGGACAAGCTCAATTATCTCAAGGTTTCTGATGACGCGTACAAGGGCGTGAAGAACGAGCCGAGAATCGACATCACTTTTGACGACCCAAACAAAATTCTTACTGTGCAGGATTCGGGAATCGGTATGAACGAGGAGGACTTGAACGCAAACCTCGGAACAATTGCCCGCTCTGGCACAAAGGCATTCATCGAAAAAATTGCGGAAGATAAAAATGCTGGCGAGTCAAATCTTATCGGTCAGTTCGGCGTGGGATTCTACTCGGCGTTTATGGCGGCAAAACGAATCAATGTCTACACGAGAAAGGCGGCGACCGACAAAATCTTCAAATGGTCGAGCGACGGCACGAATTCTTATACAATCGAGGAAATCAAGCCGGACTCGGACGAGGCGAAAAAGTACGGCTTCGACAAGGCAGAAACCTGCGGCTCTGCAATCGAAATGCTCTTGAACGACGAGTCAAAAGAATACGCGAGCCGCTGGAAGATTGAGGAGCTGATTAAACGGTATAGTGACCACATTGCGTTCCCGATTTTCCTTCACTACACGCAGAACAAATACGACGACAAGGGCAACATCACGGGTAGCGAGGACAAAATCGACCAGGTGAACAGCGCAAGCGCACTCTGGAAGCGAGCTAAGTCCGAACTCAAAGCGGAAGACTATAACAATTTCTACAAGACGATTTCGCATGACTCGCAGGACCCGCTCCACTATGTGCACACGCACGCGGAAGGAACGCAGGAATACACCACGCTGTTCTATGTGCCCCAGCAGGCTCCGTTCGACATGTACCAGGCGGATTACCAGAGCGGCGTAAAATTGTATGTGAAGCGCGTTTTCATCACCGACGACGACCGCGAACTCTTGCCGGCTTATTTGCGATTCGTGCGCGGTATCATCGACTCGGAAGACTTGCCGCTCAATGTGAGCCGCGAGATTTTGCAGCAGAACCGAATCTTGGAGACCATCAAGAGCGCGAGCGTGAAGAAATTGCTCTCTGAATTCAAGAAACTCGGCGAGCAGGCGGACAAGGCGAAGAAAACCGAAGCCGACAAACGCACCGACGACGAGAAGAAAGCAATCGAAAAATGGAACACTTTCGTCAAGAACTTCAACCGACCGATGAAGGAAGGCTTGTACTCGGACTACGCGAACCGCGAGGAAATCTCGGAAATCGTGCGTTTCAAGAGCACCGACGCGGCGGGCACGGGCGACGACAACTGGACGAGCTTCGCTGACTATGTTCAGCGCATGAAACCTGAGCAGAAGGCAATCTACTACATCACGGGCACTGACGAAAAGAATCTCCGCGCAAGCCCGCTCCTCGAAGCCTACAAAAAGAAGGGCTTTGAAGTTTTGATTATGGCTGACGAAATCGACGACATCGTAATTCCAAGCCTGATGAAATACAAGGATTTCGACCTTAAGGCCGTGAACCGCGCGGGCAGCGACGACGAACTGGGCGTTGACAAGGACGAGGCCAAAAAGAAGGAAGAAGCCTTTAAGCCTGTTCAGGAAAAAATCAAGAAGGCATTGGGCGACCGCGTTAAGGATGTCGTTCTCTCAAAGCGACTTTCGGACAGCCCAAGCTGCATCGTCGTAGACGAGAACGACCCCGGAATCCAGATGGAGCGCATGATGCGTGCGATGGGTCAGGCGGGACCTGGAATCAAGCCGATTCTTGAAATCAACGGCGAACACAAAATCGTCAAAACGCTCGAAAACTGCACCGATGAAAGCTACATCGCCGATGTGAGCGAAGTTCTGTTCGACCAGGCACTGCTCGTGAGCGGCGCGGAGCTGAAAGACCCGATGGAGTTCGTGAAGGCGGTGAATAAATTGCTGAGTAAGTAAAACACAAAAAATGGGAAACGACACCTTTATTCAAAGGTTTCTTTTCCCATTTCAATCTCTTTTTCTTCCAAAGGTAAGCCGTTCTCGTTTTGGGAGCGGCGTTTTTGTTAATTCTGAAGTTTATTTTTTCGTGATAATCAAATTCATATTGTTATCAACTGTGATGTTGTGTTTTCCTTTTTTGAAATCATAACCTTTTTGTCGTAGTTTCAGAACCAGCACCAAACATAATAAAACCGGTTGTTGCCGTTGCTAATGAACAAAGAATCATGGATTTATGTCCGTCTGAGAGAGTTATATTTCTTAAGAGGATATTTTTCCCATATTTTTTAATTGCCGCTTTTTGTACTTTTTCCGTTAATTGATATTCAGAGAAATCTTTCCATGCATATGTAAATCCAGTGTAAGAAAATTCCCCAAGATATTCATGCTTCGATGTCAAACCTTATCAACTTTTAATGCCTGAAGAAGATAAAAACAGTGCGGTTGTGCTTCATGAAGATTTATCGGAACTGTCAGTGTTTATCAAACAGCGCGTAGATGAGAAAATAAATTCTTTGATGAAAAAATATGCTCAGTAAGTTTTTATATACGGAAATCAAAAAAGAGTGCCGTCGCAACGCCGCAAATAAGTTTTTTACACCAACGCAATCTGCACTTTTTTTCCAAGTACGGCGGCAAAGCGTTCAAGGATTCCGATGGAAGTGTTGTGCGTAAAGTCTAGCACATTGTCCACGGCAGTGCGTGAAGTGTGCATTTTTTCTGCCATTGCGGATTTTGAGATGTGCTGTTTTTTTCATTTCTTCTTCAAGCTGGAGCGCGATGAGCCGTTTGGCGGCAAGTTCCTTTGCTTCTTCGTAAAGTCCCTGCTCAATCATAAAATCGTCAAAGTTTTGCCCGATGCCTTTCATTTGTTCATTTCCTTGAACAGTTTTACTCTGTTCTGCGCGGTTTCAAGTTCGTTCTGCGGTGTTTTCTGCGATTTCTTTACAAATCCGTGAAGCAAAATCATCATGTTTTCGACAATGGTAAAGAAGATTCGGCAGATTCCATCCGTTATGTTCACTCTGATTTCCCACAAGTCAGACCCCATTTTTCTGACAAGCGGCAATCCCATCGGAAAACCTTTTTACACTTCAAATATTTTCGCACCGACTTCGCGTTTGTCATTGCGGGAAAGACTTAGGATAAAATCTCTGCAAGGCTGATTTCCTTGCTCGGTTTGAAAAAATGCTGTGCTTAAAGGTTGTTCTCGCTCCATAAGAGAAGTGTACATTATATTGTGCACAGTGTCAAATATATTCTTACAGAATAAGTTTTTTAGGAAAAAGAAAATTCGGGCGAGCTTGGGTGAGGACGATAGAAAATTGCGAAGTAATTTTACCTATTTTGGGGAAAGCAACAATTTTCCATGCTTGCTGTCACTCACAAACCCGGTAATCCCAGTTGTGCTTGGGGTAGAGGCCTTTCATTTCCTTGCAGATTTCGACCCATGCGCCTGTCCAAAAATGCTCCAGGTCGTCAGTGATTTGGAGCGGGCGGCTCGCGGGTGAAAGCAGTTTGAACAAGACAGGAACACCGAGAATCTTCGGAGTTTCAAAGCAACCGAAAATCTGCTGAATGATGATTTCGAGCGTAGGCTGAATCGTGCCGTCGGCTTTCTTTTCGTATTTGATTTTTCGCTTCCGACCGTTAGCCAAAGTGATATGGAGTGGCACTTTCGCATCGATTTCGCTTCCATCAAGATACCAGTAGAGCGCGTCAAAAATGTCCTGAGCGTTGATTTTTTGTGACTTAACGAACGGTCGTAGCCAATCGCTCGGTCGTTTTTCAAGCGAATCACGCTTTTTTCGGATTTCTTCCCGAGATTTTAAGGGGTTTTTTATATCAGAATTGATATAAAAGTCGATTCTGAGCAAAAAATCCTCGATTTTGCTATCAATCGGTAGCATTTTTAAGCCTTTTTTGCGCACCGAGTCACAAATCGCCAACGCAAAATCTTCGCTTTCGGTCGGAAGTTTCTTTTCTTTGAGGATAATCGCGCCATACGCTGAAATTTCCCGTTTTTGAATCGAAAGATTCTTGAAGTCGCTACTATTCGTTAGTCCGACAAATTCCGTTCGGATTTCGGTTTTCGTGTGATTCTGCAAGAATGCTTCCGCTTGTTCGTCGGTCAAGGCTTCAAATGAATAGATTTTTCCTGTTCGCTCGCCCGCGTCAACTTCTGGCGCGACAAGCCAATCGGGAAACGAAGAAAGCCCATGAGAAATCAAAAGCTCGCGAGACAAAAATGCCTTCCGTCCCGAGGGGAACTGATATTCCGCGCGGTCAGCGTTCGCCTCGGTTTCGGGGGAAATTCGCGCAAGCCGGTCGGGAAAGCCTGCAAGGACAGGAAGCGTTTTTGCTTCGATACGGCAATCTTTCAATCTTCTCTTTAAGTCAGTCACGAAAAGTTTCTGTCGGTCGGGAGCAGCTTCGGCATATTCTGAAAACGGCAGAACAGCTTCCGCTCCGCCCGCAAGCGCAACGCACGCCAAGCGCGGATGCAAGCCTAACTGCAAGACTGCCTTTCCTTTTTCGGTGATTTTTGTCGCTTCACCGCCGTTTGAATCGGCCTGCGTTTCAAGGCAATCAAGATTTTCAAGCAAGAATTTTGCCGCTTCCCACGCAGACGGCGACGGCGGAGTGAGCCAGTCGTGTTTTTCGATTTCAGTCGCGCCCCATTTCGCACATTCAAGCACGAGCTGCGTTAAATCGGCACGAAGAATTTCGGGCGGATTTTGCTCCACTCGTGCGTCATGCTCGCTCCACAGGCGAATGCATTTTCCCGCCGCCACACGCCCAGCCCGACCCGCTCGCTGTTCCGCGCTAAAAAGGCTTTCGTTTTCCGTCACAAGATGTTCCATGCCGAGCGCGACATTCATCTTGTTCACGCGGCACAATCCCGAGTCAATTACGAGCGTAACGTCCGGCACAGTGAGTGAAGTTTCGGCAATCGCAGAAGAAAGAATCACCCTGCGAGGTGCGTCACTCGGACACGGACGGAGAATTTTTCGTTGCTCAGAAATCGGCACGGAAGAATGCAAAATCAGGATATCCGCGTCATGGTCACTTTGCGAAAGATAGTTTTCAAGTTCAGATTTTGTCTTACGAATTTCATAAATGCCAGGAAGAAAGATAAGAATTGTGCCCTTATTTTCCGACCGTTCGTTTGTTAATTCATCAAAAATTGCTCGCGCTACGCTCTCATTCGGTTTATATTCTATTTCCACGGGGAACTGGCGACCGGGAATTTGTATGACAGGCGCAGGATGTTCTTTTGTCCCGAGATATTCAGATACCGAACGATAGTTAATTGTCGCGCTCATCACAATCACAAACAAATCGTCACGGAGCTGCATCGTTTCTTTCAAAAAAGCGAGTGCCAAATCAGAATGAATCGACCGCTCGTGAAACTCATCGAGGACAATCACATTCACATCTTCAAGAAGCGGGTCAGCCTGCAATCGGCGCGTCAAAATCGCCTCGGTAATCACTTCAAGCCGTGTGCGAGCAGAAACTTTTGAATCAAGGTGAAGCCGATAGCCCACCGTTTCGCCCGTCTCTTCGCCAAGCAAATCCGAAAGCCTCTCCGCAATCGCGCTCGCCGCAAGTCGTCGCGGTTCCAGCATGAGAATCTTCCCCGCAAAATGCTCCAGTAGCGCAATCGGCACGGCAGTCGATTTTCCCGCCGCAGTCTCCGCCGTCAAAACCAAAAATCGCGATTCAGAGGCTTTGAGCGACGAGCAAATTTCCGCCAAAAAAGGCGAAATCGGAAGCGAGGAAAGTTTTTCGTACGCGCGGGAAAAATCAGGCATGAAAAAAGTATAGCACGAATGCAAACCTTCCGACAGTGGCAATCAATTTACTTGCCAAATCTCGCATAAACGGTCATCTATCGCCTCGATGATATGCCCGCGTTTGAATGCGATTTTCTTTTCGGTGAGCAAATTGAGATAAAAGAAAACTTCCGTTAGTTTGTTTCCGAATTTTCCGTGCAGTTTTATGTTCGGGGTTACGACAATCCGCGAAAGAAAGACCATGCCGACCAAGATTCCGCTCCGCCGCAAGCCCAAAAGAAGCGAATCAAGCGTGATTCTAAAAGTACCGACTGTTAGTAGAACTTCACCCGAAGGAGACAGGAGCGAGAAAAAAATCACAAAAAGCACGATAAAAAGCGACGGCAGAACGCGCACACGGTGACATTTCACGCACGCGAGAACGAAAAAAATGAGCGTGAAGGACCAAATTGTCGCAGTCAAAAGAATTTCTTTGTTCATTTTGATTTCTCCGTTCCATCCGAACTGACGGCATCGGCATCGCTTGTCACATTGAGCGAAGTCGAGATTTCTCTAAAAAACTTTGATTTCTGCATGAAAAGTTCTGCGAAAACTCCCAAAAGAAGACCTGTTACCAATCCTGAAACAAGCAAAATCGGTGCGATGTATTTTGTGTTTGTACCGAAAAGAAAGAACCGTGCCAACACAAGCTGGGCGAATGTGCTTGCAAGCGAACCAAAAAGGCTGATTCCCACCGCAGAAACAGAAAACAACTTTCGTTCGTTAGTTATTTTATTGCCGTGATTTCCACACAGTGCGTGCAATCCCATCATCGCAATCGCCGAAGAAAACGAACCGCCCGCCGAAAACAAAAAAATGTATGAAAAAAGCGTCCCCGAAATGATTCCCTGCGCGATAACTTTAAAACTCACGAGCAGAAGTATTTTTCGATACGGCAATAAAAAAAGTGACAGAACTATCGGTAGGTTGGCAAGTCCGAGGCGTAAAAACGGCAAGGGCTTCGGAATCGCGTTTTCAATCGCAGAGAGAAACAAGCAAAGTGCGGCAAGAAAAGAAACAAGCTTTTCACTCGGATTTTTATTTTTCATTACGAATTCTATATTTTGCATTACTTAAACGGGTCTTTCGACTGGTCAACGGTCAAAAGTTCTTCCACGTTCACGCCACGAGACATCCGCTGCATGGACTTCAACACTTCCTGATAATTGTTGACCACTTTGTCCGTTTTTTGTGCGTTCAGAGCGGCAAGCACTTTTTTACACGGCTTGTATTTCGCGGCTTTTGCAAAAAGCTCGTTGCGCGGGGCAGCCCGTTTCGTGACCTTCAGCTCCTCGGCGACCTGACTCACCACGATGTCGTCAATCCGCGCACTTATCGAAGCAGACGAAACAAACGCTTCCCGAACGGATTTCGCGCCAGTATCATAATAGAAGATTTTCGTAGATTTTTGCGATTCCGAGTTTTCAGAAGAATTTTCTTCTTTCGCCTTTGCGATTCGGGCGGCAAATTTCAGCGGATTTTGCGGAGAGTCAATTTTCTGCGAGAGCGTTTCATCAGCATACAAAAAAGTTTTCTCAATCGCGACCGCATTCTCGCAGTTCAGGGCAAACACCGACTTTTCAAGCCAAAAATCAAGATTGTCGTGCACAACATGAACGAATTCCGTGCCTTTTATTTCCTCAGACAGGGCATTTTTATCGGGAACGAATTTCGTATCAATCACGCCGTCAATTTCAAGCACAGAAATATCCGCGCCCGCGTAAAGCTTAATCACCGAATGCATCTCAGAATCGCGCCCGAACAAGCAAAGCGAGGCAGACTTGCTCAAAATTTTCCCGTCAACAAAAGTCTCCACGGGGATTGTCTCTTCGACTTCCGCAGGTTCCGAAACATCATTTTTTAAACACGAAACAGAGAATAGCCCAACCAACGCAAGCGCAACAAAAACAGACGAATACAATTTCATGCTCTTATTTTCGGCAGATTTGAGGTGAAGATTGAATTAAGGGAACGAGAAGTATTACTTAAAAATCTGATAAAGAGCAAATTTCTGTAATCTTCTTCCATTGAATTTTATCTTGCGAATCTAACAAGCCCAATGCTTTCCACAGAATTCGTTCATATTTTAGAAATTTCACATCACTTTTCTCTTTGCTCATTCTATTGGGATTCCGTTTTAGATACCCTTTGTTTTCATAATCTTGTTCCATCAAAGAAAGAATTTGAGTAGCATTATCTGCATTTTTTATGTTCTCTTGCTTGATTGCGTCATAATCCAAAAGCAAATCTATATGATGCCCTGTTATTAAGACTTCTTTTGTAAAATAGTCGCGAAAAATCTTGCTTGTCGCCCCATTCATCAAGCCGATATGATACAATGCGAAACCTCTTTCTGTGAGTTGACCTTCAGAATCTATTGTCTGTAAATGCTTGTGAAATGTAATAAGATTCTTTTTTACTGAGTTGAAATAATTGTCACCAATAAAATTCGTATCAATTTCATGCGAAATGATTTCTATGCGTTTATCAAGAGATTCGTTCTTTATGGAATTTAGTTTTTTCTCAAGGTATACCATTTGCTTTGTGCCAGCCACCGTCATAATGGGATTGCCTTCAATGTCTATTATGGGTCTGGTTGTGAAATTCGTTAGAATATCTTTTGGAATCATGCGTTCTTTCCAACACACGGCAAAGGGATCCGCATCCACTGGCAGAATTTTTACTTTTTTGAGATAGTAGTAATGAAGGATTGTATGAAAAAGAGCTAACGGCTGGTCAACATGCTTCGCCCAAAACCTGTTGCTTTCTTTACCCGAAAAAGAAAAATCTTTTTTAGAAATTTTATCTACATTATGTACCAATGAAACAGTTTCAGGATTTGAGTTCTCATACAGAATTAAACCTGTTGGAAGTTTTCCTGATATTTGCTCTGCATATAAATCAGTCAGATAGTCACCAAGTTTATAATCTTCAAGCATTTTGGGTGCGACTAGATATGAAATATTGCAATTTTGCAGATATGCGATGCTCTGTCCAACACCGGTAAGAATTCCCCGTTTTGTTTCCGTCGGGGGTTTGAATTCAAAAGAAACTTTTACTTTGTGCGTATCATCATAAAATGCTGCATCGGGAGAAGGGAAATCTGCATTTGTTCCGCCACGATAAAATTCTGTTCCGAGACCATCTGCACAAGACCATTCCGCTTTTTTGAAGTGGGAAAGAATTGCATCTGTTGTTTCCTTAGCCAATATATGATGATTCAAGGACATTGTTTTAACTCTCCAGCATTGATTTTTTTGCAAGTTTCGTTTTTGTATCGTCATTCCATTCTTTGTTTACGATGGTACGAAGCCGTTCACCAATTGATTGGGCGACAATGCAGGGAAAAGCGTTTCCAACTTGCAAACACTGATTTATAATAGGTCCGACAAATTCCATATCGTCAGGGAAAGTCTGAATTCGGGCGGCTTCTCGCACCGTCAGCGTTCTGTTCAAGGTCGGGTGAACAGGAAACGCGTTGTGCCCTGGAACAATAGTAAAAGAAGGTTTTTTTCTATCCAGCCTCTCATATACATGGCTGTAGTTTTCGATGGGTTTGCCTGTTTTTGTTCCAATTCGCAAATGTTCTGGCAAATCATTGATATTCAGTTTTTCCCCTTCCTTTATATAAGAATACCTTTCTTCAATAACCTTTTGATGATGAGGCGGCTCATGGTTCTTGTATTTTTTATATGTCGATGTCTCAGCTAAATCCGTAATGACCTCTTCAACCGTTCTATACGGCAATTCCCAGGAAGTCGGATTCTCATAATACTTCGGTTTTGGAAACGGAAATGCCAAATCAGTTTTTGTACCGATAAGAATGAATCTATGCCGTAACTGCGGTGCACCGTAATCAGCGGCATTTATGATTCTATGCTCAACTCGATAACCATTATCTTTAAAAAATTGTTCCACTGTTTTTACATATTCACCTTTGCGGGCAGAGAGAATTCCTGGTACATTTTCCATAATAAACCACGGCGTTTCCGATTTGACGACAATGTTTGCATATGCAAAAACAAGATTATTCCTCTGGTCTTGAGACACATCGTGATTTTTTGTATTGACAAAGCGTCTCTTTCCAAAAATCGAAAATCCTTGGCACGGGGGACCGCCGACAATTAAATCAACTTTAGCTTCTTTCAATTTTTTTGCGACAAGTTCTTGGTTTTCTTCTTGCGACAAATCGATTTGAAGGCATTCGTGCTTGAAATTTTTCCGATACGCTTCAACGGCATATTCATTGAATTCCGCCCCGAGGACACATTCCAAGCCCGCTTGTTCAAGTCCTTTTGTGAACCCGCCCGCACCGCAGAACAAATCCCCAAATTTCAAAGTGGCGCGCTTTGCTTTGCCTTTTTTGTTGCCCTCATTCTGACTTAAGTCGTCTTTTGCAAAAATCGATTTGTCCGGCATGATTCCCTCATAATTTTCATCAGACAAAAATTTTTTTACACAATCTGCAATTTTCGCGGCTAACAGAGGTGGGACAGCATTTCCGATTTGAATACACTGGCTTCGTCTGTCGCCTTTAAAAATATATGAGTCGGGAAATGTCTGAATTCGGGCGGCTTCCCGAGGGGTAAGGCTTCTGTTCAAAACTGGATGAATAGGAAGCGCATTATTTCCTGGAACAATGGTCGAAGAAACATCATTTCGACTCAAACGAGAATAAGTATTGCCAAAATTCTTTCGCCGTATTTCAACCGGCAAATCTTCCGGCTTCGGAAGTTTTCCACCTTCAGGTATCAGTTTATAGCGGCTGATGACCTTTTCCGAATGGTTTAAGATAATCTGATTCGGAAATTCCTCTCCTTTATCAATCAAGTCATTTATTGCTTCGCCAACATTTTTATACGCTTTTAAAGATTTATAGGAATCCATGTTAAAGGCAGGGAAAAGAAATTGTTTTTCAGAAAGTGTGCCTACAATTATAATTCTTTCCCGTTTTTGAGGAACACCATAATGTGCGGAATTCACAAGAGAATAATGAAGATTGTACCCTATTGAATGGAAGGCTTTTATAATCTGTCTAAAATAACGCCCTTCAAACATCGTTGTAAGACCTTTCACATTTTCAAAAACAAAACATTGAGGTCGTAAATCATCTACGATTTTAACATAGTTTTCAAACAAAAGATTTCGTGGGTCGGCAGAATTCTTATTCCCCATGTTTGAAAAGCCTTGACAAGGAGGACCACCGATAATGACATCAACCTTTTTACCAGCAATGAGCTTATGAATTTCATCTAGGGACAGTTTCCGTATGTCAGTCAAAATATACGGTTCAGAGGCGTTATTCGTTTCAAAGGTATCTTTTGCTTGTGGCATTATATCACTTGCAAAAATTCCATCAAATCCCGCCTCTTTAAAACCTATATCAAGCCCACCTGCACCAGTAAATAAGGAGATATAGTCATAATGTTTTTCATTTTTGTGTTCTTCTATGAGAATCATTTATGACTTTTCGTTTATTTACTCCACGGGTTTTGACGAATAAATGTCTCGTTGCGTTCATATCCCACCGAGATGATTCCCACGGGCGTTTTGCAGTAGTCTTCGATGAATTCTACATAGTCACGGGCGGGTTTGGGCAAATCTTCGTATGAACGGCACTCTTTGAGGCTCGCTTTCCAGCCCTTGAACTTTTTGAGGACGGGCTTTGCTTTTTCCATTGCGGGAACGCTTGCGGGGAAGTCAACGACCGTTTTTCCGCCAATTTCGTAGGCGATACACGCTTCGATTTCGTCAAATGTGTCGTAAATATCCAAATGGGTGAGAACGAGTGAGTCGATTGAGTTTGTGATGCACGCATATCTGAGTGCAACCAAGTCGAGATACCCACATCTGCGTGCGCGACCTGTAGTAACGCCGTATTCGCGACCAGTTTTGCGCACATATTCGCAAAGTTCGCCTTCGCTTTCGTTGTTGAATTCGGTTGGCATTGGCCCGTTACCGACACGAGTTTGGTATGCCTTGAAGACTCCCAAGATTTTATCCAAGTCTTTCGGACCGATGCCGCAACCTGTTGCCGCGCCTGCCGAGCAAGAAGCACCCGAAGAAACATAGGGATATGTTCCTGAATCGATGTCGAGCATTGCGCCCTGTGCGCCTTCAAAAAGAATGTTCTCAGCGCGGTATTCAAACATTTTTGCAGTCAAATCGACGCGCATTTCAATGAGTTTGTCTTTGTATTTGTTGAGGTATTCAAGGTTTTCGCCTTCAAATTCTGCCATTTTTTCTGGCCAGTCCAAATCGGCAAGGCGGAGACCGTCACGGTGGGCTTTTTCTGAATACGCGATTCCGATTCCGCGACCAGTCGTTCCGATTGGGCGTTTGCGGCTTGCGTCGCGGTCTTTGTCCATTTGGCGGTAGCCAGGAAGAATGATGTGCGCACGGTCAGAAATGAAAACGCGGCCTTCCCAGTTGATGCCGTTGTCTTTGAGCATCTGCAATTCGTTGAAAAGTGCCTCTGGGTCGATTACCATGCCCGCGCCGAGGAAAACTTTTTTGTTCGGGTACAAAATTCCCGATGGAACCTGATGAAGCGCAAACTGCTTGCCATCAACGACGATTGTGTGACCCGCGTTCGGCCCGCCCGCATAACGGACGACATATTTTGCGTCTTCCGCCAAGTAATCAACAATCTTTCCTTTTCCTTCGTCGCCCCACTGAGCACCGATAACAACGACCTTCATAAAAGCCCCCAAAATGTGCGTTTCTACGCAAAAATACAGAATATAATACCACAAAAAAAAATCGCGCTCAATATGAACGCGATTTTTTCTGTTTAAATTCAGATTTTACTTCAAAGAGATGTTCGAGAACTCAACATCTGCACAGCGAGCTGCAAACAAACCAACGTAAATGTTGTTTGCGTCGACTGAGTTCAAATCAGCCTCGAATGTTGCAGTGTCTTTTCCGTATTTGACGGTGTACACATTGCCCTTCTTTGTGATTGAAAGGTCAACAACCTGATCTTTTGCAGGAGCTGCCTGTCCAGCACTTGCATTCTCGGTCAAACCAGTGTTGTGGCGCAACCAACTTGTTGTGAATGCGTCACCTTTTGCGATTTTGAGTGCACCTGCGGCAACATAGTCAGAGTTGATTGTGTTGTCGAATTTGTCGATGTAGACATCATCGCGAGCCATGAGACCGAATGCAACCTGATTATTGTTTGCGAAGTTGAGAATCTTTACTTTCGCAGAAAGTGTGAAATCTTTTGAAATCGGCAATTTCTGGAAGTAGAACGCGATTCCGTCTGAAGCAGAAGCGATTTTTCCGACTGATTTTGAGCCGTCTTTTGGACCTGCGTGAATCTCGACAACGCCATTCTTTTCTTCGATTCCGTACATTTCCGGGTCAGCGATTTTTTCAGCACCACCGCAGTCACCGAAGACAGTGCCGTACCACGGAGCAGTTGTCTCAAATACGCCGCTTGCGTCTTCTTCAGGAATGAATTCTGAATATTTCGGAATGTTGTAGTCAGGATTTTTGACGAGGAGTTCTTCTGTTGGAGCCGCAGCCTTTTTGTTTACCAATTTGGCAAATTTTTTGTCGCCCTTTGCAGCTTCGGTGATAACATCATACGCAACGACAGAAGCACCGTAGGTGTTCAAGTGCGTGTTGTCTGTTGATGCAGGTTTGTGTGAAAGCTGAGCATGGAATTTTGCCGTCGCTTCGTCGCCTGCTGCTTCATAGCGCGCCTTTGTGATTGCCGTGAGGTCAACAACAAGAACGCCTGTTTCTTTGCCCAAATCGCGGATTGCCTGTGCATAGTCGCCGCCCGGGAATCCTGGCACATCTTTTGTGACGTGCACATAAGAGCCTTCATAAGCCTTTCCCGGAGCGCGGCGGACGATTGGCGTACAGAGAATCGGGGTTGCTTTTTTGTCGAGCGCAAGCTTGATGTAGTTTTCGTACAAGCTGTTTTTGAAAGAGCCGGCTTCTTCTTTTGAGCCGTTCGGATTGGTGTAGCGAGCCTCTTCAGCTTTTTCGTCGTTGTGACCGAAGCCGATGATGAGGTAGTCGCCCTTTTTGATGCTGTTTTTGAGCGCAGCGTAGTTTTTCTCAGTCAAGAATGATTTTGATGAGCGACCAGACATTGCGAGGTTGATGACTTCGATTTTTTTGGGAAGAAGATAATCCTGCAATTTTGTGCCGTAGCCGTAGCGCGGATAGAAATACGGGTCGTTGAAAGAACTGAGCGTTGAATCGCCGACGACATACAATTTTGTGCCTTTGGTGTTCGCAATGGTTTCGACTGACTCGACCTTTTCAACTTTTTCGTTGTTGGCGATAGCATCTTCCAAAGCAAACGCAGAGAATGAAAGCCCTGCCAACAAAGCAAGACCTGCAACCAAGATTTTTTTCATGTGGTTCTCCTGTTTTTGAAAATTTGGTTTTATTATAGCTCGCTTTTTTTTTAAATTAAAGAGAAGATTTGTCTTATTCTGTCGGAATTTTGCTTTTAAATGTCAGCCATTTTATTCTGCATCTTGCTAAACTACTTCTGTAAAAAGATTCGAATTAAAATTGAGGAGGAATTCGATTTATGAAAAAAATCTTGTACGGACTGCTCGCGGCAGCAAGTGTATTCTTCGCAGTCAGTTGTGATGACGGAGGAAGTTCAAGTAACAGCGGAACGGGCTCAAGCACGACCACAAATGCTGACGGAACAACCACGCTCACAATACAAGAAGGCGGAACGGGCTTTGTAAGTTCAACAGGTGAAGTAAAAACAGAATTCATGGGTTGGACAGGGAGCGGGTATCTTGACGGTCTTGTAGACGGCGGAAATGTCGTGTATACAGTTTCTGCAAAAGCTGCAATTACAGATGCAAAAATCGCCCTTCACTATTGCTGCACAGAGTCAAGCCGCATACGAGGCGCGTATGTTTCTGTGAACGGTACACTGCTGAATGACGGAAAACCATTTGCAATGACCTATACTTTTAAAGGAACCAAAACAGACTCAACGGCAGAAACCGTAGCAAAACGTTGGGTCAACACCGCATATCTTGAGAACGTCTCACTCAATGCAGGTTCTAACTCAATCATTATCACGGGTGCGCCAGCTGGCACATACACGCCTGTCGGTGGCGGAGAGAGCATTACAATTGCAGAAGGAAATTCGGGATGTCTCAACTATATCGACTATCTTGTTGTCATCGGTAAAGAAATCGACTACGGAACAGACACAACGAAATATGTGACATTCTCATACGCCTCAGAAAATGAGACCGCCGGTTCTGTCGAAAGTTCTGTAACAGCATCAAACGTTGCCGAAAATACAGAAGTCACACTCACGGCAAAACCAAACACAGGATGGAAATTCGACTGTTGGTCTGACGGCTCAAAAGACGCTACTCACAAAATCACCGTTTCTTCTGCGACCTATCTTTTCGCACACTTCATTCCAGAGAATTACACCGCGCCAAGCGGATTGGTCGGATATGCGGCAGTTACAACCGATGCAGGAGATGGCTACACGATCACCGGCGGTGCGGGCGCAAGTACGGCAAACACAGTTACGATTTCAACATACGAAGCACTTTCTTCAACTTACAAAGATTTGCTTTCTTCCGACGAACCAAAAATCATCACAATTAGTGGCACGATTTCTACGGCTGCAAACGAAAATCCTCTTTTGAGCGAAAAATACGACATTGGCTCGAACACCACGATTTACGGAGACACGACAAATCAGGGACGCTTGAAGAACATCGAATTCATTGTTGAGGGTGAGAATGTCATCATTCGCAACATGATGTTCGGCGAAGTCATCAGTTGGGACGGCTATGCAAAGAGTGGTGCAGACGATGCGCTTTCTCTGAACGGAGCGACACATGTGTGGGTCGATCACTGCGAATTCCAGTCTCATCTCACGCCACAGGATTTGGACGGAAACGAAATCACATCAGGACACAGTTATTACTCAACAGATTCTGACTGGGCGAAAGACTTCTACGACGGTTTGCTTGACATCAAAAACGGTTCAACATGGATTACGATTTCAAACTGCTACTTCCACGACCATTACAAAGCTTGTCTCTGCGCTTCTGGCGATGATGAGCCAAAAAAGAACACAACAACGAATGCAACAGATGAAGATATGCGCATCACATTCTATCACAATCATTGGGAAAATATAAACGCTCGTATGCCGCTCTTCCGTTATGGCACAGGACATATTTATGACTGCTACTTTGACGCTGGAACACAAAGCGACACTGCAAGCTGTATCAATGTCCGTGCAGGAAGCAAACTTTACATCGAAGGAAACAATTTTGTAAACTTCTCAAAAACAACTGGCTCTTCTGTAACAAACGGAACATACATCATCGGATTCTTCTTTGCAGATTCATCAAAAAAATACGGAACTGTTTCTGGCTCTTGGACAGCAAAAAACAACAGCACTCCTAACAGCACTTTTGGTTCGACCGTTTCTAAACCTGCGTACTCTTACACAGAACCATCAAGTTACCCAAGCACTGCGCCAACTGATGCTGGTGTCGGAAAACTTTCTGCATCAGATTTAAACTAAATCAAGGAATGCACTATGGCATGTCCGTGCTACAGCGAAGATGACCACGCGGGTGAAGACCTCATCCGCGACATCAAGGCTCTGCTGAAAAAACTACGACTGCTCTTTAAGAAGCACGAAGACGCCGCCACTTCACCACAAGGAGCGGAACTTCAAACATCATCATGAGCAGCCAGCCGATTCCACAGGCGTAGGCTACTCCGGCGATTCCAAAATGAGAGGCGAGGATGAGCGAAAAGCCCGCCCGCCCTATCATTTGGAATGTGGTCGCCGCCACAGTGATTTTCATGTTGCCGCAGCCCCGGAAAAATCCTTGAATTCCGTTGGTGAGCGCGGGCATGGTGTACAAGCACGCCATTATCAACAAATACTGCCTGCCAAGTCGCAAAACTTCTGCTTCATCGTCGCCGGCAAAAAGCCACATCAACTGATTTCTGAACACAACAACCGCAAGTCCGATGAGAATTCCGTACACAAATTCGATTGCCAAGCCTTTTCGTAGGCCGAGCCGCATTCGCTTTGTATTGCCAGCCCCGTGATTTTGCGCGATAAGCGTTGTCATCGCTTGCCCAATGCTCTGCTCCGGCTGATAGCAGAAGTCGTCGATTTTTGTGCCCGCATTAAAAGTTGCGATTGCGTCAACACCGAGCGGATTCACTGCGCTTTGCACGAGCAATTTTCCCACATAGAGCACGGTTTGCTGCATGGCGGTGGCAAGGCTATAGCTCACGGTCTTGTGCATAAGTTTTCGGTCGACTTTGAATTCTCGCGGTTTTACGGCAATCAGCGGTTCTTTGATATACACATAGCTCATACAGAGAATGCAGGAAATCGCCTGTGATGCGACGGTCGCAAGCGCAGCTCCAGTCATGCCGAGTTTGCAGAGCGCCACCAAGATGAAATCCAGAATTCCGTTGAGAACGGCGCTGATTGCAACGCAGATAATCGGCGTTTTTGAATCTCCGACGGCACGCAATGTCGCGGCGAACATATTGTAGAAAAAAGTGAAAATCAATCCGCAGAACACGATTCGCAAGTAATGGGCACTCGGCGCAATCAATTCTTCGGGAGAGCGAACGAGATGCAAAATCGGAACAGCAAACACAAAACAAACAATGCTCACAAAAAGCGTAAAAATAAATCCGATGACGATTGTCGTGCTGATTTCGTGCTTGAGTTTTTCAAAATTCTTCGCGCCGTAAAATTCGCTGATGAGCACGCCCGCGCCCCAACTGATTCCGACGATGAAAAAAATCATGATGTTCATAATCGGATTGGCAATTCCTGCGGCGGCAAGGCTCACTTTTCCGGCAAAGCGTCCGAGAATGATTGAATCGACGGCGTTGTAGGTGAGCTGAAAAAAATTTCCGAGAATGAGCGGAACGGCAAAGGAAATGAGTTGCTTTGTGATGTTCCCGTGAGTCATGTCTTTCATGCGAAAAACTATAACACAACGCAAAAATATTGAGAACATCGGCGTTTTCGTTTAAAATCGGCTCAGTCTCTTCGGCGAGGCGACAAATTGTAAAAGTAGGAGAATCAAAATGGATTCAACAATGGTTGCGAAAATCATCGCGTTCGTGCTGTATCTCGGTTTTATGATTTACATCGGATTGCGGAACGCGAGCAAGAACAACAGTTCTTCGGATTTCTTTTTGGGTGGGCGGAATGTCGGCCCCTGGGTAACGGCTCTGAGTGCGGAGGCTTCGGATTCTTCGGCGTGGCTTTTGATGGGCTTGCCAGGTCTTTGCTACTTGGGCGGCGTAAAGGAAACGTTCTGGACTGCGCTCGGTCTTATTCTCGGAACTTACCTCAACTGGCTTTTCGTGGCAAAACCGCTCCGCAAATGCTCGATTTCGTTCGGCGACTCAATCACGATTCCTGAATTTTTTACGAACCGATTCAAGGACAAATCACACATTCTTTCGGTGCTTTCGGTCGTTTTCATCGTGTTCTTCTTCACGATTTACACGGCTTCGGGCTTCGTTGCGTGCGCAAAACTGTTAAATTCGGTGTTCGGGCTTCCGTATCACGCGGGCTTGGCAATCGGTCTCGTGGTTATTTTGTGCTACACGATTACGGGCGGCTACATCGCGGTCTGCACGACGGACTTTGTTCAGGGAACTTTGATTTTCGTCGCGTTCGTGATTTCGGCGGCAATCGCGGTCTTTGCGCTCGGCGGCCCGACTGAGGCAATCGCTCAGGTTCAGTCATTCGATGCCCGCGCGCTCGCAAATGATTTCGGCGAGAATATCCGAAAGGCGTTCGCGGGAAATGCCTCGTTCAAGGGAATGTCGATTGTCTCGGCTTTGGCGTGGGGCTTGGGCTACTTCGGAATGCCGCACATCATAGTGCGCTTCATGGGAATCCGCTCGAACGATGAAATCAAAAAAGCTCGCAGAATCGGTACAATCTGGATGATTATCTCGTACATCGGAACATTCTTAATCGGTACTCTGGGAACGGCGTACCTTTTGAATCACGGCGTTCTGCTCGGAACTGGCGCGGAAGAAGTCGTAGTTGAGGGAGTCACGCAGTTCGGCGACGCAGAGACAGTCTTTAGCGCGACCATGCTCAACATGTACCC
Source organism: Treponema sp. (assembly GCA_017484285.1). Lineage (GTDB taxonomy): Bacteria > Spirochaetota > Spirochaetia > Treponematales > Treponemataceae > Treponema_D. The sequence continues at coordinate 36,553 of JAFUTH010000022.1, read as the reverse complement.
CGCGTTCATCGGCGGAATTTTCCTCTGCGCGATTCTTGCGGCTTCAATGTCAACGGCGGACTCACAGCTCCTTGCGGCTTCAAGTGCGGTCGGTCAGGACATTTACAAAGGAATTATCAACAAAAACGCGGACGAAAAAACGGTCTTGAATGTGAGCCGCTTCACGGTTTTCTTCATCGCGCTGATTGCGCTCTTCCTTTCGCTCAACCCGAATTCGTCGATTTTCGGTCTTGTCTCGTATGCATGGGCAGGCTTTGGCGCGACTTTCGGCCCGCTCGTTTTGCTCGCCCTCTACTGGCGCGGCATGACGGCAAAGGGCGCGATTGCAGGCCTTGTCACGGGATTTATCGCTGTAGTTTTGTGGCACAATGTTCCCGCAAGCGTTCACCCGATTTTCGGCTTGTACGAAATCGCCCCAGGCTTCGTGATTTGTCTCTTGTTCAGCGTAGTCGTTTCGCTTTTGGACAAAAACAAAGACGCGGAAATGCTCGCGGAATATGATTCATACAAAGCGATGAAAGACTAGGATTTTCTGTACGAAAAAATGAGGGCTGTCCGATTGAGAATATCTCGCATCGGGCAGCCCTTTTTTTAAATTCACAAAAATTTTTCAAAGTTCTATTGACATTACATCAAAGGTACTGTATATTCATAGTTGTAAAGCGATTAGAACAATCGCGTTAGGGATTGTAGGGGCGCGAAGCGTTGCCGTAGGCAATGAAGCGATAGCGGAACCCCGAAAAGCCCGACCCGCCGTAGGCGGGTAACGCCCAAAAAATTGGCGATACGCCTGGTCAAGGCACGCTACGCTTAAAGCCTTGACTCAGTCGTTTCACAGATTGCTAAGAAATTATCAATCTGTGATAAATACGCCACAAGGAGTTTTTTATGAAAGTAGCAGTTGTTTGCTCAAACGGAAAGGTCGGAAAATTGGTTGTCGCGGAGGCACAGGCGGCAGGTCTTGAAGTGACGGGATTTGCCCGCGGCGAAAACAAGAGCGGGGCGAAAAACTTTGTGCAGAAAGATTTGTTCGCGCTCACAAAAGATGACCTCGTGGGATTTGATGTGGTGGTTGATGCGTTCGGTGCGTGGGCTGAGCCTGACTTGCCGAATCACTCAAAGTCGCTCGCCCACTTGTGCGACCTGCTTTCAGGCACAAAAACGCGGCTCATCGTGGTCGGAGGTGCAGGAAGTTTGTATGTGAACAAGGAGCATACGGCTCAAGTGATGGACGGTGAGGGCTTTCCTGATGCGTTCAAGCCGCTCGCCGCCGCACAGGGAAAGGCTCTCGCAGAACTCCGCAAGCGCGATGATGTGCAGTGGACTTTCATCAGCCCGGCGGGTGACTTTCAGGCGGACGCTCCCAAAACAGGAAAATGGATTTGGGGTGGCGAAGAACTCACGCTCAATAGCAAGGGCGAGAGCATCATCAGCTACGCGGACTATGCGGCGGCGTTGGTTGAGGAAATTGTGAAAGGCAAGCACATTAAAGAGCGAATCTCGCTGGTGAGAGCGTAAATACATTGTCACACGGAATAAAATTGTTCCGTGTGATTTTTTTTGTACATTCCCTTCTATCCGCCTTGACTTCGCCGTTCGGCTCAATTATACTGAATTTTGAAAAATAAAGCCGTTCGGCTCAATTTTGGAGGCGACATGCTCATCACGGATTCAGTTTCATTCGGAAAAGCCTTGCGAGCCCGCCGAAAAGAACTTGGCTACACGCAGGGCTACCTCGCCCAATTCACGGGTTTTAGCGTGAGTTTCATTTCAGACCTCGAAAACGGAAAGCCAACCGCCGAACTGGGAAAAGCCTTGCAAATTGCGAACATTTTGGCTTTGGATTGCAGTCTTTGTGTTCGGGGAGAATGAGCGTGGTTTTAAGTGTTTTTATCGAACTACAAGGAAGCCGCGTTCTCGTCGGGAAGATTGTCGGAAACAGCGATACGGCACAGTTTTCGTATTCGCAGGAGTATCTTGCTAATAAAACACATCAAGCAATTTCACTCAGCATGCCTTTGCAAGAAGAATCTTTTTCCGCTGAACAAACGAAATGTTTTTTTGAAGGTTTGCTTCCCGAAGGATTCAGCCGCCGAGCCGTCGCACAATGGCTTCATGTTGACGAAACTGACTGGCTTTCGATTCTGCACGGGCTTGGGCGTGAATGTATCGGTGCGATTCAGATTTTTTCCAATTCTGATGAAATTCCAAGCGATGATTATGAAGAACTTTCCGAAAATCAAGTCAAAGAACTTGCGCGAGAAGGGGCTTCCACTTCGACAGAATTGCTTGTTTCTACACATCTTTCGCTCGCGGGAGCAACGGGAAAAGTCGGTCTGTATTATGATGAAAAATCACAAAAATGGTTTAAGCCTGTCGGACTTGCGCCAAGCACGCACATCGTAAAGCAAAGCCATGTCCGCCTTGAAGGAATTGTCGTAAATGAACGGCTTTGTCTTTTGACAGCGGAATTGCTTGGAATTTCTGTTCCTGAAAGCTCGATTTTGCATTTTAGCGACCTTTCTTCTGATGAATTTTTGTTTGCAACGAAACGCTACGACCGAATTTTTGGCGAAAAACCGAAAACTCTTTGCGGTCATGCCGTGCCGTGCCGCTTGCATCAAGAAGATTTTTGTCAGGCTCTGGGGATTCCCGCCGCAAAAAAATATGAATCCGATGGCGATTTTCATTTAAAAAGAATGTTCGCCCTTTTGCGCGCCTATTCCGCCGACCCGATTTCCGACCAACTCAAATTGTGGGATATGCTCATCTTCAACTACCTTATTGGAAATACCGACGCGCACATAAAAAATTTCTCGCTTTTGTACAGCCCAGACATGAAATCCATTCGGCTTGCACCCGCCTACGACCTTCTAAGCACAATCATTTATAAAAGCAGCACTCGCGACATGGCTTTTTCGCTCAGCAGTGAACGGAATATTTCTCATATTACACGAGATTCATTCCGAGCGGCGGCAAAAGAAGCGGGCTTAGGCGAAAAACTTGCGATGTCACATTTTGACGACATAAAAAATCGATTTTCGGGAGCGTTAAAACAAGCGACAGAAATTCTGTGCGAACAAGGAATCACACAAGCAAAAAACATATCCGCACAGATTTTGAATGCAAAATAATTTCCAATTTGCGATTCATTCTCATATTGACATTTTTCTCGTTATCGTTTAATTTGGGATTCGTTCTCAATTTGGAACGGTGGTGAAGTCGCATGAATCTTCTTGCAAAACAACAGAATCGAACTTTTTCGCTTGGCGTGGCTTTCGTGCTTTTGGCGAGCCTGTGCCTTTCTGTCTTTTTTGCGCATGCAGAATTCGACCACGATTGCACCGGCGAGGATTGTCCGATTTGCGCGGTCATTCAGATTGCGCGAACGAATTTGCAGAATCTTGATTCCGTGCCGAATCTCGCCGTCCAAAACGAGCATATTTCGTTTGTCGCGCTGTCGTTTTTAGCGGCAGGCGCAATTCTCATCTTAAAAACTCCCGTCTCAGAAAAAATCAAATTAAATAACTGAGTATTTCCCGATTTTATCAGAAAATGCTGCGCCCGCTATGGAGCACCACGCGAAGCGTGTTCTGGAGCGACCGAAAGGGAGCGGAAGAATGAGCGTGAGCGAAGTGCGAAACAGCGGTTGCCAGTTGATTGCGCTAAAAATAAAAAGGAAATACTTATGAAAAAATCTCAGAAAAAGCCGGTCGTGCTGATTACGGGCTATCTTGGCTCGGGAAAGACGACGCTTTTGAACAATCTTTTGAAACAGGAAACGCGCCGCGTTGCGCTCATCGTGAACGACATGGGCTCAATCAATGTGGACGCGGAAATTTTGAAGAAAGAGGGCGCGAATGTGGCGGAATGTGCCCCATACGGGGCGATGTATGAACTCCAGAACGGCTGCATTTGCTGTACGCTCCGCGACGAATTCATTCAGCAACTCGAAAAAATCTCCGAAATCGACTCGGTTGAGGTGGTTTTCGTGGAGGCTTCGGGGATTTCCGACCCGGGCGCGGTTTCGGCGAGTTTTTTGGCGTACGAGGACGAAAATCCCGACACGAATGTGCAGCTCACTTCGGTGGTCACGGTGGTCGATGCCGACCGAATTTACCGCGAATTCTTGAGCGAACTCAAGCGGCGCAAAGAGGACGACGACAAGGTTGACGAGAACAATCTGAGCGAAGAGGAAATTTCAACGCTCATCGTTGACCAGATTGAATTCTGCAATTTCATCGTCTTGAACAAGTGTGATTTGCTCAGCGAAACGCAGCTTTCGGAAGTCGAGGACATCGTGCGCCAGTTCCAGCCGAAAGCGCCGATTTTCCACAGCGTGAACGGTTCAATCGCGCTCGAAAAAATCATGACGAGCGAGCCTTTCGACTTCGAGCAGATTGACTCGTCTTCGGCGATTCAGAAGGCAATCAATTCGCTGAACGGAACGAAAGGCTGCACCGACGAGTACGGAATCACTTCGTTTGTCTACGAGGAAAAACGCCCGTTCAACCGCGAGCGATTCACCGACTTCGTGAACAATCACTATCCCAATTCACTCATTCGCGCGAAAGGCTACATTTGGTTCAGCGATGCAGACCAAGATGTGCAGTTGTTCGAGCAGGCGGGGCGCAATTCTTCGGTCATGGAAGTGTCGTACTGGGTTGACGCGCTCGTGGACGAGCAGAAAAACGAAATCCTCGCGAACAATCCTGACATGAAGGAAAACTGGGACGAGGAATTCGGCGACAGGGAAAATCAAATCGTCTTCATCGGAAAAGGCTACGACCAAGCGGAAATCAAATCCGCGCTCGAAAAGTGCCTCGATGAAAAGGCAATTGCGTAAATTATAGGAGAAAAAAATATGAAATTGACAAAAATTATTGCACTTGCAGGCGCGTTGCTTGCGCTTGGAATGGGTTCGGCATTTGCGGCGAAAAAGGCGGCGAACACGAACAAGCTCAAAGTCGTTACGACGATTTTCCCGGAATATGACTGGGCGAAGCAGATTATCGGCGAAAAGGCGGATGATGTGGAGCTTACGCTCCTTTTGAACAACGGCGTTGACTTGCACAGTTATCAGCCGAGCGTGAAGGACATCGCAAAAATTCAGGAAGCGGACATTTTCATTTATGTCGGCGGCGAAAGCGATGAATGGGTCGATGAAGTCTTGAAGAATGTCAAAACGCAGAATCAGAAAGTCATCAATCTGCTTGAAGTTTTGGGCGACAAAGTGAAAGCCGAAGAAACGGTCGAAGGAATGGAGCATGAGCACCACCACGAGCACGGTCACGATGATGACGACCACGATGAGCACGGACACCATCATCATGCAAAAGAAGTTTCAACTTTTGACGACCGCGAGGTAAAAAGCCGAAGTCTTTCAGATTGGGAAGGCGAATGGCAGTCAGCATATCCGCTTACGCTCAACGGTTCTTTGGACAAAGCATTTGAAGAAAAGGCAAAGTCCGGAAAAATGACGGCAAAAGAATACAAAGAGTATTATAAAAAGGGATATAAGACCGACATTGCCTACATTTCTATCAAAGGCGACACCATTACATTCCAGTATGACAACGGAAAAAAAGTAAGTTCAAAATACAAGTCAAACGGCTATTTTATTCAGAACTGGTCTACTGGAACAAAAGCCGCTATGTACCGTTTTGAGGCAGTTGACAAAAAATCCGGCGCGCCGATTTACATTGAATTCAATGACCACATCATCGAGCCGACGGAAGCAGAGCATTTCCATTTCCGCATGAGCAACGAAAGTTACGATGCGATTGTGGACCCGGAAAATCTTTTCCCGACGTACTACCCCGCAAAACTTTCGCCGAGCGAAGTGTGCGAAGAACTTGCCGGACACGACAAGCATCATCACGACGACGATGAAGAAGAGAAAGAACTTGACGAGCATGTGTGGCTCTCGCTCCGAAACGCGCAGATTCTCACGACCGAAATCTGCAAGGCTCTGTCTGAAAAAGACGCGAAAAATGCCTCAGTCTACGCGAAGAATCTTGGTTCATACAACAAAAAACTTTCCGACCTCGACGCAAAATATGCATCGGCGGTGAAAGCGGGAAGCAAGAACACGCTCGTTTTTGGCGACCGATTCCCGTTCCGCTACCTCGTTGACGACTACGGCTTGAAATATTTCGCGGCGTTCACGGGCTGCTCTGCGGAAAGCGAGGCGAGCTTTAAGACAATCGTGTTCCTTTCTGAAAAAGTGAACGAGTTGGGCTTGCAGACGGTCTGCCAGATTGAGAGTGGCAACGGCAAAATCGCAAAAACGGTCATCTCGAACAGCAAGAACAAAAAGGCGAAAGTCCTCGTGTTCGACTCAATGCAGTCAACGACCGCCAAGCAAATCAAGAAAGGGGCGACCTACCTCGGCGCAATGGAGAAGAATCTTGAAGTTCTCAAAGAAGCGTTAAAGTAAAAAACAAGCGCACTCAAAAATTCATGAGGCTGTCCGAACACTGCGGACAGCTTTTTTGTTTTATGATTTTCCTTTTGCATTTCTTAAAATCATCTGTTATAATGAAATAGCTATTTTTCAGAGGGATTTTATGAAGAACCGAAAACTCACATTCAAATTCACTTTGATGTTCGTCGGATTCACGCTTGTCACGCTCGTAGTTTCTTCAATTCTGTCCTACCTTAACCAAATGCAACTGTACAAAAATCAACGCGAAGAAAGCATACAGTACATTGCGGATTATCTTGATAAGCTCGTTGTTTCTGATTCCGACAATTTCCTTAACATGCAGCATTATTTTATCGCCCACTACAAAGAATTCAAAATTCCTGTAGATTATGGCGAGGAAGAAATCGAAAAATCTCGCGTACGATACGAAACACTCAAAGAAGCGCAATTTCCGGGCAAAGTCATCGGCAAAGATATTCTGTATGATGAGCTTTCCGATGAAGTAAAAGCCGCCCATGCCCTGTACAATTACGAATATTATCGCTACATGTTTGAAGAAGCGGCAAAATCGTTCAATGTCATTTACACCTATTACCTCGTTCCAACGGGTGAGCCTGAGCATGTGTATTGGTTTTTGGACGCGATTCGAGACCCAGAAGAAGAAGGAAGCCCTAATTTGCTTTTATGCGTTGATATAGAAGATGACAAAGAGCATCATCCGCGTATGTGGGAAGCGTGGGATACCGAAAAACGCCCCGAAGGATATGACATATACGATAATGAATACGGAAAGACCTACGCCTATTACACGCCGCTTTTCGTTAATGGCGAAAAATTGGGCATCATCGGTGTTGAAGTTGAAATCGCCAAAGTGAACCACGAAATCTTGCGGGCAACGATTCGGCAAATGCTCATGATTGGAGGCGTTCTTATTATTTTCACGCTTCTTCTGCTCACCATTATCCGCGCAAATTATATCCGAAAGCTCACCCTCACACGTGATTTCATCGAAGAGTATTCAAAAACAAAAAATACCGAAATTGCGGAACAGCTTGCAAAAGAAGTCACGAACTCAGACGAAATTTCCACGATTATGGGCAAATTTGCCGAAATGATTTACGAGCTTGAGCGATACATGAAGAGCCTTTCAAGAACCGCAATGGACTTGCAGAATACCAAAAAACAGGCGCTTGAATTGAATGAGCTCGCCTATAAAGACGCGCTCACCGGAATCCGAAACAAATTGGGCTACGATAAAGAAGTGCAGAAAATCGAATGGGAAATTGAAGAAGGACTCACAAAATTCGGTGTTGCCATGATTGACCTTAATTTCCTCAAACGAATCAACGACACCTACGGGCACGACAAAGGCAATATCTCAATCATCACGCTCTGCAAAATCATCTGCCACATTTTCGAGCATTCGCCCGTATTCCGAATCGGCGGCGATGAATTCGTGGTAATCTTGAAGGGGCACGATTTGGAGCACATAAAAGAACTGATTGCCGAATTCAACAAGCAGCTCAAAGAACGGCAGGAAAATTCAGAACTCGAATACTGGGAGAAAACTTCTGCGGCAATCGGCTACTCAATCTTCGACCCAAAAATTGACACCACTTATGGCAATGTCTTCAAGCGAGCCGATAACGAAATGTACAGGAACAAGAAAGCGATGAAAGCCGTGCGCGAAAACTAAGCTGGCTTTATGCCGACATGCTCAATCCGTGCAGAATCATGTGGGAAATAATGTCTGCGATAAAAAGCAAGGCAAGCCCGCATGAAATCACACGGAATGCGAGTTTGGGAAGCTTTGATTTAATCCACAGAATTGCGGGAATCACGCCGTAGAAGAGCAAAAAACCGAAGATGCCGAAGATTCCCACCGAACGAAGGCACACATAGCCGCCGAGATTTCCGAAATTCCACGGCTCGGTGTTGTAATCCCACAGGCGCAGACCAAACGCGTGGAAGAGCACATACCCGACCGCGAATTCAAGAATTCCCGTCACAAAAAAGCTGACCACAAAAATCGCGAGCGGGTTTTTGTGAAATCGCCACACGGAGAGCGTCATAAAAATCGCGCCCACACCGTAAATCGGAATCCACGGCCCGAACGTTGTTCCCCGCTTAACAAAATAGCCCCACGCAAGACGATAAAACACGGTCTCATACAAAAAACCGCCGATTGCGCCAAACACGCCAATCATCAGCAAAACGAAGAAAAAATCCTCAATGTCAGAACGTTTTTCGGGAAGATTCATAGAAAGCGCTCCTTTTTAAAAAACGCCGTGCAGGAAAATCTCCTACACGGCGAAAATTATGCACTTTGCATTACTTCACTTCGCTGTCTTCAACGACGACTTTCTTCAAGTGCCAGATGTCGCGCACATAGTCTTCGATTGTGCGGTCTGACGAGAATTTGCCGGAATTCGCGATGTTGATGAGAGCTTTCTTTGCCCAGCCTTTTTTGTCGGCATAGGCTTTTGCAAGCTCTTCATGCGCTTTGACATATTTGTCGAAGTCGGCGAGGACATAGTACACATCAGGCCTTTGACCTTCAACGCCGTAGACGAGCGAATCGTGAATCTCTTTGAAAACCTGTCGGCTTGGGTCGTAAGTGCCGTCAACGAGCTGCTCAACGACTTTTTCAAGCTGCGGGTTTCGTTCGAGATACTGCTGCGGGTTGTAAGAGTGCTCCTCTTCCATTTTGAGGATTTCGGGCGTGGTGTGACCGAAAACAAATCCGTTTTCTTTGCCTGCTTCCTCAAAAATCTCAATGTTTGCGCCGTCGAGCGTACCCATTGTGAGCGCACCGTTGACCATGAATTTCATGTTTGAAGTGCCCGAAGCCTCTTTTCCTGCGGTAGAAATCTGCTCTGAGACATCTGCTGCCGGGAAGATTTTTTCGGCAACTGAAACACGGTAGTTTTCGATGAATACAACGCGGAGTTTGCCACCAATGCGGCGGTCGTTGTTCACGCGCTCCGCAACGGTGTTAATGAGTTTGATGATTGCCTTTGCGCGGCGGTAGCCCGAAGCCGATTTTGCGCCGAAGATGAATGTGCGGTTCGGCGGATTGTAGCTTGGGTCTTCGATGATTCGGTTGTAGAGGTACATGATGTGGAGCACATTGAGCAACTGTCGTTTGTACTCGTGGAGTCGTTTGACCTGAACATCGAAAATTGAATCAGGGTCGAGGAATTCATTCTGCTTGTGCTTGAGGAATTCAACGAGTGCTTCCTTGTTGTGGCGTTTGATGGCGATGAGTTCTTCGAGAGATGCGTCATCGTCAGCAAATTTTTCGAGTTCCTTGAGTTTTGTCAAATCCTTTTCCCAGCCGTGACCGATTCGTTTGGTGATGAATTCGGCAAGCTCGGGGTTTGCGTTCAAAAGCCAGCGACGCTGGGTGATACCGTTCGTCTTGTTGTTGAATTTTTTTGGGTAGAGTGCGTACCAGTCTTTGAGTTCCTGATTTTTAAGAAGCTCAGTGTGCAATGCCGCTACGCCGTTTACGCTGAATCCCGCGTGGATTGCGAGCCATGCCATGTAGACTTTGCCGTCGTGAATGATAGACATGTGGTTCTGCTTCTGGTAGTCGCTTGGGAATTTTGCGCGAAGCTCAATCATAAAGCGGCGGTTGATTTCTTCGACAATCTGGTAGATTCGCGGGAGCAAGCCCTGGAAGATTGAGATGTCCCATTTTTCGAGAGCCTCTGCCAAAATCGTGTGGTTGGTGTAGGCGAATGTTTTCTGAACGATTTCCCACGAAGCGTTCCAACCCATGCCGTATTCGTCCATGAGAATGCGCATAAGCTCAGGAATTGCGACGACCGGGTGCGTATCGTTGAGCTGAATGACATGAAGTTCAGGGAATTTGCTGAAGTCAGTGCCGTAGTTTGCGACGAAGTGGTGAACCAAGTCCTGCAAAGAAGCCGAACAGAAGAAATATTGCTGCTTCAAGCGGAGCACTTTTCCCTGCGGGCCGTTGTCGTTCGGGTAGAGAACGCGCGTAACATTTTCGGCATCATTCTGGCGAACGACTGCCTCGTGATAGCGCATGTCGTTGAAAAGCTGCAAATCGAATCCGTTTGGAGAAGAAGCCTGCCACAAGCGGAGTGTGTTCACCGTGTTTGTGTCATAGCCGACGACCGGCATATCATACGGAGTCGCGATGATTTCCTCTGCGTTTTCGATGTAGAATCGGTCCTGACCGTCGGGCGTTTTGCCGTATTTGATTTCGCCGCCGAATTTAACGGTGACAGCCAAATCGCTTCGTTTGATTTCCCACGGGTCGCGGTGCTTGAGCCAGTTGTCAGGATATTCCACCTGATAGCCGTTTTCGATTCGCTGCTCGAACATGCCGTACTGATAGCGGATGCCGTAGCCGTGTCCGGGGTAGTCCAAAGTTGCCAAAGAATCCAAGAAACACGCCGCCAATCGACCAAGACCGCCGTTTCCCAAACCTGCGTCCGGCTCTTCGTCTTCGATAAGATTGATATTGATGTTCATGTCCTCGAGGACTTTTTTGACTTCGGTTTTGATTCCGAGGTTGATGAGGTTGTTGCTCAAAGCGCGACCCATCAAGAATTCTGCCGAAAGATAATACAACTGCTTCGTAGGCTTTTTCTCGTATGCGTTGCGAGTTGCCATCCAAGCGGGCATAATTACTTCTTGAACTGAAGCAGAAACTGCGTCGAACAAGTCATGGCTGTTTGCCTGAGAAATGTCCTTGCCGTACTGTCGGCGAAGACGAGCGGAAAGATTCTCTCTGAATTCCTCTGCATCAAATTTCATGTGCGTTCTCCTTTATTTGCTTATTAAAACCAAGATGCTGTTTGCCAAAACGACATAATGCTCTTGGGAATTTAAAGTTTCTTCGTCACCGCCAAGCAAAATACTCGTGCGGTTTTCGATTGACGTGTCTATGGTGCGATACCACTTGCGACCGCTCGATGGTTTTGGAATCGTAATCGTAATATCGTGGATGTCCATGTTCATCGCGACAAAAAAGTCGTTGTCGTCGCTTGGAAGCCCCGATGCCTTGCCCCCGAGTCGGAACGCAAGATAGCGATTCATCTTTTTCCAATCGGGAACAGTGCCGTCATAATTGAACCAACTGATGTCCGGTGGCTCGTTGAACTGGCTCGTTGCCGCTCCGCCAAAAAAATTCCTGCGGTGGAAAACGGCGTGCTGATTTCGGAACGTAATGAGATTCTGCACGAAATCAAGCATTTTCGCGTTCTTCGTGACTTCATCCCAGTTGAACCATGATATTTCGTTGTCCTGGCAGTACGGATTGTTGTTGCCGCCCTGAGTGCGCCGCACTTCGTCTCCTGCCACGAACATCGGAACGCCCTGTGAAATCATGAGCGTAGTGAAAAAGTTCTTTATTTGCTTGAGACGAAGCTTTTCGATTTTTGGGTTGACGGTCGGCCCTTCGTAGCCGTAGTTGTAGCTCAAGTTGTTGTCGTTGCCGTCACGGCTTTCTTCGCCGTTATCGTCATTGTGCTTTTTGTTGTACGTGACCAAATCATTGAGCGTAAAGCCGTCATGCGCGTCGATAAAGTTGATTGAGTGAATCGGACCGCGCCCGCTCATTGAATACAAGTCGTTTGAGCCTGCGATTCTCGTTGCCGCCTCGTTTGAGGTGTGCTCGTCGCCACGGATAAATCGGCGGATTCCGTCGCGGTAATGGTCGTTCCATTCGCACCATCTGCCACCTGGGAAATTGCCGATTTGGTATGCGCCGCCGCAATCCCACGGCTCAGCGATGATTTTTGTGTTTCGGAGAATTGAGTCTTCTGAAATTCGTTTGGTGAGCGGCGCAATGTCAGACGGGAAGCCCTTTTCGTCACGAGTGAGTTCGCTCGCCAAGTCAAATCGGAAGCCGTCAACGTGCATTTCAAGCACCCAATAGTGCAAACAATCGATGATAAAATCCTGCACCACAGGATGATTTGCATTTACCGCGTTTCCGCATCCCGAATAGTTCATGTAGTATTCTTTGTGGTCGTGCACAAGGTGATAGAAAATCTTGTTGTCGATTCCGCGGAAATTGAGCGAAATTCCGTTTTCGTTTCCTTCGGCTGTGTGATTGAACACCACGTCGAGCAGTACTTCAATGCCCGCGTTGTGGAGTGCCTTTACCATGTCTTTGAATTCACGCACGCACCCGCCCGGCGTTCTGTCGCTTGAGTACGAGCATTTTGGCGCAAAAAAGCCGATCGTACTGTAGCCCCAGTAATTCTTCATGCGCGCGCCCGTTCGCGGATTGACGTTCGTGTTTTCGTATTCGTCGAATTCCATAACGGGCAAAAGTTCAACGGCTGAAATACCGAGCGACTGGAGATACGGAATTTTCTCAATCAAACCGCGGTACGTGCCCGGATGCTCAACCTGCGATGTAGGAGATGCGGTAAAGCCCTTTACGTGCATTTCGTAGATGATGGATTTTTGCAACGGGATTGCAAGCTGTTTATCGTCTTCCCAGTCGTAGTCCTCATCATCAATAACGACACACTTGGGAAATTTTTCCATGTATTTGTCTTTGCCCGGAAGCATGTATTTAAAGACCGAGCCTTCGGTAAACGCCTTTGCCCGCGGGTCAAACAGAGACTGATTTTTATCGAACCGATGACCTTTGCTCGGCGCGAATGGACCGTCAACACGATAGAGATACAACGCGCCCGGTTTGAGCCCTTCAACAAAAACCTGCCACAAATCGCCCATGCGGTTTGTTTCTGGAGCTAATTCTATTGTTTTATAAGGAGCGGCATCGTCAGCCGAAGTGTACAAATCGAGGTACACCTTTTTGGCATTGCGACTGAAAAGTGAAAAATAAACGCCCTTTTCTGTGACCGTTGTTCCTGGTCTGAGAGCCTTTTCCGCTGAAATTCGAATAGAGTCCATAGGGTTACATTTTAACACAGAAAGCATGAAATTTAAAGGTGAATTTCAGATGGACACAGGAAATTTACGCGTCTGAAGCGTCTCGCACCTTTTGAACTTGCGGTGACCGACTGTATCGGCACGCTTTTGCTGATTCTGACTGGCGTTATTTCTGAAAAGGAAGCCTTGAAGTCTATAACGATGAAACACATGACCATACGCATGATGAAAAAAAACGAAGCAAAAAAAGAAATCAGAAGAAACGCCCGTTATCCTAAGTCAGCCAATTCTTCCCAGCGCGCGTAATCGGCAGTGAGTTTTTCATCGACCGATTTGTATTCTTCGCCTGCCTTTTGCGCGACCGTAAAATCAGAGGAAGCCATTTGTGCTTCAAGGGCAGATTTTTTTTCTTCAAGCGACATGATTTCTGCTTCAAGCGATTCAAATTCACGCTGTTCTTTAAAGGTCTTTTTTCGTGGCTTCAGATTTGGTGGGGGATAGGGAGCGACGGCGTTAGCCGGCAAAACCTGTGAGACAGGTTTTGAGCGAGTCTCGGTGAAGGCTGTGCCTGAACCGGTCTCCCCCTCGCTCCAACCGTCCGCTGCGCTCCCGTTTTCCGCTACCCCCTCTCCTAAGGGGGAATCCCCCTTAAAATCCTCCGATTTGCTCGCGAAATTTGTCTTTTTCAAACTATCGTTCGTCTGTTTATTTTGTTCTTCTTCCTTCTTTTTTTCTTCCAAATACTGAATGTACTCTGAGCATTTTCCCACAAAGCCGCTCACACTGCCGTCGTCTTCCATAATAAACATGGTGTCGGCGATTTTGTCCATAAAGTAGCGGTCGTGGCTAACGATGAGTAGGCAACCTTTGTATCCGAGCAAGAATTCTTCGAGGATATTCATCGTGAAGATGTCGAAGTCGTTGGTCGGCTCATCGAGAATCAAAAAGTTCGGGTTTGAAATCAAAAGCCGCACCAAGAATACACGCTTTCGCTCGCCGCCACTCAATGTGGAGAGCATGGAATGTTGGATTTTTCCCTCAAAACCGAATTCTTTCAGAAAAAGCGATGCGGAAAGTGTCTTGCCGTTGTTCATCTGAACGACATCGGCGGCTTCTTTTATGTAGTCGAGGACGGTAAGGCTCAAATCCTTGAACACGGGATTCTGCTGATAGTAGCCGAAGAAAGTGTTCTCGCCCTTAACGATGCTTCCAGAGTCCGGCGGAATCGCACCCGTAATGATGTTCAACAGCGTGGACTTTCCCGACCCGTTCCCGCCGAAAATGCCGATTTTCTCCCCTTTGCTGAAAGTGTAAGAAAAATCACGCAGAACGGGAAAATTCGGGGCGTTGCGGGGTGTCCCCGCAGAGGGGGTAGGCGGAAATGGCGAAGCCATTGTAGCCGAGGGGGAGACTTCCCCCATTGCATTTCCTTTTAAGAAATTTTTTGAAATCCCGTGCAACTCCAGAATCTTTCCGCCGAGGCGACGACCTGCCACTTCAAACTGGAAGCCCTTGTCTTTGGCGAATTTTTCGCGGTTGATGAGCTGCATGTCACGCTGGATTCGTGCTTTTGCCTTTGTTCCGCGCGCGCAGGGACCACGGCGAAGCCAGTCGCGTTCAAAACGAAGCACGCTTTCGATTCGCCGCTCGGTGTTTTCTTCGATTTCGGCTTCGATTTCCTTTTTTTCGAGGTAGGTCGAGTAGTTGCCCTGATAGAGCTTGAGGCGGGTGCGGGCAAGTTCGTAGATGTTGTTGCACACGGCGTCGAGGAAGTAGCGGTCGTGCGTGACCATGAGGACGGTGCGGCGCGTGTCATGCAGGTAATTTTGTAGCCAGTAAATCGTCTGAATGTCGAGGTGGTTGGTCGGCTCGTCGAGCAGGAGCAGTTTTGTGTCCTCAACGAGAACCTGCGCGAGCGCGACTTTTTTGACCATGCCGCCGGAAAGAGTGCTCATCTTGCGCGAAAGGTCGTTGATGCCGAGCGTGCTTAAGATTGAGCGGATTTGGCTTTCGTAGTTCCAGAGGTCGCCCTTGTCCATTTCAAGCGTGAGTTCGTCAAAGCGTTTCTGCTGACCGTTCGTTAGTTTTTCGCCCATTTTCTCGCACAAATCTTCGTATTCGGTGATGATTTTGAGTTTGGGGCTTTCTGACTTGAAAATATGCTCGCGAATCGTGTTGTCGCCGTCAAATTCGGGATTTTGCGGAAGATAACTAACTCCCGATAGTTTGTTTATGATGACTTGCCCATCATCCGCAGGGAGTTTTTCCGCGATTACATTGAGGAGCGTAGATTTTCCCGTGCCGTTCCGCCCGATAATCGCCGCCTTGTCGCCTTCGTTCAAGCCGAAAGTAACTTCCGTAAAGAGCGGGGCTTCGCGACCGAGTTTGGATAGTCCATTAACAGATAGTATATTCATAGGTGCGTGTCGAGCAAATACATTACCATATTTTTTAAGAATCTGCTAGGTTTTAAGATTGCTCGTCAAGTACTTCACCCAGAGCAAGCACCGCGTTTCGGCAGCAATTTTCGCACTCGCAGAGAACTTGCCCCGTGCCGACACCTTTCAAGTCCTTGCAAGTGACAGCCCCGCACTTCTCGCGGAATTTTGAAAGCAGCTCACGGCTCAGTTTTACCGTGCCGTTTCCGTCAGTGCGCAAGCCTAAAATCATGTTCGCACCTACGAGCGCACCACATGTCGCTTCCATGCACCCCATACCGGCAGCAAATCCAGCGGAGAGTTTGTGCAAGTCTTCTTCACTGAGTGAAACCGTGTCGGCAAGGACGCTCGTAACCGCCTGACAACAGTTCATTTTTCCCGTTTGCTTGTATTCCGCAGCTCTATCTGCTTTTTCTTGAATTGTCATACATGTACCTCTTTAGCTTTATTCTACAGTATCATCTGATTTTTTTGTCAGGTGTTTTGCGTTTTTCAGTTTGCAAATTCCCTGTGTCATGCACCCCATCGGACAGAACGTGCACCACGAGCGCGGCTTGTACAAAACCATCACGATAAGACCAATCAGCGTTGAAGTCAGCATGAGACTGTAAAATCCGTAGCTGAATTGAGCGACCCACGCAAGACTGTCGCCCAAATGCGCGGGATTATACGCCCATTTCCACGGAATGCGGAAAGTCCAAAACAGTTTGACCGTCTGCCGAAGATTTGCCACCCCGCTCGCAACAAGATACGTCTGAAAGACCATAGTGCCGAACATCGTAAGGAAAAACGCCAAGAACCCGTAGCGAAACCATTTTGACGAAAGCACGCGCGGAGTCGTTTTGTTGCGAGAAAGATGAAGCTTTGTTCCGAGAACCGTGAAAAGCTGACCGCGACCGCACATATTGTTGCAAAACCACTTGTTCCCGCCAAAAATCGCGAATCCGAGCGGAAGCAGAAAGTCAATCATGCCGAGCCAAGCGAACAGAATGTTGAAAAATCCGAGCGCAAAATACAGAATCGACCACATCCACAAATACTGATACCATTTTTTCCTCTTAGTCATCATTCGCCTCCCGATTTACAGCCGAAATGCACCCGACAGGACAAGTCTTCGCGCACAATCCGCACCCCACGCACACATCTGTAGCAACACGGGCAAAACACCCGTGAAAGACCGAAATCGCCCCACGCGGACACACATTTGCACAAGCCCCGCACGCAACGCAGCGCGCCTCATCGACAGAAGCATATTTTTTTGATTTAGCCATAGTACCCCCGACACGGAAACCCGCATCGAGAGTAAATCTAACAGAAGGGAGAAATGTTGTATGTGACGAAGTTACTTAAGAAAGAAGTCCAGCTTTTTCTTGTCCGCAATCTCAATCTTTCCGCGACCGAGCGACACCACGCCTTCTTCGGCGAGATATTTGAGCGTTTTTGTGACGACTTCTCGCACGCTGCCGATTTGCTTGGCAAGTTCCTCGTGCGTAATCGAAAGAACCGTGCTTTTCTGGCGGAGCATTTCATCGTGGAGCGCAGCACAAAGCCTCTGGTCAATTTTCATGAAAAGAAGCTGCTGAATCGTCCACAGGACTTCGGAGAATTTTTCGGTCGCGTTTTTGTAGATGTACAGGCTCACGAGCGGATTTTCTTCCTCAATCTTGTGAAGCGCACTTGAAGGAAGCACACACACCCGCGTTTCACCGACCGCCTCAATCACCACATCGAACACAAGCGAATCCATGAGGCACGAAGCCGAAAGGATGCACACATCGCCGTTTTCAACCCGATAGAGCGTGACTTCCCGCCCTTCCTCAGAAACACAGTACACACGCAGACTTCCCGAAAGCACCGACATCACGCCCTTGCAGTCGCCCGAAGAGCGGTGAATGAGCGTTCCCGAAGAAAAGACTTCTGTGCGAGCGGATTTTTCAAGGAACACCGCCTGAGACGGAGAAAGGTCTTTCCAAAAAGAGAACGTCGAAGAGAGGTTTAAGTGCATACCGTTCATAATTTAACGACCGTTAGTTATTGTCACTCTGCAATAATTCTATTTACTCTGGTTTTTCTTCAAAAAGTCCACCAAAGTCGGCAGATACAGCCTATCCTCGTGCGCAATATGATTGTGAATCCAGTCATACAAAAAATGCGCGAATTTTATCGCCTCACTCGTAGGCAAATGCTCGATATTCGCATAAATTGCCTCGCATTTTTGGGTAAAAGCATCATGGCTTGCTTTGTGTGAGTTGTATCCATCGAAGTGGGAAGCTATCATGAGCCGTTCTTCGTCTTTAAAATGAGTCGCAGCATAGTTCAGGCAGGTTTCAAGTGTTTCTTTTACTAACGACTGATAGTTTTCTGCATCATTATTTTTGAGAAGGCTCTGATAAAAATCATTGCAGAGGTGAACCAAATGCTCGTGCTGCGTATCAATCACTGGAATTCCAATCTTGTATTTTGGATCCCAGGTAATAAAATCCTCTGATTTTGAATCAACAAATCCCTTGATATTCATAAGTCTGCTCCATTTTCCAGCTTAAACGATTATACCACAGAATCGGCGATTCTGACAAAAATTTCCTTGACAAGACATAGACCTTCACCTATCATTAACACATGAATAATTGTTCATGTATTGCTTATTATTCGCTAAAAGGAGATACGCATGACTGACATCTCACTGCCCGACGAAGATTTGCTTTTTGACCTCTCCGAGCTTTTTAAGATTTTTGGAGACTCAACGCGAATCAAGATACTTTTTGCGCTTTTAGGACGAGAGCTTTCCGTAAGCGATTTAACCGAAGCCCTCGGCATGACACAGAGCGCAATTAGCCATCAACTGCGTGTACTCAAAACAAACGGTTTGGTGCGCTACCGACGAGAGGGAAAATCCCTTATATACGCGCTCAGCGACGACCATGTAAGCAAAATCCTAAACATGGGACTGGAGCACATCGAGGAGTAATATATGGAAAAACACGAACAACATAATCATTTAGGCGAACATATTCACTGTGAGTGCGACTGTTGCGAGCATGAGCATCACCACGCGCATGACGAGCACAACCACGAAAAGCATTGCGATTGCGAACATGAGCACGAAGAAGAAGAATCTCCGCTCAAAAAAATCCTGATTGCGGGCGCGATTTTTGTTCTCGCGCTCTTGGTCGAGCATCTTCCAGTGTTTGCGAGCGATTCTCCGCTCATGTCTTCGCTAGCAAAAAATTTTCCGTCTATCGGTAATTTTCCCCGCCTTGTCTACGGAATTCTGTACCTTGCGGCATATTTGGTTTGCGGGCGCGATGTCATAAAAGGCGCGGTGCGAAATATCCACAAAAGAAATGTGTTCGGCGAGCAATTTTTGATGACAGTCGCCTCAGTGGGCGCAATTTTCGTTGGGGAATTTGCGGAAGCGGTGGCGGTCATGCTCTTTTACAATCTCGGCGAGTTCGTGCAGGATTACGCCGTTGACCGCTCACGCGACTCGATTTCCGCGCTCATGGACATCCGCCCCGACAGAGCCACGGTGATTCGTGACGGAAAGGCTGTGGTTGTTTCCCCCGAAGAAGTTGGGATTGGCGAGATTATCGAAGTGAAGCCAGGCGAGCGCGTTCCGCTTGACGGCATCGTAACTGAAGGAAAATCGTTCGCAGACACATCGGCTCTCACCGGTGAAAGCGTTCCGCGCGAAGTATCTGCCGAAAATGAGAGCGAAGTGCTTGCGGGCTTCGTGAACCAAACAGGCTTGCTTAAAATCCGTGTCACAAAATCTTACGGCGAAAGCGCAGTCAGCCGAATCCTAAATCTCACCGAAACGGCAAGCGAAGTCAAATCTCGCTCGGAAAAATTCATCGCCCGATTTGCGCGGATCTACACGCCGATTGTCTGCTTTGCTGCACTTGCCGTCGCCGTCCTGCCACCGCTTTTCTTGCAGTTTTTCATGCCTGATTTGTTCGTCGAATACGGCTGGTCGGTGTGGATTTACCGTGCGCTGACCTTCCTTGTCGTCTCATGCCCGTGTGCGCTCGTGATTTCCGTTCCGCTCGCGTTCTTCTGCGGAATCGGAGCTAGCTCAAAATCGGGCGTTCTGATTAAAGGCTCGAATTTCGTTGAAGTTCTTTCAAAGGCAAAAATCGCCGTGTTTGACAAAACCGGCACGCTTACCAAAGGCATTTTCGATGTCGCCGAAGTGAACCCTGCAAACGGCATGACAGCGGAAGAACTGCTTGCAATCACCACGCACGCCGAAAGCTACTCGAACCACCCGATTTCAAAATCGCTCAAAAAAGCGCACCATTGCGTACTCTGCGACGCGCTCAAAATCCTCGCTCCCGAAGAAATCAGCGGTTTTGGCATACGAGCGGTAGTCGAAGGAAAAACTGTCCTCGCGGGAAACGCAAAACTCATGGAAAGCAAGCATGTCGCGGGATTCAGCAAAAACAAACAATCGATAGCTGGAACAATTGTTCATGTGGCGGTGGACGGCGTGTATTCGGGGAACATCGTGATTTCAGACCAAGAAAAAGACGATGCAAAGCAAACGATTGGTAGTCTCAAAAAGCTCGGAATCAAAGAAACCGTCATGCTCACGGGCGACACCGAAGCGACGGCGCAAGTCGTGGCAGAAAATCTCGGAATCGACACCGTGTATGCAGACCTGCTCCCCGAAGACAAAGTGCAGAAAGTCGAAGAAATTATGAGCAGAAAAACGAACGGTAGTTCACAAAAACTTATCTTTGTGGGCGACGGAATCAACGACAGTCCGGTTCTTGCCCGAGCGGATGCGGGAATCGCGATGGGCGCACTCGGAAGCGATGCCGCAATCGAGGCGGCAGATGTGGTCATCATGGACGACAAGCCGAGCCGCCTTTTGGACGCAATCAAAATCTCTCGCCGCACGATGAACGCCGTCTGGCAGAACATCTACGCTTCAATCGGAATCAAAGTCGCGATTATGCTTTTGAGCGCGGTCGGTCTCGGCAATTTGTGGCTCGCCGTCTTCGGTGATGTGGGCGTGTGCATTCTCGCAGTAGCAAACAGTGCCCGAGTCTTAAAAAAATCGATTTAGTCTGCTTTCTCGCGAGCACGTTTATGCTATAATCGATTTCATGAATCATACGAAACAGTCAGAGCCTTTTTACAAGAACGGATTGCATTTTGGGTGTCAGCGGTGTTCATTTTGCTGCGGACACTCGCCAGGATTCGTGTACCTTTCACTGCGAGATTTGACAGCATTGCGCACGTACTTACATCTTTCGGTCACCGAATTTGTAAAAACGTATTGCCGATGGGCAGATTATTACTATGGTGAGCAAGTGCTTGCGCTCCTCGAAAAAAAGAACTACGACTGCATTCTCTGGAAAGATGGCTGCTCATGCTACGAAGCGCGCCCTGTACAATGCTCAACCTACCCGTTCTGGTCTTGGATGATAAAAGACGAAGCAACATGGAACGAATGCGCCCAAGATTGTCCCGGAATGCGAAACAAAGACGGAAAATTGTGGACTTTTGAAGAAATCGAGGCGAACAAAACAGCCTATGATGCAAATAAACCACTTACCCGCCCCGAAGTCGAAAAAATGATGAAAGAAGAGACGGAAATATAGGTGCGCTTTGCATTCGGCGTGTTGATGACGAGGCAACAAGGCGTAGGTTCATCCCCCCATCAACAGACAAAAAAGACCTTCTGCAAACTCGCAGAAGGTCTTCCCATTTTCTACTCTGCTTTCACAGATTTTACTTAATCAGCGCATGATACTCTTGCAGAGACTTCACACCACCCACACCGGCATTTGTCGCACGCTTTCGCGTGCTTACGAGTTTTGGCAGAACCAAAACTCGCCCTAGCGTATCATTGCATGGTATTCTTGAAGCGAACAAACCCCACCTACACCAGCATTCGCTGATTTCGTAGCGTCAATTCCCTGCACTGCGGCAACCGCGCCCGCGAGCGTGGTGATGTACGGAACTTTGTACTTCAAGCACACTTTGCGGATTGTCTTTCTGTCCACGGCGTAGTTGCGTTTTGCCTTCGGCGTGTTGATTACAAGGCATACTTCCTTGTTCATTATCACATCCAGCACATCTGGGCGACCGCCGCCAATCTTGTTCACGGTCTGGCACTTGATTCCGTTCGCGTTGTAGAAGTCGCTCGTTCCCTTCGTGCCAATCAGCGTGAATCCGAGAGAAGCGAGCGTCTTTCCAATGAACAGAACCTGCTCTTTCTGTCCTTCCTTGTTCGAGAGCGAAATCAAGACATTCTTGTTCTCCCAAGCAGCGGGTGCGTGGGGAAGTTCGCTTCCTGTGCCTTGTAGAATGCGAGCGGGAGCACTTTTATGCTCCGACATCCGTGTCGGCGCATAAAGTGGCCGAGTTTTGTTCCAAAACTCGCTTTGCTTTTCGCCACATCCTTGTGGCACATTATTTTCATAAAACATTCTGCTTTTACAGGGAATCTCGCCCACGGAAGCACCGCCTCTTTCGCGCCGTGGTACGGAATCACCTTGTCCTTCAAGCCGAGCGATTCAAGCGACTCGCCAAGCATCATGCGTGTTGCCGAATATGCGCGTGAAATCGCCCGCAGGGCAAAAAAGAGCGAGGCTGAAATCCGCGAGATATATTTTTCCGCGCTTCTGCACGATGTCGGAAAAATCGGCGTTCCCGATGCAATCATCAACAAGGAAGGCCGCCTCACTGACGAGGAATTTCAGGCGATAAAAGAGCATCCGAAGCTGGGAAACCAAATCCTGCAAAACATCCGTCAGTCGCCGTACATAAGCATCGGCGCTCACTACCACCATGAGCGGTACGACGGCCACGGCTACCCGGAAGGTCTCAAAGGCGAGGAAATCCCTGAAATCGCGCGGATTATCGCCGTCGCCGACACCTACGATGCCATGACGAGCAAGCGAAGCTACCGCTCCACGCTCCCGCAGGAAGTCGTGCGAGATGAGATTGAGAAGGGAATCGGCACGCAGTTTGACCCGCAGTACGCAAAAATCATGCTGGAGATGATTGACGAGGACAAAGACTACCAAATGCAGGAATGGAAAGCGCCTTTTAAACGGATTTCTGGAGTGATGGAATCTTGAAAGTTCACGGGAAACCATTGAAATGATTAAGGGAACAACATCATCATAACACAAGAAATGCCGCCTTTTTTTATGCATCGTAATGACCTTTGCATGAAATGATTTTTATATTTTGGAGTTCATCAATAACATAAACAAGGCGGTTTTCTTTGTCGATTCTTCGCGAATAGCCGGGATGATTTTTTAATGACTCAGGTTTCCCGATTCCCTGCAATGCACCGTTTCTTCGGATGTCTTCAAGCAAATCGTTTATCTTTTTGAGCGTTCTTTTGTCTTGGTTTTGCCAGTACATATATTGAGAAAAGGCTTCTTTTGTGAAAGTGAAATCATTCATCAGGCATTCTCCAGTGCCCGAAGTTCTTCCATTGACTTTACAACGACCTCACCTTTTTCGAGCTGAGAGAAACTTCTGTCCAGCATTGAAAGGTATTCTTCATTTCTTGATGGCTGAATTTTATTGTTTCCAAGAACTAAATCCAAAAAATGAGAGACGAATTCAAAATCTTTTTCAGGCACAAGCCTAAGTTTCTGTTCGAGTGCTGCGTAAGGCATACTGATACCTCCATTTATATCAATTTTATCATAAACGAACGATTTTTTGCATTTCGTTTTTGAAAATTTTGCGAATTTTCCAAAAATTTTTAGCCCTTGTCCTTGTGCCTTCGTGTAAACACATGTAAGCGAAGCGTGGTTTTACGAAGCCAGCCGCACTAAAGCGCAAAAAACCGCAAAAATTTCAATTTTTTATTACTTTTCTTTCGAGAAACATTGAAACTTTTTAAGTTTGCGTTATAATACTGTGAGAATACAGTAAGAATTAGCTATGAAAACACTTGACAAAGAATTCCTGATGAGGCAAAATTTCTCAGTTCTCAGTTCTCAGTTCTCAGTTCTCAGTTCTCAGGCTCGTATTCTGTCCGCATAGCAAAATCTCTTCCTATACACACACCAATTTTCTCAAAAAACAGCGCAGTCTTTGCGGGATTTTTCTGCAAGGATTTGCGCTTTTTCTGTTATGTCAAAAAGTCTCACACACATTTCTAGAGGAGGTCTTTTATGAAAAAGACGAGTAAAATCGGCTTGCTTTTGGCATCAGCCTTGCCTTTTGCTGCAAGCCTTCTGAGTTGTTCAAATGGAGACGATGATTCTCCGAGCAATACCAACACCAAAACAAAAAACGGCGTTACGGTCGTCAAAGCGGATTTGGCGAGCACCACGAGCATGGAGCTTGAGAACTGCAGTTACAAGGTTGTCTTCTCGGTTCCGGCAGCAAAAGGCGAAAACTGGACGGCTTCGCTTGATTTCGATCCGGATGATGTAATTACTATTGATGACAGTGAAGTTACAGGCGTTACTCCGAGCGAAGTGTATGAACTTGGGGAACTTGCAGGCGTTTCGGGAACTGGTTCTGGAAGTCTTACGCTCTATGTGTACGAGAACACAAACAGCCAGACACATGAGGCGACGCTTACCGTTGACTATGACGGCACTACCGCTACAAAAACAGTCGAGCTTACTCAAGTTGCGGCTAGTGCGAATGCCGGAGCTGAAGAAAATCCAAGACAGAAGCAGTTCATCGGCTATGGCTACAATGTTCGTCAGGGCTATGCGTCGACAAAAGCCCGCAAAAAGGAAATCTTCAAAACGACTGCCCTCGTTGACACAGGAATTGAAATTGAAGACGCGGACGGAGACACAGAGACAGTCAAAATTGAGTTTTCTGACGATGGAAATGAAGTGACATACAGGGAAGCGACCGGCTCTAACATTGCCGAGCTTGAAGCCAGTCTCAACACCACCGTGAACGGCACCCTTGAATTCGACTGGGGCGGTTTTTCAAGCGAACTTGAATCACATACGGAATGGAAGAACAAAAACAGCTCAAACTACCAGTACGCTTGGACAGACATTAACATGGATGCCTGGACTGCGATGTTGAATGCCTCAGCGGAAACCCGCGCGCGAAAAGCCATTATGAACCCTACCGCATACAACGCAATCAACGGTAAGTCGCCATACTATCCTTCTACCAATGCGGGCTTCAAGCAGCTGGTAAAAGACTACGGAACCCATGTCGTCGTGGGCGGAAAACTCGGCGGCAGGGTAAATATCACTATGGAAGCCAACACGGAGAACATGGAAGGCACTTTTGATGCCAGCTGCATGATCAAGGCAAATTTCTCGGAGCTTTTCGGAGGCAATGCCTCGCTTGAAAGCAGTGTCGAATCCAGCTACAAAAAAACGCTCACGACAGAAAGAGATAAGTTCACATTCTCAGGCTCAACTCGCGGCGGCAACAAGGAAAAGGCACTTGCTATAACCGCTCTTTTTACAAACCGCGAGGGAACTGTCGGAGCAAATGCAGGCACTTTCTCTGACTGGTCATCATCATTCACCGAAAGCGATGACAGCGTGTTCATCGACTTCAACAACATGGAAGATGACCTTGTGCCACTCTACGCTCTCATTGATTTCAATGACGGAGTTGACACGGACAAGGCTCAAGAGCGCTATGACGCCATGAAAGCATACTTTGAAAGCGAACAGTTCCTCAAAGACTTCCCCGTAACAAAAATGAGTTCTTATGTTACCGTGGCTCCTACAAAAATTACAATTCCAACTTTTGAAGATGACGGTTCTCTTATAAAGAATATTACAACGAGTGAGGGTGGTTCTGTTGTTGCAGTTGCCTGCAATGAATTCATTCCTGAACTCAATTCTGTGAAGCGTGTCACTGTTGTTTATCCTGCGGTGAACACCAAGATATTCTGGAACATGGGTGTCTTCCCAGGGGATGCCGACCATGATTATACTCCGTATTCTGTAGGCTGGGATGGCTCTACTGCCATTTTGAGCAAGCGGACAAGTGCAAAATCAGACAAAGATTCAGAGGAGAGCAAAAATAAGCTTATTACAGAGCTGTATGTTAACGAGACTGCGCTCAGCGCGGTAGTACCTGATTATCTTTCTGATGATGTTATAGATGATATTGGGGAAGCTGTTTCCGCAGAGCGTACCGCAGACTTTGGCGGAAACGGAAAATATAATCTTGTAAAGATTCAGAATAACATTTACATTCGCGACTACTATAAGGGAACTGTATTTACCGACGGAACAAGCTATGACGGTCAGGGGCATAAGGATGCAAAAGTTCTTGTGGACAGCTACAAGATTCGCTCTGGAAGTGATGCGACTGGCTCTCTTCCTAGCGGAATCCACTATTATCCGTCATATGTGTATTCAAACATGGCAGGGCATACATTCGCGCCTGATGGTTGGGAACTTCCTTATGACACGGAAGTGAAGGCTCTTATTGACAGCCTGAACTCGATTCAAAACAAAAGCGGAACTGTGGCCGGAATGTTCATGAAAGACGGCGTGCTTGGTTTGAATCTTGAAAAGACTGGTTATGTGAGCTACAAGGATGAGAGTACGGCACTGCCCTGGTGGAGCCATGAAGACGTTGATTCAAGCATCTTTGCCACATACGCCGCTAACGAATCAGGGGCTCTTTACACTGGATATGTATACTGGCATGCAACACGGACGGTGGTTTCAGTAAATTCCGGTAGTGTTACCAATGTCACGAAGAATTTGACTTTCCATTACAACGGAAACTCATGGGGAGACAGCTCTATCCTTTATTCTCCGCGGGGGCCCTGTATGCCGGTTATCTTGCGCCAGAAGTGCGAGTAAAAAACACGGTCATTCTGAGGAAAATTCACATGTCATGTTGAGCGAAGCGAAACATCTCAAGAGCAAGTTGCTTGTAACTAGAGATTCTTCGCTACGCTCAGAATGACCGTTCCCCTGAGCTTGTTTCAGGGACTGAAATCTAAAGGGACAATTTTATGAAACGAACAAAACTTTTTGCAGGAACACTGGCACTTGCTTTTGTGCTTGCACTGGGCTTCCTTTCCTGCTCAAATGAAGAAGAAGAAACAACAAATAAAGAAAGTGCTTTTTTGAGTGTCGATGATGCCGCATTTAGTATACTGCGTTCCCTCACGAATCTTTCTGAATACGATGAAAACAAAGTCGAGGATGAAAGCGGTGAAATGGTGGGAGTTGAATCTCTTCCGTCAAACTGGCGAAACATTGACTTCACCTGCGACCAGGGAGTCGTGCTTAACGATGAAAATCCTGGCGTTTACTCAATCGCTTCGAACGGTATTGACGATGCAAAAGAGTTTTTTTCATCAATGATTGGAGAAACTGTTGCAGGCAATACATACGAATGGTCTTATGACGGACTTGGTTCACTTAAGTTTTCTACGGTGAGCGGTAATGAAGATTTGTTCGCAACTGTTTCCGTAAATATCAAAGTGCTTCCTGAAGTAAAAGAGCTTCAGTTCGTTCCTGTCGATGTCATAGAAGAAGCAAAGCCGGAAAACGCCTCTTCTGCCGTTCCGTTTTTTGATGCGGGAGATATTATCAGACGAACAAAAGATAACACATACTGGATTTGCGTTCGTCCTGCAGGCGGCATCCTGAAAAAGGACAAAAGCTACTGGATTTGTTTGAATCCTGCCCAAATCATTACATCTCAAAAGAAAACTTATACGAACCTGACATACGATTCTAAAAAATATAGTCAGACATGGACTTATGCGACAAAACTGATGTCCCTTAAAACAGCAAAGGCTGCATATCACACATTTTCATTGATTACGCAGACAGAAGAAGGTATGCCAATCTATAACTATATGAAATCAAAAATGGCAAATTTGGCAAATTTGGGTTTTTCATCTGATGGATATGAAAAATTCTGTTTTGCATACGACGGTCCTAAAAACGATTCTGCACGCTCCGGCGTAAAACTTGCTCAACCATTTATCGTTGGCTACACCTCTTGGACTAAAGGAAGTGATGTTGCCAAAAACTGGGACTGGGCAGAAAGCGGAAATGAATATATTGATGTTCATTTCTCAACTACCTATGCCACAGTAAACGATGTTACAAAAACTGTCGCTCCGAAATTTCTTTTCTCCCTGACAGATGATTATGATGACGCTCACATGGAAAAGAATTTTAACAGACAGACACAGCGAGAAAATTTTACAGATGAACCATACAATTATGCGGATTACCTTCATACATACGATTCAGTGTCCGGTCTTTTATTCGTAAAGCCCGAACGGACATATCTTGAAGGCGTATTCGACTATAACGTCATTATCAGTCCTGAACTTATGATAAAAGACAACAAGGGGGACAGTCAGATTGCAAAGAATCCGCTGAAAGAAAAAGATTTTGAAATCATCTGTGCTTTGGATTACGCAGAAGGTGCAGAAGAACCGCTTGATTGGTGGGATTCTCTGGGCGTAACATTCCGCTTCGTTGACGGAAAATATGTAGCATGGGATTCCGAAAACAACTAGACACATTTTATAGGAGACATTTTTATGAAACGAACAAAATTTTTTGCCAGTGCAATTGCACTCACTTTTGCGATGAGTTTGGGATTTATTTCCTGCTCAAATGATGATGATGACAATAACACTTCTGCCGAAAAGAGCGAGGCTCAGGAAGAACTTGAAAATTCGGCTTTCAGCGTTTTGCGTTCACTTTGCAACCTTGCCGAATACGATGAAAACGCCGCAACAGACGAGGACGGTGCATACACCGGCGTGGAGACGCTTCCTTCAAACTGGCAGAGCATCAAATTCACCTGCGACCAGGGCTATGTACTCGACGATGATAAAACAGTGCGCTCAATTGCGGCATCTGGTATCGACGACGCTCGTGCTTTCTTCTCTGACATGATTGGCGAGAGCGTTGAGGACGACAGCTATACTTGGACTTGCCCAGGCTTCGGAACGCTTTCTTACAAAGAGGTCACAGGCAATGATGACCTCTACGCCACCGTTGATGTTTCAATCGATGTGCTTCCGGGCGTGACTCAGCTCAATTTTGTTCCTCTTGATGTAATCACAGCTGCGGCTTCCGAAAACAGCTACAAAGGCACACCGTACTACAGTGCCGGCGATATAATTCAGCGCAAAAAGGACGAAACTTACTGGATTTGCGTTCGTCCGGCGGGCGGCCCTTTAAACAAGGACAAAAGCTACTGGATTTGCCTTAATCCCTATGACAATAAAGAAAAATGTCTCATTACCGGAGAAACAAAGAAAGTCACGATAAATCTTACAGATGAAAAAGGAGACTTTACAGGCGAGACTGAAAAACAGACATGGAAGTATGCGAAGAACCTTATGTCACTCAAAACTGCGCAGGCAGCGGCCTTCACATTCTTGTGCATTGCTAACCCAGAAACAAACACTATTTTTGACGGATGTACACAGGCAAACAACAACCTCAAAAACATTGGCTTTGATCTGCTTCAGCTTTCGGCAGGTGGAAGACAGAATAGTGGTGAAATTGACGAATATACATTGAACAATATGGCAGCATTCTGCTTTGTATATGGCAAGCCGAAAAATGATTCAAAACGCCCGAAAGATGCAGATGTAAAATATGTGCAGCCATATCTTCTTGTCAACGGTACAACGGGAACTGAAAGCAAACTTTTAGCACATATAAAAACACTCAGAACAATTAATGAAAATCCACTTTCTTTGTTCTCTGTAACTGACAAGCATGATTTAGCATATGTTGAATGTTACCAAGGCATATTAGATGATCACTCCCCATATAATTACGAGGATTATCTTTTCAAGTATTCGCCAAATAATCTTACCTTTAGTAACATAGAAAAACTTGTAGATATTAGTGCACCTATTGCTCCTGTTATGACGATAGAGCTCTGCATCAATGACAACAAGGGCAAGGCAGACGCACCCAAAAAGCCGAGCAGCGCGTATGAAGACTGCTTTGTGCAGCGTAACGGTAGTGCCACTCAGTTTGACTATTGGGCAGCACGGCAGAACACAAAGCTGAGTATTGACGGCGTAGAAGCCAGCTGGCAGAAAGAATAGGAAATTATAATGAAACGGGCAAAATTTTTTGCGGGGGCTATAGCCCTCACAGTTGCGATGAGCGTGGGGCTTCTCTCATGCTCGAACGATGACGACGAGAAAAAAGAAGAGACAATCGCCGACAAGCAGGACAACGCGGTCACAACAGAAGACATCGCATTCAACATTCTGCGCGATTTGTGCGACCTGAAAAACGACGACGGCGACGAAGAGCTTCCCTCCGACTGGAAGAGCAAGACATTCACAGCAGACATCGGAACGACATTCCCCACAGAAGTGGAGAGCGACGACACGGTGCGCTATGTTGCGTGCGACAGTGCAGACGATGCCGCCGAATACTTCCACGAGCTTATCGGAAGCGAAAACGACTCCTGGAGCGATGCCGATGCGGGCGAATTCACCTTTGCGAAAGCCGATTCGACAAACACCGACACGGATTTGTACGCCACGCTCACGGTAAACAGCAAGCGCGTTTCAGGGCTTTCCGTCTTAAAATTCTACTCTGAGGACGGAATCAAAGACTCGGTTGGCGAGAATGCCGTAAATCCCACGTATTACCATGCGGGCGACATCATCACGCGCGACTCCGACGGAACCACCTGGATATGCGTACAACCGGCGGGCGGCCCTTCAAACGACAGCAACAGCTACTGGATGTGCCTTGACCCCTTCGCCAAGACCGGCAAGAACGCGGGAAAGTGCATCGTCAAAGAAGACAAAAAGAAAGTCTGGCTTTCCTACGCAAACCTTATCCAGAAAAACTGGGTGTACGCAAAGAACCTTATGTCGCTCGACACGGCAAAGGCGGCCTACCACACATTCAACGCGCTTCTGAACGGGAACGGCACGAACGCAGAGGCGGTGTACTCTGCCATTGCGAGCCGTGGCTACGACATCGCGAACCTCTCAAACAACGGCGAGAATTTCTGCTTTGCCTTCGGAAGCCCCAAAAACGACAAGAGCCGCGTATCGCGCGGAAACAGCGTAAATTCCCAGACAACCTATGTGCAGCCATTCTTTATCGGCACAGTTGGCGCAACGGATGCTATCCAAACGACTTCGGACGGCTACAGCTCTGTTTCTGGCGCAACGACGATGCTTGCCGTAACCGACTCTTACGACCTCAACTATCTGGATTCTTTTTACACGACATGGGTTTGCTATGTTCTGAAAATGTCTGCGGATGTTGATGACGGCTACACCTACCTTGACTACATTCACCGCGTTACTAACGGAAGTCTCGGATTCAGCGGCACATACACCTGGATGAGCAATACGGCGACGGAAAATCCAAAATATACTTCGTACAACTCGTATCCGTATCACATCATCTACAGTCCTGAAATCGTAATTAAAGACTCTGGAACAAAAAATTCCGCCTACACGGATGTGTACATCAGCGGAGACAACGCCTTTGACTACTGGGGGTCGCTCTAACGCGAAAATAAGCCTATGCGAATGAAAAAACAATGTCGGGTTTCTCTTTTTCCTCTTATGCTGCTGTTGCTGCTTTGCGCACTAGCCTCCTGCTCGAATGACGGTGACAGTGGCGGCGGAGGAGAGACCGAGACCGAAAAAATCTCGGAAAAGCTCGTCATTGTCTTTCATTTGCCCGCCGGCTTGGGCGACAATTCCTACACAGACATCTTGGCGTACGGAATACACAAGGCGGCGTTTGAGAACAACCTGCTTGTGTACGATGTAAGCCCTGATGACTGGGACGACGCACAGGTAAAAATACAGAAAGTTTTCTCGTCATATCGGGAACTTATCGGCGCGGAAGAGAATGCCGATATTCCCGTCCTTTTTGTTTTTGCGAGCGAAAGCTATCTTCCCGTGCTTGAATCAGACGAGATTGCAGAAAGCATTGCCGCTTCCACCGAGCCGTTCACCTATCTGCTTTTTGAGTCGGAGGAAACGGAAGTTCCGTATCTGAGCACGGTGTATATGCCGCTGTACGGTGCGAGCTACCTTGCGGGAACGGCGGCAAAAACACTGCTTTCTGCAAAAGAAAATCCCCGCGTGATTTCCCTGCTTGCCAATGATTTTATGCAGCCGCTGATTGACGCGCTGAACGGCTTTTCGGTCGGCTACGGCTCATCGGGTAGCACTTCCTATATCTACAACTATTTTGCGACTACGACAGAAGAAGTGGAAGAAATGAGAAACGCCACCTTTGTCGCCGAGTCAATCAACGGCGAGGCAGACACAACGGGCTTTAACAGTGAGGACACCGCCTACAAAATCGCCTACAACAACAGCTTCAATACCTTTGACCTCTACTTCCCCATTTGCGGCGGGAGCATTCACGGGCTGCTCCGCTACAACCGCGAGCAGGGAGCGTCCTCGTTCTACACCGTCGGCATGGATTCTGACATGAGCGCGTACAGCCCGCAGGTGCCGTTCTCGGTGGTCAAGCACATAGACAAGGCGGCAGAAAAGTGCATAGCGCAGTGGCTCGCCGAGGGCAAAATCGAGCACTACCAGCGGCTGGGGCTTGGCGAAGGCTACACCGAGCTTGTGGTTTCAGAAGGCTACGAAAGCCTTTCTGCTGTCGTTCAGGAACATCTTTCAGAAGCGATTGAAAAGGAGCATGCATATTATGAAAACTAGGCATCTCTTACTTTTATCCGCAGTTTTTGCGCTCTTCTCTCTTTCTTCCTGCAAAAACAACGACGATGATTCGCCCTCATCCCCCGCGAGTTCCTTAGAAAAAGTGAATGTGGCGGTGGTGCTTCCGCTTGCAGAGAAAAGCACGCAGTCACAGCGGTTTAGGCGTGTCGCCGAATGGTATCTTACGACTCTCGAAAAGGCGACGGGCGTTTTTTTCAACTCCGTTCACGCTCAACATTGAATGGTACGACGAGAACAGCGCGGATTTGGAATCGCTTGCAGCCACGCTTTCATCGCGCCAAGACCTGCTTGCCGTCATCGGCCCCATGTATTCAAGCCATGTGCAGACATTCGCAGACAAATGCTACGAAACGAAAAAAACGCTGATTGCGCCCTGCGCCTCAAGCGAGACCGTCATCCGAGCGTATGCGGTGAATGCCGCCGTCAAGGACAAAAAATCGCCCTTTTTGTGGACGCTCACCGAGTCCGATGTATCGCAGATTGAGGCAATGCTTGCAAAAGTCACCACATACGGCGGAAGACGCATCGCCCTGCTTGCGAGCGCGGATGTCTACGGAAAGACCTTCTTTGACTGGGTGCCATTTCTTGCCACCGAGCTTGATTTGGAGATAGTGAAGAATGTCATCTATGAGACCGACACCGTAAAAAAAGAATACGAGTCGGGAACGGAGCCAGTATCGCTTTCCGTGGCTGCCCAAACCGTATTGGGCTGTAACTCCGATTTTGTCCTCTGCGCCTTTTCGTCCTACGAAGACGCACAGGAAGTGCTTGAAAAACGCGCGGCTTTTGGCGACTCTGCCCCGCGCCTGCTTTTCTCCGACACCGCTTTCACTGCGGAGCTGCTTTCGTTCACGGACGGCGAGAACTGCCTTGCGGAAGGAATCGAGGGAACGGCCCCCTATGCCGACCCTGAGAGCGCGTTTGCGGTGGATTATGCCGCTCGTTTCGGCGAAAATCCCGTGCTCGGTGAGGCGCAGTTCTACGACTCGCTCCTTTTGTGCTCGTTTGCCGCCGCAGGGTGCTTCTGCAACCAGAAAAACGGAGATGCAGACGCATTCACCAACGAGAAAGTGAACGCCGAGCTTCGCAAGATGAACGAGGCAACGGCGGGAAGAGAATACGCATGGAATCTCGTGGGCATGGTCGTTGCCTTCAAGAGCCTTGACCGTGGCATTTACACGAACCTGTGCGGAGCTACGGGCTTGCTCGATTTCGACAAGGAAACGCTCACATCTGCGTTGTACAGCATCTATGTGCATTGGTGCGTAGTCGAGGGCAAATTCGTGCCGCTCGAATTCACTTCCACCGAGAACAGCTCCCATTCAAGCGGGAACAGGGCGAGCTGGGAATGGATTGTAAGCTTTGACGACAACGAGGATGTGGAGGACACCGAGAATTCGACCGTCACCTACGGCGATATGGAAGACCAATGGGCGGTCATCGTGGCGGCTTCCACCGGCTGGGCAAACTACCGCCATCAGGCGGACGCGCTCTACATCTACCAGCTTCTGCGCAAAAACGGCTTCCCCGACGACCACATCATACTGATTCTTGCGGACGACATCGTGAACCACAAGCGGAACAAGCGACCCGGCGAGATAATCGCCCGCTTTGACGGCGAAAACCTGTACACCGATGACATTGAGATTGACTATCTCGTTGAAGAATTGACGGCAGAAGATGTCTCAAAAATCATGCAGGGGAAAAGCCTTGCTCTGGAAAATCGGGAGACTTTGAGACTGACTCATCCTCATCTCGCTGAATCCCCGACAATCCTTGAAAGCACATTCTCCTCAAACATCATCTGGTTCTGGTCGGGACACGGCACGAACATAAACGGCGACAGCGAGAACGGTTATTTTGTGTGGGAAGGCAAAAATTCCGCCTACAAGGGCTTCACCACGGACTTGATGCAAACCACGCTTAGAGCGATGGACAATGACGATGAGGGCAACAAGCATTTCAGGCAGCTTCTGATTGTGACGGAGACCTGCTATTCGGGAAGCGTCATGCACATTTGCGGAGGGATTGAGGGCGTGCTTGCTTTTACTGCCGCCAACGGCTCGGAAACATCGCTTGCCGACCTCTACAGCGTGGAGCTGAAAGTATGGCTCTCAAACCGCTTCACCAAGAATTTTACGGAAAGCATCACCGCAGAGCCGGCTATCGTCTATTCAGACCTGTACAAGTATCTGGTCAAGAATACGATAGGCTCTCATGTGCGCCTGTTCAACGGCTCAAATTTCGGGAATCTGTACACGCTCAGTCCCGAAGAACTTATCGCCTACACAAAATAAATATCCGGCGAAATGGGAAAGCAGGTTGACCAGTTCACGGTGTAGATTGCTAAAAAAACGGCATAAGACGGCAGAAATGCCGTCTTTTTAGTCTTTTTGACAAATTCCACTTTATAAAATAGAATTAAAAGACATGAGCGACACGATTAGAACAATCAGCACGATAATACTTTTTGCCTTAGCCTTTTTTTGCTTTCAGGCAGGGATTTTTTTGTTTTCCGGCCACAAATTCAAGAACAACAGTCGCCGTACGCTGATTCTGATACAGTTCATCACAGGAATTCTGCTTGTCTTTGACGCTTTAGCTTACATTTTCCGTGGAAATACAAGTCAAACCGGCTTCTATATGGTTCGTCTGAGCAATTTTGTCGTCTTTTTCCTTAACTGTACCCTGCCTTTTTTCATCTGCTTTTACTGCGTTGAATTCATCAAGTCCGATTTTCTGGAATTCAAAATTTTAAAAAATCTTCGCCTGTCTGTAAAAAACGGAGTTCCGCCCCATCTTTTTGTCGTTTTTTACATTTGTTTGGTCGGTCTTGCCCTTGTTTTAATCAGTCAGTTCACAAATCTCTATTATTATTTTGACGAAAGCAATTTTTACCACAGGAATTCCCTCTATCCACTGAGCGTTGTTCTCGGTTTTTCGCCAGGACTGGTTACATTGGCGATGCTGCTCCAATACAGAAAATCATTGCAAAAAAATGTCTTTGTTTCGCTTCTTGTTTACTCCGCTTTTCCTTTTATCGGAATAATTCTTGCTCTGTTCATTTACGGTTTCTCATGGATAAACATTGGCTACGGCGTAGGTGCTCTGCATCTTTTTTATTCCTCACTAAAACTTTTGGAACTGGAATTCTATTCGGAAAAAAAAGACGGCTCGCTTTTAAGCCCTGACTACAAACAGGCTCTGATGATTCCTGAGATGAAAAAGCGGATTTCCAAAAGCCATTTATGGCAGGTCATCTGCGCTCTTTCGGGCGGTTTGCTTTTAGTTCTTGTCATTGTTTCGATTACAGGAATCAATATCCCCAAAAAAACATTGATTATGGAAAAGCCTGATTTTGAAAACGACAAGTCAAAGCCCGTCTGCATGACTTTCTCACGAAACGCTGAAAAGGTGTGGAACGATAACGGTGACTTGACGAGAATCGGCGCACAGTATGACGGCGTGATTTATAACAACATGAGGGCAACAATCATCACTGACTGGAGCGTTACGATAGATGTTTCCGAGGGCTGTACGATTGACCCCGGTCCATGGAACGGAACTTTTTCGATTGTGCAAATCGGGACTGTGCCAACTCCGCAATTTGTAATGAGTGTCAAAAAGCCCCATGACGAGGACAAAGAAAACATTCACGGCGCAGATTTCTATCAGGTCACTCCGCTAAAAACGCTCGGCTTTGGTTGCATAATGTACTCGCCCGCATCGTTTTCTCCCGCAGAATCAAAAATCGTCTTTTCGTATGAAAGTTTGCTTAAGCCGTTGTCATACATTGTTTTTGATGTCGCATTGGTCTTGCTTTCGATTCTTTTTATCGTCTCTCTTACCGTTTCTTTTACTGAAAGAAAGATTATCCGCATTGAGGAAGAGAACAGAAAACTCGAAGACACTGTAAAGGAACGCACGAAAGAGCTTCGTGAAGAAAAGAACCGTTCGGAAAGCCTTCTCTTGAACATTCTGCCCGAAGAAATAGCAAAAGAACTCACCGCACATCCCGACCGCACGATAGCGAAATCCTACCCGAACGCAACCGTGCTTTTCACCGACATCGTGGGCTTCACCAAGATGAGCGGAAATATGACGGCGGAGAATGTGGTCGCCATGCTGAACCTG